>BAYV01000017.1 GCA_000710935.1 Iodidimonas nitroreducens | reverse complement strand
GCAACGCTTTGGGAATCCCGTTTATGAGTTTACGGCCTAGAGAAATCGAAGGACTACATGAGCGGCAAAATTATTTACTTGCCAGAGTCCGGAATGTCAAAAATGACCTGAAAACGGGCTTGAGCACGGAGGAGCAACAGCGGAAGGAGGAAGATCAGAAGCTTGACGCTATGATGAAAGAGGCGGTGATTGGTGGTATACATATAGAGTTGATGGGACTGGCCTTCCTTATATTCGGTGTGCTGCTCGGCACGATCCCGGAGATACTCGTCGTCCTCCCCGCTTGGGTTTATAGCTCAGTTCAATCGGCCTTGGCTTTTTTTGACGCCTTGTTGCTTGCTGCTAATTAGAAGGGGCTTGCTATGAGACGATCAGTTTATGGCTCCACGAGCTTTCCAATTTCAATATTTTTGTTGGCATTTCTGGTCTCTGGCTGCTCTCACAGCGTCTATGACTTGCAGCCTCCGGAAGCGGTGCGGGCAACTGATGCTCCGGTGGATTCTCTATCTTATGAATATGCATGGCAAACATGCCAAGAGCAATTTGCCCAGACGCGCTATGGCGCCAGCGGCCATCGTTTCGCCATAGCGGATTGCCTTCACAGGCTGGGCTGGGATGTGGTCAATAAAACCGACTGGGTAGCCGGACGTATTTAGCGGTACGATTTTCACATAGTTTTTGATAATAAGACTGTTAGAGCCATTGATGGGAGCAATGATCGTGGATGCGACGCTCCACAAGGCTTCCTTGTTCTTAGTGCATCGAACCCATGGCCAAGCATGATTGATGAGAGACTGGACGCAAGGGTAATCGCGGCTTAATCTGCGGGCCTTGCTGGCCAAGACATCTTCCACTAAGCCTTCCGTAAAATCTTCTCATAAGCCTGCCACCAAATCTTCCGCAAAACCGTGCCGTATTTGAGGGAAATCCTGATAGCTATGGTCTATTCATGCCGGGACTGATCACAGATATCCCCTTATTATACCTGATTTTTCTGGCGATCATTCAGGGGATCACCGAGTTTTTGCCGATCAGTTCATCGGCGCATCTGATCCTGGCCCCGGTTTTAACCGGCCAGAGCGATCAGGGGCTGGCCATCGATGTGGCCATGCATATCGGCACGCTTTTGGCCGTGATGCTTTATTTCCGTGCCGATGTGGTCCGGCTTTTTCGCGGCTTTTTCGATAGCCTGCGCGGGGCGAAAACCCCTGATGCCCGCCTCACCCAACAGATCATCGCGGCTACGGTGCCGGTGGTGATCGCGGGTTTTTTGTTGAAAGATATTATCGCCAATGATTGGCGCAGCCCCGTGCTGATCATGGTGACTACGGCGCTTTTTGGGGTTGTTTTAGGCTTGGCGGATCGCCGCGCCGATCAGGCGAAAGGCGAGATGGCCGATTTGCGCTGGCGCGATGTGCTGATCATCGGGCTGGCGCAGGCTTTGGCGCTGGTGCCCGGGGTCAGCCGATCCGGCATTACCATGACAGCGGCCTTGTTTTTGGGCCAGAAACGCCCGGATGCGGCACGTTTTTCCCTGCTTTTATCGATCCCCACCACCGCTGCGGCGGGCCTTTTGGGGCTTTATGATCTGGTACAATCGGGCAATGCCGCCTTGCAATCCGATGCTTTGATCGCGGGCGTTCTGGCCTTTTTCAGTGCCCTTTTGGCGATTGCCGGCCTGATGGCCTGGCTGCGGCGGGCGAGCTTTATGCCGTTCGTTCTTTATCGCCTGTTTCTGGCGGGGGTGCTGGCTGTTTTATTGCTCATCGGGGTGATCTAGACACTTTCAGGCGCCCCTGTGATGTGCCGACAACCCTGTGATGTGCCGACAAAAAGGTTTTACAGGGCCGGTCAGGCGTCATAAAAAGCAGCCAGAAAAATTGAGGGAAGCTGCAATCGTGTCTCATAATCCTTTGGAAGCCTTTGGCGCATGGGTGGCGACGACATCCGATGATTGGCACGCCGAAGCCCGGGCATCGGCGCATCGCGAATTGATCGATATCGTGGCCGTGATGATCCCCGGCGCAATCGAGCCCGCCACGCAAATCGCCCTGAAAACCATGGCCCGCTGGGGGCTGGGGGATTGCGCCATTGTCGGCTCTGAGCATAGGCTGTCGGCCCCTTTTGCGGCCCTTGTCAATGGCACGGCGGGCCATGCCCTTGATCTGGATGATAATTTCGACCCCCCCAAAGCTCACGCCACCACCGTTCTCGCCCCCGCCCTTTTTGCGTTGGGCGAAGAGATTGATGCCAGCGGCGAGGCCATCATCGATGCCTATATCGTGGGTTTGCAGATCATGGGCCGGGTGGGCCAGGGGGTGAACCCCACCCATCGCAATCGCGGCTGGCACGCCACCGCCACCGTTGGTGCTTTGGGGGCGGCAGCGGCCTGCGCCCGGCTTTTAAAGCTTGATCAGCCCAAAGCGACGGCGGCGATTTCCATCGCCACATCCATGGCGGCGGGGTTCATGTCGCAATTCGGCACCATGACCAAGCCGCTCCATGCGGGTCTGGCCGCCAAGGCCGGGGTGATGGCCGCCAGCCTTGCCCGCGATGGCCTGACCGCGGGGATGGAGACCCTTGATGGTCGCACCGGGATGAACCGGCTGATGGTTGGCCCCGATTATGAAAGCCTGCGCGATGCCATCCAAAATCCCGAACATGGGCAGGTGCTGCGCTTTGAAACGCAGGCGGTGGGCGAGCCTTTATTGATCACCCATCATGGCTTTCGGGTGAAACGCTTTGCCAATTGCGGGGCATCGCACCGGGCGATGGATGCCATTCTGGATCTGAAGGCCGAACATGGCTTTGGGCCAGATGATGTGGCGCGGGTGGATGTGCATCTGCCGCAGGTGCATGTCAATAATCTGATGTATGATGATCCGCAAAATGGTCTGCAAAGTAAATTTTCCTTCCCCCATTGCTTATCCCTTTGTTTGGCGCAGGATCGGATCGGCCTTGAGGATTTCACCGATCAGGCGGCCCGGCGCCCCGATTTGCGGGCGCTTTATCCGCGCATTCATCTTCATCCCATAGATAAGCTGGAAGGCGAATGCCCCACCCGGGTCGAGATCACCTTGCACGATGGCCGCCATTTATCGGAAACTCGGCCATGGCCCAAAGGCAGTCTCGCCTTGCCCTTCAGCATGGACGATTATTGGGAAAAATATGAAAGCTGTGTTGCCGGATATTTACCTGCCGATGACGCATCGGCCCTGCGCCGGGCTTTGCGCGATTTGCCCCAGCTTTCATCTATTGCCGAGATGACACGCCATTTTGCCCGCCCCTTTGGCGTGAAATCTTTTGGCGCGAAAGGATCGCTTTGATGAACACGCAGATCGATCTCACCCCCCTCGCCACGCCGTTCACTGCGCTGGTGCTGGCTGCCGGACGCCGAGGCGCCGAAGATAGTGTGGCAAGGCTTCAGAAGATCTCGCATAAATGCTTTGTGACCATCGATGGCGAGGTGATGCTGGAACGGGTGATCGCCGCCCTGTTCGATAGCGGGGCCATTGATCGGGTGCTGGTTTCCATCGAAGATGCGTCCTGGCTCAAATCCTCGCCGCGCCTGAAGGCATGGTTTGAGGATGGCAGGGTGCTTCACGCCATGAGCCAGCCTACATTGGCCGATAGCATTTTTGCAGCGGCAGAGGCAGTGCCCGATTGCCTGCCTTTGGTGATCACCACCGGCGATAATGCCCTGCACACCCCCGAACTGGTGCGCGATTTTTGCGATCAATTTTTGGCCGCTGATCAGGATGTGGCGATTGCCTTCACCGATCAGGCAACCGTTGATCGGGCCATCCCCGGCTCGGGTCTCAATTATCACCAGTTAAAGGATGGGGGCTGGTCGGCCTGCAATCTTTATGGCTTGCGAAACAAAAAAGCGCTGGCGTCGGTGGAAACCTTTCGTGGTGGCGGCCAATTTGGCAAAAAGCATTGGCGTATTCTGAAGGCTTTCGGGCTCACCACCTTTATTTTATATAAGCTGAAGGCGGTGACATTGGCGGATATGACAGCGCGCACGGGCCGTGGCTTTGGCCTGAGCGCCAAGGCCGTGGTTCTGCCCTATGCTTATGGCCCTATCGATGTGGATAATCCCGCCAGTTTTCATCTGTCGGAACGCCTGTTGCAGGAGCGCCGCCAAAGCAAAGGCTGAGTTCCGCCTTTATGCCGCCTTTTGGCGTGTTTCATCGTCTTTCTCAGCCTGAACCGCCAATTCGCTCAGGAAATGCTCCACCTGCTGGTTCAATTGCCGGGCGAGTTCCGATAGGGTGCCTGCGGCTTGCGAGGTTTGATCGGCCTCTTTTCCCACCTGCCCGATCATATCGTTTACGCCGGTCACGGCTTCGGTGGCATCCGATGTTTCGGCAAGGGCGGTTTGGGCGGATCGGGCAATTTCGCGGGTGGCGGCGTCTTGTTCTTCAACGGCGGCGGCAATGGCGGTGGTGCTTTCATGAATGCCGCGCACCACGTCGGATATGGTTTCGATGGAGCCCACCGTGCCATCGGTCATTTTTTGAATTTCATGAATGCGGCGGCTGATTTCTTCGGTGGCTTTTGCCGATTGATTGGCCAGCGCCTTCACTTCGCTGGCAACCACGGCAAAGCCCTTGCCCGCATCGCCTGCGCGCGCGGCTTCAATGGTGGCATTCAGCGCCAAAAGATTGGTTTGCTCGGCAATATCGGAAATCAGGGTCACCACATTGCCGATGCCTGAAGCCTGTTGGGCCAATTTCCGGATATTCTCCATCCCGCTTTGGGATTCATCGGCGGCTTTTTGGGCAACCTTGCGCGATCCTTCCACCTGCTGGGAAATTTCCGATATGGATGCGGTTAATTCCTCGGCGCTCGATGCCACGGCGGCCATATAGTCATGAACGCTTTTGGTGGCCCGATCCATCTTCGTGCAGCGTTCATTGCCAAGTCCGGTCAGCTTGGCCAGGGCATCGGCATTGCCGGCAAAGCTGTTTGAAGCTCCGCTCACATCCGCAACGATGGTGCCCACCGTTTGTTTAAAGGTGGCGGCCAGCGCCTGCATCTGCTGCTTTTGCTCTTTGGCATGGCGGGTGCGCTCTTCGGCGCGTTCGGCGCGCAGTTTTTCCCCTTCGATGCGGGCTTGTTCGGCTCGAGCCAAAGCCTGCCGGGCATCCTGATTGGCTTCTTCTTCGCGGCGGGCATTTTGTTCGGCGATTTGCGCAGAATGCTGGGCGGTCCCCAAGGCATCTGCCACTTCAGCATGGAGTACCAAGCTTTTGCCCGTAAACCAATAAAGCACACCGGTTTCCACGATCACGATCACAGCATGCAAAACCACGCGCCAGAAACTGCCGCCATCGGGGAAAACCCAGGCCGGGATCGCAAAATTCAAAAGCAGATGATGCCCTGCGGTGACTGCTGCCGCCACAATCAGTGTTTTCGGGCAATTAAAGGCCGAAACAATGGCCAGAACGGCAAAGAAATACATATGCATATCAATTTGCCAGGGATGCCCCTTCAGCGCAAAAACCAGCAAAGCCGCCTGGCTGACGGCGGCCACCGCGATCATCGTGCGATGAATGAGCCCACCAGCCCCCGTGGTGATGCTGAGACTGGCGCATAAGCATAAAAAGGCCGAAGCAATCGCCGCTGCCCAGGCCAGCCCGCTTCCGACCAGATAGCCTGCCAGCAAAATGATCGGGGGATGCGCCCATAAATAAGCGATGAGGGTTTTGCCAGCCTGCGCGCGCAGGCCATCAAGGCTTTGCATATCAGAGGACATGAGAGGGCTCCATTTGATAGAGGGCCGCAGATTGATCCGGGGCCATAAATTCATTGCGGGAAAAGGCTTCAACATTGCGGGCCAAGGGCGCTTTCGGTTTGCCCGCACAGCCGGTAGCACCAGCGGGATCGATCACAATCATCGCGCCAGCAGCCCATAATCGACCGGGCAGGCCGGGGGCATCGGGATGTTTGCCGATCACCAGCAGCAAGGGGCCGGGCTGCCCCAGCACCAGGGCTTCGGCCTTTTCCACCGCCTGCATACGCTGCGCCAGGCTCCAATGAGGGGGAAAACCGGCAGCCACGGCCCCGCTTTGCGGCGGCCACAGGCTGATGATCCCGATCAGAAGAAGGGAAAAGAGCGCAAAGCCCAGCGCAGGCCAGATGGATTGTCGGGGCAATCGGATTCGAGCCTGAACCGGATCAGACATTTTGGCAGGCATGGATAAGCGGGCAGGGGTCATGAGTTTGGGACTTTATGACAGATTATTTTCAGCTGTTCAATGTAATATAAAGAAGTAAATTTTTCGTGAGTAATGACAAAGAAGATATGGAATAGCGCTGTCTTGCGAGTTTCGGGCGTTTTGGGCCATTCCCCGGCCGACCGTCTTTGAAAAGGCGCTTGCGCTTGGGGATGATTATGCTAGCTTGCCGCCCATTGTAGGGGAGTAACTGTTTCTTCCGGCAGGCTAAAAATCTGCAAGAAGAAAGAATGTATCAACATAATTGCCCGGCATGGGTGTGGTGCATTCGGCTTGATCGACCGTGAGCGGCGATCATTGGCTTGGTGAGACTTGCGATATCTTCAGCCGCCCCATGGCCGGGCCGGCTGTTTGATGTCGTTTTTTTCATTAATGCCCGGCCCGGAGACTTCAGATGCCCATATCTTCTTTACTGGCGATTTTCATCACAGTTTTTCTGGCTGAACTGGGTGATAAAACCCAGCTTGCCACGGTTTTATTTGCCTCGGAAGAAGGGCGTAATCCGTGGCTGGTTTTTGGGGCGGCGTCTTTAGCCCTTGTGGCCTCAACGGCGATAGCGGTTTTGCTTGGCACCTTTGCATCGCGCTTTCTTGCCGATATCCCACTCAAACTGATTGCCGGGATTGGCTTCATCGCTATCGGGGGCTATAGCATTTTTGAACATTTCAAAGGCTGAAGGGGCGCGGAGGGGGTTCGCCGCATGGCCTCCTTATCCGGGATTCTGACTGGCTGGTTTGCCATCAAAGCATATCTGACCTATTAGTCAGGTTATTTGTCGCCGCCATCTTCCCCGGGCAATCTTAATTCTTCGTTTTTGCCATGATCGGCTGGAAAGATGGGGCGGCAAGAGGGGAAAGATGCCATGAAAATGTCATAGATATGTCATCTCAAGATCATGGCGATCTTGTGAAAGCTGATGAACCTGAAGGCGGAAAAGAAGGGAGCGGGCGATGATCATGGGCCGAAGACTGAAAAATATTCTGGGGGCGAGCGTGCTTGTTTTGTTGTCACACCAGGCCAATGCCCAGACCGTTGAAGAGCTTCAGGCCCAGATTGATGAACTGAAGGCGGCGATCAAGGCCCTGCAAGCGGCGCAATCGGCAGACCCGACCCCAAGCGCCCAGCCTCGGAATTTGGAGCAGGCGGAAAGGGCCGCCCAGCCCGATATCGCGCCGCTTTCGCCTGCCGAGCGTAGCCAGCCAACCCAATTGGCGGCTGAAGACTCTGATGATATCGATGATCCCACTGCGATGGCCGATGGATCGCAGGCGACAAAGCCATGGTATGATCGGATCAAAATTCGCGGTTATGCCCAATTGCGCCATAATGAAATTGTGTCGGGTGATGAAAAGGCCGAGCCCGGGCAATCGCGCTTGCGCTCCGTGCATGATCGTTCGGTTGGTGATGAGGAAAATTTCTTTCTACGCCGCGCGCGGCTGGTGCTGCAGGGCGATCTCAGCGATTATATCTCCTTTTATTTTCAGTCGGATTTTGCCTCCGGCATCAATAATCAATCGAATGGGGAACGGCGGGAGAATTTTGTACAGCTTCGTGATGCCTATGTGGATGTGCATCTGGATAAAAGCCATCGCTTCAAGCTGCGCTTGGGGCAATCGAAAGTGCCCTTTGGCTGGGAAAATCTGCAATCCTCTTCCAATCGCCTGACCCTTGATCGCAGTGATGGCATCAATAGCGCGGTCCCCGGTGAGCGCGAGGTGGGGGTGATTGCCTATTATACGCCGGTGCATGTGCAGCGCATTTGGGATCGGTTGGATGCCGATGGTCAAAAGCTGTTTGGCAATTATGGGGCTTTGGGGGTTGGCGTGTTCAATGGGCAGGGGGCAAACCGCTCTGAACAGAATGACAAGACCATGCAGGTGGCCATGGCGACCTATCCCTTCGAACTGGATGGCGTGGCTGATTTTCTGGAAGGCCAGGTTTTGGAAATGGGGATTTCCCTATTGCGCAATCGGGTGCAGCCGGAAATCCGCACCGGCGGCGTGAGCGAGGAGATTTTCAAGGATTCCCGCGCTGGTTTTCATGTCATTCTTTATCCGCAGCCCTTTGGCTTTCAGGCGGAATGGAATTGGGGGCGCGGCCCGGAATTTGATGTTGCCACAGGCCAGATCGTCGAGAAAAACAATAATGGTGGCTATATCCAGACTATGGTTAGGATCGATGATTTCCCCATGGGTGAATTGATGCCCTATGGTCGCTGGCAGCGCTATCGCGGGGGATGGCGGGCGGCCACCAATGCCCCCCGGCTTGAAACCGATGAACTGGAATTGGGCGTGGAATGGCAGGCGGTGGATGCTTTGGAATTGACCCTTGCTTATGCCCATATGAAAAGGCGGGAAGCCGATGAGCGGCGTTTGGGCCGCGCCGAAGGGGATGTGATCCGCACCCAGATTCAATGGAATTATTAAACCGCATCTAGATAATGGCTGGCGCGGGGGGGATGATCATCCGCAAGGCGGGGATCGATGGCACCACCGCAGGCGGGGGGCTTTTCAAGCGGATTTTCAGCCGGGGAATGAACAGCCGATCCGGGGCGAGCGCCGGGGCGCGAATGCCCAAAGATAAGCGCAGATGGGGTGGTTCGCCGCGCCCGAAGATGGCGGGGGCCGGCCGCAAATCATCCAGCAAAATAAACGGGATGGGGAATTCAAACTGAAAATCAAGACCGAAAAGGGCTTCTGTGTCTTCATTCAGCTCCACCGCCCGGCTTTGGGGATCAAGGCCGGGCACATTGGCCACCAGTTCATAGCGGCCATAGGGCACCTGACCAAAATAATAATAGCCGTCAAAGCCTGAAATCTGTTCGATTCTCTCACCTGTGGCGATGCGGCTTGCATCGGCGGGGATCAGAAAAAGGCGGGCCCCGCGACCGGGATCGGTACGATTGAAGCGCGTAAAGCGGATCGTGCCATCGATTTCCCCCGTGGGCACGATGGGAAAATCGATGAAGGTGGTTTGTCCGGGGCGCGCCATCACCCGCACATCGCCGCGCACATCGGCCAGAAACGGATCGCGCAGGGAAATTTTTTCAATCACCATGCGCCGGGGCAAATAAGGCGAAACCCCTTGGATGAAGGTCATCCCGGTTTCATCGGTGGCATCCGACATTACCTGCCCTTCAAGCCGGAATTTCACATCCGGCAGGCCGATTTCGCCGGGATCATGGCGGCCATTGGCATTGCGATCCACAAAAACAAAGGCCGCCAGCGCCCCCCCGGTGCCATTGGGATAAGAGCTGAAATGCAGGCGATCATCGCGGGGATTATAGCCGCTGGAAACCCGCAAAGACAGCCCCGCGCCAATGGCGCCATCGGTATCGAGGCTGCCATTCAAAGCCAGTGAAAATTGTTTGAAATCATAAAAGGAACCGGCGGAAAAACTGGTAAGATCGCTATCCAGATTGCGGCGTATGGTGCCCTGCACCCCAAAGCGATTGGCCAAACGATAATCGATGCCGAAATTGGCTTCGGTCAATCGGCTATCGGGGAAAAGCTCGGTGCGCAATTCGCCGCGCAGATTGGTCCGCCCCAAAAGGGTCCCCACACGAAAAAACAGATCACCCTGATCGGAACCGATGGTTCGCAGGCGATTGACCTGCTCCAATGTGGCGCTGAACCGTCCGATGCGTCGGGTGAGGCGACCGCCAATCTGCCAATCGCGATCATCGGCGGTGGTTTCCCGCCGGCTTGCGGAAAAGGTCAGGGGGAAATGGCCCAGAAAGCCCAGATCAAGGCTACTGGCCAGATCAATCTCGGTGATCCGCCGCAGGGAATCGCGAAATTCGGAAATATTGCTCAGGGCGCTTTCCAGCCCGCGAAATTCCTGATGCGAAAGGCTGATGCTGTTTCGTCCCAAAAGGGTTTGCAGATCCCCACGCAGGCCCACTCCGCCGCTTTCATCGGCCACCGCATTCAGTTCGATCAATAAAGGCCCGATGCCTGCCAGCAGATTGGTTCCAAAGAAGGTGGTGTCTTTGGTCTCGCTCAAAAGCGAGCTTTGCCCCGGTTCGGATACGCTCGCCCGGGTGATTTGCAGCCCCAGCGAAAGGCGTTCGCTGATGCCATGATCAAGCTGGAAAACACCGCGCAGATCGCCCCGATCGGGGTTGATCGAGGCTTCGCGCCGGGTGCCGATCAGGCTGCGGTCGATCTGATTGATCGCCAGTTCCATCTCGGTCTCCCCAGCCTCGACAAAGGCAGCGCTTGATAGAAATCGTTCCGTATGCTCCCGGCGCTGGCCTTGGGGGCCAAATAAAACGATGCGAAACACATTCATGCCGCTCACGATGGGCACATCGGTAAATTCATAGCGCCCGCTGCCGGTTTCACCGGTTTGAAAGGCGATCAGGGTGGTATTGCGATAGAGTTCGGCCTCCCAGCCTTCGGGCAGATCACCGCGCAGGGTGATGCGATTGCCCCGGCTGCGGCGATCACTGCCATAGGTGGATAAACGCAGGCCCCGGCCAATGGTTGATCCCCCCACCAGCGGGGCGATGGGGGTGGTGATATCGCCCGCCTGCCAGGCCCGCAGGCCCAAGGGCGCGGCCCCTTCTTCAACGAATTCCCGGCCCAAAGTGAGCCTTAATGAGGGGGTTTCCGCCCCCCCATCCGAAGAGAGCGCGCCATTGATGAACAGGGATAAATCCTGCTGGGCAAGGCTGCCTGTGGCCTGGATGGAATAATTGCCGCGCAGATTGGATTGCGATTCGCTGTCCTGGGCGCTCAGCGCCAGATTGCTGTCGATGAAGGGAACGGTGATGCTTTGGGGTTCGGCATAAAAGCGTGGCAGGCTGCCCATCTCCCGGCGCTGGCGAAGCGTGCGGCGGCGATCTTCGGCGGCCAGCCGCATTTCCAAAGGCAAAGGCGTTTGGGATGAAAGCTCGATGCTCAGGCGGCGGATATTGAAAAAGAAATGAATGCCCAGCCAGCGTTCGATCAAAAGATGGGGCACATAAAGATCATCGAAATGGCGTTCGGCATCGCCGGGCTTCAGGCGGCTTTCCCGGCCATCAAACCGGATGATCCCGGCATCAAGATCAAGCAGAAAGGCTCGCTTTTCTTCAAAAGCCCAGCCTTCGGCCCGGCCTTCAGCGGGCTTTACCTCAATCGCCAATTCCACATTTTGAAAAAAGGCCGAAAGGGGAATCCAATAAAGATCGGGATCATCTTGATCTTGAAAGATGAAAAACCCCGGTGCCAGCAGAAAATCTTCAAGACGCAGATCGAAAATCAGCCCTTCTTCATCGGGCCGTTCAACCAGATCCATCAAATCCGGGCTGTTTCCTTCAGCCGTTCCCGTTTCAGCGGGAGCATTTTGGGCCGCCGCTTCGATGGGTTTGAGGGTAAGATCAAGGAAGAACAGCAAACAACACAGAAAACCGGCATAAGCAAAAGCTTTTATCTGCGCTTTATTTGCCACCGCCTTGCTTGACCTTGTTTTGGGTGGACCGCATACGCATGATCGCGCTTATGGCACGCTGATCTGGGTTTGCGATAAAACCGGCCCATCATCCAGCATCCGCAGTTCTAGTGTTAAAGGCGTGTTTTTGAGTTCCGGGGCCAAGGATGACAGATCAATGGGAAAATCGAGATAGCCCGTGCTGAGATAAACCGCCAGACCATTGATCCGGGTGACTTCGCTTGTTCTTGATAAAACAACCAGATCGGCGCGCAAATGGCGGCTGCCTTCATTATATATACGAATGATCGGCTGTCCTTGGGCATCAAAACCGGCAGGCTCGATCCGCCCGGCGATGGAAAGCTCGCCAACCTGCACGAAAATCGGAATGGAAAAGCCATAAACGATATTGAGCGACACACTGAGTTCTTCAGGATCGGGATCATCTTCAATGGGTTGGCTTGGGGGGATGCTTTGCAGCATCAAATGGCTGCGATATTCGCCATCCGCCAGATCCGGCGGCGTGCGCAGCATCAGCCGCACGGTTTGTGGCTCGCCGGGTGGCAAAATCACCTGCCGGGGCGAAAAGCGGATCATGCCATCGGCAAAGCCTTCGCCCTCGGGCGGGGTGTCGATGGCTTCCATCTTACCATCATGGCCTTGGCGATAATTGATGAAGCTGATGCGATAGGTTGATCGCTCGGTTCCACGATTGAACAGGGTCACCGTGGCGATGCGGTTTTCCGGGCTGAGCTCGACCCTTTGGGGAAAGGCCGATACCCCCTGCGCATGGCCCGGGGTGGCGAGCAGCAGGAAGGATAAAAAACCAAGGGATGTGAGACAGTTGAGAAAAAATTTCATAAAGATGTTTCACATATTATTTCAGGCTGCGTCAATATCTTACCTATTATCTGGCGCATCATCTGGCGCATCAATAAAAAATGGGTGCATCGGAAACTGATCCTGAGTGCACCCATTTTTTATTTAAAGCTAAGGCCGATCAGGGAATATCGACCTGAACGGCATAGGTGCCGGTATAGGCGCCGAGCGCTTGTGATGCGCCGATATTAAGGGTGCCGCCAACCGTGAAGGTGCCGGTGCCGCCCGTGAGGGTGACGGTGGGCGCACTGCTCGTGAAGGTATCAAGGACCATGGTATTGGCGCCTGATGTCAGGTTCACGCCGGTGGCAGGCAGGGTGATGGTGGCAACGGCAGCGGCGGGGCCATCAATGGTGAAGGCACCGGCTACGGGCGTGCCCGTGGGGGTGAAGGTGCCGCTGGTGGTGCCATCGGTGGCCAGAACGACCGTACCGGCGGTATTGCCTACCGGCAGGGCGATGGTCGAGAAATCCAAAGCCACATTCTGGGTCACGCTCAGGGCGCGAACGATTTCGGCATTGGCATCACCATTGGTGTTGGCGACCTGCTGGGCAGAGGCGCTGGAAATGCCCAAAGCAAAGGCAAATGCAGCGGCAGAGAGTTTAGTCAGAAATTTGATGGTCATGATCGTTCAATCCTTGAAAATGAATACGGATCGCCTGTGGGGTTGAAAGGGAAAAAGATATATCGGTCGATCAGCAATCCGTCGGTCCCCAGAGCGTTAGGGAGAGTCCGGGGACCGGGCAAATAGTATTTTTTCTAAAAATTTTCCGTTTTTTAACAATGCGTTAATTAACGTTAAAAGCTTGGTTTTTATTAAGAAAATTCATCAAAAAACATTAACCATCTGTGATTGTTTCAAAAGAGTGCGGCTCAATGAGAAATGATATGAAACTCTAGTGCTTTTGCCTTTGCGATGCATCATTTGAATGATTACAATCTGCATGATCTGTTAAGAAGTCAAAGTGGCTTTTGTCATGCTCTGGTAATATTTGGACATATATCACAATAGCGTGATATTTGACATATATTCTATGTTATTGGTGGAAAAGCCGATATTCGCGATTAATCTGGCCCTGCCCCTCGCCAAAAGCGCGAATCGTTCAGGAGAGTCGGCAGGAAGGCATAGTCGGATTCGCAAACGGATTCGCAAACGGATCCTGGGACTCAACACCTTATCGCACTGGTTTTAGACCGCATTCTTTTCTCTCACCGCCAAGCCGGCCCTTACCATAGCGTGCAGTGCCGGGCGCTGATGTTTCGTCACTCTTGGGCTTGCATCCGCCTCTTGTGCGCTGCACAATGAACCTTTGATGCTGGTGAATGCGGCGATCATGATAATCTGCGGGTGCGCCGCTCTATCGCCAAATAGACCATCAACTCTGGTTTTATGGTCGCCCGCCTTTTTTGGGGTGAAGATCGATCTGGCGCCATTGGTGGGGCCTCCCTTGAGGTGATGGATCGCGATAGCAAAAAGATGCGGGGCGCCCGGCCTTTTGTTTTTTGCAATATCCGCGCTGGCACAGGGGTTGAGACGGTGGCGGATTTCATTGTCTCGAAGGGTGGATTGCTGCCACAGTGATGGGCCATCAAGGATCATGGAAAGACCCTCAGCAGACAGGCAAAAAATGAGCGACAGCCAGGAAGAAAGGCCATCCATCACCCGCCAATTGGCCCAAAAGGGGCTCATCAGCCCGCCTTTGGTGGGAGCGGCGCGCCCCGGCTTATGCACCGATTGCGGGGTTTCGCGGATGGGCGCGGGCCAGGATCGCGGCAAGGCCTGCGGGCGGGCCTGCCAGTTCATCGCTCCGGATTATCCGGCCATGGAAAAAGCCGTGCATGGCCGCGCTGCCGATCCAGACCTTGGCGATGAGCGGTTTTTCGGGGTGATCCACTCTATGATCCGGGCGCGCCTCGATCCCCCCGCCGAACAAGCCCAATGGACCGGATTGACCACGGCCCTTGCCGCACAATTACTGGAACAGGGGCATGTGGATGCGGTGCTGACCATGGCCCCCCATCCCGATGATCGCTGGAAGCCGGTGCCGGTGATGGTCACCGATCCGGCGGCGCTGGCCCATTGCCGAGGGATGCGGATGGGCTATGCGCCTTTGCTATCGCTTCTGGAGCCAGCGCAGGCGATGGGCTATCGGCGCTTGGCGGTGATTGGGATTCCCTGCCAGATCTATGCCTTGCGGGCTTTGGAGCAGACTTTGGGGTTCGAGCGCATCCATGTCATTGGCACGCCCTGTTCGGATAATACCACCACCGATGCCTTTCATCATTTTCTGTCCTTGCTCGAACCCGATCCCGATCGCATCAGCTATCTGGAATTTCGCACCGATTACAGGGTGGAATTGCGCTTTGATGATGGCCGCCCGCCGCGCACCATCCCGTTTTTGAAGCTGCCTTTGAGCAATCTGCCCGCCGATTTTTTCCCCCTCACCTGCAAATCCTGTGTGGATTATACCAATCGTCTTGCGGATATCACGGTGGGCTATATGGGGGGCGATGGCGATCAATGGGTGATCGCCCGCAATGAGCGCGGGGCGGATCTGCTGGCGCTTTTGGGGGATCGGCTGGTGCGTCGGCCTTTAGCCGATAAAGGGCGGCGGAAGGGGGCGGTCACCGGATTTCTGCACAATACCGAACGTGCGGCAGGCGGCCTGCCTTTGCGCCGGATGCCCGGCTGGTTGCGCCCGATTGTTGCGTTCCTGCAGCCGCGTTTGGGGCCAAAGGGGCTGGAATTTGCCCGTGCCCGCCTTGAGATGAAAGCCATCGAAACCGTGCTGCATCTGCGCCGGGCGCATCCGGCCCGGCTGAAAAACATGGTGCCCGCCCATGTTTGGGATCTGGTGGCGGCTTATGGCCTTCGCCCCCGCCCGACCGAGAAAAAATCCATCAAATCCCCTTGAGAATGAAAAGCAAATATATCTCGCTTCATGATTGTGGGGCACAGTGCGTGCGCTTTGTCATGAAAACTGAAAAATAAGGACCTTCGCCATGGACCGGATCAAAGTGGGGCTATTGGGCTATGGCCTTGCGGGATCGGTTTTTCATGCCCCGCTGATCGGGCTGGAGCCCCGGATGCATCTGGCCGCCATTCACAGCAGCCGGGCAGAGCAGATCGCCCAAGATTGCCCGGGGGCAGCGGTGATGGGATCGGCGGATGATCTGATCGGGCGTGATGATCTGGATCTGATCGTGGTGGCCACCCCCAATGACAGCCATTTCACTTATGCTCAAAAGGCGCTGGAAGCGGGAAAGCATGTGGTGGTGGATAAACCGCTGGCGCTGGATGCCGGGCAGGCCGATGCGCTGATCGCGCTGGCACAAAAGGAAAAGCGGCATCTTTCGGTGTTTCAGAACCGGCGCTGGGATAGTGGTTTTTTAAGCCTGCAATCCGCGATGGCCCAAGGCCGATTGGGGGCTGTGTCATGTGTTGAGCTGCATTTTGATCGTTTTCGCCCACAGATCAAACAAGGCTGGCGCGAGGTGCCCGCGCCGGGGGCGGGGGTGCTTTATGATCTGGGGGCGCATCTGATCGATCAGGCGCTGTGCCTGTTTGGTCAGCCGGATGCGATCACCGCCGATTGCCAGCAGCAAAGGCCGGGGGCGCGGGTTTGTGATTATTTTCATCTGGTTCTGTTTTACGGCCCCCGCCGGGTGGTTTTGCATGTCACCACCCTTGCCCCCAAACCCGGCCCCACCATCATGGCCCATGGGGATGGGGGCAGTTTTTTTGCCTATGGGCTCGATCCTCAGGAAGCCTGGCTGAAGGCGGGCCGGCGGCCTGATGATCATCAGGCGGGGGCTTTATGGGGGGGTGATCTGCCGCTTGTGGATGTGGCGCTTTTTGATGCCGAGGGGGGTGCCATCGGGCTATTGCCGGGGGATCAACGGGCGGTGCCGGGGCATTATGGCGCTTTTTATGGCGGCATGGCCAAAGCGATCCTTGATGGGGCGGATGTGCCGGTCGATCCTTTGAATGCCCGCCAAGGCCTTTCAATATTGGCGGCGGCAGAGGAAAGCAGCAAAACAGGCTGCCGCATGGCCTGTGATGGATGAAATGGCTTTTAAGGCGCGGGCGGGCAATGATTATAATCTTCCATTATTTTTACGTGATATGACATAATCTGAGTTGGTTTTTTTTTGGGGAGTTTTTGTGGACGATCATTCCGGCCATGGCAACAAAGGCGCTGTTGCCCCGACAGAGGAAGCGGACCAACCCGCCGATCCGGCGGGGGATGCCGGGCGTGATATTCACAGCACCTATCTTGAATCCGCGCCGATCCTGCAGCATTATGTCAGGCAATTGATGCCAAAGGGTACCGATAAAAGCGAGGTGGATGACATCATGCAGGATGTTTATCTGCGGGCTTTTGCGGCCCGGAAATCGGAAAAGCTGGAGAATGCCAAAGCCTATCTGTTTCGCATTGCGCGCAATCTCTCTTTTAAGGCGCGGGCGGGGCAGAAAAAAAATGTGATCAGCCTTCTGGAGGATTTGGCATCCCAGGGGATTATAGACGATGTGGTGGCGATTGATGAGCAGCTCCATCAAAAAAAACGCCTGATGATGTTTGCCCAAGCGGTTGAAACCCTGCCACCTCAGTGTCGGCAGGTTTTTATTTTGCGACAGATGAAAGGTCTGTCGCATAAGGAGATCGCCAAAACACTGGGGATTTCTGTGAGTACGGTGGAAAAGCACATTGCCAAAGCCCTGCAGCTTTGCGCAAAATACATGAATGAATGCGGTTATTGAGTCCATCCCCGGCTTTGGCCGCTTTTTTCGACTTTGAAAGACAATCAAGGCATGTCGGATACGTCATCAACTGAAATCGATCTCATCGAAAGCGAGGCCTGTGCCTGGCTGGCGCAGATCGATGGCGGGCCGATGTCGGATGGGGATCGCAAGGCTTTGCAGGAATGGATCGGCCGCAGCCCATCGCACAAGCAGATTTTTGAACAGATGGCGCGGCGCTTTTTGCAGCTTTCTGTGGCTTTTGATGAAGATGCGGATCAATCGACATCGCGGGTGGCCGCATCGCGGTCAGGTGCGGGGGCGGCTTTTTTGGGCGGTTGGGGGATGCGGTCATGGCGTCATCTGGCCATGCCGGCCTTTGCCATTTTATGCCTTTTGGCGGTGGCGCGCTTATATCTGCCCATAAGCCCCGCGCCCATCAGCCAAAGCTATTATTCCGATATCGGCCAGCAGCGGGTGATCGATCTGGCCGATGGTTCGGTGATCACCCTCAATACCAGAACACGGATTGATGTGGCCTATTCGGATCAGGCGCGCATCATCCAATTGATCTATGGCGAAGCGCTTTTCGATGTTGCAAAAGACCCCAACCGGCCCTTTCGGGTTTTGACCCAGATGGGTGGGGTGAAGGCCGTGGGAACCGTTTTCTCGGTCCGCGTGCGCGAAGGGGATATCGAGGTGCTGGTGGAAGAAGGCACCGTGGAGCTCTCCGCCCATGATATTGAAAAACCATCCGATGCCATTTCCGATGCGCAGCCCCGGCCCGGCATTATCCTGTCATCAGGGCGGCGGGCGGCCTTTAATAAAAACGAGCAGGTGATCAGTGTTCTTGATCCACAGCAGTTGCAACAGCGCCTGTTGTGGCGTCAGGGGCAATTGGTGTTTGATGCCGATCCGCTGGCCCGGGTGATTGATGAAATCAGCCGCTATACGCCGATCAAGATCGTGATTTCCGATCCCCAATTGCTGGATATGCCGATCAGCGGCCATTTCAAGGCGGGTGAGGTGGATGCGCTTTTGGATGCTTTGGAGCAGGGCTTTGGCCTGCGTATCGAAAAATACGGTCAGCGTTTGGTTTATGTATCCCAAGCCTGAATCTCTTGGGCCTGAATCTCCTGGGCCTGAATCTCCTGGGCCTGAGTATCCTGAGCCTGATCACGGCTTTCTTTCATAAAATGATTTCATATCTAAAAAAATTTCAAGCTAGACTAGAGGATCATCGCCGCTAGCGGATTATAGCTATCGGCGTTCGAATTTTTAAAAAACGAGCGCGACTGACATGGGATACCAAATGGGGAGGCAGTTGGTTCTGGTCGGGCTCGGCGGTGCGATGCTGTGCGTGGGGGGCAATGTGCTGATGGCACGGCCTGCTTTGGCGCAGATTGCACAGGAAAAAGAAAGCGCGGATCGGCCATCCGGCCTTGTCTTCGCCTTTGATATTCCTGCCATGGCTTTGGCAGATGCCTTGCGCAAATTCTCGACCATCACCAACAGGTCTCTTCTTTTTTCCCAGAATGTAATCGGGGACGTTCGCACGAACGGACTCATTGGGGAGTTTTCGGTTGAAACCGGGCTCAACCGGCTGTTGTCCGGCACGGGCCTGAGCGCTCAGGTCACATCATATGATGTCATCCTTGTGACCGGCGGGCGCCAACCGATAGAAAAAAAGGAAGATCAGGTGAGGCACCAAAACAGAGCGAAGCTATTGGGCAGTGTTGCCACGCTTTCGGCATTATTTTCATCATCGGTGGCCGAAGCGCAGGATGTTTCAACCGCAGATGACGGGTTTGTTCTTGAAGAAATCGTCGTCAGCGGTATTCGCGGCAGCCTGCGCAGCGCCCGCGATACCAAACGCAATGCATCGGGCGTGGTCGATTCCATCGCCGCCGAAGATTTCGGCAAATTTCCCGATGCCAATCTGGCGGAATCCTTGCAGCGCATCACCGGTGTTTCCATTGATCGCTCGGGCGGTGAAGGGCAGTTCATCACCGTCCGTGGCTTTGGCCCCGAATTCAATACGGTTCTGGTGAATGGCCGTCAGATCGCGTCCGAAGATCTGTCGCGCGCCTTTTCCTTCGATACCATCGCCGCCGAACTGGTGAATGGCATCACCGTGCATAAATCCTCCACCGCAACCCTGCAATCGGGCGGGATCGGCTCCACAGTCAATATCAAAACGGCGCGGCCCTTTGATGTGAACGGCTTCAAATTCGTTGGCAATGTGAAGGCGAATTACGAAGAAAACAGCGATGAAGTCTCGCCGCAGGCATCGGGCCTGATCAGCAATACCTTTGCCGATGGCAAGCTGGGGATTTTGCTGGCGGCATCCTATCAAAAGCGCGAAACAAGGCTGGATGCGCTGGCATCTGATGGCTGGCTTGAAAATGTCGGCATTCCGCAGGCCGAGATCAATGGCGGGGCCGGTTTTGATGGCAATATCTTCTCGCCGCGCAATCTGGATACCCGCGTCACCTTCGAGGATCGCGAGCGCATCGGCGGTAGCCTCGTCTTGCAATATGCGCCTACCGACAATCTGCAATTCACCGTCGATGGCCTTTATTCATCCTTTGATGTGAAATCGGATTCCAATTCTTTGGGGCATTGGTTCACCGCCCCCAATGCTGAAAATGTGCAGCTTGATGCCAATGGAACGGTGATCGATCTCTTTCAGGAAGTGGGTCTTTCCACTGATTTCAATGCCAAAACCTTTGATCGTCTCACCGATACCTATCTGATCGGCGTGGAAGCGGATTGGCAGGTCACGGACTCTGTTCGCGTCAAGGTCGATGGCAATTTCTCGAAAGCCGAACGGGCCGCGAATAATGGCGGGGCCGAGTTGAATTCGATCATCGGTTTTGCCAATCGTGTGCGCTTTCAATCCGATGATAAACGTCTGCCTTTCCTGAGCGAATTTGATACCGCCAATCCCAATATCTTCAGCGGTCAGCAGGAATTGGATGGCGTGGCCAATCTGCCCGGGGTCACCCCGGATGGCGTCTCCAATTTCCTTGATCCGGCCAATGGCGATCCGCATGTGCAGATCCGGGGCGGCTGGGAAGTGGATGATAAAGTCCGGCAGTTGAAATCCGATTTTGAATGGGATGAAGGGGCAAGTCAGGGCCTTACCAAATTGCGCGCGGGGCTTTATTATTCCAAACAAACGAAAAAACTTACCCGCTGGGATAATACCTTCGGACCCCATTGCACCTTCTGCGGCTTCCCCGATGAGCCGGAAATCCCGGCCGGATCGCAAACCGTTTTCGATCTGGGTGATGGCTTCCTTGGTGGGATCGATGGCAGCGAGCGATTATTTACCGAAATCCTGGTCCATGATCCCGAAGCCCTGATCGCCTTTTTGGAAAATGAAAGCGGCGTGAGCTTTGATGCCGTGCGCCGGGGCAATTCCTTTGCCGTTTCAGAAGAAACCTTTTCCGGTTATCTGGAAATGGAATTTGTCGGTGAATTCATGGGCCGTCCGATCGATGTGGTGGCCGGGGTGCGGGCCGAAGCCACCGATGTGGGGGTGAGCGGCACCGATGAGCCAATCACCCGGCTGAGCATTCTGGATCGCACGGAATTATTGGCGGAACGCGCGGCGGTGATCCCAATCCAGGAAAGCTCGTCTTATGATGCGCTGCTGCCCAATCTGGCCGTGCGCTATGAAGTCAGGGATAATCTGATCACCCGCTTTGCGGCATCGCAAACCCTCACCCGGCCAAACTTGGATGCCATGTCGCCGGTGTTTAACGTCACCACCACCCGGCAGGGCGGCGATTTTACCGCCACCAGCGGCAATCCCGATCTTCAGCCCTTCAAATCGGATAACCTCGATCTTTCGGTGGAATATTATTTCGGGCAGTCGAATTATATTTCCTTCGGTCTGTTCCGCAAGGATGTGAGCAATTTCATCGTCAATGCCCAGATGGATGAAACCGTTGAAACCGCGTCGGGCGCTCTGCTCACCGACCCTTCGACGGGGGCTGATGTTTTTGCTCCCGATCCGCAAGATGGCCTTGCGGTGTTTCGCGTCACCCGCCCGATCAATGGCGAAAATGCCGTGATCAGGGGGCTTGAAGCCGCCGTCCAATATTCCTTTGGCGAAAGCGGTTTTGGGATGCTGCTCAATGGCACCATCGTCACCGGATCGGTGGATTTCGACCCCAGCGATGTCAGCCAGATCTTTGCTCTCACCGGCCTGAGCGATTCCGCCAATGTGGTGGGCTTTTATGATAAGGGCCCATTTGAATTCCGCGTAGCCTATAATTGGCGCGACAGCTTCTTGCAGTCGCTGACCCAAATCAATGGCGATGGGGTGACTTTTGTGCGCTCTTTTGCGCAGGTCGATATCAGCGGCGGCGTGCAGGTGACCGATTATCTGCGGGTGTTTTTTGAAGGCACCAACATCACCAATGAAAAGCTGTTCAAGCATGGGCGCTTTGATAATCAGTTCCTGCTGGCAGAAGAAAGCGGCCCGCGCTATGCCTTGGGCGTGCGGATGAATTTCTGATCGCTTTGATCATCAGGCGGCCATTGGGCTGCTCGGGCACAGGCATCGGCCATCAGGGCGGGTGCCTGTGTCGGCCTGATAAGCACTGGATAAGGGGGAAAACCCGCCAGAGCTTTATGGCCGCTAAAGCTTTTTTGGCCAGCTAAAGTCTTTTTTGGGGAGATATAAAGCCGATGAGCAAGGCAATCAGATCCATTGTGATTGTGGGTGGTGGCTCGGCGGGCTGGCTGACCGCTGGCCTCATTGCTGCCGAGCATCGCGCTTATGAAAAAGATGGCCTTTCGGTCACTTTGGTGGAATCCCCCACCGTGCCCACCATCGGGGTTGGTGAAGGCACCTGGCCCACCATGCGGGCGACCCTGATTAAATTGGGCATTTCCGAAACCGATTTTTTCAAGGAATGCGATGCATCCTTCAAACAGGGCGCAAAATTCCAGCGCTGGGTCACCGGGCGCGATGATGATTTTTATTATCATCCCCTGATGCTGCCCCAAAGCTTTCAATCCTTTGATCTTGCCCCTTATTGGAAAAAGATCGTTTCGAGTACGAAACAAAAAATATCCTTTTCCGATGCGGTGTGTTTCCAGGAAGCGATGTGCGAGCGCAATCTGGCGCCCAAGCTGATCACCACGCCGGAATATGAAGCGGTTGCCAATTATGCCTATCATCTGGATGCGGGGAAATTTGGCGCATTTTTGCAAAGCCATTGCACCCAAAAGCTGGGCGTGCGCCATATTCTGGATGATGTGAAGGGCGTGGTGGCGGCGGATACTGGCGATATTGCGGGGCTGGAAACCGCAGCATCGGGGCGGATCGAGGGCGATCTGTTCATTGATTGCACCGGCTTTTCATCGCTTTTGCTGGGCCGGCATTATGATGTGCCCTTCAAGCCCTGTGATGATGTGCTGTTCATTGATCGGGCTTTGGCGGTGCAGGTGCCCTATGCCCAAGATGATGATCCTATCGTGCCGCATACCCTTTCCACCGCGCAATCGGCGGGCTGGGTGTGGGATATTGGGCTCCCCAGCCGCCGGGGTGTGGGCTATGTGTATTCCAGCCGCTATCAAAGCGAAGAGGCCGCCACCGAAACCTTGCGCGCCTATGTGGGCCCTGCTTTTGATCGGCTTTCGGTGCGCCAGATTCCCATCCGTTCGGGCCATCGCGAAACCTTTTGGCGCCATAATTGCGTGGCGGTCGGCCTTTCGGCGGGCTTTCTGGAGCCTTTGGAAGCCTCGGCGCTGGTTTTGATCGAATTATCGGCGGATATGATCGCCAAAAACATGCCCGCCTGCCGCGATGTGATGGATCTGGCAGCCAAGCGCTTCAATGAAACAACAGCCTATCGCTGGGATCGGATCATCGATTTTTTGAAGCTGCATTATATGCTGAGCCAGCGCACCGACAGTGCTTTCTGGATCGATAATCGCGATCCGGCCACCATTCCGGAAAGCCTGCGCCAGCAATTAGAGATCTGGCGCTATCAAGCGCCCGGCAATGCCGATTTCACAAGTAATAATGAAGTTTTCCCGGCGGCCAGCTATCAATATGTTTTGTATGGCATGGGGTTTGAAACAGATTTCAGCTATCAGGCCCATCGCCTGCACAGGGAAAAAGATGCCATGACCCTTTTTGGAAAAAATGCCAAACAAAAAGATCAGGTTTTGCGCGCCTTACCTAAAAATCGCGATTTGATCGAAAAGATCAGGCGCACCGGCCTGCAGGCGATTTGAACGGGATCATGAGGGGGAATGATCGATCATGACTGAACTCATAGCGCTTCATCCCGCGCATCATCGCAAGCTGCGGGTCGATCCCGATCAGGTGGAAGCCCATAGCGCCAGCGTGCGGATGATGCCGGTGGTGATCTCGGAATTTCTGAAGGCGGCAACGCAATTTCCCTTATTGCTCACCAAAAATGCAGATAGCGGCTTTTTTACTGCCATCGCTCTGTGTGGATTTGAGGAGGGGGAAAATCTGTTTTGGCGGCAGGGGGAATGGGATGCCCTTTATGTGCCTTTGAATGTGCAGCGCCAGCCTTTTTTTGCTGGTCGCCCTCAGCAAAGTGCCAAGGATCGATCCGATACAGGCCATGATTTCGTTTTGTGCATCGATCCCGAAAGCCCCAGCCTTGGCAGTGAAAAAGGCGAAGCGCTGTTTGATGCGGCGGGCGCGCCCACGCCCTATCTGCAATCCATGCAGGATATTCTGGCTCAGCTTGTTGCCGGTGAAGCGGCCACCCGGGCCTTCATCGAAAAGCTGGTGCACTATAAGCTGCTGACCCGTCTGGCCCTTGAAATCACCCTCGATGATGGCGAGCAGATGAAGGTGCAGGGGGTTTACACCATCGACGAGGATGCGCTGGAAGCGGCCCCGATTGCGGTGATTGATGAACTGCGCCAGCAGGGCCATTTGCCCGCCCTTTATGCGATGATCGTTTCGCTGGGCCATATTTTTGCTTTGGTGCAGCGGAAAAACAAGATGATGGCGCAGGCTGGCCAATGGTTTCAGCCCGATCCCGCCCAAAGCGCTTCCTGATGGCGGCGATGGCCATGCCTTCATCTTCAGGCCTGCAGCGGGGGGCGGCGATCAGCGGGATCATCGCCCATGAAAGCCTTGATGGCTATCGGGTTCTGGTGATTGATGATCTGCTCGATGATCCTGACCGGATGCGGACCGAGGCGGCCACGGCCGGGCCTTATGATCGCGAGCCGGGCAATTATTATCCCGGCCTGCGCGCCCCGGCTCCCGCTGCTTATGGCGATTTTCTGGCGGGGTTCATCAGCCACCATCTGGCTGAACCCTTGGGCCTTTCGCCTGATACACCCCCCCTGGCGGTGCAATGCCTGTTTTCGCTGGTCACCCAAGCGCCGGAAAGCCTGCTGCCCATTCAATCGATCCCGCATTTCGATAGCAGCGATCCCGGCCATATCGCGGTGGTGCATTATCTGTTCAAACAGGATTTTGGCGGCACCTCTTTTTATCGCCATAAAGGCACCGGCCATGATGCCATCACCAGCAATCGCGCCCGCGCCTATCAAAAGGCACTGGCCGCCGATGCCAGCCGGATCGGCCTGCCAAAGCCGGGCTATATGGGGTCTGATAGCGCCCTTTTCGCGCGCACGGCACAGATTGCACCGCGCTATAATCGGGCGGTGGTTTATCCCGGCTGCCTTTTGCATGCGGGCGATATCGGTGCGGCCTTTGGCTTTTCATCCGATCCCCTGGAGGGGCGGCTTACGATCACATCCTTTCTGAGGTTCCCATCATCATGAACGATTGTTATACACAGCGTTTAAAAATCATATTTATGCAGCCATATAAAGGATATCATGGATGCTGAGCTCATTGGATTATGGTGTTCTGGCGGTTTATGCGATCGCTATTTTTTCTCTGGCGCAATATGTTTCGCGCGAAAAAGCGGGCCATCAAAAAGATAGCGGCGATTATTTTCTGGCCGGAAAAAGCCTGCCCTGGTGGGCCATCGGGGCGTCTTTGATTGCCGCCAATATCTCGGCGGAACAGATCATCGGCATGTCGGGCTCGGGCTATGTTCTGGGGCTGGCCATTGCCTCTTATGAATGGATGGCGGCGATCACCCTGATCATCGTGGGCAAATATTTTCTGCCGATTTTTCTGCGCAATAATATCTCGACCATGCCGCAATTTCTGGAAAAGCGCTTTGATCACCGGGTGCGGGTGGTTCTGGCGGTGTTCTGGCTTGGGGTTTATGTGTTTGTCAATCTCACGGCCGTGATCTGGCTGGGCGGTTTGGCAATCCACACGGTGACCGGGGCCGATCCGGTGCTAAGCCTTGTGGGATTAGGGATTTTTGCCGGGGCCTATTCCCTTTATGGTGGGTTGAAAGCGGTGGCGCTGACCGATATTTTCCAGGTGGTTCTGCTGGTGTTCGGCGGCCTTTTGATCGCCTATATCGCCCTTGATACCATCGCCGATGGCCGGGGCGTTCTGGCCGGTTTTGGCCTGCTGCTCGAACGCTTCCCCGAAAAATTCGATATGATCCTCTCGCCCGACAATCCCAATTACAAAGATCTTCCGGGCATTTCGGTGCTGATCGGCGGCATGTGGATCATGAATTTGTCTTATTGGGGCTTTAATCAATATGTCATCCAAAGGGCCCTGGCCGCCAAAAGCCTGAGAGAAGCGCAAAAAGGCATTGCCTTTGCCGCCTATCTCAAGCTGTTGATGCCGGTGATCGTGGTGCTGCCGGGTATGGCGGCGCTGATTTTGGCCCCCGATCTCAAAACCCCCGATCAGGCCTATCCGGCGGTGATGAGCCTGCTGCCCGCCGGGATCATGGGATTGGTTTTTGCAGCCCTTGTGGCGGCGATCATTTCCTCTTTGGGATCGATGACCAATTCCATCGCCACCATTTTCACCCTTGATATCTATGCCCCCATGCACAAGGCGGCGAGCCAGAAAAAACTGGTGATGATCGGTCGGATCGTCTCCGTAACGGCCCTTCTGACAGCCATGATCACCGCCCGCCCTTTGCTGGGACAGTTCGATCAGGCTTTCCAGTATATTCAAGAATTTACCGGCTTTTTCACACCCGGTATTGTGGTGATCTTCTTGCTGGGGATGTTCTGGCCCAGGGCCAATGCCGCAGGTGCGCTCAGCGGGGCCATCGGTTCGGCGGCTTTATCGCTGGGGCTGAAGCTGTTCTGGCCCGCCTTGCCCTTCATCGATCGGGTGGGGCTGGTGTTTTTGCTGTGCCTTGGGATCGCTGCCGTTGTTTCGTTGGCTTTCCCCGATAAAACCCCGGCATCCCAGATCGAATTGGGTGATGTGGATTATAAAACCAGCGGCAGCTTTAATGTGGCGACCATTGGGGTGCTGTTGATTTTGGCCGCGCTCTATGCGGTCTGGTGGTAATTTTTGGGGCTGAGCCAGAGTTCTGACACCGGGATTTCACAGATCGATCAATAAAATCCTTGCTGTCCTAAATATGTTAGGTCACCATACAGTCTGTTGTTAATGGGATGTGCTTATTTATGGGCATGGCCGATGGCGGGGGCTGATGATGCGTGATCAAAATCATGATAATTTGGGCGTTCAGGATAAGCTGGATTTGCCGGTCGAAACCACGGCGGAAGCCCTGCTGGCGGTGATGAAGGCGCGGGGGATCGATTATCTTTTCGCCAATCCCGGCACCGATTTCCCGGCGATCATCGAAGCCTATGCCCGGGCACCGCAATCGGGGCTTTCCTTGCCCCAGCCCATTCTGGTGCCCCATGAAAATGCTGCGGTCTCGATGGCCCATGGCTATTATCTGGGCAGCGGGCGGATGCAGGCGGCGATGGTCCATGTCAGCGTGGGGCTGGCCAATAGCCTGTGTGCCCTGCTCAATGCCGCGCGGGAAAATGTGCCGATCTTTTTTGGCGCTGGCCGCACCCCGATCACCGAAAGCGGTTCGGCATCAAGCCGCGATGTGTCGATCCATTGGGGTCAGGAAATGTATGATCAGGCCGGGATGCTGCGCGAAGCGGTGGTTTGGGATTATGAATTGCGCCCCGGCACGGCGATGGACACGATGGTGGATCGGGCCATGGCGCTGGCCACAAGCGATCCGGGCGGGCCGATTTATTTAGGAATGCCGCGCGAAACATTGGCGGAACCCGCGCCGACGCTGGCGATTTCACCCCATAGCCGGATCAGCCCCGCGCGGGCCACGGGCATCGATCACAGCCAGATCGAGCAGGCGGCGCAGATATTGGCAGCCGCCAAAAATCCGCTGATCATCACCAGCCGGTCGGGGCGCGATCCCGATGCCGTGGCGGCTTTGGCGGATTTTGCCAGCCTTGCCGCTTGCCCGGTGATTGAATATCGCGCCAATTATCTCAATCTGCCCTCAGATCATCCCATGCAGGCGGGCTTTGATTTCACCGCCGATTTTGCCGATCATGATGTTATTCTGGTCCTCGATACCCCGGCCCCCTGGCTGCCCGCCCGCCATGATTGGCCGCACAAGGCGCTGGTCATTCAGATGGGCAGCGATCCTTTGGCGCAGGATATTCCGATCCGGGGCTTTTCCGCCGATCTGTGCCTTTTATGCCGCCCCGCTTTTGGCCTGCCCGCGCTTTCTCAGGCCTTTGCAAAGGCAGCCCAAGGCCAGCAAAAGGCTATCGATGCCCGCCGCGAAAAACGAAGCCTTGCCCATGAAAAGGCCCGCCATGAATTGAAGGCCCGGCTTTTGGGCAGCGATCCGCAAAAGCCCGAAATTCCCGCCCGGATGACGCCCGCATGGGTCAGCCATTGCCTTGATCGGCTAAAGCCCGAAGATGCGATTATCGTCAATGAAATCGGCTGTATCCGCCCGGTGATGCGCTTTACCCGCCCCGGCAGCTTTTATGGCCCCAGCAATGCGGGCGGTTTGGGTTGGGGATTGCCTGCATCTTTGGGGCTGAAGCTGGCGCAGCCCGATCGCATGGTGATCTGCACCTTGGGCGATGGCAGCCATATGTTTGCCAATCCTGTGGCCTGCCATCAGGTGGCCGCCGCCCATAAGATTGCCACCCTCACCATCGTGTTCAATAATCGCCGCTGGAATGCGGTGAAAACGGCGACGGCCTCGGTCTATCCCGATGGCCATGCCATGCGCGCCAATCTGATGCCGATGACCGCGCTGGACCCATCCCCGGCTTTTCACGAGATCGCCAAAGCCTGTGGCGGCTATGGTGAGGAGGTGAGCGATCCCGCCGCGATGATGGGGGCGCTATCCCGGGCTTTGGAAAAAGTGGCGGCGGGCGTGCCTGCTTTATTGAATGTCATCACCGAACATTGAGCCAAGGGCCGTGCGCCGGATCTTCCCCGATGGGGTGCGCGGCAGGCTTTCAACAAAAGCGATCCGGCGCGGCGCTTTATAGGGCGCGATGGAGGCTTTTACATGATCGATCAGGGATCGGGCATCCGTTTTGCCCTGCTGATCGCTATCATCAGGCCGCAGCACCACCAAAGCCGCTACCAACTGCCCTCGGTCGGCATCGGGCAGGCCGGTGACTGCGCACATCTCCACCGCCGGGTGGCTCATGAGCGCCCTTTCCACCTCGATGGCGGCGATGCTATGGCCTGATGACAAGATCATGTCATCGGCCCGGCCCTTGAACCAGATGCGCCCATCAAGATCAAGGCGGCACAGATCGCCGGTCAGGGTCCAGCCATCCTTGATCACTCCCGCCTGATCGCGGGGATCGAGGAACTGCGCGCCTGTGGGCCCGCGCACCGCAAGGCGACCGGTGCTGCCGGGCCGAAGCGCGGCGCCATCCTTGCCAAGAAGCTTCAGTTCATAGCCCGGCACCGCCCGCCCGGCACAGCCCGGAATGCGGCTCGTTTCATCGGATGCAATATAAGGCCCCAGCATTTCGGTCGAGCCCAAAAGATCGAGAACAGGCACCCCGGTGCGGGCTTCCCAGCTTTCGGCAAGGGTCTGGCTCAGGGGTTCGCCCGCAGAAAAACAGCGCCGCAAGCTGGCTGTGGGCAAATGTGTTTTTGAGGCCAAGCTTATTTTTGAGGCGAGCAGCCGCAAATAAACCGTGGGCACGGTGACCAGGATCGTTGGGCGATAGCGCACCAGATCATCAAGAAGGGCATCAGGGCGGCCATCGGGCGATAACAGGCAGCAGGCCCCCGCCGCCAGTGGGCAGACAAATAAAAGCCCAAAACCATAAGCAAAACCAAGGGATGGGCTGCCAAAAACCAGATCCCCCGGCCCGGCCGCGAAAAGATGATCGCCAAAGCCCCGGGCGAGGGCGACAATGGCCTTATGGCTGTGCACGGCGCCTTTGGGCCGCCCGCTGGTGCCGCTGGTGAATAAAATAAGCGCGGGATCATCGCCCATGCTGTTGATGGCCGTGAAATCTTGGCGAAAGGCGGCCGCTTCTATCAGCAGATCCGCATCAAGGATCAGCTTCAGGGGCGGTGTGGCGCTGTTCGCCATTGCTTTTTGCCGGGCCATATCAAGATTGGGATCCTGATCCGATCCGCATAAAACAAGGGCGGGCCGGGTGCTGCTGAGCACATGGTGCAATTCTGAAGGGCCGAGGAGGGGCGATCCCGGCACGGCAATCCCCCCGGCCAGAAAAATGCCTAAAAGGGCGGCCATCAAAAAGGGGCTATTGGGGCTGCGCAGCACCACCCGCTGGCCCGGCAAAAGGCCGTATTTTTTTTGCAGCAGGGCAGCGAGGCTACAGGCCTTTTCGTTTAGTTCATCAGCGGTCCAGCACAGATCATCGCTGCGGCACAAAGGCTCGCCCTTGGCTTTTTGAAAAGCCGCATCCAGCAAAAAGCGCCCCGCATTCAATTTTTGGGGGAAGTGCAGATGCGGCAGATCATAGATCAGATCGGGGGCCAAAGGGGGGCGCGGCAAGCGATCGAGTATAAAAGGATCAACCAAAGCTGTGGGGCGGGCGTGCATCGGGAAAATTGTCTCCTGCCCTTACAAATAAAAGCGGTGGGGATACGATATGGGGATAAAAGCATTTGGGCAAGATGCACATCGGGTTCAGTGCACGGCCTGCTTGCGACTTTTGGGCATTTGCCTATGATGGTTGTTGAGATGATCATGGCGTGGAAGGATCGGGAATGCCGCCGAAACAGGTGCGGAAAAAAGCGCAGACACTTGATTTTTCAAGTCTTGACGATTTATTCGGTTTTCGCCTGCGCTTGGCACAGGTCAAATTATTTCAACATTTCCGCGAATCTTTGGCCCCCCTGCAGATTACCCCGGGGCAGGCCGGGCTGTTGATTTTGATCCGCGATAATCCGGGTATTTCCCAATCCGATCTGGCCCGCGCCATGCAGGTTGAGCGGGCGACTTTAGGGCAAACCATCGAAGGGCTGGTGCGCCGCGATTTCATTGTGCGCAATCCGCGCCCGGGGGATCGCCGGGCTTATTCCTTGAGCCTGTCGGCGGCAGGGGATGCTTTTGTTGATCAGTTGATCCCTGCCATCCGTGCCCATGAAGCCGATGTGTCCCAAAAGCTGACTGCCATTGAATTTGACCGCCTGCGCAGCCTGCTGCAAAAATTCAATGGGTAGTCAACTGGGGGGGGTGAGCCTTAAAGACCCTATCCGGCCAGTGGTTGGACCCGGATTTTCAGCTTCAGGGCGGTGCGGCAGGCGGCGTGCAAAAAGCAGGTTTGCTCGGCCATGATCATCAGATGGGCGATCTCCGCATCGGGGGCATCGGATCGGATATGCACATGGCTTTGCACGGCTTTAGCGCTCGCCACTTCCATTGTGCCCGATGAAGCGCCGGGCAGGCTGAAGCGGGTATCCTGATGCAGGCTATAATGGCTGAGCGGCAGTTTCTTGATATGGGCAAAGCGCCCGATCTGGGTAAGGTAACAAAAAGCCAGCCCTGCCGATAAATAGGCGAGCCCCGATGGCGCCCGACCGGTGCCGCCAAATTGCGGGGCGCTATCCCCCAAAAAGCGGAAAACGCTGCCGATGGGTTTATAAAGCTGCACCTTGTTTTCCAGCAGGCCATCGGACCGGCGATGGATCAGCCCGCGAATATGCAATTGCCGGCTCTGATCCGCCTGAAGGCTGGTGCCCGCCCCGCCCTCAACGCCAAAAACCGCTTCCGTCTGGCTGAGCTTGGTGACGATATCATCGCGGACATCGGCGCGATCATCGGCTTTGATGCTGTCGAGGATGGCTTGGGGATTGGGCAGGCACGCGCCGTCAATGCGGTTTAAATCTTTGACCTCCAGCGCCTGATCATTGTGGCTGCCGAGAAACTCGCTATCCAGTGCCGCGCGCAGCAGGGCATTGGCGGGGGCGGCCGAAACCGCATCGGCCACAAGCTGCATCAAAGCAGGGCGATCCAGATCGGTTTTGGCGTTGATCGCCAGAACCGGCGGCAGGGCGCTGCCGGTCATGGTGCCTTTAAGGGCTGAACCCTCCATGCCGTAAAAGCTATCAAGGCAAAGCTCCAGATCATCAAGCCGCACCCCGCGGGCATGGGCAAGGTTTTCGATTTCGCAAAAGAGGGAAAATCCCAGGCCGCTGTTGAAATAGGCCAAAGGAAAAGGGGCGAGATCGGTGCCATTGAGATAGGGGCCCTCATCACAGGCAAAATTCCAGATGCGCTGGCTGGCCGCATCCACCACCAGCGCCTGTTTCTGCATCCCTTCCATCGCCCCGGCCACGGTATGGAGATGAAGGGTGCTGGCAGATGATGATCCGCTCATCCATGGCTCCAGCCCATCCACCGGCAGCGCCACGGGGCAGGCAAGGGGCATGTTCATCGTCTGAATGGATTTCAAAGCGGTTGCTCCTTTTGGTGGTCAGGCTTTCATGGGCTTTGGCTGATCGCTTGGACAGATCATTATTTGTCATTATACCTTACAATATAATCTTGCCAAGCGCCTTGCGGCAGGGGCGCGCATTTCTTTGCGATCTAGTGTTCAACATTTTGTGATATCCCGCCATCATACGCCGGACAAATCATGTGTAACTTTTTATATATGCACATGATTTGTCAGAAACCTAAGAAAGTTATGTGAAATTATATTGTTTGTAACCCATACAATTGCTTGACAGGGCCGCCATCCCCTGACACCGTTGCATCTGCAATTTGGAAGCGATGGATTTTAAAATCACATCCGGTTGCGCGGATCACCCGAAAGGTTGTGTGCCACATGAATTTCACTGTTTCGATCAAGGACCGGGATGAACCGATCTCTGTTGAGATGGGGCGCACGATCCTGGATGCCGCCATGCTGGCCGGGGGACCGTTCCCCCATAGCTGCCGCTCGGGTAATTGCGGCACCTGCAAATGCCGGTTGCTTTCGGGCGAGGTGGAAATGTCGCCATTTTCGGAATTTGCTTTGAGCGCCGATGAAGAAAAGCGCGGCTTCATTCTGGCCTGCCGGGCTGTGCCCTGGAGCGATTGTGAAATCGAACTGGCTGATGAAGATGATCAGATGGTGCATCCCATGCGCGATATGGCCTGCGAGGTGAAAGCCATCACCCCTCTCACCCATGATATTATGAGCTTGCGCCTTTCCATCCTTTCGGGCGGGCCCTTTACCTTTACGCCGGGGCAATTTGCCGATGTTGCCTTGCCCGATCAGCCAGCCCGAAGCTGGTCGATGGCCAGCCAGCCCGATGATGATTTCCTTGAATTTTATGTGCGGATTCTGTCCGATGGCCGGGCCAGCCGCTATCTGGCCGATCACCTGCAGCCGGGGGATCAGGTGCGGGTGAAGGGCCCATCGGGCACCGCTGCCCTGCGCGAGGAACGCCGTGGCCCCATCTTGGCGATTGCGGGGGGTTCGGGGCTTTCGCCGATCAAATCGATCATCGATAGGGCCGCAAAACTGGGCTGGGCCGAACCGGTGCATTTTTATTTTGGCGTCCGCGATGAACGCGATCTTTATCTTGTCGATCATTTTGAAGGCTTATGCGCGGCCCATCCCCATTTCCATTTCACCCCGGTTTTATCCGCACCTTCTGATGCCGTGCTGAAGGCGGCGCAGCGGCGCTTTGGCCTTGTTACCGATATCGTAAAAGAAGACCTGCCGCATCTATCGCCCAGCGGCACATTGGAAGGGTTCACCGCCTATCTGGCCGGGCCACCGCCGATGGTGGAAGCGGCGGAGCGGCTATTGCCCGATCTGGGGATCGCCCCCAATGCCATTCATGCCGATGCTTTTTATTCTGAAGCCGATCTTAAAAAGGCTGATCTCGAAAAGGAGACGATCTGATGACCGATGATCTGCAATCGGATGGCCTTTTAGCCGGGCGTGTGGCGATCATCACCGGGGCCGGGCGGGGCATTGGCTTTGCGGTGGCCGAACGCTTTGCGGCCTTGGGCGCGTCTCTTGTGCTGGTGGATGATGGCTCCGGCATCGATGGCCGCGATCCTGAAAAGGGCCTGATCGAACAGCAGCGCGAAGCCCTGATCGCCAAAGGGGCCGATGGCGCGCGGCTGGCGGCTTTGGAGATTGATATCGCCAGCCCCGAAGCTGCGGCCCGCGCGGTGGATCTGGCCATCACGCAATTTGGCGCGGTTGATATTGTGGTGAATAATGCGGCCATCTTGCGCGATGCCATGATTTTCAAGGGCGATCCGGCGGATTTTGATCGCGTGCTCCAGGTCAATCTGTCGGCGGCCTATTATCTGGCCCATGCCGCAACCCCCAAAATGCGCGAACAGGCAAAAGCCGGACGCCCGGGCGGGCGGCTGATTAATATGGTTTCATCCGCGGCATTTTACGGCAATTTCGGCGTTTCGGCCTATGCGAGTGCCAAGGCGGGATTGCTGGGATTGACCCGGGTTCAGGCGCTGGAGCTTGAACGCGCAGGCATCACGGCAAATGCCATCATGCCCTTTGCCGCCACCCGGGTGACCGAAAGCCTGCCGCCCGTGACCGATCTTTTAAAGGAATATCGCGCCCGGGCCCTGCAGCTTCCCGCTCAGCCGGTGGCGGTGGCCTGTGCCTGGCTCGCCTCTGATCTGGGGGCCGGTATCAGTGGCCAATTGATCGGGGTGCGGGGCGGCGATGTGTTTTTGATGAGCCAGCCGCGCCCCATCGCCCATGCCATTGCCCAGGATCAGCCATGGGACGAGCAGGGCCTGGCATCGGCTGCGGCCACGAATTTTTCCGAGCATTATTTTGCCATTCAATCCGATCTCGATGCTTTCAACACCGACCCCATCATCCAAGGATAGCACCATGAGCACATCTGATATTGCTGCTGTGAAAACGATCGAAGATTTTGCCGATCAGGCCGATGAATATAAAGACGCGATCAAAAAGCTGGTCCGCAGCCATGCCATCAATGAACTTTATGGCGCGCAGGTTTTTGATGAGCCGGCCATTGCCCTTGCCCCCACGCCCTATGCCAAATGGCTCACCTGCCGGGTGGCCATGGAAGAATATGGCCATCATGTAAGGTTCAAGGAACTGGGCCAGAAGCTTGGCATGTCGGAAGCTGAACTGATGCCCGGCGGCGATAAAAAGCCCCTGTCGATTTTTGAATATCCTTTGAAAAACTGGGCGGAATTCTGCGTCATCAAGCTTTTGGCCGATCTGGCGGAAATTTTGCAGGTGGAAGATCTGCTGCATTGCACCTTCCATCCTTTGCGCAATCTGGCCCGGGCCACCATGCCGGAAGAAAAATTTCATGCTGATTTCGGAAAGGAATTTACCAGTGAAATGATCCGCACGCCTGAGGGCAAAGCAGCCATTCAGCAGGCGATCAATGATTATTTCCCTGTTTTGCCGGGCTTTTTTGGGCGGGATAAATCCAAAAACAACGAGATTTTCCGCAAATGGGGCATTAAATTACGCAAGAATGAAGATATGCGGGCGGATTATCTCAATCGGGCGCAGGCGCTGGTTGATGAATTGGGGCTGGAATTGCCCGACGTTTCACAAGCGGCGTAATCTGGCGTCAATCGGCGTGATGAAAGGGATCGTGCCATGAACGGCTCGGCGCATAAAAATGATCTGGCCGCCGCCCGCGAAGATTTCTATGGGCGGCTGAAGGGGCGCAATATTTCTGCCCTGTGGACGGTTCTGCACGATCTTGTCACCCCCCAGCCAAGGCCGGAGATGGCGGCGGCCCATTGGGCTTATGCCGATGTGCGGCGCTATCTGATGGAAGCGGGCGATCTGATCACCGCCAAAGAGGCCGAGCGCCGGGCCCTGATCCTTGAAAATCCGGCCTGGCCGGGGGAATCGCGGATTACCCCCACCCTTTATGCCGCCATTCAGCTTGTGCTGCCCGGTGATGTGGCCCCGGCCCATCGCCATACACAATCGGCCCTGCGCTTTGTTCTGGAGGGCAGCGGCGCTTTTACCAGTGTGAATGGCGAACGCACGATCATGGAGCGGGGGGATTTCGTGATCACCCCAAGCTGGACATGGCATGATCATGGCAATGAAACCGATCAGCCGATGATCTGGCTCGATGGTCTAGATATCCCTTTGGTATATTTCATGAATGCAAGCTTTGCCGAACAAGGGACCGAAGATCGTCAGGCCTTGACCAAGCCTGAAAACGATGCCCCGGCGCGCTTTGGCAGCGGTCTTTTGCCGGTGGATTATGAGGCAGCGGCCTTTTCCACTTCGCCAGTGTTCAATTATCCCTATGCCCGCAGCCGATTGGTTCTGGAAAAATTGCGTGCTGCCGGTGTTGTCGATCCCTGCCATGGGATCAAGCAGAAATATGTGCATCCGGGCACCGGCGATTTTGCCATGCCCACCATCGCCACCTTTTTGCAGCTTTTGCCGAGCGGCTTTGCCAGCAAGCCCTATCGCAGCACCGATAGTGCGGTTTTTGTGTGTGTTGAAGGGCGCGGCCACAGCCTGATCGGCGATCAGCGCTTCGATTGGGGGCCGAATGATCTGTTTGTGGTGCCCACCTGGGTGCCGGTGACCCATCATGCCGAGGATGACAGCGTGCTGTTCAGCTATTCTGATCGCGGGGTGCAGCAAAAGCTGGGCCTGTGGCGGGAAGATCGCATGGACGAGGCGCATCCATGAACGCTTTGGCCGCAGAGAGGGGGCACGCAATCGTGCGGGGGCTGATCAGCGATATGGAGGCGGCTTCGTGGTTTGCCGCTGTGGGGGAGCCCCCCACCAAGGGCGAGACGACAACGGCGCTGGCCTATCTGAAGGGCTTGGGCTTCACAGATTGCGTACTCTTTTGGATTGCCGATTGGGCGGATGCCCGGGCGGCGGCAGAGCGCAGCGATTGGTCGCAAAGTTGGTGGCAGCGCGAACAGACGGTTCAGTCTGAACTTTATGCGGCAGCCTTGAACCATCTGGGGGAAGCCCGGCTGCTGCCTTTATTGACCGAAATCACCGACAGCGCCACCCGGCTTTTGCACGGCCCGGCGGCGGTGGCGGCGG
>BAYV01000018.1 GCA_000710935.1 Iodidimonas nitroreducens | reverse complement strand
CGGCGGGCAATCTGATCAGCCGTCGGGCGCTGGGTGGATTTTTTGAGCGCGCCCTGTTTGCCGATCCGCGCAGCACCCTTGATTATGCCGATTGGGGCGGATTTCCCTTTCGGCGCTTTGATCTCAATGCCGATAATCTTCGGCAGGCAATCATGGCATCCTGCTCGATCCCCATGGTTTTGAACGGTATTGGCGATATTCCCGGCGCGATGGGGGGGCTTTATCGGGATGGCGGGATCATTGATTATCATTTCGATCTGCCATTTTTCCCAAATGATCCTAACAAGCCGGACAATCGGGAAAAGCCGGATAATCGGGACAAGATCGTGCTTTATCCCCACTTCATTGATCGGATCATCCCCGGCTGGTTTGATAAACCTTTACGCTGGCGCAAGGCCCGCGCCACCCATGCTGCCAATGTTTTGCTGATCGCCCCCTCACCAGCCTTTGTGGCGCGGCTGCCTTATGGAAAAATCCCGGATCGCAAGGATTTCAGGGCTTTATCCACTGAGGATCGATTAGCGGCATGGCGCACGGTTTTGGCTGAAACCGAACGCCTGAGCGATGCCCTTGATGAAATGATCGAGACCGGTACATTGCCCGATCATATCCGCCCTATCGAAGAGAGGGCCTGAGGGAAGAAGGGGGCGTGAGGCCAGAAAGGCGCGCCCACCGTTTTCACGCCGATGCTTCAGAGCCATTGGGCTCGGCCGGCCAGTCATTCGAGCGTTTGCCATCCCGCTCATCCTGTTCCGCCATTTTTGTGTCTTCGGCGGCCAGATAGGCCACTTTCCAGCCTTTGGTGATGGTAAAGCCGGGTTCTTCAGCAAAAGGATGCAGCTTTCCCTGTGGCGACAGGGCAAACAGCATGGGATCGGTGCTCCCCAGCTTTTTGAGCAGGGTATCAAAGGGAAAATCGTCGCTGAAGCGGGTGAGATGGATTTTGCGGCCCTGTTCCAGTTCTTCTTCGAGCCGATCAAGGGTCATGCTTTCTTTAAAAAGCAGGCGACCGCGAAAGCTGAAGGAGACCGTTTCCTGCTCACGATCGATATTTTTGGGATTGCGCCGGGCGGTATAGACATTGGCGCTGCCAAATTCCTGACGATAACGCAAGCAGGCCAAGGCATTGAGGCTGGAGCGGCGCGATAAGGCCAAAAGCATCCCAAGGCCCACCAGATCCATCTTGCGATCCGCATATTCCGAAACCGCGCTGCCGAAAAATGTCGGAATCCCCAGCATCCGCGCCCGGCGCGCCTGGAGCCAATTGGGATCTGCCAGCAATACCTTGATCTGATTGTTTTTCAGGATTTCGGCTATTTTAACAGCAACCAGATTGCCCCCCACGATCAGAACGCCATGGGCTTCCGGCTCGGCCACCTTTAAAATCTGCGCCAAAGGCCGCGATGTGAGGCTATGCACCACCACCGTGACGACGATCACTGAAAAAGTCAGGGGCACCAGCAATTCGCCACCGCTGATCCCCGCATCTTCGAGACGTAATCCAAAAAGGGCCGAAACCGCAGCGGCGACGATCCCGCGCGGTGCCATCCAGCCCAAAAGGGCGCGTTCTCGCCATGGCATATCGCTCCCCAATGAGGAAACGAGGGCGGCGAGCGGCCGGGCGATGAATAAGATCGCCAGCAAGATCACCACAAGGCCGGGGCCAAGCAAGGCCAGGCTTTCCAATTCGATTCTGGCCGCCAGCACGATGAATAATGAGGAAATCAGTAAGACCGAGAGACTTTCCTTGAAATCCAGAATGCCATCCCGCGGCATCCCCTTCATATTGGCCATCACCAGCCCCATCGTCGTCACCGCCACCAGCCCGCCTTCATGACCGATCATATTGGCCAGCACAAAGGTCAGCAAAACGGCGCTCAGGGTGGCGACATTGCGCAGAAAATCGGGAAGAATATGGCGCTTGAGCAACTGCCCCACAAGAAAGCCCGCGACGACGCCAACCAATCCCCCCAAAATAAACAATTTGGCAAGTGACAGGACCGGACTGGCATTTTCCATCGAGCCGGAAACGATAACCTCGAAAACCACCACGGCGAGAACCGCGCCGATGGCATCGATCAAAATCCCTTCCCAATGCAGCACCTTTGAAAGCCGCTCGCTCGGCCGCACGGCGCGCAAAAGCGGGATGATCACAGTGGGGCCGGATACACAGGTGATGGCCCCGAACAGGATCGCCAAGGACCAGGGGAAATCAAGGGCGATATGGGTGGCAATCGCAATCACCACCACGGTCGTCAAAACCCCGATGGTGATCAAACGCAGGACAATATTGCCCGCCCCCTTGAGATCGGCAAAGCGCAAGGTGAGCGCGCCTTCAAATAAGATGACCGCAACTCCAAGCTGCACACCGGGCAGGAGAAGATCACCAAACACGGCATCCGGGTTCAAAAGCCCGCTGATGGGGCCAGCGATAAAGCCGATCAGCAACAGGGGAAGGATCGAGGGAAAGCGAAAGCGAGCCGCCAGCCATTGTGCCGCAATGCCCGCGGCAATGATGAAGGACAAGACCACGGCCGGGTCATTGGGTAAGGTCATACATCCTGTCCTTTAATGTGGTCATGGTGAGAATTTTCATGACGAAACAACGAGGCGCGGAACGTTAAAACTTTGCGGAACAGCATCGATGTTTGTGGCGTTTATGAAGCAGATGGCCTGATTTGTTTCGGATCAAGGACCATGGGGCCGAGACCTAGAAAACCGAGGTTAATGAAAGCACAAGGATAGGCAATGGCAAAGATTGATCAAGATAAAAATGAACCAGATAAAACCCACGAAAAGAAGAAGAATGGCGATATCGACGAGGCTTTGGACGAAAGCTTCCCCGCCAGCGATCCGCCCGGCTATGCCACCCCCAAAGCGGATTAAACCTGTAAGGCCAAGCCTGGAAGGGATGTGATGGCGCTTTTGCGTTATTGAAGGCTGTTGCGTTATTGATGGCTGTTTTAGGCGATCTGCGCTTTACAGATGGATGGCAAGATTGTATGGAAGCGGGATTGATGGCGCAATGCAAAGCATCGGCATGGCTTTTTGCTGTGCATCGCTTTGGTGGTTCGCCGAAATTGATCTCTTCTGATGATCTACCCCGTCTATGCCCTGAAGGAGCAACGCATGGCCCGCGTCACCGTTGAAGATTGTGTCGATAAGATTACCAATCGATTTGAACTCGTGATGTTCGCAGCCCAGCGTTCACGCCAGATTTCATCCGGTGCCACACCACAGGTTGATCTGGATAATGATAAAAATCCGGTGGTGGCTTTGCGCGAAATTGCCGAAGAAAAGATCAGCCCCGATAGCATGCGGGAATCGGTGATCCAAAGCATGCAAAAGCATGTGGATGTGGATGAGCCCGAAGAAGATGATATGGCTTTGATGATGCGCAGTCGTCGTTCGGCGGGCGAAGGCTCTGGCAGCTAAGCTGCGCGGATCCATCGCCTTTGCATCGAAAAACGGCCCTGCTGATTAAGCGGGGCTTTTTTCGTTCGGCGCAGCTTTGGCCTTGATCCGCTCTTTCCATGGGGCTTCTAACGTCTTATTCATGAAGACCGGATCGGTCGTCTGCTCATGAAGGAAAACGCGCGCAGTGATAAGGCAATATGAATTGGTGGAGCGGGTGAGGGCCTATGATCCCAATGCGGATGAAGGGCTTTTGAACCGGGCCTATGTGTATTCGATGAAGGCGCATGGCAGCCAATTACGGGCTTCGGGCGATCCCTATTTTTCCCATCCGCTTGAAGTGGCCGGGATTTTGACGGGTATGAAGCTTGATAGCGCCACCATCGCTACGGCGCTTTTGCATGATGTGGTCGAAGATACCGATGCCAAGGTCGAGGAACTGGCCGCGCTGTTTGGTCCCAAGATCGCTGAGTTGGTCGATGGGGTGACCAAGCTTTCGCGGATCGAAATGCAAACCGAACATGCCCGCCATGCCGAAAATTTCCGTAAATTCGTGCTGGCGATGTCGAACGATATCCGCGTGTTGCTGGTGAAACTGGCGGATCGCCTGCATAATATGCGGACGCTGCACTATATTAAAAAGCCCGAAAAACGGCGGCGCATCGCATTGGAAACACTGGAGATTTACGCGCCCTTGGCGGAGCGGATCGGCATCCGCGAGATGAAAGACGAACTGGAAGAACTGGCCTTTCAGCAGATCGAACCGGAAGCGTTTCAAACCATCACCACCCGGCTCAATTATCTGCGCACCGAAGCGGGCACATTGGTTGATGATGTGGTGCGTGAATTGGATCAGACGATGCAGGCAAATGCTTTGCCGGCGCGCATCAGCGGGCGGGAAAAACAGCCCTATTCCATCTGGCAGAAAATGGAAAATTCCCGCGCGCCTTTTGAGCAGATTTCCGATGTGATGGCCTTTCGGATCGTGGTCGATAATGTGCCCGATTGCTATCGGGCGCTGGGGATCGTGCATGGCAAATGGTCGATGGTGCCGGGGCGGTTCAAGGATTATATCTCGACCCCCAAACGCAATGGCTATCAATCGATCCACACCACGGTGATCGGCCCACGGCAATCGCGCATCGAAATCCAGATCCGCACCCATGAAATGCATGATGTGGCGGAATTGGGGGTGGCCGCCCATTGGCAATATAAGCAATCGCCTGAAAAGGCGGAAGGCGCGCGCTATCGCTGGATCAGATCCTTGCTGGAAATTCTGGAAAATGCCTCCACGCCTGAGGAATTTCTGGAACATACCAAGCTTGAAATGTTCAATGATCAGGTTTTTTGCTTTACCCCCAAAGGCGATCTGATCGCCTTGCCGCGCGGCTCTACGCCGGTGGATTTTGCCTATGCGGTGCATACCGAAGTGGGCAATCGCTGTGTGGGGGCAAAGGTGAATGGCCGCCTTGTGCCCCTGCGCCATCAATTGCTCAATGGCGATCAGGTGGAAATTCTCACCTCGAAAGGTCAGGAGCCCAGCCCGCGTTGGGAAAGCTTTGTGGTAACGGGCAAGGCGCGTTCGGCGATCCGCCGCACTTTTCGCCAGATGGAGCGGGAAGAATATGAAAGCCTGGGTGAAACCCTTCTGGAGCGGGCTTTCGAGGCTGAAGATCTCGATTTTTCGGAGCGTATTCTCACCGGGGCCCTGCCCAAATTGAAACGCCAGACTATCGAGGATGTTTATTTCGAGGTGGGCCAGGGCCAGATGACCGTGTTCGAGATTTTGCAGGCCTGCTATCCCGGCACGGTCACGCGCGAAGATCAAAAAGGCCTGCCACAAGTGATGCGCGAATGGCATGATACCGGCTCGAAACAGACCCCGGGGGCTCGGGCTATCCCTATTTCGGGATTGAGCGATGGCATGGCCGTGCGGCTGGGGGATTGCTGCCATCCCATGCCGGGCGACAGAATCGTGGGGATCATGATTCCGGGCGAAGGGGTGAAGGTGCACAGCATCGATTGCGATAAGCTGGCGGCCTATTCCGAAGAGCCGGATCGCTGGCTCGACCTGGCATGGCGGCTGCCCGAAGATGAGGCGGTCTTTTTCACCGGACGGCTGGAATTGGTGGTGCTCAATGAAATGGGGGCTTTAGCCAATATTGCCTCGGTGGTGGCCAAAAGAGGCGGGAATATCGCCAATCTCACTATTGCCGAACGTGATCGTGAATTTCATACCATGCGGATTGATGTAGAGGTAAGAGACCTGCGGCATCTGATCGATATTCTAGCCAGCCTGCGGGCGATCCGGGTCGTTAATTCCGCCGAACGCCTGCGAAGCTGAAAACTTTAAAAATCTGTGGGGTTAAAAGTTTTTTGGCCATGACCGTCAAGTCTTGGTTAATGAACTTTGTGCCATATTTGTAATAGGGGAGAGCGAAGATGGATCGGGACACGGTTTTGCAGGAATTTCGGAACGCAGGGGCCTTGCTGGAAGGGCATTTTCTGCTGTCGTCGGGATTGCACAGCCCGGTTTATCTGCAATGTGCCAGAGTTTTGATGGACCCCGTGCGGGCGGCGCGTTTATGCGCGGCATTGGCACAAAGGGTGCGGGATCATTATGGGGAAATCCCTTTGGTGGTGTCGCCGGCCATGGGCGGGGTGATTGTGGGCTATGAAATGGCGCGGCAAATGCGCGCAGACTCGGTTTTTGTGGAGCGGGTGGCCGGAAAATTCGCTTTTCGTCGCGGTTTTGCCATGAAGCCGGGGCAAAGAGTTCTCATGGTTGAAGATGTGGTGACCACCGGCCTGTCGTCGCGGGAATGTATCGCCACTATTCGGGCCTCGGGTGGCCATGTGGTGGCGGCTGCCTGTTTGATTGATCGGTCGGGGGGGGCGGCGGATGTGGGGGTGCCTCTCATCTCTTTGGCGCAGATCACGGCACCGGTTTATAGCGCTGATGATCTTCCCCCACAATTGCGCGCACTTCCCGCCGTCAAGCCGGGCAGCCGCGCTTTATGATTTGGGCCTTTTGATATATGGACCTATGTGAAATCGGATGTTGTTTCGTCGCAAAATACCATTGAATTTATGGCAGAAGATGCGCCAGATGCTGTGGCCTAAAAGGGGCTGGTCACGGGCGTTCCTCTATATCTGGCATCGTCTTGTGCGGCTGAAAGACAGCGCCCATGGCGTAGCGGCGGGGGTGGCATCGGGTGTAGCCATTTCCTTTACCCCCTTCATGGGGTTTCATCTCATCGGAGCCATGGGGATTGCCTTTGCGGCGCGCGGCAATGTTTTGGCGGCATGGGCCGGAACCTTGGTTGGTAATCCCTGGACCTTTCCGTTCATCTGGATGGGAACCTATCGGCTCGGCAATTGGATTATCGGCGGCACAATGGGTGAAGCCGCAGCATCAGGGCTGAGCTTTGATCTTCTGGTGCATCATCCCACACAGGCTTTGGGCCCATTATTGCTACCCATGGCGATTGGCGGTCTGCCTTTAGCCTTGATTTCATGGTTCGTCACCTATTGGCTGGCGCGGCGTTCTATCGAACGCTTTCAGGCAGCGCGGCGGATCAAGCTTGAAATGGTCCGCAAAAAGGTCTTGAACCATCAGGATCAGGATCGCGGTGGGGGCATGAAGCGCGCTTGATGGCGTCCCCCTCTTGCCCCTAAGATGCGTCTTTATCACCAGATCAGAATTGTGGAATGAAAAGGATGACTGCCGCAATGGCTGCTAAGCCCATGGGACGAACGAGGCTGGGGGTTAATATCGATCATGTGGCCACCGTGCGCAATGCCCGGGGTGGGTTGCATCCCGATCCGGTGCGCGCCGCCCATCTGGTGGCGGTGGCCGGGGGGGATCAGATCACCGCGCATCTGCGTGAAGATCGCCGCCATATCAAAGATGCCGATATCGAACGCCTGATGGCGGAAGTCTCCTTGCCGCTCAATATGGAAATGGCCGCTACCGACGAGATGCTGGCGATTGCCCTGCGCCATCGCCCCTTTGCCATTTGCATCGTGCCCGAACGCCGGGCTGAACTGACCACAGAAGGCGGGCTGGATGCTGTGGGGGGCCGAAAAATTCTGGCCCCGATCATCGCTGCCCTTGCCGATGCCGGTTGCCGGGTGGCTTTGTTTCTCGATGCAGATCCGCGGCAGATCGAAGCCGCCCATGCGCTGGGGGCTCAGGCCGTGGAATTGCACACCGGGGCTTATGCCCATGCCACGATGTCTGGCTCGGCATCCGGGGTGCCCGCGGGATCGATCACAGATCATCTGCGCCTTTTGGCCGATGCGGCGGCTTTTGGCACCGAATTGGGGCTTGAGATGCATGCCGGTCATGGGCTGGATTATGCCAATGTGGGGCCGGTGGCGCAAATCCCCCGGATCATGGAGCTGAATATCGGCCATCATCTGGTGGGCGAGGCTTTGTTTGTTGGTTTTGAAGCGGCCATTCGGCGGATGCGTCGAACGATCGATGAAGCCATTGATGAGGTGCCCGAAAACGATGGGAACGGGATCGGGATGCACGTGGATGAGGCCCGATGATCGTTTTGGGCATGGGCAATGATATGATCGATATCCGCCGCATCGATCGATCCTTGCAGCGTTTTGGCACGCGCTTCATCCATCGGGTTTTTACCGAGATCGAAATCGCCAAATCCGAACGCCGGGCCAATCGGGCGGCCAGCTATGCCAAGCGGTTCGCCGCCAAGGAAGCCTGTGCAAAAGCCCTGGGCACCGGCTTTGCCGCCGGGGTTTTCATGCGGGATCTGGGGGTGGTGAATCTGCCCGGCGGCAAGCCCAGCCTGATGCTGACCAATGGCGCGATGGATCGGCTCAGGGCGATCACCCCAAATGGCATGACGGCCCAGATCAATCTGACCATCACCGATGATCATCCCTGGGCGCAGGCGATCGTTTTGATCACGGCGGTTCCGGCTGAATTTTCGCATCATCTAAGCCATCAAACTTGACAATGCGAAGGCGGCTCGGCTTGATGCCTTTTCATTGAAAGGCGCAGATCATGGGCGATAGCGATTTCCAGCAACAACAGGGGCGAACCGATGAGGCACAAGCGGTCGGAACGGGCGGAAGCGTGAATAAAAGTTTTAAAAACCAGATCAAGGAAACGGTCAGCTTCGTTCTCAGTGTTGCCCTGATCGTTCTGGGGGTGCGAACGATTTTATTCGAGCCTTTCAATATCCCTTCGGAATCGATGCTGCCTACTTTGATGGTTGGGGATTATCTGTTCGTATCTAAATATGCCTATGGCTATTCCCATCATTCCATCGTCACCAGCCCGCCTTTATTTGATGGCCGTATTTTATATTCAGCCCCCGAACGCGGCGATGTGGTGGTGTTTAAATTGCCCCGCGATAACAGCACCGATTATATCAAGCGGGTGATCGGCCTGCCGGGAGACCGGGTGCAGATGCGCGCGGGTGCCTTGTGGATCAATGATCAGCCCGTAGAGCGCGAGCGGATCGCCGATTTTGAAGTCAAGATATCTGATAATACCACCTGCGCCTCAAATTACCGGGTGATGTCGGCCACGGGGGATGCCTTTTGCCGCTATCGCCAATATCGCGAAACCCTGCCCAATGGGGTGAGCTACAACACCCTGGATATGCAGCTTGATGGCCCTTCTGATAATACCCGGGTGTTTGTGGTGCCTGAAGGTCATTTTTTCATGATGGGCGATAATCGCGATAATTCTCAGGATAGCCGCCGTCCGCAATCGGTGGGGGTGGGTTATGTTCCGGCTGAAAATCTGGTGGGCCGGGCGGAAATCATCTTTTTTGCCACCGATGGCGGGGCCCGTTTATGGGAGCCATGGTTCTGGTTCCAATCCATCCGCTATGGGCGTTTGTTCAATGATCTGCATTAAGCGATGCTTATGACCATGCAATCGGATCGCGCCCAGCAACCGGATGCCGAAGCAAAGCCGGATCAGGATGATGGCCTCAAGAGCCGGATCGCCCGGCGCATCGGCTATGATTTTGCCGATGAAAGCCTTTTGAAAATGGCTCTCACCCATCCATCTTTGGCGGGTGGGGCGCATTATCAGCGGCTGGAATTTTTGGGGGATCGGGTTTTGGGGTTAGTGATTTCGCACTGGCTTTATGAAAAATATCCCGATGAAGCCGAAGGCCAGCTCAATCGTCGCTTTACCGCTTTGGTGCGCCGGGAAACTTTAAGCGATCTGGCCCAAAAGCTTGATCTGGGGCCAATGATCCGCATGGAAGCCGGGGCCCGCAGCGAAGGCACGGCAAAAGCATCGGCGGTGCTGGCCGATATTTGCGAGGCTTTGATCGGTGCGGTTTATCTGGATGGGGGATTGGATGCTGCCCGGCAGATGATCCACCGTTTTTGGGCGGATCGGGTGAAGGCCGGGCCATCCGCCTATCGCGATGCCAAAACTGCGCTGCAGGAATGGGCGCAGGGCCGGGGCCTGCCGCTTCCGGTGTATCAGCTTTTGGGCCGTAGCGGGCCTGATCATAGTCCGGTTTTCCAGATGAGGGTCGAGGTGCGCACGGCGGGCAAGGCTGAAGCCAGCGGCGCATCGAAACGCAGTGCCGAGCAATTGGCAGCCACCCGGCTTCTGGATATGCTGACAGGCAAGGACGAGACCCCATGAACCCATCTGACCAAAAACCCGAGCAGCAGACCGCCTGCGGCTTCATCGTCCTGATTGGCGCGCCCAATGCCGGAAAATCTACGCTTTTAAATGCTTTGGTGGGGCAAAAGATCGCCATTGTCAGCCATAAGGTGCAAACCACCCGCACCCGCCTCACCGGCATTGCCATCGAAGGCCAGAGCCAGCTTGTTTTTGTTGATACGCCGGGCATTTTTGCGCCGCGCCGTCGGCTGGATCGGGCGATGGTGGCCGCCGCCTGGGATGGGGCGAATGATGCCGATCAGGTGGTGTTTTTGATCGATGCCGCCAAGGGCATCCGCGAGGATGAAGAGCGGATCATCAAAGGCTTGAAGGAGTCTGGCCGGAAGGCGGTGATCGCCCTCAATAAGATCGATGCGGTGCCCCGCGATCGGCTGCTGGGATTGGCCCAGAAAATTCAGGATGAAGGGGTGGCGGGCGATATCTTCATGATTTCGGCCCTCACCGGCGATGGGGTGGCGGATCTGAAAACCCATCTGGCCAAGGCCCTGCCCAAAAGCCCATGGCTTTATCCCGAAGACCAGATCACCGATATCACCAGCCGCGTGCTGGCAGCGGAAATCACCCGCGAAAAGGTTTTTTTGCGCCTGCATCAGGAATTGCCCTATGGCATTACCGTTGAAACCGAAAAATGGGATGATCGGGCCGATGGCTCCTTTGAAATCCATCAGGTGATCCATGTGTCTCGCGATGGCCATAAGGGGATCGTGATCGGCAAGCGCGGCCAAAGCCTGAAAGCCATTGGCGAAGCCGCCCGCCATGATATGGAAACGATGTTTGGCCGCCGGGTGCATCTGTTTTTGTTTGTCCGGGTCACCGAACGCTGGGCCGAAGATCGCGAACATTATCTGTCGATGGGCCTGAATTACGTCGATTGAGGGCGGCTTTGCCGCGCCCGGGCAATGTCATGCTTGGAAGAAGGGTCTTTTGTTATGCAATGGGCCGCACCATCGCTGATTTTATCAGCCGGTCGCTATGGCGAACATCATGCCATTATCGATGTGCTGACCGCCGAGCATGGCCGCTGGCGGGGCTTGGTGCGCGGCGGCAAGGGGCGGCGTTTATCGGGTCTTTTGCAGCCCGGCAATGAAATCGAAATGGCGTGGCGGGCCCGGCTGGAAAGCCAATTGGGAACCGTGACCGTGGAGCCGCGCCATAGCCGGGCCGGTTCTTTGATGGATGATCCGGCGCGGCTGTCGGCTTTGGTCAGCCTATGCGCCACTTTGGCCGCCTGCCTGCCCGAGCGCGAGGCGCACCCCGGCGTTTATCATGCAGCCATTGCCTTTCTCGATCTATTGGAAGATCAGCGGATCACCGAGATTGCCTGGGGGGCGGCGTTGGTACAGGTGGAAATGGGTTTGCTCGCCGATCTTGGCTATGGCCTTGATCTCAGCGCCTGCGCGGTCAGCGGGGCGGTGGAGGATCTGATTTATGTCTCCCCCAAAAGCGGGCGGGCGGTGAGCGCGGATGCCGGAGCCCCCTGGCAGCATCGGCTTTTGCCCTTGCCCGGCTTTTTGCTGGCCCGGCCAAATCTGCGCGAGGAGAGCGGCGCGCTCCCAAAATCGGCCATTGCCGATGGCCTGAAGCTCACCGGTTTTTTCCTCGAACGCCTGGTCAGCGATTGCCATGCCCGCCCTTTGCCGGGGGAAAGGCTGCGGGTTTTGCAACGCTTTTTGGGCTGAAGCGCGCAATTTCATAAAACCCATAAAACCAGATCGGGAAACAGCACGAGGATAAACACCATGGCGGCGGTCATCAGGAAAAACGGAAAGGCGGCAGCGGCAATGCGCCCCATCGGCTCGCCGGTCAGATCCTGCACCACAAAAAGATTGAAACCAATGGGGGGCGTGATCTGCGCCATTTCCACGGCGATCACCAGAAAAATGCCAAACCATAAAGGATCATAGCCAGCCCCCACCACAAGGGGCAGGGCAAGGGGTAAGGTCATCACGATCATGGATAGCCCATCAAGCACCATGCCCAGCAGAATATAGAAAAGCAAAAGCAGGCTGATCAGGCCCAAAGGCGATAAATGCAGCGCATCCACCGCAGCAGCAGCGGCGGTTGGCAGGCCGAACAGGGCGGCGAGTTTTGACAGGAAAAAGGCCCCGGCCAGAATCAGCCCCAGCATTGATGAGGTCTCGATGCTGGCCATCAGGGCCTCGGTCAGCCGCGCAAAACTCAAGGCTTTGTGGAAGGCGGCAATGATCAAAGCGCCTGCCACCCCGATGATGGCGGCTTCGGATGGTCCGGCCAAACCCAGATACAGCGATCCGATCACCAGCCCGATCAATAAAATCACCGGCAACAGGGCGAAAAGCGCCTTGATTCTGCCCATTGCCGGTGCGCTATCTTTTAAGGGGCGCTGTTTTTTGCCCACCGAGGCCAAGGCCACCCAGGCCATATAACCCAAAGCCAGCAATAAGCCGGGCAGGATGCCGGCCAGAAAAAGCTTGAGGATAGAGACCTCGGCCAGCACACCATAGATGATCAAAACCAGCGATGGCGGGATCAGAAACCCCAGGGTTCCGGCCCCGCATAAGGAGCCCATGGCCAGCGAGCGATCATAGCCGCGCTGTTCCAATTCGCGCATGGTGATCCGGCCGACAGTGGCGGTGGTGGCCGCCGATGAGCCGGAGACGGCAGCGAAAAGGGTGCATCCCACGATATTGCTGTGCAAAAGCCCGCCGGGCAGGGGGGTCATGAAGGGGGAAAGCCCGCGAAATAATTGGGCCGCCAGCCGGGTACGATTGAGAATTTCCCCCATCAGAATGAACAGGGGCAAAGCCGCAAGCTCGGCGGATGTGAGGCTGCGCCAAAGATCACCCGCCAGAAAGGCCAGAACATCGAGATCACGAAACAGGGACAGGCTGATGATGCCGGTGCCTAAAAGCGCCAGACCCACCCACAGCCCGGCCCCCAAAAGCAGGATCAAAAGGCTGGTGATGCTGATGATCAAGGCGCTCATGAGGGCTGATCTTGCGCTGTTGAAGGCCGTTCCGCCTCACCGATGATCAGCCTGATGATGCGGGCTAAAAGCGCCAATGTCAGCACCAAAGGCCCAAGGCTGAATAAAAACTGTATGATCCATAAAGGCGTGCGGGTGGGAAAAAACGAGCGCATATCCCATTGCGCGCTCTCGATGGCATAGCGGATCAGGGCGTAGCTCAAAAGGGCGCTGATCAAAAAGGCGATGAGGCTGGCTGCCAGATCGAGCACCGAAATAAGGCATGCGGGCAGATGATCGCGCACCAGCATCACCCGGATATGGCGATGACGACGCAGGGCCTCGCCACTGCCAAGAAACAGGATCAAGGCCACCAGATAACCGCTATATTCCAAGGTGATGCCAAGGGATTGACCGATGCTGGCGCGCAGAATGATTTCAGCAAGCCCCAGTAAAAACAGCACCGCCAAACACAAAGCGCCTGCCCGGGCCGCCAACAGGCCAAGGGCATCGATCCCCTGCAAAAGTGGCGTAAGAATGGGGCGGCGTGGGGTCATCGGCGGTCCTTGTCGGTGCTTTGGCGGGGCATGGTTTTGATGGGCAGATCAAGGGGGGCGCGATGGGTGCGGATCAAAAAGCGATTGATGATCGGCGCACTGCCCGGAACCCTTTGGGCAAAGGCCGCCCAAAGGGGCCGCGCCTGTTCTTCCAATGCGGATTGGAGGGCGACATCGGGGATGATGATGCGCATCCCTTCGGCTTTGAGCCGGGCCAGTTTTTCCTGGTCGTCCGCTTTTGAAACAGCCCAGAAATCGGGCTCCATATCCTGGGCCAGATCAAACAGCGCCTGCTGATCTTCGGGGCTGAGCCTTGCCAGCGCCCGATCATTGATCACCATCAGATTTGTCAGCCAGCCATGATTGGTGCGATGGATGTGGCTTAAAAATTGCCAGTATTTCTGGGCCACTCCTGTGGTGGTCGAGGTCATCACCGCATCAAGGCTGCCGGTGGCAAGGGCGGGCACCACATCGGCCGAGGCCATCTGGATCGGTGCCATGCCAAGGCTGCGGGCGAGATCGGTGGTGTTGGCATCGATGGTCCGCACCTTCTGGCCCTTAAAATCGGCAAGCTTATGAAAGGGGCGATCCGCATAGATATTCTGGGCGGGCCAGGGCACGGCATAAAGCAGCTGCATGCCATGGCGGGCCAATGTCTGTTTGATGATCGGGCGGAAATCCTCATAAAGAATCTGCAATTCCTGCTGATCACGAACCAGAAAGGGGAGGGCATCAAGCCCTAGAATCGGAGCTTCGCCAACCTGCTGGAAACCGCCCATCTCGACCATGGCGATAAGATGATCCCGGGCGGCACGTAAGGACCCCGGCCCCTTGATGCCCAGAACCGCCCCGGGATGGAGCGCAATCTCGACCCGGCCATGGGTGCGTTCGCGAATGCTTTGGGCAAAAAGCCGGGCATTTTTGACGTGAAATTCCTCAGCCCCCCAGGGCAATGACAGATCAAGGGGGGCGGCGGGCCGCTCCACCAATCGCGATAGCCCGAAGGTCAACAGGGAAAGCGCCATGATCAGCATCAGGGCCTGAAGGATTTGGGCTAGGGACATGGCGCGATTTTGGGTCATGACAGCTGATCAAAGCCGGTTGGGATAGCGGCTGTCAATCCTGAGAGCTTGCCGATTGTGCTGCGCTGCACTAAAAGGGCCCAATATATGGCATAAGTCTATGGCATGAGCATGGATCCTCTGATGAGCGCGATCAGCCAGATAAATTCGCCCGAAAACCCCATGGATGTGGTGCGCAGCATTGCTGATCTGCGGGATCGCGTAGGGGACTGGAAGGCTAAGGGCCTGAAGGTTGGGCTGGTGCCCACTATGGGGGCGCTGCATGAAGGCCATCTTTCGCTGGTGCGCAGGCTGGCGCAGGATGTGGATCGGGTGATCGTTTCGATTTTTGTTAATCCCGCGCAATTTGGCCCTCAGGAAGATTTCGCGGCCTATCCCCGGCAGGAAGCGCTTGATTGCCTGCGCTTGCAGGGCACGCCGGCCGATCTGGTTTATGCCCCTGCGGCGGATGTAATGTATCCCCCCGGTTTTTTAACCTCGGTGCGGGTGGGGCGTATCACCGATGATCTGGAAGGCGCCGTGCGCCCCGGCCATTTCGATGGTGTGGCCACCGTGGTTTTGAAGCTTTTCACCCAAAGCGGCTGCGATGCCGCCATTTTCGGGGAAAAGGATTATCAGCAATTGGTGATGATCCGGCATATGGTGCGTAATCTGGATCTGCCTGTGGAGATTCTGGGCGGTGCCATCGTGCGCGAAGCCGATGGTTTGGCCGCTTCATCGCGCAATGTGTATTTAAGCGCGCCGCAGCGTAAAATAGCCGGAAAGCTCAATGTGATTTTGGCGGATTTGCGGGCAAAGGCCTTGGCGGGGGCAGGGGCGGGGGCGGATCTCGGAGCTTTGGAGCAGATGGGAACAAGGGCCCTTATTGATGCGGGCTTTGATCGCGTGGATTATGTCAGCTTTCGCGATGCACAAAGCCTTGAGACCATCACCACCCTCAATGCCCCGGCGCGGCTTTTGGCGGTGGCCCGCCTTGGCCCCACCCGGCTTTTGGATAATCTGGCGATCTGAAGGGCGGCCCGATGATCGGGGATTTTTCAGTGATCGGCTCTGAGCATCGTGCGGGCTTTTTGAAAGCGCGGATCGCGTGATAGCAGCTCATAATGGCGACATAAAACCCCGATATCCAAGGCCCATGGGGTGCGGAGCTTGTGGATGACCGAAAGCACGGCATCGGGAAAGCGCAGCCAATGGGCAGGCTCGGTGCATTGCCGTTCGATCAATTCTGCCGTGCGCCCCATCACCTCGATTCGTTCGATCAGCCGCACCCCATAGCCCGGCGGGGTGCTTTGCACATCCCGATAGAGGCTTTCAAAAGCCATATCCACCAGAGCCCGATCTTTTTTGATTTGCGGCAGCAGGGGGGCGATGGGGTTCATGGTTTCCAGCATATCCATAGCGGCATGACGAGCCACCAAGGGCAAAGCGCGAAAGCCGCTGGTCAGCCAAAAGGCCATGCGGTCGATCATGTGATTGAGGGCTTCACCTTTGATCAGAAAATCGTCGCCGCCGCAGCGTAATCCTTGCAACACGCTTTCAACCGTATCATTGGCCGATAAAAACAGGATGGGGCAGGGGCGGGGGCCGCGCTGCAACAGGCGCAGCGCCACATCATGGCCACTCAGCCCCGGCATTTCCACATCCGAGACGATCAAATGCGGCTTTTGGCGATGAAGAAATTCCAAAGCCTGATCGCCTGCCGTGCACAGCTTTACATTAAAGCCGCGCTTTTGGATCGCGGCCCCATAAAGGCGGCCAATCGCCGGATCATCGTCGATCAGAAGGATCGTCAAACCTGCACCTTTTTCATTCTTTTTCCGGGTTTGTATCGATGTTTAGATCAGAATCAGTGCGGCCAGGCCCAAAAAGGCGAAAAAGCCCACGACATCGGTGATCGTGGTGACAAAAACACTTGAAGCCACAGCCGGATCGATACCGAAACGATCCAGCATCATCGGGATCAGGATACCCGAAAGCCCGGCCATCACGATATTGATGATCATCGCGGCTGCCAAAACAAAAGCCAGCAATATATCGCCAAACCAGATGATCCCCACAAAGCCGACGATGACGGCAAGAGCCGCGCCATTGATCAGGGCGACCATCAGTTCCTTATTGACGATGCGCATGGCATTGGCTGGCGAAAGTTCCTTGGTGGCCAAAGCCCGCACCGCCACGGCCATCGTCTGGGTCCCGGCATTGCCCCCCATCGAGGCAACAATGGGCATCAAAACCGCCAAAGCCACCATGGTTTCCAATGTGGCTTCAAACAGGCCGATCACCATTGAGGCCAGAATGGCCGTTCCCATATTCACGAACAGCCAGATGAAGCGGGTTCGGGTCACATCGCGGATGGAATTATTGACATCGCCCTCGCTGACCCCGGCAAGGGCCAGAATATCCTCGCTCGCCTCATCCTCGATAACGCCGACGATATCATCAACGGTGATCACCCCCACAAGGCGGCCATGTTCATTCACCACCCCGGCGGAAATCAGATGGTATTTGGCAAATTGCCGGGCCACTTCCTCCTGATCGGTGCTGACCGAGACGATATGCGGCTCCGGGGTCATCACATCCCGGATGCGAACCGGCCGCTGGCAGCCCAAAAGCCGCGATAAAGGGACCGTGCCAATGGGCCGATAAGTAGGATCGATGACGATGAGTTCATAAAAATCCCGGGGCTGCTCATGATCATCATGGGCCCGCAGATAATCGATGGTTTGGCCGACGCTCCAGAATTCCGGCACCGCCACCAGATCGCGCTGCATCAGACGTCCGGCGCTATCTTCGGGGAAGGCGAGGCCTTCCTCCAACGCCATCCGATCCTCACGGGTCAGGGCATGAAGCACCTGATGCTGGGCATCGGCATCCAGATCTTCGAGAATATAAACCGCATCATCGGTATCAAGCTGCTGCACCGCATCGGCGATCACCTGTGGCGAGATCACCCTGATCACATCATCAAAGGCGGCGCCTTCCAGTTCCGACAGGAAAATCGGATCAAGGCTATCGGCCACCAGCACCGCCAAAGTCCGGCGTTCTTCAGGGGGCAGCACCTCGAACAGATCGGCGATATCAGCCACATGCTGTTCGGCCACCAGGGATCGCGCCAGCTCACGATCTTCGGCATGAACGGCTTCAATGACCGAGCGCACGAAATCCGGCTGCAGATGAATATCCATGCCGTAGTTCAGATCCTGAGCGATTTCCGATGCTTTGCTTTGGGATTGATCCTCCCCGCCATGTTCGGATTGAGCGCGTTCCGGATCTTTGGTCATCAGATCATCTTGATCTTCCGGCGCGCTCATAAGCGTCTCCTTGGTCAGGGGAAAACAGGATCGATCATAAGGGAAGGCCAGATCGGGGCCTATCATAAACGAAAGCCCGCAGGCGGTCACCTGCGGGCTTTCATTGGTGCGGACGAGAAGACTCGAACTTCCACGGGGTATTAGCCCCACAGCGACCTCAACGCTGCGCGTCTACCAGTTCCGCCACGTCCGCGTAAACCGAATTGCCGTATAACCAAGCACGGGATGCGCCGCAAGGGTTAATGTTTATATTGATGAAAAAGAATCCATGGAAAAGCGGTCAGCCAACGTTTTTGCGCCCGATCCCCCTATATTCAAAACCATGGGCCTGCGGCTCGCCACGGCCATAGATATTGCGCAGATCCACCAGTATGCGCTGGCGCAGCAATGAACCGACGCGATCCAGATCAAGGGCCCGGAATTGGTTCCATTCCGTGAGGATCACCAGAATATCTGCCTTGTCCATGGTGGCATAGGCATCATCGCAATAAGTGATCTCGGGCAGCAGTTTTCTCGCCTCTTCCATGCCTTCGGGATCATAGGCGGCGATGGTTGCCCCGGCTTTGAGCAGGGCAGGGACGATATCAAGGCTGGGGCTATCGCGCATATCATCGGTATTGGGCTTGAAGGTCAGCCCCAAAAGGGCGACATGCTTGCCTTTGGCCGATCCGCCAAGGGCTTTGATGATCCGGTCTGCCATGGATTTCTTGCGCTGATCATTGGCATCCACAGTGGCCTGCACGATGCGCAGGGGCCTGTTGATTTCTTCGGCGGTGCGCAACAGGGCCAGCGTATCCTTGGGGAAACAACTGCCGCCATAGCCCGGCCCGGCATTGAGAAATTTGCGGCCGATGCGATTATCCAGCCCGATGCCTTTGGCCACATCCTGCACTTCGGCGCCCAATTCCTCGCACAGATCGGCGATTTCATTGATGAAGCTGATTTTAGTCGCGAGAAAGGCATTGGCGGCATATTTGATCAGTTCCGCGCTTTCAAGTGCGGTAAACATCACCGGCGTTTCATTGAGGAACAAGGGCCGGTACAGCTCGCGAATGACCGCTTGCGCGCGCTCTGAACGGGTGCCGACGATCACCCGATCAGGATGCATGAAATCATCGATGGCCGCCCCTTCACGCAAAAATTCGGGATTGGAAGCCACATCCCATTCCTTGTCGCCCGCCCGATCGCGCAAAATCTTTTCCACCTGTGCGCCGGTGCCCACGGGAACGGTGGATTTGGTGATCACCACGGTATAGCCATAAAGCAGATCGGCAATATCTTCGGCCGCTTTATACACATAGCTCAAATCGGCATGGCCATCGCCGCGCCGCGAGGGGGTGCCCACAGCGATGAACACCGCATCAGATGCCCCCACGCTATCGCCAAGCCGGGTGGAAAAATCCAGCCGTCCGGCTTTCACATTCCGCTCCACCAAAGCATCGAGGCCCGGTTCGAAAATCGGAATTGATCCTGCCTTCAAAGCCTTAATTTTATCCGCATTCACATCAACACAGGTGACATGATGACCAAATTCCGAAAAACAGGCCCCCGATACCAGGCCCACATAGCCTGTCCCCACAACTGTAACACGCATATATCCTGCTCCGTTAAATGCTGAGCGATTTTAAATAGTCGGCGAATTCCGATCCAAGGTCATCTCGTTCCAGCGCCATGGCCACGGTGGCTTTTAGAAACCCGAGTTTGTCGCCGCAATCATAGCGTGTTCCGCTAAAACGAAAACCGTGGAAAGGCTGTTGGCCGATCAGATGGACCATGGCATCGGTCAATTGAATTTCACCGCCCGCACCGCGTTCCTTGCGAGCCAGCGCATCAAAAAGCTGGGGCTGCAATATATAGCGGCCAATGATCGATAAAGTTGAGGGGGCATCGGCGGGCAGGGGTTTTTCCACCAGCCCTTTGACCGTGACCAGATCCCCATCATTTTGATCCGCATCCACAATCCCATAGCGCTGGGTTTGATCCCGGGGCACATCCATCACCGCCAGCAGATTGCCGCCTTTTTCTTCATAAGCCTCCATCATCTGCTTTAGGCAGGGCACCTGGGCCTGCACCAGATCATCGGGCAGCAGCACGGCAAAGGGTTCATCCCCCACCAGATTGCGCGCACACCATACGGCATGGCCCAGCCCCAGCGGCTTTTGCTGGCGCGTATAGCTGACGCCGCCAGCCTTGGGGATGATCGACTGGACGATTTCAAGGGCTTCATCCTTACCGCGTTCGGCCAGGGTGGCTTCCAGCTCGAAGGCATGATCAAAATGATCTTCCAGAAGATATTTGCCTCGACCGGTGACGAAGATGATTTCCTCGATGCCCGCAGCAAAGGCTTCTTCTACGGCATATTGAATGATCGGCTTATCGACAACCGGCAGCATTTCTTTCGGCATGGCTTTCGTTGCCGGAAGAAAGCGCGTTCCCAATCCGGCTACGGGCATCACCGCCTTGCGGACTTTGGCTTTCATGGTTTCCCCTTTTCGATCGTTCCGTTGCTTAATGTCGTCCAGCCCTGTCTTGCTGTCTATCCGTTTATCGGCTTTTTATGCACGGCGAGATATCACCAAATTACAAAAAAAGCATGCCTTATCCAAGACATGCTTTTTTGCGTAGAGGCGATCGGCCAATGATCATGCGCCCATGGGGCTATTCAACAGGTGCGGGCCTTGGCTTCCGCTTTTTCCGATTGCCCGGAGGGGCGGCATTGGGGGTGATTTCGAAATCGATCTTACCATCAATCAGCCGGATTACCACCTCGCCGCCTTTCTGCAGGCGACCAAACAGCAATTCATCGGCCAGCGGCTTTTTGATATTTTCCTGGATCACGCGGCCAAGGGGGCGGGCACCAAAGGATTTATCATAACCCTTTTCCGCCATCCATTTTTTGGCATCTTCCGTGACCGAGATCATCACATCGCGCTCGGCAAGCTGAATTTCCAGTTCAAGGATGAATTTCTCAACCACCCGCGACACCACTTCGGTCGGCAGATAATCAAAGGGCACCACGGCATCAAGGCGATTGCGAAATTCCGGAGTAAACAGCTTCTTGATGGCTTCTTCGTCTTCGCCCTCGCGCTGATCGCGGCCAAAGCCAATAGCGGTTTTGGCCATTTCAGACGCCCCGGCATTGGTGGTCATGATCAGGATCACATTGCGGAAATCGATCTTTTTGCCATTATGATCGGTAAGGGTGCCCGCATCCATCACCTGCAAAAGCAGGTTAAACAGATCGGGATGCGCCTTTTCGATCTCATCAAGCAACAAAACGGAATGGGGATGCTGATCCACCGCATCGGTCAGCAGGCCGCCCTGATCAAAGCCGACATAGCCCGGAGGCGCCCCGATCAGCCGGGAAACCGTGTGCCGCTCCATATATTCCGACATATCAAATCGGGTGAGTTCAACCCCCAAAAGCAGGGCAAGCTGGCGGGCCACTTCGGTTTTGCCCACCCCCGTTGGGCCGGAAAAAAGATAAGAACCAATGGGCTTGTTCGGCTCGCGCAGGCCCGCGCGCGAAAGCTTGATGCTGGCGGCCAGGGCGGAAATCGCACGATCCTGACCAAAAACCACACGCTTTAAATCGCGTTCGATATTGGCCATCACCTTGGCATCATCTTTCGAGACCGATTTCGGCGGAATCCGCGCGATCTTGGCAACCACGGCCTCCACATCCTTCACCCCAACGGTTTTCTTGCGCCGGGATAAGGGCAGCAGCATCTGGGCCGCACCCGTTTCATCGATCACATCAATCGCTTTATCGGGCAATTTGCGATCGGTGATATAGCGGGCGGATAATTCTACTGCGGCCTTGATGGCATCGGCGGTATAGCGCACCCGATGATGCTTTTCAAAATAGGGCTTTAACCCCTGCATGATCTTGATGGTATCGGGCAAAGTGGGCTCGGCCACGTCGATTTTCTGGAAGCGCCGCAAAAGGGCGCGATCTTTTTCAAAATGACCGCGAAATTCCTTATAGGTGGTGGACCCGATGCAGCGGATCGCCCCGGATGCCAAAGCGGGTTTCAAAAGATTTGAGGCATCCATGGCCCCGCCCGATGTGGCACCCGCGCCGATCACCGTATGAATTTCATCGATGAACAAAATCGCGCCGTCATGATCTTCCAGTTCTTTTACCACCGCTTTCAGGCGTTCTTCAAAATCACCGCGATAGCGGGTGCCAGCCAGCAGCGATCCCATATCAAGGGCGAAAATCGTGGCATCGAGCAGCACCTCGGGCACATCACCTTCAACGATCTTGCGCGCCAACCCTTCGGCAATGGCGGTTTTCCCAACGCCGGGATCACCCACGAACAGGGGATTGTTCTTGGATCTGCGGCACAGAATCTGAATGGTGCGATCAATTTCGCTTTGTCGTCCGATCAGGGGATCGATTTTGCCAATGCGGGCCCGCTGATTGAGATCGACACAATAATTTTCAAGGGCGCTGTCGCCTTTTTTCGGCTCATTCCGATGCGCGGATTCCGGGGCGCCGGGGCCGCTTTCCTCATCCGTTGCGCCGCCAGATGCCGCCCGCCTGTCGCCCTGCTGGGGTGATTTGGCAATGCCATGGCTGATATAGCTCACGGCATCCAGCCGGGTCATATCCTGTTGTTGCAGAAAATAAACCGCATGGCTTTCGCGTTCGGAAAACAGGGCAACCAGCACGTTGGCACCGGTCATTTCCTCGCGCCCCGAGCTTTGCACATGCAGGATGGCCCGCTGCACAACCCTTTGAAATCCGGCTGTGGGGGTGGCTTCGATGCCATCATCATCAATTTTCAGGCTATCAAGTTCTTTATCCAGATAACCGGCAAGATTGGCGCGCAAAATATGAATATCGACATTGCAGGCATTGAGAACGGCGGCAGAATCTTCATCATCCAGCAACCCGAACAATAAATGCTCAAGGGTTGCATATTCGTGCCGGCGCTTATTGGCTTCCGCCAGGGCGCGATGGAGCGTTTGTTCCAGATGTGGTGAAAAACTCGGCACGGTTCGGTATCCTTTATCTCAAAAAACGTGATGACGGTCATTCAACCGGTTCGCGCTCGTCCTCCTGATCCTGTCATCACATCTCACTCTTTTTCAAGGGTGCATTGCAGGGGATGGTGATGTTTTTGCGCATAATCCACAACCTGCGTTGCTTTGGTTTCGGCAATTTCATAGGTAAACACGCCGCAAACGCCCACGCCTTTTTGATGAACATGCAGCATCACCTGTGTCGCCTGCTCTGATGACATCCTGAAAAAGCGCTTCAAGACATGAATGACAAAATCCATCGGCGTATAGTCGTCATTCAGCATCAGAACCTTGTACATGGATGGTTTCTTGGTTTTGGGCTCGGTTTTGGTCAATAAACCCGTATGGGGTGCACCCGTGCCATCCTGTTCATTCTCAGACATAGATATGTACTTTACGCTCATTTTACCAGCCGCTGCCTTGCCTGTCTGAAATGGCCCCGCTTTTTTAAATACATCTCGGGCGCGAGCCCCAACTGTCCATAGATAAGGCAAGGCCAAGGGAATAACACCCCCTTCACAACACAGTTTTTAAAAAAGCTCGAATGACATGGCCCCAATCCTTCAGGCATCAATCATGATCATGCAGATGTAATCTTAACACAGCCATAACGCTGCGCAGAACACTTGTTTCTGCGCAGCTCTAGTCTTCGGTGCCTGGCGCCGCCGAAGCCATTAAAAAAAGAAGCGGATGCGGCGGCTTAACGCCCCTTCATCTGATCGATCAGAACGGAAAACTGTGTGCTGATGGGATTGATGCTTTGCTGGCTGGCGCGAATCCATAATTCCGTGGCGACGGAACATTCCTTCATCAGATCATCGCAGCAATCCTTGAAATACCCGATCTGGGCCTCGCTGGCGCTGAGCGGATCTTTTGCATCGCGTAAACGATCAATGAAGGAATTTTGCCTTTGGCCGATTTTTTGGGCCAGACCGGAATAATGATCGGTCATATTTTCAGCACGTTCGGTCGCAGACAGGGCGGCATCGAGGAGATTACTCAATGTTTTTTGCTGCATATTTATCATCGCCCCCATGCTGCCAAACAGATCGCTGACAACGCGCTGGCCAAGATCGGCGGATAGATCAAGCTCATCATGGGCCACCGATACGGATTTTTTGGCAGATGTCGCGGGTTTTGTGCTTTTGGCCGGTGTCTTTAGCTTTGCCGAAGCTTTGGCGGCAGATTTGGACGCTGTTTTGCTGCCATCTTTATCTTTTGCGGCATGAAGGGTGGCTTCAGCAAACACCCGTTCGGATTCGCGCACCGACGTTGAGGACGATGCTTTCACGGCTGATTTCATAGTTGGCTTTGGGGCAGCTTTTGGCGCTTTTTTGGGAGCCGTTTTGGCCGTTACCGTTTTCACTGGATCAGCCTTAACCGTTTCCGCTTTTGGGGCGTCGGCTTTGGGCTCATCAGCTTTGGGGGCTGTGGTTTTGGCGGGCTCTGCTGCCTTCACCGCAGCTGCCGCGACCTCCACAGGCTTTGCTGCCGAAGCTTTTGGGGCCGTTTCCGCCTGAGCCGGTGGGGTGCCCCCCGCCGGAGCAGCCGATTTTTCCGCCACATGCGCCGTGGCCGAGGGGTCGTTGGCCGTTTTTTTGCCGGGCTCTGTGCTGTTTTGCGTCATGTCGCTGCTCCATAATCAGCTTTGAATATCGCCACTGTTCGGGGTTAAAATTAACCCATCGGTGCGCAGGGCGTCAAAAGATTTTTTTGCAGTGCAGCATAAAAGGCTGATGGCGTTCATGAACTTGCCCTCAGCCAAAAGGGCAAGGGCACAGATTCTTCTGGCTTAGGCAGGCGAATCAGCAGTCAATGGTTCAAAAAATTCAACCGGTCATAGATCTTCGGGTGGGGTGATGCCGCTCAAGACCAGTTGATCGCGCAAAAGACCCTTCAGCCTTAAAAGGCCGGCTTCATCATGGGATTCAACCCGGGCCACCAGCACATCCTGGGTATTGGATGCCCGCAAAAGCCACCAGCCATCATCGGTGATGACCCTGACCCCATCCACATCGATGATCTTGGCACCTTGCTCCTGAAGCCGGGCGCGAACCCCTTCGATCACCGGATTTTTGCGCTCTTCAGCGCAGGGAAAGCGCAGTTCGGGGGTATTCACCAATTGCGGCATGGCATCGCGCAGGGCGGCCAGATCGCCCCCTTGGGCGGCAATGGCATTGAGCAGCCGGATGGCCGCATAAAGGCCATCATCATGGCCATAAAAGCGATCCTTGTAAAAGATATGGCCGCTCATCTCGCCCGCCAGCGGGGCCCCCACCTCGCTCATTCGGGCCTTGATCAGCGAATGGCCGGTTTTCCACATTTCCGGCAGCCCGCCCGCATCCCTGATGCCATCAAACAGCATCTGGCTCGCCTTCACATCGGCAATGATCGGAACACCGGGTTGGGTGGCCAGCAGATGGCGCGCCAGAACCAGCAAAAGCTGATCCCCCCACACCACCCGGCCATGGCGATCCACCGCCCCGATGCGATCCCCATCGCCATCAAAGGCAAGGCCCAGAGACAGATTTTCAGCTTTGACCAGCGCTTTTAATTGTTCGAGATTTTTTTCCACCGTGGGATCGGGGTGATGATTGGGAAAGCGGCCATCGATGGTTTCATTGATCACCAGATGCCGGCCCGGCAGTTTTTTGACCAAAGCCGCCACCGCATCGCCCGCCGCCCCATTGCCCGGGTCCCAACCCACATCAATGGGCACAGCGTCCTCGGGCAGGGGATCGAAATCGCGGGCCAATCGCTCGATATAGCGATCAAATAAATCCACCGGCTCAATCACCCCTTCGCCGCTTTCAAAATCGCCCTTTGCAGTCATCTCTCCCAGATTTTGAATCTGGGCGCCATAAAAGGGCTTCGTGCCCAGCATCATTTTGAGGCCATTATATTCGGGCGGATTATGGGAACCGGTGATCATCAGCCCGCCATCGGTGGCCAGCTCATGCACGGCATAATACATCATCGGCGTGGGCCCCAAACCGATCATCTTTACGGTGATGCCGGTGGATATCAGCCCTTCGATCAGGGCATCCGCAAGGCGGACCGAGCTTTCGCGTCCATCATAGCCCACTGCCAGACTGCGCCCGCCCCCACGGCGGACAAGGCTGCCAAAAGCCCGGCCCAGCGCCCGCACATCGGCTTCGCCAAAGCTTTCATCCACCACGCCGCGAATATCATATTCCCGCAATATCGTGGGGTCGAGGGGATGGGATCGGGTCATCGGGGCTATCCTTGGATTTTGTTTCACATTTAATCGCGCAGCAGGCGATCTTTGGCTTCATTCAGTTTGGCCGCAAAATAGGCGCTGCCGCCCTGATCGGGATGCACTTTTTTCATCAATCGGTGATAGGCGGCTTGAATATCCTGGGGGCTGGCATCGGCTGGTACCCCCAAAATCGTTCGGGCTTCATCAAGGCTTATCGTACCTGCGGCATCGGACTTTCCAGCCTCATGGGCTTTAGCCCTGCGCCATGAAGGCCCATGATTGCGGTCCAGATAGGCTTCTAAAAGGCGGCTGCCTTCCGGATCATGATCATAAAGATCGTGCAACAGGCGGATGAGATCATCAAAAGAAAGGGCACTGAGCTTCACCCCTTGATATGGCCCGTCCAGCACCGTTCCCTCGATCTCGCCGCTTTCATGATCCAGATGCATGGAAAGCCACAAGCTCGTGACATCGGAGCCAGGGCTTGATGCCTCTTCATCCATCGAGCCATCCGCGCTTTTGTTCGTGTTTTGCGACGCGCGCGGGCGGTTCCATGAGGCGCGCGCCCCAAACAGGCGTAAAAGCGCCGCCAGCTTGAAAAGCCCCGCCGCCGCCGAGGCCAGAACAGGCAGGGCCACCAGAAATTTGCCAGTGATCAGTAAAAGCCCCCCAAAAAGGCCAAGCACCGTTAAAAGCGTGAGAAGGGCGGCCCGGGCCACCCGATCCGGCGGCGCCTTGGCAAGGCTATTGAGGGAAAACAGCAAAAGCACAAGGCCGAGGACACCGGCCCCCAACCAGATCATGGGCGGTGCCCTTTCATCTGCTGCAAGAGACCAAGGGGGCGCTTCATCTGTGCTTCCAAGGTGCTGAGGGCCGCCGCCCCGCCCGAGGCATAGGCCGAAACGGCTTTTAAAAGATCACGCAGTTGATCGGCGCTTTGATGATCGAACGGGGCATAGGCCCCCCCCGAAAGCCGCGCCAATTCCATGAAGGCGGTTCTTGCGACCGCATCCGTGCCTTCGTGAAACGCAAAAATAGGCACCGATAAAAGCCCCAATTGGCCCGCCAGATGGCACAGATCATCAGCCTTTTCCTCGCAGGCATCGCCTACCAGAACGATGGCATTGATCGGTGCCGCCGCGGGGGCATCTTGCAGGCTTTTGCGTTGCTCACGCAGGCAATGGCCCAGCACCCGACCGATCTGGGTCATCCCGCCCTGGCATGTCAATCCGCGCATCAGTTTTGCGAGGGCCCGGCTGTCCTGCACCCAAGGGCTGGCCTTGCATTCCCGATAGCCCCGGAAATAGACCAGCTGCACCGATAAAGGGGCGCGCCCTTCGGTGGCTTCAAACATATGGCTTTGAATATGGGTGGCTATATCCCATGTGGGTTGGCGGCTCAAAGTAGCATCAAGGGCAAAGATCAGGCGCCCGGATGGCTGGCCGGAATAGCGGGATGGGGTTTGGTGATCGATCGTGGCCAGATCGTTGAGAAAACGATCAATCCCGGAGGCTGGGTTTGCGGGCTTCCTCGATTGGCACGAAGGCTGGCCTGCAGGTTGGGAGAATGGCATTTTCCTGCTCTTGATCATGACCCCCGACCGCTGTTGCCTGTGCTTCATGCAAAGATGGGCGTAAAAGCCCGATGTCGCAAGAGCTTCGCCGCCCTTTATGACATCAGATGCAGCAGGCTATTGGTTTTGAGAAAATCAGCCATGGGCGGATTGGGAAGAATGGCGGAAATCATCTTGTCGATCAGATTGTCATCCGCCGCGCAGGGGAGGATCAATCGTTCCAGCTTGCCACCGATATCGGGTTTTGTATGCACCGCCATCATCGGCTGGCCGTTTTCCAGCGTAGCATAGAAGGGCTGCAAAATTTTGGTGGGGAAGTTTGACGGCCTTGTGGGGTGCATGATCTTATGGGTCATATCCTCGCCATCCCAAGCGACGACCTGCGTGCCCACCAGATCGGGATAGATTTCCTGCGTTTCATGATTGACCGAACAGATGATCAAAAATCCCAGCCATGGCCGAAAATCGGCAAAGGAAAAATCTTTTCTGTTGGGATAGCGGTTTCCCGCTTTTTTTTCATCCCACAGCATGAACAGATTCTTGAGTGATGGATTAAGAATATCGGCTTTTGTGACGGGAAAGATGGCTGTTTTCATACTGACGTCTCAAAAAATAAATTATATAAACTCCATACTTAACCGATAAATACAGGAACTCATGTTGAAATAACAATATAAATATCCGTTATTCATAATATATTATTGAAACTTATGCGGTTATTTATCGGCATAATTGCATTTCAATAAATTTTATGTTGTAAATTCTTTAAATAATTTATCCCTATATAGTGTATTTTTATTGATTATTTTTGTTTCAGGAGCAATTAAGGTCGGCAGAGTGGTGTGCAGCCTTTGCGCGCGAATCTATCTTAGGGTGCACTTTTTAAGAAAAGGGCCCCTGCACTAAAAACAAAGACGTGTGGACGGGTCCAGAAAACCCGTAGGCAAAAGTGACGTAAGGATTTTCAGCGTTCGGAAAAGGCCCCCGACATTGATTGCTGAACGGGCCGCCATAAATAGGCAAGCAGGCTTTTTTCGCCGGTTTTGATATCGGCGACCAGGGTCATGCCCGGAGTGATCGTATTATTTGCCGGATTTTCGCCAACAAAGGTTTGATCGATGCTGATCATCGAGCGGAAATAACTGACACCCTCCTCATCGATGAAGCTGGTGGCAGAAATGCTTTTCACTTTTCCGGGAACACCACCAAAGCGTGCATAATCATAGCTATCGATTTTCACTGTCACCGGCTGGCCGGGTTTGATATGCCCGATATCGCGCGGGCTGATCCGGGTTTCCGCCAGAATCTGCCGATCATTGGGCACGATGTCGGCCAGCTTTGCCCCGGGCTGCACCACGGCACCGGGACCGGTAACGGCCAATCCGGTCACCGTTCCAGCCACGGGGGCGCGCACCACCGTTCTTTGTACCCGATCCGAAAGCCGGGTCAGTTGCTCCTTGATTTCAGCCTGCTCATTGGAAAAGCGCCCCAATTCCTCCAAAGCATCGCCGCGCAGGCGTTCTTCCATTTCCAGCAATCCGCCGCGCGCCTGCGCAATTTCGGCTTCGGCGCGGGCCATATCGGCGCGGGTGCGGGCGATTTCCCCCTCAGTCTGATTGAGCCGCCGTTGGGTATCGAGGAAAACGATCTTGTTGGTCAGGCCCTTGTCCAGCAGGGTTTGGCGCATCTCAAGCTCTTCCTGCAGCAAAAGAACCTGCTTTTTAAGCATATCATGATGCTCGCTCAGGCTCAGCGCTTCTTGCTGGCGGGATTGGATCTGGGCGTTGCTGATCGCAATCTGGGCATTGCGGGCATCGATCTGTGTTTCGTAAATGCGCTGTTGATCCCTCACCAATTCGGGATAATTTTCCACATAGGCGGAAAAATCAGGCTCATCATTCAGGGCAAAGGCGCGCAAGCGTTCGATCTGCAAAGCGAGCGAGGCCTCGCGCACCTTGAGGGCCAGATAATCGGAACGCGAAATGGTTTTATCCATGGTCAATAAAGGATCACCGGCCTTGACGATTTGGCCCTCTTCAACCTCCACCGAGGCGACGATCCCACCTTCCAGATGCTGTACCGGCTGCACAAAGCTGATTGGTGAAACCGTTCCCCTTGCGGCCACGGTTTCATCAAGCCGGGTAAGGCCAGACCAGATGATGAACAGGGCAATCAGCGCGGCGATCACAAAAATCAGCGCCGCCATGCCCATCGAAGGGCCGGTTTCTTCAAGATAAACGGATCGGCTCAGCACTTCGCGATCATAAGCATTGATACGCATCAGGGACCGGGAGCTTTTTTTGTTCAACATGGCTGGCGATCTTTTGATGGAGTGTTCAAAATCGGGGTTTTGGCTCATAAAAACTTGCCTTCGGATCGGGACAGGCTCTGCTCGGGCGCGCCCTCAGCGATCAGGATGCCCTTTTCAAGATGCAAAACACGATCAGCCAGACGAATATGGCTGGGGCGGTGGGAAACCATGATGATGGTTTTCTCACCCCGCAAATTCTGGATCATCTGCACCAAAGCCTGATCCCCCGCATCATCTAGGGCTTGTGCCGGTTCATCGAGCAGGATCAGTTGGGCATCGCGCAGATAGGCGCGGGCCAGGGAAATGCGCTGGCGAAAGCCCGCATTCAATTGCCACACGGTTTGATCCCCAAAACGGGTTTCGAGCCCATCGGGCAGGCGGGTGATTTCGTCCCACAAACCGGCCTTGCGGCAGGCGTCTTCAATCTCGCGTTCGCTCACCACGGGGTTGGAAAAGCGCAGATTTTGGGCCAACGTGCCGTGAAAGACATGGCAATTTTGCGGAACATAGGCGATCTGCTGGCGCAATTCCTGAGGATCGATCTGGCGCACATCAAGACCATCGATGCTGACCTGACCGGCCTGTGCCTCATAAAGCCCGGCGATCAGGCGCAAAATGGTTGATTTACCTGATCCATTCGATCCCATGATAGCGATCATCTCGCCGGGATCGGCCTTGAAACTGATGCCCAAAAGGGCGGGATCGGTATTGGGGCGATAGCGAAAGCTGACCCGGGTGAAATCAATGGCCCCGGCCCATTGACGGATGATCCCGCCGGAATGATGACGGGTTTGTTCGCCGCGTAATTGCATCAGCTGATCGAGATGCCCCACCGTCATCGAGATTTGTTCGGCGCGGGTGAGGGTGAGAAACAGATTCTGGATGGGGGCGAGAATCCGCCAGACCAAAGCCATCACCGCGATCAGCCCGCCGGCTGTGAGCGTGCCCCCGATCACCAGAATAACGCCATAGACGATGGTGCCGCCGCCAGCGATCATCATGATCAATTGCGACAGGGATTGCAAAGTGAAGGCAATCTGGCCATTGCGAAATTGCTCGAGGCTGGTGGTCGCAGACATCTCACGATAGCGATCAGACCAGCGTTCGCCCGCACCGGCTTCGCGAATGGTTCGCAGATTGGTCACGAATTCGACCAGAAAGCGATATTGCCGGGATCTTTGGTTGGATGTGCGGGCCACGGATCGCTTCAGGGATGGCAAGGCGATGGCCCCCATCAGAATGAACACTCCGATCATTACAAAGGGGATGAGCACCAGCCAGCCTGCCAATAAGGCGATCACCAGCAAAAACACTCCGATGAAGGGAAGTTCGAGCAGCACGGTCACCAGCGTGCCCATGAAAATATCGCGCATGCTGTCGAATTCACGAATGCGCGAAATCTGGCCGCTCAAGGGTGCGGATTCCGTGCGGGTGATGGGCAGGCTCAGAATTTGCCGGAAGACACTGCGTGAAATAATGAATTCCAGCCGCCCGGACATGAAGGCAATGGATTTTCCGCGAAAAATGCGGGTGATCAATTCGATGAGGGCGGCCAACCCCACCCCGATGACCAAAGGCACGAGCAGGCGCGGAGAGCCCGACGCCACCACCTGATCATAAACCACCATGATGAACAAGGGCCCCACCAGAGCCAGCAAGTTGAGCAGGAAGGTCATCCCCAAAAGCCGCATGATCCGGGGCCGCATCCGGCGCAGGATGGCGCGAGTCCAGTTGTGTTCGGGGCGCGGGGCATCCTGATCGGTGGGAATTTCAGTGATCAGAATGACAAGGCCCGCTTCCAGGGGCTTATCAAGAATTCGCCAGACATTGTCATCCCCGGCAAAAATCTCGAAAATGCCCTGTTCATTGACGCTCAAAGCACTGGGATTGCCTTGATCATCGAGATAAAGGCACGGCATCAACCGGGGGTCGAGGATTTCGCCCTTTTTGATCGGACGCTCGATAGTTTTAAAATTCAGATCCGCCAGAACATTGCGCAGGCTGGCCAGATTGAGGTCGGATGCAAAATGCGGCAGGGCTTCGCTCAGGCTTCGCTGGGTTCCGCGCCATCCCCGGGCATCGAGCAGGGCCATCAAACAGGCGGCAAAGCCTGATCGGGCGGTGAAATCACCCAAAGAGCCACGGCGGATGGCCGAAGCCAAAGCATCTGCATCCTGATGGCTCAGGGCCGCATTAGGGCGAATGGACCCACGATCAGAGCCGCGCGGAGATGCCGGAGCATTCATCTTTGGGGCTCCTCTGAAGGCACAAAAGGCGCTGTTTTCATGGGCAAAAGCCGACCACCTTCAAGGCTATAGCGCCGATCGGCCAAGGCCAGCAGGGAGGGCCGGTGGCTCACCAGAATCATCGCGCAATCGCCTTTCAAACTGCGCAAGAGATCGCATAAAGCGCGATCGCTTTCGCCATCAAGGCTGGTATTGGCTTCATCGAGCAAAATCAGCCCGGGGCGATGGAGAATGGCGCGCACGATGGTAATTCTTTGGGCAACGCCTGCGGGCAGGATGGCCGTGGTGCTATCGCCGATTTCGGTATCATAGCCATCGGGCAGGCGGGCAAAAACCTCATCTAAAAGCAGCTTTTGCGCCAGTTCCAAAGCCCTTTGCATGATTTTGGGCTCATCGGATTGAAACATCGTCAGATTATCGAGCACCGTGCCGTGGAATAATGTCGGCCTTTGGGGCACATAAGCAAGCTGGCGAAAGATGCTGGCGGCTTCATAATCTTCGGGGGGCTGACCATTGAGCAAAACACGGCCCCGGCTGGGGCTGATCTGCCCGGCCGCCAGATGCAAAAGGGTGGATTTGCCGCAGCCATTCTGCCCGGTGATGCCGATGACTTCACCGCGTTCCAGATGCAGATCGATGCCTTTTAAAACATCATCGGTTTCAATGTCGGGGGCATCATAGCGAAAGGCCGCCCCGCGCAATTCAAGAGATTGAAAGCGATCCATCACGAACTGACCGCGCGATTCCGCGGGGATGGCATCGATATCGCGCAGATTCTCTTCTGCCAGACTGACCGATTGAAATTGCGACCATAAGCCCAAGGCCCGCAAGGCAGGCTGCACCGTGCGCCCGGCAAGCAATGTGCTGGCGGCCAGCGCCCCCATGGTCATCTGGCCATCTATCACCAAAAGGCTGCCAAAGGCGACGATTGCGGCCAAGGTGAGCTGGCTGGTCAGGGTCCCCACGGTTTGGGCATGGCCGGACAGATCAGAGACTTCGGCACTGAGGGAGGCATTGGCTTCCAAAAGCCGCTCATAGCGCCGCAGCATCATTTTTTCCATGGCCATCGCCTTGACCGTGTGAATGCCGCTCAAAACCTCGATCAGAAAGCTGTAGCGTCGGCTATCCCAATGATGGCGCTGTTCAATCTTATTTTGCAGGCGCTTGCCCAATCGCCAGGCAATCAGGGCCGCAACAACCAGCATGAACAGGGGAATGAGAACCAGCCACCCGGCAATCAGGGCCAGAATTCCCAGAAAAATAACGATGAAAGGCAGATCGACGAGGACGAGGCTGGCCTGGCTTGCATAAAATTCGCGAATCTGGCTGATGCTCGATAAACGGTCGAGATGGGTGCCTGATGGTGTGGCTTCGATATGCGCCAGATCGCCGCTGGCCAATCGGTGCATGGCAATGCAGCCGGCCTTATGTTCATATTGCGCCCCGGCCCAGCCCGATAGATGCGCCCGGGCGATTTTCAAAACAAGATCGATGATCAGCGCTACAAAAACCCCAAGGCTGAGCATGGCAAGGGTGGATAATCCCTCATAAGGCAGAATCCGATTATAAACCTGCAAGATCATCAAAGGCAGGGCAAGCGCCAGAAGATTGATGGCCAGAGAGGCGAGCAGGACCGGTCTGTTTGACATGGGCAGGAACTGACGCCAAAGCTGATGCAGCATATCGCCATCCTGTACGCCAGCCGGTGAGAGTGGCGCCGAAGAATTCATTTCGGTTCCGTTAGGATTATTCATCGGCCTGCCATGGGATTGAACAATTTCATATCAAATCTGGTTTTTTGACTTCATAAATTGCCGCTTATCAGCTTGGGGCGTTGGATGCTTTCGCTGATATAATCGGAAAAATTATTTTAGCGCATAGACGATTAACAAGTTTATACGCAACTGCAAAGATAGATTGTATTTAAACTAAATTTTATAAAACTACACAAAAATCAGTGAGTTAATAAAAATTTTAGATGATTTCGATCCAATGGGCTTTATGATAAGAAAAGTTTTTAGGATTCTTGGGGGCGCAGGATTTCTGATGCGCGTGTCTGATGCATCCCAGATGCTTTTGTGCCTTTGATTTAAAGCGAGAATGACATGGCTGATAAAACATTTTCAGAAGATAATCTGCGCAATGCGGCTACCGATCCGGCCCTGTTCAGGGAAACCGAATCGCCTGCCGATGCGGAGAGAGGCTTTTTGCCCCCTGATGAGCCCGGGCTTTTTGAAAATGCGGAATTGACCAATCAGAATGTTCATATCGGCGCACCGGATCGCGGGGAAGGGTTCCTCGTAACACCCGATGAAGGGGCGCTTGTGGACAGCCCGCTTCTGGATCGGCAATTGATCCTTGATCGCGATACGCCCTTAGTCTTTGATCGCGACACCCCATTCCGCTTGAGCGATGGCAGCGATCCTTTGTTCATCCCCAATGCACAGAATTCCGGTAATGCCTCGCCGCCCGCCAATCAGGGGCAGGTGGGGATCAATCAGCTTGCGCCTGAGGGCACGGTGACTGCCCCTGCTGCAGTGGATGGTGCAACTGTGGGGCCACAGGCCTTGGTGGGCGTCGATGGCCTTGCCGTCGCCACGGCTGCGGCCAATTCCGATCCTTTGGCGCAGGCCGGAACTTTGGATGCGGTGGAAGATGGCGGCGTGGTTATCGGGCAATTGGTGGCCACCGATGTGGATGGCGATATCCTCACCTATGGCCTGATCGAAGGGCCTGCTGAAGGCACGGTGGTGGTCAATGCGGATGGCAGTTTCAGCTTTGATCCCGGTGAAGGCTTTCAGGATCTGGGGGTGGGCGAAACCCGGGATGTGCAATTCACCTAT
>BAYV01000019.1 GCA_000710935.1 Iodidimonas nitroreducens | reverse complement strand
CGGGCGGGGGGGAACATCCATAAAGCGATCAGGCCTTTAGTGCTGATGAAAAAAGGATCAGGAGGCGGATGCGCTGCCAGACTGCGCTTTAGCCATTAAATGCCAGCCATCATGGCCCAAGCGCTCCAGCGGGCTGAATTCGGTTTTATAGGCCATTTTCGGGCTGTTGGCGATCCAGTAACCCAGATAAACATTGCGCAATCCGCGATCATGGGCGCGGGCGATATGATCTAAAATCACATAGGTGCCCAAGGATCGCCGGGTCATTTCAGGATCGAAAAAGCTATAGACCATCGATAGACCATCCGACAACACATCGGTCAGCGCCACAGCGATCAAGCGGCCGCGTTTTTCATCAAGGCTCTGGGCATCATCAATCGGGGGCAGGCGATATTCCACCAGCATGGTGTTGACCGGGCTGTTTTCCACCATATCGGCATATTCCTGCATCGACATGCCTGCCATGCCGCCATCTGCATGACGGGTTTCGAGATAGGCGCGCAAAAGGCCATATTGCTCGGCTCTTATCACCGGCGGGCGTTCTTCGCTGCGGATATCACCATTGCGGCTGCTGATTTTACGCATCCGCCGCGATGGCCGAAAGGCGCTGGCCACCACCCGCACGGAAACACAGGCGCTGCAGCGATCACAGGCCGGGCGATAAGCCACGGATTGGCTGCGCCGAAACCCCACGCGCGACAGCGCTTCATTGAGGGCCGAGGCATCATCGCCCCGCAATTCGGTAAAAACCTTTCGTTCCTCGCGACCGTCCAGATAGGGGCAGGGCGAGGGCGCAGTGACATAAAATCGCGGGAACTGCAAAGATTGATCTGTCACGTCAGGCTTTCCATCAGGAGTGGCTCCGTCTTTCAAAGACCATAATACCAAGCGGCTATGCCTGTGAAGACAATCCATAAGATGAAGACGAGCGGCGTGCCTGCCTTGACGAAATCAATGAACCGATAATGTCCCGGTGCCATCACCAGCAGATTGGTTTGATAGCCAAAAGGCGTGGCAAAAGAGCATTTCGCAGCAAAAATCAGAGCAATGACGAAAATTTCGGGTTCAATTCCGATACGGTGGGCAATGGAGATGGCAATGGGTGTGAACAGAACCGCCGTGGCATTATTGGATAGAACATTGGTAAGCAGAGCCACCAGCAGGAAAAAGCTGGAGAGGAACACCAGCGGCGATGCATCGCCCAGCATATTGAGAACCGAATCGGCAATATAGCTGGCACCGCCGGTGATCGACATGGCATGGCCCATGGCAATGGCGGCAGCAATGATCATGACGACTTTCTGATCAATGGCCCGGAAGGCCTGGCGGATATTAAGGCAATTGGTGACGATCATGGCCAAAGCCCCGCCCAGAGCCGCCACGGTGATGGGAAGAATGCCAAAAGCCGACAAGGCGATGGTCATCGCAAAAATAAAGATGGCATAGGCGCTTTTTTGTTCGGCAGGAAAATCGGATGCCGACCATTCCAAAAGCAAAAGATCACGATTGCCGCGCAGGGCATGAATATCATCGCGCCGCCCCAGCAAAAGCAGCACATCGCCCGGCTCCAGAACCAATTGCGCTGTGTGGGTTCGGATCATCCGGGAACGTCTTTGCAGGCCCAGAACAATGCAATTGGTAAGGGAGCGAAAGCCAACCTGTTCAAGGCTTCTACCCTGAAGCCGGGAGGCCGGGGCGATCATGACTTCGGCCATCATGCTTTCGCCCGATGGCAGGGGGCTTGTGTCTTGCTCATCATGGCCACCACCCACCCCGCCTTTCATCCAGGCGCCGCTCAAAAGCTCGGGCGAGCGCAGCATCATATCGGTGAGATGGGCACGAGTGGCAGCGGCCACCAGCATATCGCCGGGCTGAAGCGACAGATCATCAAAAGGTGGCAGCAGCATTTCATCGCCCCGCCTGATGCACCTGATGGTCATATCCGTCAGTTCGGGAAACAGGCCCGATGTGGCGGTTAGGCCATTGAGGGCGCTGGTGGCGGTGATTTCAAGCTGGATCAGGAATTGTTTTGCCCCCCCGGTGAATTGCGAGGCCATGGTCGCCCTGTCGCTCAAAAGGCGGGGCGCCAGAAAAACCAGATATAAAAATCCGGCGATCCCTAAAATGAGACCGGGCACGAAGATCGAAAAAAATCCCAGCGATTCTCCCGTGATCCGGCTATAGCTGCCCGCCACCAGCAGATTGGCGCTCGAACCAATCAAGGTGAGATTCCCCCCCAAAATGGCGGCATAAGACAGCGGGATCATGACCCGGCTTGGGTTCATGCTCATTTTGCCGGCCAAAGAATTGAGGATGGGAATGAAAATGGCCACGATTGGCGTATTGTTCAAAAAGCCGGAAAACAGCAACACAATGCCCAAAACGCTGAACAGGATAAGCTTTGGGGAATTGGTGGCCGGGCCAACCAGCCGCCGCATGGGTTCATCCAAAGCCCCGGATACCACCAAAGCCTGCCCCATCACCAGAAGGCTGAGGATCGCGATCAGCGCAGGATCGGCAAAGCCGGCAACCAGCGACCGCACTGTGGAGAGGCTTTCCCCCGTTTGGGGATCAAGAACGGGGAAAATCTGAAAGGTTAAAAGCAGCGCCACGATAATCGCCAAAGAGGTGATCTCCATAGCGATGCGATCCAGCGCATAAAGCACCATGCCAAAGGCAATGATGCCAAAGGTGATCCACATTTCAATGCTTGGACTGGCTGCAATCATAAAGAAAGCTGGCTCCCCACCAGAATGTCGGATGCGTTGCAAAGGGGGCGAACTATAACCCGCCCAACATCTTGTGACAGCCTGTTATTTTTAGTGCATCAGATAAGCTGTGCTCGTTCAGCCCTTATCGGCGGGCATTGGGGAGAACCACCGGCGCTTCGCGCAGCACCAGAATCGAGATTCTGCGGTTTTCCGCCCGCATGATCTGATTGGGATAAAGGGGTTCGGATGAGGATTTGCCGATCACTTCGGAAAAGCGATCAGAGCTCACCCCGGTTTCGGCCAGCACACGGCGCGCGGAATTGGCGCGATCCGCGGATAATTCCCAATTGGTATAATCGCTGCCCGCCCCAAAGGATCCCCCATCGGTATGACCTAAAATGGCAATGCGATTGGGCAAAGTGGCGGTAATCCCGCCAATTTCGCGAATCAGCCTTTTGGCATAGTTGTAAAGATTGGCGGTTGCAGGCTCGAACATCGAGCGGCCATCCTTGTCGGTGATCTGGATGCGCACGCCTTCGGGGGTTTGCTCGATCAGGATCTGATCCTTGTGCTGGGCGAGCTCCGGCGAGTCCTGAATGGCCTGACGCAGGGTTTCTTCCAGCGCATTCATGGCCTCGTTGGTTTCGTCCTTCAATTTGTCTTCAAAATCGGCCTGCGGATTTTCGGCATTATCGGCGGCTTTGCTATCGCGATTCTGATCGGGTTTGGAGGTGGGCGGCGGGCCGCTGATCGGGGTGATCGATCCGCTGGCATTGGCAAGACCGGATGCGGCAATCGAGGCCCCGGCCAGCGGCTTTCCAGCCCCCGATTTGCCGCTGACACTGGCCGATGAAGGGGTGAAATAATCGGCCAGGCCTTCAAGGGTTTCCTTGTCAGACACATTGAGCAACCACAAAAGCATGAAAAAGGCCATCATCGCGGTGACGAAATCGGCATAGGCGACTTTCCAGGCACCCCCATGATGGCCGCCGCCGCCGCCTTTTTTCACCTTTTTGATGATGATGGGTCGTGCCTCGTCGTTCTTTGCCACCGCCTGCTCCGCTGCTTGGGTTTGGTGGCCATCAGAATGGCGGTTTGGCCTTAATTTTTCCTTATGATTTTGGGGGTTTTGGGGATCGTGGCACCAGGATCAACGTGGCTGCGATGGCATCCGCCCTGGGATTGCTGGCGATGGAGATCGATTGGCCTTTGAGCCATAAAGGCATCATATCATGATAATGCTTTGAGAAAACAATCCCCGACTGCCCGGTGGGAATGATATAGCGCGACCGCTCAAGATCCGACAGATCATAAACCACCCGGTAGCTCGCCCCATGGCCATAAGTGAAGGGATCATCGGCGGCAAAGCGCGGGCCCGCCACATTCACCGTATCGGTGCCGCCACCGGCAGGGGCGCGCTTTTCAAAAAAGGGCGCAAGAAAGGGCACCTGTGAAAAGGGGCGATGGTCCTGCACCACCTGATGAAGATCACCCCAGCGCCAATCGCGCCAGCTTTTTATAGGGCGATCCAAACGCTGGGCCAGATCCTTCAGGGCTTCATCAAGGGCCATGGTCACGGTTTCAGCGCAGCTTTCAAGTGCGGTGGTGCCCACATCATCGCACCAGCGTGCTCCATTGGCTGCATCATCGGGGGCATCCCCCAGAACGGCGCGGAGAAAACCTGCCTTGGGCGACCAATATCGGGGAAATCTGCTGCCCAGTTCATCGGCAATGATCTGTTTGACCAGGGCCCGGTGCCAAGCGGTAAAGATCAACGGTTCCGGGCGATCCGCCGCCATTTCCAAATTCCATTGGCCAAGGGCATCCAGAAGATCGCGATGGGTAGCACCCGTGGCGTGATCAAGCATCAGGGGCAGCAGATCGGCGGCCAAACTGCTGCGGATATCCATCTGAATGCGGCTCATGCTATCCAGATCATGGGGGCCGGTTTCGGCAATCAGGGCGCGGATGCGATCCCCGCGATAGGGCATGGCCCATTCGGATGTCAGATAATGCGGATAATCGGGCGGGGTGATCTTTTCATTGGCGGTGGCGATCACGCCGTCTTCGGGATCATATTTTTTCGGCAATTCGCTATAGGGCAGGGTGCCCTGCCAATCATAATCCGCCAGCCAGCCCGGTGCGGGCAGCAGCCCCTGCGTGCGGTTTTCGGGCAGGCGCACCGGCACTCGGCCCGGGGCGAAATAACCGATATGGCCATCCACATCGGCATAAACAATATTCTGCATCGGGGCGATATAATATTGCAGGGCATTCAGAAAATCGGGGAAATCCTGCGCTTGGGTCAGGTCCAGCCCCATGCTGGCGGTGGTATCGTTTTCATCCAGCGCCGTCCAGGCCAGGGCGATCACGGCATCTTTGGGCAGCCGCTCGGCAAGATCGCTGCGGGCATCGGAAATCACCGGGCCATGGCGGGTTTCGCGCACGATGATGGAGACCGGATCGGCATCTTTCACAAGGATCACTTCGTCTCTGGTGATGAAAGACTGCGGCCCCGATGGGGTGAGATAGCGGCTGCCATCCCCCACAAGCTTTTCGATATAAAGATCCTGCACATCGGGATTGACATTGGTGAAGCCCCAGGCCATGCGGTTATTGCGGCCCAGCACGATGAAGGGCAGTCCGGGCATGGTGGCACCGATGATATCTTCATCGCCGATCTTGAGATGCGCCAGATACCACAAGGATGGGGTGGTCAAGGCCAGATGCGGATCATTGGCCAAAAGGGGCTTGCCGCTTTTGCTCAATGCACCCGAAATCACCCAGTTATTCGAGCCTAAACCGCGGGGTTTGCCGATGTCTTGTGGTGCGCTCATGGCGGCGCTGATTTCCAGCCCCTCATAAAGCTGGCTTATATCGGGTAATTCATGAGCCGCTTCACCGGGATAAGGCGGGAAAAATTCGGTCAGTTGCTCGGAATCGAGCAAAGCGGCCAGATCCAGCCGCGCCAGTTCCATCCAGAAATTGCCGCCCAGATCCAAAGCCATCACTTTGAGCCAGCCCAAGCTGTCGATCGGCGTCCAGCTTTCGGGGCGGGTGCCGGTGAGCATGAATTCGGGCGGCAGCGCCCCTCGATGCTGCGCGATAAAGCTGTTGATGCCATTGGCATAGGCTTTCAGCCCTGATCGGGTTTCCGGGCTTTGATGGCGCCAGGCTTTGCGGGCGCGATCTTTTAATGAAAGTGTGCGCAGGAATTGATCGGTGGGAAGGGCCGATGAGCCGCCGATTTCCGCCAGCCGCCCGGCATAAATCCGCTGATGCATGGCCAATTGCCACAGGCGATCCTGGGCATGAAGAAAGCCAATGGCAAAAAAGGCATCCTCCATGCTATCGGCGGTGATATGGGGCACGCCATGCTGATCGCGGGCAATGCTGACCTTGCCCTCCAACCCATCGAGATAAAGGGTGCCGGAAGTTTGCGGCAGGGCGCTGCGCAGATAACTCCAGCCAAATAAGGCGATCAAAAGAATCACAAGCCCCAAAAGCCCGCTCGTTCTGGCGATCAGCTTGCGCATACCCGGTCTCCTTTTGAGGGGCTTTACAAAAAGCATGAAAGCCCGCTAGCGTTTGATGTCTGTCGATCCTGATCACCAACAGAGTAACGGCGATTTCATGACCCACAAGCTCACATTTCTGGGGTTGGGTGTGATGGGCTATCCCATGGCATCTCATCTGGCACGGAAGGGCTATCCGCTCACCGTTTATAACCGCACAGCATCGCGGGCCGAACATTGGCTGGCCGAGCAGAAGCGGGCGCACCCTGATGCCCTTTTATCCACGGCGGCCACCCCGGCTGAAGCCGTGCGGGATGCCGATATCGTTTTTGCCTGTGTGGGCAATGATGATGATGTGCGCGCCATTTGCACAGGCGATCAGGGCAGCTTTGCCGCCATGCGGGCAGGGGCTGTTTTCGTCGATCACACCACCGCCTCGGCTGCGGTGGCCAAAGAAATGCACCACGCGGCCAAAGGCTTTGGGCTGGGCTTTATCGATGCGCCGGTTTCAGGCGGTGAAGCGGGGGCTAAGGATGGCCGGCTGACGGTGATGTGCGGGGGTGATGCAGGCGATTTCGATAAAGCCATGCCCGTGATGGAGAGCTATGCCAAAATGGTGCGGCTTTTAGGGCCTGTGGGGGCCGGGCAAACCGCAAAAATGGTCAATCAGATCTGCATCGCCGGCACATTGCAGGGCTTGTCGGAAGCGCTTAATTTCTGCATGGAAGCCGGGCTTGATGCGGGGCAGGTGGTGGAGGTGATTTCCCAAGGGGCGGCCCAAAGCTGGCAGATGGAGCATCGGGCCGAAACCATGGTTGAGGGGCGATTTGATTTTGGCTTTGCGGTGGATTGGATGCGGAAGGATCTCGCCATCGTTCTGGCCGAAGCCCGGCGGATGGGGGTCTCTTTACCGCTCACGGCCCTCGTGGATCAGTTTTATGCCGATGTGCAGGCCCAGGGCGGGGGGCGCAATGATACATCAAGCCTGATCCGGCGCTTGCGTCGCTTTGAACAGTGAGATGCAGATCGAGCGCAAGCCGGATGCACGAAAATCGCAATTCTACTGATCAAGACTTGATCTTTTCAGCCGCATGGCTATAGTCCCCGCACTTCGAACGGGCGGCAGATTTTTGTCCGTCGCCCGCGTGGGCGCTTTTGCGCTTTGGCTTCATGTTGTTTTGATGCAAAAAAACAGCCTGTGTCAAAATGTAAAAGGGGCGATTGGCGCCCGGCCCATGGCGCATAGAAAGGACGCGGTTCGACATGAGCAAGCGTATTACTGCCAAGCATAAAATCGATCGCCGGATGGGCGAAAATATCTGGGGCCGTGCCAAAAGCCCGGTCAACAGCCGTCAATATGGCCCGGGTGAACATGGCCAGCGCCGCAAAGGCAAATTGTCGGATTTCGGGATTCAGCTGCGCGCCAAACAAAAGCTGAAAGGCTATTATGGCTCGATCACCGAAAAGCAGTTCAACCGTTATTATCAGGAAGCCTCGCGCAAAAAAGGCGATACCGGTGAACATCTGATCGGGATTTTGGAGCGTCGTTTGGATGCTGTGGTCTATCGCGCGAAATTCGTGCCCACGGTTTTTGCCGCTCGTCAGTTTGTCAGCCATGGCCATGTTCTGGTCAATGGCAAGCGCGCCAATGTGCCCAGCTATCTGGTCAAAGAAGGCGATGTGATCGAAGTGCGTGAAAAATCGCGCCAGATGCCCATGGTGCTCGAAACCGCCCAAAGCCCCGAGCGCGATGTGCCGGAATACATCACCGTGGAAGGCACCAAAGCCACCTTCACCCGCACCCCATCCCTTGATGAAGTGCCTTATCCTGTGAAGATGGAACCCAATCTGGTGGTCGAATTCTATTCACGCTGAGCCTTGGGTCTTTTGATCTTTGTAAAATGTCGCGGGGTCTTTTCCGCGGCGTTTTTTTGTGCTTTTAACAAGGCTCATAAAGGCGACAAGGGGGCGAGACGATGCGTGATCAGCCGGAAAGACAAGGGGATCGACCGGACCATCAGCGGCCTGATGCCGCAATGGACAGCGCCAGCGCCACATCCTCACCCGCTTTCAATATCCGCTCTGGCCGGCCAGAAGATACGCCGCAGGTGATTGGGCTGATTGGCCGCTGTTTCAGCGCCTATCCCGGTTGCGTGCTCGATCTGCCCGGCCTTGATGCCGATCTTCATCATATTTCCAGCCTTTATGAACAGCAGGGCGGTCATTTCTGGGTGGCTGAAACCTTGGTTGCCGCAAAACAAAGCCCGCATCCCCGCCAACAGATCATTGGCTGTGTGGGCTACACCCCGAAAGCGGATCAAGCGATCGAATTGAAGCGGCTTTATGTGGATACCTCCATGCGCCGCTTGGGGTTGGCCAGCGCTTTATTGGAATTGGTGATGGAAAAAGCGCGAGACTGCGGGGCATCGCGCATGGATTTATGGTCGGATACCCGCTTTATCGAGGCCCATGCCTTTTACCAACGCCATGGCTTTATCGGGCCGGGGGAAACGCGCGATCTTAATGATCCATCCAACACCACGGAATATCATTTTTACAAAAATTTAGCGCCTCACGCGAACACGCCTGAAAGGGCGGGATGATCGTCAAATTGCCATTGGCAAGTCATTAATAATTCATTAAAATTGGATCGATTTTGAAAGAAAAGGTTGGTCCATGATTGTTTTAATGATGCTTTCCGCTTTATTTTCTCTCGGAAATTCTGCCTTTAGTGATAAGTCCGGTCAGGACCTCACCCATCAGCAGATGATCGATCAATGTGCTTTTACCATGATTGCCGATACCTTGGGGGATGCTGATTTTTGGCATGATCTGCGACCCGTGATCAGCGGCGATCCGCAATTTGCCGATCATCTGCATCAAATCATGCCCGATTATAAGCTGGCTTATGTCCATGAACAGAGCAACGGCCTGTTGCTGATTGGTGGCGACCGCTTGAAGATGGATGGCCAAAGCGGCGATCAAGGCGCTGGATATTGGTCTGATACCGCCGCCGATACGCGCAAGGCCTGTGCCGAGGCTGGACTTGAATGTTCAGTTTCGCTCTTTTCCGAAGCGCCTTATGGCCTGGCCGCCAGCACCTTTATCGCCGAAGGGGCAGATGCCGTGCGCCGTGAAACTTTGGCCTTCATCGGGGCGGATCGCTGTGCCTATGCCATCCAGTTTTCCGGCCCCTTAGCGGCGATCACCGATCAGGATTGGAGCCAATTGCGGCTGTCCCTGCTCGATCTACGGGGGTTGGTTCAGGCCACCGAAACCACCGCTTCCCTGCCTTGAATATCGGCTGATCTGCTGTTTTTCAAATGGCTCATCACCCGTTCACTGAATTTTTGATCTCGGTGCATAAACGCGCTAGGCTCATTGTCTGGACCTGATCGGGATTGATGCCATGACAAGGATCTGTGCACTCTTCGGCCTGTGGTTTATTTGCTTTTCGGGCGCGGTTTTCGCGCAAACCGAAGCCGATACTCTGGGAAAATCCGGGATAGAAACGGGGTCGGCATCAGGACCTGAGAAAGCTGAAGAGTTTTTGGCAATGGGCACCGCCCTTTTGGCGCGCGGTGAGGATGGTGATTGGGCGAAAGCCCTGCCATGGTTGGAAAAAGCCGCCCAGAAAGGGGCCCCTGTCACTTTGCTCATCGCCGATCTTTATCATCAGGGTGTGGGGGTGGAGCAGAATCTGGAAAAGGCGGCCTTTTGGTTTCATATCAGTGCTGAAACCGGCAATGCTTTGGCGCAATATGAATTGGGGCGTCTTTATCTGGATGGCCGGGGGGTTGAAAAAGATGCGGTTCAGGCCGTTTTATATCTGCAATTGGCCCATGATGGATTGCGCGATCCCCAAAGATTGAAAGAAGCCGAGGCCGCCCTGACCCGGGCTAAATTGGGGGCCGGATGGGATGAATGGCAAAGGGTGAAGCGCCTTTTGAGCACATGGCAACCGAAATCGCTTTCTGAACTTTTGAACTGATCAATGCCTGTTTAATCAAGGATTGCACAGGCAAAAAAAGCGGCGCCGCTCAATTGAGCAGACGCCGCCACGAGAGAGCGATGATATCTCAGGCAAAATACCACCGCCAAAGCCGATCATCACATCAGGCATATGAAGACCAGCATTGTTCCTTCTTCAGATCAGAAGTTAAGCATAGATCATGCCAATTTTATCTTGATAATGATTCCAGAGACTTAGCAGTAATGATCATGGGGGCTGTTTCAAAATAAAACATAAACGAGGCGATGGGCTGCCCCGAATTGAGCCATTTTTGGGAAAGCGGCTGTTTTATTTTGGGATGAGTAATTTTAAAGGAGCATCGAGCGGTCAAGGGGAGCCTGATCAGGCGAGTTCGCACTCGGCCAAAGATTGAAGCTTCGGCAGATCCAATATATGAAGATGCTGCGCCGTTTCGAGGCGAATAATCTGGAGCGTTTTCAGTTTCGAGAAAATGCGGCTGACGGTTTCAATCGTCAGCCCCAGATAATCGGCGATATCCGCCCGGCTCATGGCCAGATGAATTTCCAAGGATGGATCATGGCAATGCCCCTGGCGATGGGCAAGACCGATGAGAAAGGACGCCACCCGTTCCTGTGCGGTTTTGCGGCCCAAAGAAAAAACCAGATCAAGCATCTGATCCATAGCCGATGCCCCCATGCGGCGCACCTGCCGATCCATGCCGGGAAAACGTTCGATCAGTTCCTCGATGGAGCGCCGATCAAAACGGCACAGGCGGGCGTCGTTCAAAGCATCGGCGGAAAAATGATACTGATCGGATAAAGTGAGGCCGATAAAATCGCCTTTGGTCAGAAACCCCAAAATCTGCCGCCGTCCATCGCTGGAAAGCCGCGATAAGGCGATATCGCCCTCAATCACATTATAAACGTCTTTCGTCTGATCGCCTTCCAAAATCAGGGAATGGCCGCGTTTGACCTGAAAACGGGTGGCCCGGGCGGCCAGATGTTTCAATTCATGATCATCAAGACCCGAGCATAAAAAGCTGTCGCGAGCCGGGCAGGCAAGGCACATGATCTTGTTTTCATGAATATCAGGCGTCATCTGCCGATCTGTCATTTGCTCATCCCTTTATGGCCTTCCGGTTGAGCTGAAAGGCAACAGGGTTCAGAAACACTTTGGGAGTATGATAGAAGGCAAAAAACCAAAAGAACAAGAACTGATTGGAAAAAAGGGGCAATGGGTTGGATCTGCCCATTCAGCTTTCATCTGCTGCTGTTCACAAGTGAACTCTCAGGCGGCTTGTTTGTCTTTTGCCTTCTGGAAGCGATAGGTGAGGGTTTCCCCATCCTTGGTATAAAGAGTGCCAACGATCAGATAGCCCGCATCATCGATCCAGAATTCATGGCTGAGGGTATTTTCATCCAGATTGGTTATTGTGTAATAGCGCGCGTCAACGGTCTGATCATCATTATCAAGCTGGATACGCCCTTTGGCTTCAAGCCGGGATGGCCGCATCAGCCCCGAGAGGGTATCAAGGAGCATGAAATCCTTAGTGCCCTCATCGATCCAGAAATCGGTTTTGGTAAAGCTGCTGGGCACAAGATCGCGCGGCGCTAAAACCGTTTCGCCATCTGTTTCAACCACATAATGATCATCCGCCGCCCTTAGATCCACCTCTTCATAAGAGCTGTTGCGCTGGGTTTCGCTGGTCATTTTGACCAGTTCGCCGGATTTCCATAATTCCTGCGAGCTATGATCGAGCTTGTAAACGGTGATGAACGCCATCTTGATCCGCACCCTCGCTTCAATATCAACAGCGATCTGATTTTCGCCGGTGAAATCATAGGAAACGCTGTGGGTGCCGATTTTCGAGCCTTTACGCTCGATGCTATAGGTGAGAGACGTTTGATCCGGAATTTTATCAACAGCATTGGCCGGGAGCAAAGGCACAAGAAAGGTTGCAGCCACCATGGCCGTTAAAAATTTACGAAACATTTTGGTCTTGTTCCGATACTGTTTGAGGCTGTTCATTGTGAGCGGATTCAAATACATCACAATCGATCTGTTTTCAGGCTTACCTTAACTGGTTTAAGAGCAAAAGGCCAGCCGGGAATCGCTGCTTCTTATAGGATAACCGCTCATAATCGGCCCAAAGCCTCATCCAGGTGGGCTTCATCTTGATCATCGATCCACAGATGCGGGGCGATTCTGATCCAGTCTCCCCGGTTGCTGACGAATATCTTCTCATCCTTCAGTCGCGCTGCGATGTCACTGGCTTTATGGGCGGATGAGCGGGCGGCCATCAGATGCGGGCTGCGCCATTGGTGCGGGGTGGTTTCAAAGCCATGGCGGTGGAGAATATCGGCCAGCCTGCTATTGATAGCCGCCAGCGATTGGGCGATCTCATCGATCTGCCAATCCAAAATCATCTCCAAAGCCCTTTCCGCCAAAGGCATCAATTGGAAATTGGATCGCTCCCCCATGTCAAAGCGCCGGGCACCGGGCTGATAATCGCTTTGATAGGCAACAAGCTGGCTGAAATCATCTGCTCCGGCGCGCACGATCCAGTTTTCTTCCAGGGGAATGCCTCTCTGCCAGCGTGGGCTGACATAAAGATAACCCAAAGAATAAGGGCCAAACAGCCATTTATAGCCCGCTGCCACAGCAAAATCGGGATCGATTTCGCTCAGTGAAATGGGCAGCGCCCCCAAGGATTGCGTAAGATCGAGAAACAGGGCCGCGCCATGGTGGCGTGCCGCATCGCGGATCCGGGGCAGATCGAGCATCGCACCCGTGGACCAATGCACATGGGGAATGGCCAGCAGAGCCGTGCGCGGGCCATGCTCATGCAAAAATTCGAGAATGGCTTCGGTCCAATCCTGCTCGGGCGGGCCGGGAACCATCAGCAATTCAGCCCCGCGATCTTTGGCCAAACGATCCCAGCCATAATAATTGGATGGAAATTCCTGCGCCAAAGTGATGATCATCTGCCCTTTCTGGATGGGCAGATTGCGGGCCGCCGTGGCCACCCCATAGCTGACCGAGGGCACGATGGCCACCGCAGTTGGTGCGCATTCCATCACCTGTGCCGCAAGGCTGCGCACCCGCTCGGATCGTTTAAAAAAATCGGCAGGGGATACGGACCAGGGCTTTGTGCGCTCGATCAGGCTTTGTTCCCCGATGGCGATGAAATCCGTTGGGGCCGGGGTCATATAGGCGGCATTCAGATAGCAATGATCCCGGGGGATTTGGAAGCGATGTCTTTGGCAGGGCAGCATGATTTCAGGATACTTTCGCTGATGGCATGGGCATAGATTGGGCTGTGCGCGGATTTTGCCGCCGATTTTCCAGCCGCGCCTGATCGAAATCCAGCAGATCATTGCCCATGATGATCAGGCGCAGATCGCGCACATAAGCTTCGCGGCGTTCGGAATAACGGATGAGGGTGGGGGCAAGGGCCAGACCATCGACCGCGCGGCCCTCTTGCCGCAGGCGGAAACGCGCGGCCCGCAAATCGCTATAGGCCGGATTGCGGTTGATATTAGCCGCATAGCCCCGCACGGAATCGATCAGAAACCCAAAGGCCTTGATGCGATGCTTTTTGCCATCCTCACGGCTTTGGGGAACAATGCCTTCATCCTCATCATTCCATGTCCATTGGCCATAAAGGGCATTACCTTCCCGGGCAAAGCGTGATGTGCCCCAGCCGCTTTCGATGGCCGCCTGCGCCAGTGCCAGTGATGGCGGCACGATATCCACCCTTTGATAAAGCGCGGCCAGATTTGGCACTGTTGGCTTGAAATCCTTGCCCATGCCATAGCGGCGGGCCAATTGCCGCAGCCAGCGCCGGCTGAGCGGGGTGATGGCGGTCTGGGCCGCGCTTTCGGCTTCCAAGCGTTGCAGAATGCGTTCCAAACGCTGGCGATCTTGCATGATCAGTTCATTAACGCGCAAAATCAGCGGTAAAAGCGTGGCCATGAAGGCGCGTTTTCGCTCTGTGCTGTCATTGATGTTTTGAAGGCCCTGGGGCAGGGCCGAAAAAAAGATGCGGGGCACCGGTTGGCCATCATGGCGCACCGCGCTCAGCCGAAAGCCAAGCCGTGTATAGAGCTGATCAAGGCTTTGGGGCGGCGGCTGATGACGCAGATAGCGCACCCGCTCCGCAAACAGCGCGCTTTCACGCGCCTTATAGGTTTGATAGATCGCTCCACCGAAAACCAGGACCAAAAGGGCTGCAAGGGACGTGATGGCAATGATCTTTTTCATGGGGCACTCTTTTGATTTTAGTGTCTGGTGATTTAAGTGTCTGGCTGGAACGGAAACGATCTAAAGATCCTGTGCTGATCGGATAGAATGGCGGATTTTCGCAGGAACAGAAGAAAAATCTGAACATAGAGTGACATGGCTGTGGACAGCGCATCAAGATCTGGTCACAAAAGAGCCGAAAATATGTTTTTCCAAAGATGGGGCTGTGCAAAATCACATGATGGATGAAAGCAAGCGGTCCGTTGATCGGGCGCATATTCTGGTTTTGGGCAATGAAAAGGGCGGATCGGGGAAATCCACCACCGCCATGCATATCCTGATGGCTTTGGCGGATCGCGGTTTGCGGGTTGCGGCCATTGATCTTGATAGCCGCCAGCGCAGCCTGTCGCGTTATCTGGAAAATCGCAGCCAGTTCATCGCCCAAAAGGGCATTGATCTGCCCTTGCCCACGGTTTTGACCCTGCAACCATCAGATAAAGATTTAAAACAGGCTGCCCAGGAAGAAGACAAGGAAACCCTCAGCCGCGCTCTGGCCCAATTAAGTGTGGATTGCGATGTGGTGATCATCGATTGCCCGGGCAGCGATAGCCCCTTATCGCGGATGGCCCATGCCCTGGCCGATACCATCCTGACGCCGCTGAATGACAGCTTTGTTGATCTTGATCTGCTGGCCCGTGTTGATCGCGATCGCTATGAGGTGGAGGCCCCCAGCCTTTATGCCGAAATGGTGTGGGAGGCGCGCAAAAGGCGGGCGATGGCGGATCGCGGGCAGATCGATTGGATCGTTATGCGCAATCGTGTCGCAACCCTGCATGCCCGCAATAAACAAAGGGTCGAGACCGTTCTGGCGAAATTATCCCGGCGGGTGGGCTTTCGCTATATCCCCGGATTGAGCGAACGGGTGATCTATCGGGAATTGTTCCTCAAAGGGCTCACCCTTGTGGATATGAAGAAAACCGCAGGATTGGAAGTGGGCGCGTCCCTCACCATGAGTCAGGTTTCAGCGCGCAATGAATTGCGCCGGGTGGTTGAAGCCCTGAATATCCCTGCCTTGCGCAAAAAGACCGAGGCTGCGGAATAAACGCCGCAGCCCCCGAAATCTCAATAGCGGCGAAATCCTGATGATCGGCGCGGCTCTTATTTCAGGGCCGGTTTTTGACGGCTGAGCCGCCAGATCATGAACAGGGCTGGCAACAGAAAAAGCAGGGTGGCAGGCTGCGGAATTTGGGGGATTTGAGTTTGCGCGGTTGAGACGACATCCAGTTCGATGCGGAAATCCCAAAAGCCGCCTAAGCCGCTCATGCTCATCAACAGGAACTGGCGATAGGTGCCGCTTTGAAGGGCAAGATTGCCCAGATCATGAAGGGCAGGGCCGCCAAGCCAATTCACCATAGACCCTTGGGTTTTATCGCTCCCATCGAAATTTTGCAGATAAAGGCTGGCCGACCAATTAAAGACAAAGGCCGTGTTCAATTGTTCGATGATATAGCGAAAGCCGGTGAGCTGTGTTTCCGGGGCGATTTCAAAGGAAAAATCATTCACCTTTTTGCAATAAGGAAAAAGTCTGAAGCAGCCCACACCCTCAATGCTATTGGTGCCCACCCCCATCAGCAGGGGATTGGCGGGGTTTAAAAACCCGTCTCGTTCCTCATGATAGCTGATCGGTGCAGCCATGGCTTTGGTTGCCAAAAAAACAGTTAACCCTAAAATCAGCAAAGCTTTTAAAAATGTCATCGTCTGTCTCAATGATCCTAAAGGATGATGGCTCAGGCTTTTATAGCTGCCAATCCTAAAGCTAGCAAGATCAATGCCAAATGGAAAACATCAAGGATGATGCGGGGTTGTTCCGACGTTTGGGAGGCTTTGTAAAAGATCTGTCAGAAAAACTGACAGGCGCATCTCATTTTGAAACAGGTCCGCTACGCCAGAGCGATTTCGAGCGGAGTGGGACACGACGCGGCAAGGAAATCGCGGTCAAACAGATATTGAGAGCATTTTCCGATCAAAGTGGATCGGAAAATGCTCTAGGCTTTAGGCTTTCCGCCTTTTTTGGCCGCTTTGCTGAAGCCCGGCTTTTTGCCCCCTTTTTTGGGGCTGGCCTTAAAGCCGGGCCTGCCAGTCTGGCCCCTAGATCCTTTACCCCTAGATCCTTTATCCATGGATCGTTTAAAGCCGGGCGCATCATCGCGATTGGGCTCGCCAATCAATTCCAGCTTCAGGCCGCCGGTGATGGGCTGGGCTTCGATCAGGCGCACTTCAACAATATCGCCCAGCCGATACACCTGCCCATGGCGCTTTCCCACAAGCGCATGGTTTTGTTCTTCAAATTCATAATAATCGCTGCCCATGCTGGAAACCGGCACCAGCCCATCGCCGCCCGAAGGCATCAGGGTGACAAAAAGCCCAAAGCGCGCCACCCCGGAAATCCGCCCCTTAAAGCTGTGGCCGGTGCGACCAGCCAGAAAGGCAGCCAGATAGCGATCGGTGGAATCCCGTTCCGCTGCCATGGCCCGCCTTTCGGTGAGCGAAATGGCCTCGCCCAATGCGCCCATCTCTTCGAAATCCGCGTCGCTCAAGCCATCCGTGCCAAGCCCCAAAGCCTTAATCAGCCCACGATGCACCAAAAGATCGGCATAGCGGCGGATGGGCGAGGTAAAATGCGCATAGCGTGCCAAAGCCAGCCCGAAATGGCCTTTATTATCAGGGCTGTAATAGGCCTGGGTTTGGGATCGCAAGACCACCTGATTGATCAGCATGGCATGGGGGGTCTCGCGAAAGCGATCCAGCACCTTGTTGAACAGCGCCGGGCTCAGGGTTTGGGCGCGGGCAAGGTTGAAATCAAGGCTTTGGAGAAATTCCCGCAGGGCCTCGACCTTATCAAGGGCCGGTTCCTCATGCACCCGATACATGCAGGGCACATGCTTTGCTTCCAAAGTTTCCGCCGCACAGACATTGGCGCTGATCATCAGATCCTCGATCACCCGATGGGCGCGCAAAGGGGTTTTGGGGATGATCTCCACAATCTCGCCCGCATCATCGAGCAGGATTTTCTTTTCATCGGATTGAATATCAAGGGGCGCGCGGGCCATCCGCGCCTGATCAAGGGCATCATGGGCGGCATAAAGCGGCTTTAACACATCATCGAGCAAAGGGGACGCAACCGAGGTGGGGGCGCCATCGATGGCTGATTGCACATCTTCATAAGCGATATTGGCGACCGAGCGCATCAGCCCCCGCACAAAGCGATGGCGGCGCTTCACGCCATGGCGATCGATCCAGATATGAACCGCAAAACAGGCGCGATCCACCCCGGGCTTGAGGGAGCACAGATCGGTGGAGAGGCTTTCGGGCAGCATCGGCACCACCCGATCCGGGAAATAGGCTGAATTGCCGCGCAGGCGGGCATCATGATCAAGGGCACTGCCCGGGCGCACATAATGGGCGACATCGGCAATGGCGATGATGATATGCCAGCCGCCGGGATTTTCGGGATCGTCATCGGCCTCGGCAAAAACTGCATCATCATGATCGCGGGCATCGGATGGATCGATGGTGATGAGGGGGATGGCGCGCAAATCCTCGCGCGGATAGCCATCCCCTTCAAGGCTGACCGGCCGGGCCGCTTCGGCTTCGGCAAGGGCGGCATCGCTGAAAGCGGTGGGCAGCCCATATTGATGGATGGCGATCAGCGAAATATGCCGGGTTTCCGAGACATCGCCATGCTGTTCGATGATCCGTGCGGGCTTCAGCCCCAATGTTCGCCCACCCCTTTTGAGATCATGATGACGGGGCAAAAGCTCGGCCAGCACCAATTGGCCATCTTTTGCATTTTGGGCATCATCGGCGTCGATCAGCAGCTCTTCACGGTTTTTCTTGTCAACGGGGATCACCCGCCCGCCCTTGTCGCTGCCATGATACACCCCCAGAATCTGACGGGCCGCGCCCTCCAGAACCTTGATCACGGTGGCATGATAGCTCACCTCGTCATGGCCGGGTGAAAGCCTTGCCAAAGCCCGGTCGCCGCGCCCAAGGGCTGTTTGCGTGCCGCGATGGCCCTTGGTGGCCAGAATGATTTTGGGGGGTGGGGCCTCCTGGCGCCAATTGAGCGGACGCATCAACACATCGCCATAGGCATCGGTGCCGGATACTTCGAGGACCATGACCGAAGGCAGATGGCCCGCCGGACGCAGGGCTTTGCTGCTATCGCGGGCGATCACGCCATCCTCTTCCATTTCACGCAGGCGTTTTTTGAGGGCGATGCGATCTGATCCCTTAACGGAAAAGGCTCTGGCCAGTTCGCGCTTGGTGATCTTTTCGCCAGCCTCCTCAAGATATTTGAGGATCTCCGCCTTGGTCGGGATCGGATCGGGCGAGTCTATGGGGGTCTTGTTCACGCCTTATCCTTCGCATTAAGGCGCCCCCTTGATGAAAAGGGGGCGCTGAGATCAAGAAGAGGCACCGGACGCTTTTTTTGCCGCAGGTTTCTTCACAGCAGGCTTTTTCGCAGCAGGCTTCTTTGCGGGCGCCTTTTTGGCAGCCGGTTTTTTAGCCGCCGTCTTTGCCGGGGCTTTTTTCGCGGGCGCCTTCTTTGCTGGGGCCTTTTTGGCCGGAGATTGGCCGCTTTTGGCTATTTTCGCCGCCAGAATGTCGAGCGCCTGATCCATCTCAAGGGCCAGGGGATCGGTATCTTTGGGCAAGGTGGCATTGATTTTGTCATGGCTGACATAAGGGCCATAGCGGCCATCCATCACCCGCACCGGCTTGCCGGTTTCCGGGTGATCGCCCAAGGCCTTCATTTCAGCTTTGGCGGGGGCGCGGCCCTTCGCGCGTTCCGCCAAAGCGGCCACCGCCCGGTTCATGCCCACCGAAAACACTTCTTCGGTGGAACTGAGCTTTCCATAGGTTTTTTCATGCTGCACATAAGGGCCATAGCGCCCGATATTGGCAAAAACCGGCTTCCCGCTTTCCGGGTGCATCCCCACTTCGCGGGGCAAAGACAGCAATTTCAAGGCCATCGGCAGGTCGATATCATCGATGGCAATATCTTGCGGGATCGAGGCCCTTGGCGGTTTTTCGCCTTTTTCCAAAGCCTCGCCCTTTTGCAGATAAGGGCCAAAGCGCCCGGCCCTCAAGCTGATATCCGCACCGCTTTCGGGGTCTTGCCCCAGAATTTTCGGGCCATCGCTGGTGGCAAGGGCGGCGGCATCGCTGCCATTGTCGGAAAATTGCCTAGTATAGCGGCAATCGGGATAGTTCGAGCAGCCGATAAACGCCCCATAGCGCCCGGTTTTCAACGAAAGCCGCCCATTTTCACAGGCCGGGCATTGGCGCGGGTCGGCATTTTCTTCTTCGGATTTGAACAGAAAAGTGCCGAGGGTTTCGTTCAGTTTTTCAAGGATATTGGTATTGCGTTCGGCCAGCACCTCATCGGTGCGGGGTTTGAAGGCGCTCCAGAAATCGCGCAGAACCGCTTTCCATTGTGCTGTGCCGGCAGACACATCATCAAGCTGGCTTTCAAGCTTGGCGGTGAAATCATATTCCACATAGCGGGCGAAAAAACTTTCCAGAAAGGCGGTGACCAATCGGCCCTTGTCTTCGGGAATGAAGCGTTTCTTTTCGAGCCGCACATAATTGCGGGCGGATAAAACATCCAAAATCGAGGCATAGGTAGAGGGCCTGCCGATACCCAGTTCCTCGAGCTTTTTCACAAGGCTCGCTTCGGTGAAACGGGGGGGCGGCTCGGTGAAATGCTGGGCCGGATTGACAGCCAGAGTTTTCACATCCTCGCCGATCTGGACCGCAGGCAGATGCGCCTGGGCTTCATCTTCCTCGTCATCGCGGCCTTCCTGATAAAGGGCGAGATAGCCATCAAAGCGGATCACCGTGCCGGTGGCACGCAGCCCCACATCGCCCGAGCGCGAAGCCAGATCGATGGTTGATCGCTCCACATCGGCACTTTGCATCTGGCTGGCCACGGTGCGCTTCCAGATCAGATCATAGAGCCTGTATTCATCATCATTCAAAGCCGCGCGCAGCTTTTGCGGCAGCAAAGATGGATCGGTGGGGCGGATCGCCTCATGGGCTTCCTGAGCATTTTTCGCCTTGGATTTATAAAGGCGCGGGGTTCCCGGCAGATAGGCCTCGCCATAGCGGCTGGCGATGGTTTTGCGGGCGCTGGCGATGGCTTCTGCGGCGATGGATACGCCATCGGTCCGCATATAGGTGATGAGGCCGGTGGTTTCGCCATCCACCGTTTTGCCTTCATATAGGGTTTGCGCCAGCCGCATGGTCTGGCTGGCCCCAAAGCCCAGCTTGCGCGCCGCTTCCTGTTGCAGGGTAGATGTGGTGAAGGGCGGTTGCGGATGGCGCTTGCCGGGCTTTTTCTCGACATTGGCAATGTGGAAAGCGCGCTTTTCAATCTCGCCCACCGCCTGCTTGGCAGCGGCTTCATCCGCCAGATCAAAGCGATCGAGCTTTTTGCCATCAAGAGTAACAAGGCGGGTGCTGAAGCTGTTGCCCTCGGCTGATTGCATCTGGGCTTCGATGGTCCAATATTCGCGGCGGTTGAATTGTTCGATCTCAAGCTCGCGATTGCACACCAGCCGCAGCGCCACTGATTGGACACGCCCTGCGGATCGGGCACCGGGCAGCTTGCGCCACAAAACCGGAGACAGGGTAAAGCCCACCAGATAATCCAGCGCCCGCCGCGCCAGATAGGCATCCACCAGTTCCTGATCGATATCGCGAGGATTGCTGATCCCGGCTTCAACGGCGCGTTTGGTGATTTCATTGAACACCACGCGCTTGACGATCACATCCTTCAGCGCCCGTTTTTGCTTCAAAACTTCCAGAAGATGCCACGAAATCGCTTCACCCTCGCGGTCGGGGTCAGTCGCCAGATAAAGATGATCGGCGCCCTTAACGGCATCGGCAATCTCTTTCAGCCGCTTTTGCGATGCCCGCTCCACATCCCAGGACATCGCGAAATCCTCATCAGGACGCACCGAGCCATCTTTCGACGGCAAATCGCGGATATGCCCATAGGAGGCAAGCACCTTGAATGAGTTTCCAAGATACTTGTTGATCGTTTTTGCCTTGGCAGGCGACTCGACGATGACAACGTCCATACTGTGCTTTCTGTCGCTTTCAGCCTGATACTTCCTGTCAGGAGCTAAAGGCGAGCGGGTCCGCTGTCAATAAGGAGTGTCAAAACCGCTCCCCGTGAGGGCGACTTTCGATCCCGGCAGGCGTTCGATCAAACCGGCCAGTTCCAGTTCCAGCAAAATGGTCAAAACCATCGCCGCATCATAGCCTGTCATGCGGATCAGATCATCGATCCGCACCGGGGTCACCGATAAAAGCCCGCGCAATTCATGGCGCGCGGATTGCGGAATATCATCGCTTTGCGGCATTGGCTTTGAACCATAATCCATTCCTTCCGGCTCGCCTAAGGGGGGGCGTAATTGGGCCATGGCATCCAGAATATCGTCTGTGCACTCGATCAGGGCGGCCCCCGATTTGATCAGGGCATTGGTGCCCTTGCAGCGTGGATCGAGGGGGGAGCCGGGAATGGCGAAAACCTCGCGCCCTTGTTCCAAAGCCAGCCTTGCGGTGATCAGCGATCCCGATTTTTGCGTGGCTTCCACTACCAGAACCCCCAAGGAAAGCCCCGATATGATGCGATTGCGTTTGGGGAAATGGCGCGCCTGCGGCTGCACGCCCAAGGGTTCATCGCTCACCAGCAGCCCCTGTTCGGCAATGGCGCGCTGCAAAGCTTCATTTTCCCGGGGATAATAAATATCGATGCCCCCCGCCACTACGGCGATGGTGCCCCCCTTCAGCGCCCCCTGATGGGCGGCGGTATCGATCCCCCGGGCCAGGCCGGAAATAACGCAAATTCCCTGTTCTGCCAGTTCCCGGCCCAGCTTTTCCGCTTGTTGCCGGGCCACCATGCTGGCATTTCGCGCCCCCACAATGCCGATGGTTTGCCGCTCGAAAAGATGGGGGGCACCTTTGGTGATCAGAACCGGCGGGGCATCCTCGATGGCGGCGAGCAAAGGCGGATAGGCGCGATCCCCTAAAAAAAGCGGCTTTGCGCCATAATCGGCGATCCGCTTTAGTTCATCAAGACACTGGCGGGGCTGGGGAATTTTCAGCGGAGCCTTGCGCCCGCCCGCCCGCGCCAGATCGGGGATCGCCTCAATCGCCGCGATGGCCGAACCAAAGCGGGCGATCAGCCGACGAAAAGTGGTGGGGCCCACGGTATCGGTGCGAATCAGCCGCATCCGCGCCAGCTTTTCTTCGCGCGAAAGCAAGGGGGCCTGTGGCCCTTGGCCCTGCAGAAAATCATTCTGTGTCTTCATCGCGCCATCGTCACCAAAGCATGCGATCAGGTCAATCAAAAGGCGATGAAGGGGGAATAAAATCGTGCGAGAGGGGCGCTATTTTTCGTTTTTGGGGCGGCCGATGCGCGGTTCCGTGCCGTTTAATATGCGCCCGATATTGGCGGAATGTTTGAAAAAGATGGCAATGGCCAAAGCGCCGCAGAAAATGGTGATCTGGGGTGTGGCAAAGGCCCAGGCAAAAAGCGGCGTTAAAGCCGCCGATAAAAGCCCGGCCAAAGACGACATCCGAAACACTGCCAATAAGATCAGCCAGCTTGCCGCCCACAAAAGCCCCACCGGCCAGGCCATGGCCAACAGCAGGCCGCCAAAGCTTGCCACCCCCTTGCCGCCCTTGAAGCCCAGAAAAACCGGATAAAGATGTCCCAGAAAAGCCGCCGCTCCGGCCAATGGCGCCGCTTCGGGGCTGATCGCCTGAGCGATTAAAAACGCCGCTGCGGCCTTCCCGCCATCAAGCAAAAGCGTGGCAAGGGCGATGGGCTTGTTCCCGGTGCGCAAAACATTGGTGGCCCCGATATTGCCCGAACCGATCTTGCGGATATCGCCCAGGCCCGCTGCTTTTGAAAGCAACAGCCCGAAAGGCACCGATCCCAGCAGATAGCCCAAAAGCACCACGCCGATGGCCGCGATTGAAAGCTCTGTCATGGGGTTCCTTCCACAAAAACATCATGGCCGCCAACGATGGTGCGTAAAACCTTACCCTCGACCGGCTGGCCTTCAAAAGGGGTGTTTTGGGTATCGGATAAAAAATCGCCGGGATCGATGCGCCAGGGCTTATCAAGATCAAACAGCACCAGATCGGCTGGTGCGCCGGGGGCCAAGCGCCCGCCCGGCAGGCCTAAAAGCTTAGCCGGATGATAGCTCAGCATCGCCAGAACATGGATCAGCGGCAGATCATAGGCATGATAAAGCATCAGGCTTAAAGGCAGCAGGGTTTGATAGCCCACCATGCCGAAAGCGGCTTCAGCAAAGGGCAGGCGCTTGCTTTCCTGATCATGGGGATCATGGCCCGAACAGATGACATCGATCAGCCCGGCTTTAAGGCCCGCGACCATCGCCGCCCGATCATTTTCGGATCGCAAGGGGGGCGACATCTTGGCAAAGGTCCGATAATCGGTGACGGCCAGTTCATTGAGCAGGAAATATTGCGGAGACGTGCCGCAGCTCATCCGCCGCCCTTGCGCCCGATTGCGCTGGATGGCCTCAAGGCTTTCCGCCGTTGAAATCTGGAGATGATGAAGGCGGCCGCCGCTGATATCCACCAGCCGCGCGTCACGCTCGATCATCATCACTTCAGCCTCTACAGGAATGCCCTGCAAGCCGAGCCTCGTGGCGGTTTCGCCTTCATTCATCATGCCATTGGCCGCCAGCCCCGGATCTTCGGCATGATGCAGGATCATCCGGTCAAACAGGGCGCTATATTCCAAAAGCCGGCGCATGATCGCGCTATCCCCCAAAGCCCGGCGGCCATTGGAAAAGCCCACGGCCCCGGCATCAGCCATCAGCCCGATTTCCGCCATCGCCTCACCGCGCAAGCCTTGTGTGGCCGCGCCGATGGGCAAAATCCGCACGCCCTCGCCCTTTTTTGGATAGGGGCGGGCATTGGTGGCGATCATCGCCGCATCATCATGGGGGGGGGATTGATCGGGCATCAGAACCACCGTGGTGATGCCGCCCGCTGCCGCAGCAGCACTATCGGCGCGAAAACTGCACAGATCGATCAGCCCGGGGGCGAGCACATGGCCCTTGCAATCAATCGTTTCATAGCCATCGGGGGCTGTGGTGATCTCGGCGCCCAGGCTTTGGATCAGGCCATCATCCACCAAAAGCCCGCCTTGCACATCAAGGCCGCTTGCCGGATCGATCAGCCGGGCATTGAGATAGGCCGTTTGCATCAGGCCTTTCCTTCCTCTTGTCGCATATGGCGGGTCAGCACATCCATGCACCCCATCCGCACCGCCACCCCCATTTCCACCTGTTCTTCGATGGCGGAATGTTGCAGATCATCGGCGACCGAGGTGGCAATCTCCACCCCTCGGTTCATCGGTCCGGGATGCATCACCAGAACATCGGGAGAGGCTACGGCCAGCTTTTCGGGCGTCAGGCCATAAAAGCGGAAAAACTCCCGCTCGCTGGGAACGAAGGCGCCCTGCATCCGCTCTTTTTGCAGGCGCAGCATCATCACCACATCGCAATTTTTCAGGCCCTCATTCATATGGGTGTGAACCTCAACCCCCAATCGATCGCAGGCCCGGGGTAAAAGGGTGGGGGGGGCCACAACCCGCACCCGCGCCCCCATGGCATTGAGCAGATGGATATTGGATCGGGCAACACGGGAATGGGCCACGTCTCCGCAGATGGCGATAGTCAGATCATGCAGGCGGCCCTTGCGACGGCGGATGGTCAGGGCATCGAGCAGGGCCTGGGTGGGATGTTCATGGCGGCCATCGCCCGCATTGATCACCGCGCAATTCACCTTTTGCGACAGCAGCGAAACCGCGCCGGATTGGGCATGGCGCACCACCAGCACATCGGGCCGCATGGCATTCAGCGTTTGGGCGGTATCGAGAAGGGTTTCCCCTTTGGTGATGGATGAGGCCCCCACCGAAAAAGAGACCGTATCCATCCCCAGCCTTTTCCCCGCGATTTCAAAGGACATCAAAGTGCGGGTCGAGGATTCGAAAAACAGGTTGATCTGGGTCAGCCCCTTGAGCAGGGCCCCCTGCGCCTGACGCTGGCGCTGTGACACCGCATAGCTTTCCGCCACATCGAGCAGATGCTGGATCTGTTCGGGCTGAAGCCCTTCGATTCCCAATAAATGGCGATAGGGGAAAGGATCACCGCCGGGCGGATCAATCATCGCCCGAAGATAAGGCGGATGCGGAGGCTTGGATGCTTGGGTCATTAAAAACGAGGTTATAAAAGCGCCCTTTGCCCAGCGCAAGATAAAGAAGCGCCGCACGGGTGTTATCTTCACCCACATGAACGCCAGATAACCGCCGCCTTCAGAACCGGTTCAGTGCGGCCATGGCATTCTGGCCCTGCGATTGGATCAGTGAGACGAAACCCTGAAAGGAGACCGGATATGTTGAACCCATCCATTCTTGGTGTTGCTTTGGCGGCGGCTTTATCCTTGCCGATATTGGGGCCAATGTTGGGCATGGCCCAAACGGCGGCTGCGGAACCGGCTCAGCAAAATAAGGGCCATTATAATCATGCGGCTTCTGTTTCAACTGGTGTGCAGCTTGCAGGCCATCATCGCGATCAAGTGGGGCACAAGCGGGCCTATGGTCATCAGAAAAAAGCTTATAGCCACCAAAAGAAGGCTTATCGTCATCAAAAGAAAGCCTATCGCCACAAGAAAAAAGCCTATGGTCGCCATGATGATCGCCGCTTTCATGGGGTGAGCCCTTATCAGCGTGATCGCGCTCATGATCGCTATGATAATCGCCGCCATGATAATCGCCGTCATGAACGCCGCACGCTTTATCATGCACCGCGCATTGTTATTCCGGGCTTTTTCTATCGCTAAAGGCCTGGTCACCGGGGGCACGCCCCCGGTGACGGGCGAGGGCGGGCGTTCCATGAAATCGGGCGGTTTTGAATTTTGCTCATTCTTGGCGGTGTAAAAGTCTTGACGAAGACAGCGGAACTTTCCTATATGAGCGCGCCTTGGCTGGCCATGGATCAATCGGCTGCCATGGGGCCATGTAGGGTCAGCTCTATCGGCCAGGCATTTCCGGGGCGGAGTAGCTCAGTTGGTTAGAGCAGCGGAATCATAATCCGCGTGTCGGGGGTTCAAATCCCTCCTCCGCTACCAATTTTTCCCATTACAGATTTTTTGTGTCATCACGGGCTTTTTTGCCAGCTTGGCGGCCCAAAAATCAGGCTTGAGGCCAAAAAATCAGATCTGTGGCCTGAAGCCTATCAAAGAGGCTTTGATTCATCAAAAAAGTAGAGTATGTTTAAGCACATTCAAAGTTGCTGATGCGGCTTTGGATTTATCTGCGATATGCTGGCTGGCGTGTTTTGGCATATCAACAAGCAGGAAACAGGCGGTCGGGATGTCCCGGCTGGACACGTCGAACAACCTGCGACTGATCTGATTTTGGTTTCGCGCGATTACGACGCTACCGACTTCTGAGACATCGCGTGAAAAGGACACGACAATGGCTAAAGGTACGGTTAAGTGGTTCAATTCCACCAAAGGTTTCGGTTTCATTCAGCCTGAAACAGGCGGCAAGGACGTTTTCGTCCATATTTCTGCCGTTGAGCGCGCAGGTCTTTCCGGCCTGGATGATAATCAGCAGGTCACCTATGACCTTGAAGAAGATCGCCGCGGCCGCACATCTGCCGTGAATCTTCAGCTCGCCTGATTGAGCCGAATTTTTCATCTGAACCACTTAAGGGAGGCTGCGGCCTCCCTTATGCGTTTTGGGGCCTTGCCATATTTTCCCTTATGCTTTTGAAACGCACATAGTCTTCAAATTTTGACATCCCTGTGATGGAGCGGCTGATGCCCGATAAAATGGCGCGCTCCCCCGATCCCGCATCCCCCAATCCCCCCGATCTCTCCGATCCCCTGTCTTTAACAAGTGCGATTCTTTGATCATGAATGGCGACATTTCCGCTTTGGAAGAGGCAAACTCCAGAGATGAGGAATGCGCGTTTTGATAGAATAAATAACTATCGCTGCAATTTAATAAAAGCGTAAGAGTTTGTGCGCATTGTTTGTTTCTCTAGTGGGTTGTTTCCACGAGGGGGGCAGATAGCCCTGTTTCTAAGTAAATTATTTATTGGGAAGGAAAGACATGTCGAAACTTCTGGAATTCATGACGAAATTGGGGGAAGATTCCGCTTTTAGGGATAGCTATGTGGCTGATCCTGATGGGGTGATGAAAAATTTTGGTCTTACGGATGCAGAGTGTAAGATGATCCGCACAGCCGATGTGGAGGGGATCAAGAAAACATTGGGCGTGGAGCATGTCTATTTGAATGTTCATGTGCCTCCGCATGGAAATGATGAGATCAAATAAAAGCTGTCATCAGCAGGGGGGCGGTGCAGATTGAGATTTTTGATGTCTGGCTGTGTTGCGGCAATTTTATTGTCGTGCATATCCATGGCGTTGGCTGAGACGACTGACATCGATCAGATGTTGCGCGAAGCCAATGAACTGGTCAGCACCGATCCCAATCGGGGAGAGGCGATCCTGCAAAGGATTGCCTCTCTTTCCGATCGTCTTTCCAATCAACAGCGCTATCGGCTGCAAATCCTTCAGGCAAAATTATTGGTGATTCACGGGCAATATGGCAAAGCCCTGACATTGCTTGAGGATGTATCGGCGGAAGACCTGTCGGTCAATTCGCTGGCTCTGTCCAATTCCATTCAATCCACAATCTTCAATGCCTTGGGCGAATATGACCGCATGTTTGCCAAAATTCAGCAGAATTTGGCGCTTGTGCAGGGGATTACAGATATCAGCCTGAAAGCCGGCTTCATGCATCCGGCGATCGTCGCCTTTCGGGATGCTGGGGCCTATGAACAATCCTTAACGCAAGGCCTGCAGATGTTGAAATTGGCTCGGGAAAATGCGTTTTCACGATCAGAATGCTTTGCCCTTGTGGAACTGGGGATCACCGAACGCAGTGCAGGGAACAGGGATGCGGCGCTGGATTGGTTGAGGGATGCCGAAGCCTTTTGTTCGGACATTGGCAATAAGCTGATCGTTAATTCCGCCCGCGCCAATCTGGCAGCACTGGCCCTTGATGCAGGCGATGCGGATGAAGCCATCGCCATTGCCCTAGCGGCTTTGCCCGATGCCAAAGAGGTGGGTTATGCTTATCATATTACCGAACTGAAATCGGTTTTGGCGGAAGCTTATCTGCGCGCAGGTGATCTTGATAAGGGGCTGGAGGCGGGCGAAGAGGCTTTCAGCCTTGCCACAGAAAGCGCCATCAACCCGCTTGTGCGGCAAGCGAGCAAAACCCTTGCGGATATCCATGAACGTCGCGGCGATTTGCCCGCATCGCTTGCCATGCTCAAAATCCATCTGGAGACCAGCCAGCTTCTGGCCGATGATCGCGCGGCTATGGCCATGGCCTATTACCAGAATCTTTATGAGGTACAAGATAAGGAGCGGCGGCTTCAGATTCTGAATCAGGAAAATGATCTGTTCAAGCTTTCCCAGCAGCTACAGGAACAAAATGCTGACAATATGCGGCTTTTATTGCTGATGGGTTTTGTCGTTCTGATCGGGCTTTCGGGCTGGCTTTTTTATGTTATGCGGCAGCGTCAGCGTTTTCTTCTTTTATCGCAAACAGATGGGATGACCGGGATCGCCAATCGCGAGCATTTTTCCCGCTCGGCCGAGGGGCTGATGCGGGAGGCCGCCACATCACAGGCGGATTTGGGGCTGATTTTATTCGATCTCGATCATTTCAAAACGATCAATGACAGCTATGGCCATGCCGCGGGCGATTGGGTTTTGAAAAAGGTGGTTGCGGCCTGCCGCACGGTGATCCGCAGGCAGGATCTTTTTGGCCGTCTGGGCGGTGAAGAATTTGGCATTTGCCTGCTTTCGGCCGATCTGGGCGATAGCCTTGCTGTGGCCGAAGCCTGCCGCCTTGCCATTCGTGCTATCGATACCAGCGAATTGGGCCATCATTTTACCATCACCGCAAGCTTTGGCATTGCGATCAGGCAGGATCGGGATGAAAGCTTCGATACAGTGCTCATCCGCGCTGATCAATGCCTTTATAGCGCCAAATCGGCGGGCCGCGATCAAACCCGCTATGAAGCCGATGCGGCCTGAGATTTTGCCTCACATACAGGCTGGCCCATCAATGCCATCATATCCAGGCGCGGAGATTTTATGACCAGAAAAACGGGCAGCCTTGTGGCTGTGGGAACCGGGATGATGCTGGGGGCGCAGATCAGCCCCATTGCCAAAACCGAAATCATGCGGGCGGAAAAGGTTTTCAGCCTGGTTGATGGCATTGCCGAAAAATGGCTGGAACAGCTCAGCCCGCATCTGGAAAGTCTGCAATCGAGCTATGCCGTGGGCCGCTTTCGCCCCGATAGCTATCGCGAAATGGTGGAGCGGGTGATGGCCGCAGTGCGGGCGGGGCAGCGGGTGTGCATTGCCGCCTATGGCCATCCCGGCATTTTTGCCTGCGTGCCCCATTGGGCGATCGAAGCCGCCCGGGCCGAAGGCTATGAAGCGCGGATGGAGCCGGGCATATCAGCCGATGCCTGCCTTTATGCCGATCTGGGCCTTGATCCCGGCAGCCTGGGCAGCCAGTGTTATGAGGCAACGCATTATCTGCTGTATCGCCAGCATCTCAATCCCTATGCCCTGCTGATTTTATGGCAGGTGGGGCTGACCGGCGAAACCAGCCTCACCCGCTTTGAAAGCGATCCTGTGCGACTGAACCTGCTGGTTGAAAAGCTGATAGCCGATGGCTATGGGCCTGATCATGAGGTGATCATTTATGAAGCCGCAACCCTTGCCCTGATGCCGGTGCGGGCGGATCGGCTGGCTTTATCCGCCTTGCCCGATGCGGCCCTCTCGCCCGTTTCCACATTGGTGATCCCCCCCTTGCCCAATGCCCCCAAAGATGCGGCCATGCGGGAAAAGCTCGATGCCCTGATGGCTTAAGGGGCGGTTTCAGGCCGAGGGCGGACGCAGAATATCGCGCCGGATTCGGATCGCCTTGGTGGCCAATGAAATTTCGACCAAAAGCAGGATCAGCCCGATGGTCAGGGTGCTCATCGCCAGAATGAACAAAACCGCCACCGGTTGGGCGAAATCCTTGTTCATCAGATCGGCAATGAACAGCACCATCACCACCAGACACACAAACAAAGCCGATATGGTGCACAGGCTGATGGCGCCTTGCACCACCTGCATGCGTTTATCCAATGTGCGTAATTCAAGATGGGTGCGCTGCTTTTGATCGGCCAGCATGGTTTCATAGCCGGCTTCAAGGGCCCGGGCGCGATCAACCACCCGCGCCAGCCTTTGGGTCATCACATTGAGGATGGCCCCGATCCCGGCCAGCAAAAAAACAGGGGCAACCGCCAGTTGGATGATATGGGCAATGCCGATGATATCCTGTGCCACGTTCATGATCGAGATACTTTCCTAAAGCTGTGAAGGCCAAAAGCTGTGAAGGGAAGGTGGGCGATCCCTGCGCAGGATCGCCCGGCCCTTGTCGTATAAAGCTTATTGGCACTATGCTGCACAGACCGCATTTGCAAAAGGGGGCAAAGCCCGTGAAAAAAATTCTGATCATCGCCATCTGGCTTTTCCACACAAGCCACGCCATCGCCAGCGACGAGGCAAAATCGCCCGCCATCATTCCACCGCCGGTGCAGTTTGTTACCGAACATAGCGGCCGGTTCAATGGTCAGCGGATCGATTATCGGGTGATCGCCGGGGACACCTATATCCGCGATGATGAGGGGAAGCCAACAGCGGCTTTTTTCAATGTGGCCTATGTGAAGAAAGCCGAGGCCAATCAAAAACCCCGCCCGATCACCTTTTTATTCAATGGCGGGCCGGGTTCGGCCTCCCTTTGGCTGCATATGGGGGCTTTCGGGCCAAAGCGTGTGGTGGTGCCCAGCGATGCGAAGGATGATGGCGCGCCGCCTTATCCCATGGTCGATAATCCCGATACGATTTTGGATGTTTCGGATATGGTGTTCATCGATCCCGTGGGCACCGGCTATAGCCGTGCTTTGGGCGAGAAGAAAAACGCCGATTTCTATGGAGTGACCCAGGATGCGGAGTCCATCGCCGCCTTCATCCATCAATGGGTGACTGAGAACGGGCGCTGGAATTCGCCCATTTATATTGCCGGTGAAAGCTATGGCACCCTGCGCATGGGGCCGTTGCTCGATGCCCTTGGCGGGCGGCGCTATCAGATGGGCGTGAATGGGGTGATGCTGATTTCGGCGGTGCTGCATTATCAGAACAGCCGCTTCAATCAGGGCAATATCATGTCTTATGTCAGCTTTTTGCCCAGCTATGCGGCCACCGCATGGTATCATGAACAATTGCCGGAAAAGCCAGCAAATCTGGAAGCCTTTTTGGATGAGGTGCGCGATTTCGCGCGCACGGATTATGCCACCGCCCTGATTGCCGGCACGCGGCTGCCCGATGCCGAACGCCAGCGGATCATCGAACGCCTGCATCGCTATACCGGGCTTTCAAAAACATGGCTGGATCAGGCCAATATGCGCATTCATGTGCGGCGCTTTTTCAAGGAATTAAAGCGCGATGATCGCGATGTGGTGGGCAGGCTCGATAGCCGCTATCTGGCCACCGAACCCGATGCGGTGGGTGAATTTTATGAAACCGATCCAGCGGCCGCGGGGATCAGCCATGCCTATGTGGCGGCGATCAATAGCTACTTTCATGATGATCTCAATATCCTTATGGATCGGCCTTATTTTGCCTCCAGCCCCGATGCCTTTCGCAAATGGGATTGGTCACCGGATGGCGATGCCCCCAATGGCGGGCGCTTTATCAATGTGGTGCCCCAGCTTGGCAGTGCCATGCGTTATAACAAGGATCTGCGGATATTGGTGACATCGGGCTATTTCGATTTCGCCACACCCTTTTTCGGGGCGGAAAATGCCCTGTCGGAAATGGGCCTTGTGCCAGATCGCATCCACTACACCTATTATGAAGCCGGGCACATGATGTATCTGCATGAACCCTCGCGGCAAAAATTCATGCGCGATATTCATGGCTTTATCACCGGATCGGATGCCAAAACCCCATCCGGGGGCGGGAACTGAAATATGGGCCGTAATGTTTCAGCACACTGGAATAGTTCAGGACATGGGCCTTATGCCCATTGAATTCTGGCGCTTTTTGCGGCGATTGGTGGTGATTTTGATCGGGCTGAACATCCTGTTTGGCTCGCTTTATCCCATCAGCAATGGCCTGGATTTGAATATTTCTGATAAGCTTCAGCATTTTGCGGCCTATTTTTTGCTGGCTTTGGCTTTGGGGATGTCATCGCGGCCTCTCAGCAGGCGGCTGCTTTATTTCATTCTGGCTGCCCTTTTTGGTGCCGGGATCGAAATCATCCAGCCCTTGGTGGGCCGCGATATGGCCTTTGCGGATTTTCAGGTCAATCTGTTGGGGGTCGGATTCGGGGGCATTTTAGGCATCATAATTCGGCCATATTTCCTGTTTTATCTGAAGACGCGCAAAGCGTGATGAAGGTTTTTTGCCTAAGCTTGAAAGGATTGGCGCTATGAAAAAAAGAACATTTGGATTTTCTGCCCTTGCGGGGCTTCTTGTGATGGGCGGCATGGCAGGCATGGCGCAAGCAAAAGATCATGGCCGCCATCATTCCGGTGGTCATGTTTTGGGCTTGTTTGAAAAGCTTGATAGCGATCAAAGCGGCACGGTTGATCGTTTCGAGCTTGAAGCCTATCAGGCCAGCCGCTTTGATGCCGCTGATCTTGATGATGATGGGGCGGTCAGCCTTGAAGAATTTCAAGCGCATCTGGCGGCTTTGCGGGCAGAGCGCCGGGCCCGACGCGAAGCGAAAATTTTCGACCGTCAAGATGGCGATGATGATGGGCTGTTGATCGCATCCGAACTTTCAGCCCGCAGCTCGGGGATGTTTGATCGTCTTGATGCCGATGGCGATGGCATCATCACCCTTGATGAAGTGAAGGCCTTTGATGACGATGACGACGAGCGCAGTGATCGCGGGGAAGAGCGCGGCCGGGATGATGATCGCGGGCGCCGGAATGATCGTGATGACAAAAATGACGATGATGATCGTAACGACGACGATAGAAACTAAAGCGACCTATTCAGTCATCAATACAAAAAGGACGGCTCCTGATGGGGCCGTCTTTTTATGCCCTCAGTCGCCGCCGGGGGATTGCCGGGCACCAAAGCCCAAGGGGGCTGCTTGCGGCGTGCTTTCAATCTCTGGCTTGGGTGTTGGCAGCAAAGATGTGATATCGAGTTCACGCCCTTTGTGGATGAATTGGCTCAATGAGGCATCTTTGAAAGCGCCGAGCCGAATGGAATAAATCGGTGCGGCTTCTAAAACCCGCTGCACATAATTGCGGGTTTCGCCATAGGGGATCATTTCAATCCAATCGATGGGATCGGCAGTGATTCTGCGCGGGTCGCCATAATCTTTGATCCAGCGATCCACCGGCCCTGAACCTGCATTATAGGCGGCCAGCGCCAGCATGGGGGCCCCATCATAACGCCTGAGCAACTGATTGAAATATCTGTGGCCCAATTCCAGATTGAAGGCAGGATCATTCAACAAACGCTCCCGCGAATAGGGGCGCTGTAATTGTCGGGCCAAACGATTGGCCGTGGCGGGCATCAACTGCATCAGGCCCAGGGCCCCCACATGGCTGACCGCTTTGGGGTCGAATTGGCTTTCCTGACGGGCGATGGATAAAATCAGGCTTTGGCTTTGGCCTAATCCCTTGGTCATATCGATCAGGGGATAGCCATGTTCGATGATCAGATCGCCATCACGAACAGATGTTTTCGCGGCAATCACCCCGATTTGCGGACGGTCGAAATCAATGGCTAGGCTGGCCGCCATCCGCGCCTGATCGGGGGTGGGGGCATTTTCCACCAATTGGCGCACGAAATGAGCCAGGGATCGTTCTTCCCCCATTCTGGCCAGAAAGCGGGCGGCCTTCACCAGATCCTGGGCTTCAAAAGCCTGCCTTGTGGCCTCATCGATGATCTTGGTCTGGCGATCGAGCATCAGCATATCGCCGCCTAAATGATCAAGGGCAAGCTGGCCATAAAAAACCGTGGGATAGCGGGCGGCTTCCTCATACCAGCGGCGGGCAAGGGCGGGATCATTCAAATCTTCAGCCGCGCGCGCCGTCCAATAGGCGCCACGGGCAAGGCTCACCGGAAAATTCACCACGCTGAGCATGGCTTGGAAATGCGCCAGAGCCTGCGCCGGGCGGGATTGAAAGCGCAGGGCAATCCATCCCGCCAGCCATTCGGCTTCGGCAATCTGGGCACGGGTATTGCGCGGCAATTCGGTGGTCAGATCGGAGGCCGGATCGGTATTTATTTCCTCCGGCTCCGCCTCGTGTTCATCAGGGCGCAAACCATCGAGCATGGCATGGTCGGCGGCCAGGCGATAAGCCGCATCGATTCGGCCTTCGCGCAGGGCTTTGCGGGCCTGATAATGCCGTTCCCGCCACCAGCGTTCGGGGCGAAGAATATCCCGGCCATTGACGGCGGTTTCCAAAAGCAGGCTTTCAGCGCTGTCATTCTTACCCTTGATGCGCCGCCAATAGGCCCGATCATAAACCAGCCCGGCATTGGATTGCAGATCATCGGGAACAGCCGCCACCGCGCGATCCACATTATGGGCAAAAGCCATCAGCGCATTGCGGGCTTTGGCCAGTGCCTGATAATCCTTGGGCAGGGACTGCACCATCCGCATGGCCTGCTGCCGGGCCCTTTGCCACAGCAGATAATCAACCCGGGCCATATGGTCTTCGGTCGTCAGAAAATCCCCATAGCGATCCATGATCCGCCGTTCCTGCGGACTGGAAAGCCCGGCGCTGCGCCAGCCCGCGCGCAGATGATCAATGGCTTTATCCTGCTGGCCATCGCGCATCAGGGCTTGCGCATAATGCAGATGTCCATCCCCCGTTTGGGGCGGATTTTTGGCAAACCATTGAAGGATGGCAGCATCTTTGGTTTCAGATGTGATCGCGGCCTCGATGGATCGGGTTATCGTCGCCGACAGGGGCCAATGGGGGTGTTGTGCATGAAAAGCGCGTAATTGCTCGAAATGTCCGCTGCCCCCTTTGGTGAAAGCGATCCATTTGATCACATCGCGTTCCACCGCGCTTGTCCGATCCGGCAGGGCCTGCAAAGCGGCCTGCAATTGCCCCCGGGCGGCTTCATCAAGGGCGGTGCGATAGGCTTTCCCCTCGTCGCTGCGCAGAAAATCGCTGGGCAGCTCGGGTTTCAGGCGCGGAATGGGGGTGCTGGTTTTGGCATAAGATGGGGCGACCAGCCTTAGAGTGCCGCCCCCTAAGCCGCTCATAAAGACGATTGACGCCAAAAGGGCGATCATGAGAAAGACGGGCAATGGCGACCTTGTCATTTGAGGCATGGCAGATGATTTTACAGTCCGAATGATTGACGGGCTTTTAAAAAAAGGTCATGTGGCTGCGTTTACCATTCCACTAAAGCTTACGCGCGGCGCATCATAAGGTCCAGTCTGATCTGATTTCGATCAGATGAACGATCACGTCCGATCAGGGCTTTGCTAGCCTGTTCCTTTGCGTTGATCCAAAAGGACGGGGAATGATTAAAGAGTGCGGGCGCGCCAGAAATTTTGGGGCTGCCTTGTTTCAGGGAGACGAATTGAATGTTCACCGGGTCGATGACAGCGCTGATAACGCCCTTTAAAAATGAGGCGGTTGATCTTGATGCCTTCAAATCCCTGTGTGAATGGCAGATCGGGCAGGGCACTTTGGGGCTTGTGCCCTGTGGCACCACCGGCGAAGCACCCACGCTTAGCCCTGATGAGCAGCGCGCCGTGATCACGGCGGCAGTCGAGATCGCCAATGGCCGGGTGCCGGTGGTGGCCGGTGTGGGGGCAAATTCAACCGCGCTCACCATCGAACGCGCGCAGATGGCGCAAAAAGCCGGAGCCGATGCCCTGCTCGTGGTCGTTCCCTATTATAATAAACCCAGCCAGCAAGGGATGATCCTGCACTATAGGGCGGTGCATGATGCCTGTGATCTGCCGATCATCATTTATAATATTCCGGGCCGGTCGGCGGCGGATATGTCGGTTGAAACCATGGCTGAACTGGCGCATTTGCCGCGCATAGCCGGGGTGAAGGATGCGACCAGCGATCTGGCCCGGGTGGCCCGTTTGCGCCTGCTTGTGGAACCAGGTTTTGCCCAGCTTTCGGGTGAGGATGCAACGGCTGTGGGCTTTAATGCCATGGGCGGGGTCGGCTGTATTTCGGTCACATCCAATATCGCCCCCGCTCTGTGCGCCCGGCTGCAGGCGGCCACCTTCAATAAGGATTATGAGCAAGCCCTGGAAGTGCAGGATCAGTTGATCGATCTGCATCGGGCGATGTTTTGCGAAACCAGCCCGGCTCCGGTGAAATATGCGGCGCATCTTTTGGGGCTGTGTGCTCCCGATCTGCGCCTGCCTTTGGCGCCTTTGTCGGATCAGGGGAAAAAGACCGTGCAATCAGCCATGGAAAAGGCCGGTTTGCGCTGATCAATCAGGATAGGGGCTTTTGTAACGGGGCTTTTCAGCCTACAGCATGGTAATGGTAAAACAAGATCTCAATGGCCGCATGGTCTCGGAAAATCGCAAGGCCCGCTATAATTATGCGGTCGAAGATACCTATGAAGCCGGTATTGCCTTGAAGGGGACCGAAGTGAAGGCCCTGCGCAAGGGCACGGCCAATATCGCTGAATCCTATGCCGAGGAAAAAAATGGCGAGATATGGCTGATCAATGCCCATATCGATGAATTTTCCCACGGGAATATCCATAATCACGAGCCGCGCAGGCCGCGAAAATTGCTGTTGCACCGAAAAGAAATCAACAAGATCGCCGGGGCCATCCAAAGAGCGGGGATGACCCTTGTTCCCCTGAAGATTTATTTCAATGATCGGGGGCGGGCGAAAATTCTGCTGGGTTTGGCGCGGGGTAAAAAAGCCCATGACAAGCGCGAGGATATCAAGCAGCGTGATTGGGATCGCCAGAAACAAAGGCTTTTAAAGGATTATGGCTGATTTTTCAGCCCCCACCGCCATGATCGCTCAAATTTAGCGATCCCGATCCAAAAGCTGCTGGGCCAGTTCATCGGCGGTTTCCAAAAGCTTCAGGCTGGCCTTATAGCCGATTTCGGCCGATTTCAATTCCACGATCTCATTGATCAGCGACACATTGGGCATTTGGGTGAAGCCATTGGCATCGGCGCTGGAAAGATCAGGCTGAAAGGCGCTGAAGGATGCCGGATCAATGGGCTGGGTCTGGGTGATCACCCCGCCGCCATTGGGGGCGCTTGTGGTCAGAACGCGCTGGGGCCGAAAGACCGTTTCCGCTGTTCCTGCTGATTGAACATTGACGATATTCTGCGCGGCATTATTGATCCGCTGCTGATTGGCGAGAAGCCCGCTGAGGGCGGTGGTGGCAATCTTCATCCGCTTCATCCTTGCAATCTTATTTCAGTCTAATCACCTATCCATCAAAAATCTGTAAAGATTGGGTCCAATGATAATGTGTCTGACCTACCAAAAGATAGGATGGGATGGTCAGATGCTTGTGCCGCAGCAAGATGCAGTTTAGTTTTAACAAAATGGCAATGCGCATATGCGGGAGACGGTTACGTCTAAAAGGATCACACAAAAATTGGTCTGTGCTCTGATTACCCATGATGATGGTGATCAGTGGCAAGGTTTATTGCAATCTGCTGGTATTAAAAGCTTTGTCATCGATCCTTTGACATTTGAGCCTTCCCGTCTTGCGGAAATCCTGTCGGATAAACGGTCGCATGCCCTTGGTGGGCCAGTGGTTTTTATCGATCTCGAAATTTTTGATCAATCCGATGTTTCGATGCCAGAGATTTTGGCAGGCTGTGCCGATCACTGCCGGGCTTTGGGGGGGGTGATCATTGGCCTTGCCCAAAGCCATGATGGGAAGATATCTGATGCCTTGATGCAGGCGGCATGTGATGCGCCCATAGATGATATTCTGGCTAGCGAAATTCGGCCATCCATGATTGAATCCCGCATAAGATTCGCCCTTATGCGGCGCAATTCTCGACATATTCCCACGCGGTTGGCACTTCATGATGAAACGCCTTCGATTGACGCGGGATCGTCTTTTGATCTGCGCCTCATAGAGGATGCCGCCGATACAAATGATCTGGGGATCAAGGCTTTGGGGGGGGGGCATGCCTTTCGCCAGGCCATTGCCAAAGCCGTGAGCCAGGCCACGGATGAACGCAGCCTGTGCCTTGTGATCTTTGATCTTGATCGGTTCAAGCGGGTGATCAGCCAATATGGCAGCGATCAAAGCCATGCTTTGTTACAAGCCTGTTTGCTGCGTGTGCGGCAATCTCTGGCCAATATCATGGTTCATGATGATTCTCATAGCTCGGCCAAGGGCAAGGCCATCCCGGCGGCTATCCCGGTACCTATCCTTGGGCAATTGAGCGATAAGGAATTCGCCGTTCTCCTGCCCGGCGATGTGGATAAATCGATCAATTTACAAAAGGTGGAAGCCATTTTGCGGCAGATTTCCGTGCCAATCAAAATTGCTGAACGCTCGGTTTATCTATCGGCCAGTGCCGGTGTGGCGATGGCGCCAAAGGATGCTGATCAGGCGGGGGATCTGCTGAGCGCGGCCCATTCAGCGGTGCGCATGGCCAAGCGCATCGCTGGCAATTCGGTTGTTTTCTGCACGCCGCAACTGGCCGCGAATGAAGCCCGCACGATGGAAACTGAAAACCGCCTGCGTGAAGCCATCGCCGGGAATGAACTGGAAATGTATTTTCAGCCACAGGCGAGCGTGCGCACCGGCGATGTTGTGGGGGTGGAAGCGCTGGTGCGCTGGCATCATCCCGATCTGGGGCTGATGAGCCCGGAAAGCTTCATCGCCATTGCCGAAGAGGCAGGGATTACCGCTGAACTGGGCTGCTGGGCCATTCAATCGGCCATTGCTGAAATCTGCAGGATGGAGCGCCATGGCCTGCCGCCTTTGCAGCTTTCGGTGAATGTTTCGGCGGATATGTTCACGGGTCTATCGGGGCGTGATCTGGTGGCGCATGTGCGTCAGGCTTTGGTGAGGGAAGGCATGGCCCCACAGCGCCTGACCCTTGAAATCACCGAGCGATCCATCATCGACGAAAATGGCAATGGCCCGCAGGTGATCGATGCGCTCAAGGCTTTGGGGGTAAAGCTGGCGCTGGATGATTTCGGGACCGGCTATTCCTCTCTCAGCTATTTGAAGGCGCTGCCCATCGATGAACTGAAAATCGATAAAACCTTTATCATGGGAAATGCAAAAGAAGATCGCGCCTTTTTACGGGCGATCATCATGATGGCCAAAACCCTGAATATGAGCGTTCTGGCCGAAGGGGTGGAAACCCGCGATCAACTGGTGCGGCTTTATGAAGAAGGCTGCGATCTGTATCAGGGCTATTTATGCTCCCCCCCTGTGCCGGCCCACGCTTTGGCGGATGTGATCAAAACCCGCTTTCCCGGCACATCCAATCCGCAGGGCTGATTGTAATCGTATCATGATTAAGAAAGGCCATTCGCGATGAAAATCGATATTATCTCTGATGTTGTTTGCCCTTGGTGCCTGATCGGCAAGCGCAGGCTGGAAAAGGCCCTGTCGATGCGGCCCGATTATGCGGTTGAAATCACATGGCGGGCCTATCAGCTTCATCCTGATCTGCCCCCTGAAGGTATGGATAAAGCAACGCTGCTGGCTCAGAAATTCGGCTCGAAAGACCGGGCGCATGAGATTTTCGGGCATATCGCCAAAGAAGGCCGAAGCGAAGGGCTGGATTTTGCCTTTGATAAGATCACCCGCGCCCCCAATACGCTGGATGCCCATTGTCTGATCAGATGGGCGGGATCGGCGGGCTGTCAGGATGGGGTGGTCGAGGATTTGTTCGCCGCTTATTTCTTTTTGGGCAAGGATGTTTCAAATCATGATGAATTGATTGCCATCGCCCGGAAAAATGGGATGGATGCCGATCTGGTGGCCGGGCTTTTGGAAAGCGGACGCGATCAAAGCGCGGTGGCACGCGAATGCAATCAGGCGCGTGAGATGGGAATTACCGGCGTGCCCAGCTTTATTTTTGATGGCAAAATAGCGGTGAATGGCGCACATCAGCCCGAGCAACTTTGCGCCATGATGGATCAGATTACAGGCAACATCATGGCAGGGGCGCACTGATCAGTGCCAAATCAATCGATGAAGGATGCTCACATTATGGGCCAGCCGCGCGTGGATCAGTCCCAAGGGGGCCAGCCTCAAATAGGCCAACCAAGGGTCTATCGCTATTATGATTTTGCGATGGCGGCCTTTGTGGCGATTCTCATATGCTCCAATCTGATCGGGGCGGCGAAAATTGCCGATATTGGCGGCTTTGAATTTGGCGCGGGGGTGCTGTTTTTCCCCCTGTCTTATGTATTGGGCGATGTGCTCACCGAAGTTTATGGCTATGCCCGCACCCGCCGGGTGGTGTGGGCAGGCTTTGCCGCGATTATTTTCATGGCGGGCATGAGCTGGGTGGTGGTGGCGCTGCCGCCCGCCCAGGGCTGGCTGGGGCAGGGGTCTTATGAACAGATTTTCGGGCAAACGCCGCGCATTGTTTTTGCCTCGATCACAGCTTTCTGGCTGGGTGAATTTGCCAATGCCTTTGTGATGGCGCGGATGAAAATCATCACCAAAGGCAAGCATCTCTGGTCGCGCACCATTGGCTCTACGGTGGTGGGCCAAGGGATCGACAGCCTGATTTTCTATCCCATCGCTTTTTTGGGGATATGGCCGACCGATCTGGTTTTGACCATCATGCTTTCCAATTTCGCTTTGAAGCTGGGTTGGGAAATCCTGCTCACCCCCGTAACCTATAAAATCGTGGGCTGGTTGAAGCGTGCCGAGCATGAAGATTTCTATGATGACGACACGAATTTTACGCCCTTTTCCCTTGATCGCTGAACGGGGCCCGAACTCTTTTCGTCATCCCGGGCTTTTTTTCTTTCGTCATTTCGGCCTCTGAGCCGGATCCATCTTCAGGACAGTACGATCCATACCGGCACATGATCGCTGGCTTTTTCCCTGCCCCGTTCCATGCGGTCGATGCCTGCATCGGAAAGCCTATCGGCGGCGGCGGGGGAAAGCAGGCAATGATCGATCCGGATGCCATGATCTTTTTCCCATGATCCGCGCTGATAATCCCAAAAGGTGAAGCAATCCGTGCCGGGATGATGAAGGCGGATGGCATCTGTCCAGCCCTGATGCACGATGCGGTTATAAGCGGCGCGTGTTTGCGGCAGAAAAAGCGCATCCCCCTCCCAGGCGCGGGGATCGTAGCAATCGGAATTTTCAGGGATGACATTATAATCCCCGGCCAGCACCACGGGCTGTTCGCTTGCTATAAGCCCGGCCGCATGGCAGCGCAGATGCTCCATGAAATCCAGCTTGTAATCATATTTAGGGCCGGGGGCCGGATTGCCATTGGGCAGATAGATCGAGGCAACCAGCACCCCATCATGGCGGCCTTCGATATAGCGGGCCTGGGGGTCGTCTTCCATGCCGGGTAGGCCACGCCGAACATCATGCAGGGGCGCGCGCGACAATAAAGCCACCCCATTGAACCCTTTTTGCCCATGGAGTTCCAGATGCCAGCCCCGATCCTCAAACTCCAGTCTCGGGAAATTTTCGTCGAGGGATTTCAGTTCCTGCAGGCACACCACATCGGCCTTGCACCCCTCCAGCCATTCCAGAAGCCGGGGCAGGCGCGCCTTTACCCCATTAATATTGAAGCTTGCAATTTTCATGCTGATTGAGTCCTATTCGATGGGATCGGCATTGTAGCTGGCTTCATCCAGCTCATTTTCCGATTTCGCCACCAGAACCGCAATCGTGGCATCACCGGTGACATTGGTGAGGGTGCGCATCATATCCATCAGCCGATCAATGGGGAAAAAAAGGATGATGGCCCCCAAAGGCAGCCCCACCGATCCCAAAACCACGGGCATTAAAATCAATCCGGCGCTGGGGATGCTGGCCGCCCCGATCGAGGCCAAAGTGCCAGTGATGATGATTGTGGCATATTGCGCCCCGGTGAGATCGATACCGATGGCCTGGGCCGTGAACATCGCCGCAATGCCCATATAAATGGCGGTTCCATCCATGTTCATGGTGGCCCCCAAAGGCAGCACGAAGCTGGTGATTTTTTTGGAAACGCCCAGATTGTCTTCAACATTGCTCATGGTGACGGGCAGGGTGCCTGCGCTGGTGGCCGTGGAAAAAGCCACCGCCTGTGCATCGATGATGCCGCGAAAAAATTTCAGCGGGGCCAATCGCGCCACCAATGTGAGCAGGCCACCATAAACCAGAATGATCTGGGTGAGACAGGCGAGATAGAGCGCCACCACGATCCAGATCAGGGAAAATAGCTCATTCACCGGCAAAGCCCCGATCACCCAGATAATCAGGGCAAAAATGCCGAATGGCGCCAGGGCCATGATGATATGCACCAGCTTAAACACCACTTCGGTTGCTGAATCGAAGAACTGACGCACAATGGCGCCTTTTTTTCCCGCCAGATTGATGGATAGCCCGATCAAAAGGGCAAAAACGATGATCTGCAATACATTGCCCTCGGCCATCGAGGCGATGGGATTGGCAGGCACCAGACCCACCAGCAGATCACGGATGCTCATGGCGGCATCGGGATCGGGGGCACCTGCCCCACCGGATGCGGCATCGGGCAGTGAGATTCCCACACCCGGTGAGATCAGCCCCCCTATCAAAAGCCCGATAAACACCGCAAAGGCGGTGGTGAGCATATAAAATCCGAAGGTCTTGATCCCCATCCGGCCCAGCTTTTGGCTATCGGCCAAAGAGGTGACGCCGGAAATAATGGTGGTGAAAATGATCGGGACCATCAACATTTTGATAGCATTGACGAAAACAAGGCCCAAGGGCTGCATGGCGATGGCAATGTCTTTGAGGCCCGCAGCTTTTAAAAGGCTGCCGATCAGAATCGCAAGGCTGAAAGCGATCATGATCTGCTTCCATAATTTCATCTGTTTCCAGCTTTGCCACATGATCTTGTTTTCGCCTTTCTTTTGTCTGCCAGGCCGAGATCGAAAAAAGAGCCATCATCCGCACAACGCAGGATTTAGCTTTCCTTTAACTGAAATTATGAGTGTAATGCACCCTTCATCCCGCGCATCACAAACGATAACGCCATGAAACGCAAGATTTACTCTTTGAAAATGAAGGCATCTGCGCTGGCTTTGGGCGGATTGATCCTGATGGGGGCGTTTGGTGAAACGCTTCATGCCCAAACATTGGGCGATGGGATTGCCGCCTTTTCTTTGCAGGATTATGAGCAGGCCCATGCGATTTTCCTGCCATTGGCGGAAAATGGCGACGCCGAAGCGGCCTTTCGTTTGGGCCGGATGCTGGAAAGCGGCTATGGCACGGCCCCCGATCAGGAGGCAGCGAAAGGCTGGTATGAAAAGGCGGCGAACGCTGGCCATGAACTGGCCCGCCAAAAGCTGAGTGATCTTGAAGGGCTTCAGGGGCAAGAGGCTAATCTGAAGATTTTGGAAATGGAGGCGGCGAAAGGATCGCCGCGTGCCATGATCGCGCTGGCACGGCTTTATGCGGCCGGAAACGCTGTGCCTTTGGATAAGAAAAAAGCACATGAATTACTTGTGGAAATGTGCAGTATCACCACATCAAAGGCTATGATTGATTATGGTCGAGAGTCTTTGACCCGGATGGACTATGAGGGCGATGCGTGTAGATAAACGCTTGGAATGCGGTTGGTGTATGATGCTATCCTAAAGGATAGGTTGTATTATCTGTATGGGGGCATGATATGCAAGTCATTAGAAAAGTTAATCTTTTTATAAAAACAGAAAGAAGCCGCTAAAAGACTTTTCTTTCCCGTTAAAGCCAAATAGTTTATGAAACCAGATCATCACGGGCCGCTGATGGGGATCGGCTCTCGGCGAAGAATTTCAAATTATGACGGAGAGAAATGTGGTTCGTGGACCAAACCCCATTGATGTGCATGTCGGCTCAAGGGTGCGATTGCGCAGAACGCTTTTGGGTATGAGCCAGGAAAAACTGGCTCAGGCACTGGATCTGACATTTCAGCAGGTGCAGAAATACGAGCGTGGCTTGAACCGGATCGGCTCAAGCAATTTATACAAGATCAGTCAGGTTCTTGGTGTTTCTATTTCCTTCTTCTTTGAAGATATGAGCGAAGATCTGTCGGAAAGACTGATTCCCCCCAGCCCGAATGATAGCTTTGATATGCGCCAGATCGGTAAGCGGGAAACCATTCAATTGGTGCAAGGATTTTATGCGATCAAAGATGAAGATATGCGCAATCAGATCTTTCAACTGATGAAACGCTTGGGCGGTGATACATGAATTCATCGTTTTTTGAAGGCTGATCCTAAGGGTCGACATCCTGAAGCCAATCACCTTAATTCATTGTAGTTCTTGCAATTATAAGGCTTGGGATTGGAGCTTGCCATTGCCCGTTTGGGGAATGGAGTTGGACATTTTTGCATGTTCTTTTGCAGCTGTTGATAGTGTTGCAAAGAAGATTTCATGCCTGATCCTAAATCCAACTCCAAACTCAATCTTCAGCCTGATACATTGTCTTTATATTTGCTGAGATTGCGTGCTGCCTTTGAAAAGCTCGATGAGGCTCAGCTTGAACGGCTTGTGAACCTGGCCGAGCAGGCGGGGCTTTTGCTTGAAATGCGCGATCATGGGTCTTTTGCCGGGGAAACCGCCAAAAGCCTTTTGGCACGGATGCAGTATGATCATCATGACAGGGCCAGAGTGTAATCCCCCCGAAGCGCCCCGGGGTGCGAAAAATGCGCTGCGAGGGGATGAGGGGCCTGATCTTCAAGATGATCATGGAGGCGATTGAAGACGGTTTGCAATCAAGGCTTCAAGGGCATCGAGATGCTTGGCAAGGCGGTTATGTCCGACTTCAGTCAGGCGATAGAGGCTGAGGGGCTTGCGATTGCTGAATGATTTATCCACATCAATCAGCTTCTCCTGCTCAAGCCGCCGTAAATGGGCGCCAAGATTGCCATCGCTTTCCTCTAGAAGCGCTTTGAAACGTGCAAAAGAAAGTGTGGGTTCGCGAGACAGCAGCACGCAGATCGCCAGTCTGCTGCGATGTTCCAGCAGCCGGTCAAGATTTGCGAATTGGCGACTAAGGTCATCTTCGGCCAAGGGCTCATTTGGCATGGCTTATATCCTGCGGGTGAGGGCGCGCCGATCAAGCGCAGTGCCGATCAAGATGCCAAGAGCACTTGAACTGGCAAGCACGGTTTTCGACCATTCGATGTCGAAATAAAAGGTGCCGAGCCCGCCAAGCGCCAGCCCAACTCCGAACCAGAGCATGATATTGAGCCCATTGAGCCCGATCAGGACCAGACAGGCCGCCATGAGAATGATCTGATAATGAGCGGCGATTTCAGGGTCGAGACCAGAATGATCGGCCATCAGAGAGAAGATCAGTGTGGCAATGAGAAAGGTTGCTGCCTGATAAAAGAACTTGCGGCGTTGCGCCCGATCCAGTGGCGAGGATGTCGCCCCCGTCGCCTGCCGCTGAGCACGAACCTTTCTTTCCTGAAACAGCAACATGATCACGATGGCAGTCCCACCCGCCAGAGCGAAAATGTCCGTGATCTGCTCGCTAAGAATGCCGGCCCGATCCAGATCAGAGAGGACGGCCAGAAGAACAAGAAATATCGCGATAGAGACCGCTGCCCAAAAAGGCAGGGCATCGCACAGCATCTTGCGCTGCCGATTGATGGCGGTGCGGACATAGGCAAGATCATCGCTCAGTTTTTCGGATGTGGTCATGAGAGGTCTCCTCGCTGTCGTGATTATATTTTAGTACTTTATTTTTTAGAGTACTAAAATATAAAAGTCAAACCCTGAATCCTGCTATCATCCGTGCGATGAAGAAACATCTATTGATTGTGTTTTGTAGATTATCATTGCGAAAAAACGTGTGTTGTTTGCATTGGTGTGGTGAAGTTTATATTTATGAAATTTTGTATTTTAATATTCAAATTCAGTATTTTAATAAAAATATGATGGCCATTAAAATCTCTTAATAGCTGTATTTATTTCAAAAAAATCTATTATAACGATAATGTGATTATCCTAAAGCGAGAAAAAGTGGATCAAATATTCTCCCACGAAAAACAATATATGGGAGTGTTTGATGATCAGAACGAAAACGATCGCTACTCTGTTGGCTGCTGCCTTGACGACAGGTGCAGCCATGGCTCAACAAGAGCAGAAAGCGCCGCAATTCGGTATTCCTGTGGCCTTGCAGGAAAAGGTAAAAGACAACTATATCTTTGTTTTCAAGGATGAAGTTCCCGCCAATCGGGTGGAGGGTTTGGCCCGATCCATGGCGGCGCGTGCCGGTGTGAAGGTTGGTTATATCTATAAGCATTCCATCAAGGGCTTTTCGGCCCAGATGCCGGCTTCTATGGCGGAACGCATGTCGGCGGATCCATCGGTGGATTATTATGATCATGATGGCGTTGCCTTTGTGTCTGCGCAGATCGAGGGTGTTTCGTCTGATGAAGTGGAAAGCCGCATGCAATCCACGCCTTGGGGGATCACCCGTGTCGGGGGGCCAGCCGATGGCACCAATCTGGGAAAATATGCCTTTGTCATCGATACCGGGATCGATCTTGATCACCCTGATCTGAATGTTGCCACATCGCTCAATCGCAGCTTTGTGCCCGGCAGCAGTTCAGCCAATGATCAAAATGGCCATGGTACCCATGTGGCCGGAACCATCGCCGCCATCAATAATGGTTTTGGTGTGGTTGGCGTGGCGGCGGGGGCCACTGTGGTTTCCGTTCGGGTGCTGAATGCGCAGGGGTCCGGGTCTTTTTCTGATATCATCGCCGGCGTTGATTATGTGGCGCAGGTGGGCTTGGCAGGCGAAGTGGCCAATCTCAGCCTGGGTGGTCCCACGAGTGCCCCTCTTGATAATGCGATTCGCAATGCGGCGGCCCGGGGCATTTTCTTTGTTTTGGCTGCGGGGAATGAATCGCAAAATGCCAATAATGTCTCACCGGCGCGCACCAATGGGACCAATATCTACACCATTTCCGCCCATGATAGTCAGGATCGCTTCGCCAGCTTCTCAAATTTTGGCAATCCACCGGTGGATTGTGCCGATCCGGGTGTCAGTATCCGCTCCACATGGCTGAATGGCGGCTTCAATACCATTTCGGGTACCTCCATGGCGGCCCCCCATGCCGCCGGGATTTTCCTGATCAATAATGGTCAGGCGTCGAGTGGCGGCCTTGTCACCGGCGATCCGGATGGCAATCCCGATCCGATCTGCGTTTTGTAAAACCTGTCAGGTCTTGAAAAATCCGGCCCGCTCCCCACCAAAGGGGGCGGGTTTTTTATATCCAAATAACGTATTTTTCTAATTATGTGAAATATTCGGCCTTTTATTAAAGCTTATCATCACATAAAAGATCGTCCGGCCTTGCTATGGCTAGGGCCTTCTTCATGTTTTGGGCATAATTTCAGGAGCCGGTAAGCCAGATGGATAATGAATTTGTGCTGCAGATGCGCTGCGCCGATCAGCCCGGCATTTTGGCGCGGATTACCGGTTTTTTATATGAGCGTTCGGGCGATGTGCGGGATGCGGCGCAATTTGGTGATGCCAGCACCGGGCTGTTTTTCGTGCGCATCCACTTCCGTCTCACCAATGGCGGATCGGTGGCCGACCTGCGCAAGGATTTTGGCGATTTTGCCCGCTCTTTCGGTCTGGATTGGTCGATCCGCCGGTGGGAGCGACGCCTGCCGGTGATGATTGCCGTTTCCAAAGCCGGGCATTGCCTGAATGATCTGCTCCATCGCTGGAAAATAGGCGCTTTGCCGATCAGGATCATGGGGGTGATTTCCAATCATGAAACCATGCGGCCTTTGGTGGAATGGCACGATCTGCCCTTTCATTATTTGCCGGTCGATCCCGATCATCGGGCCAAACAGGAAGCGGCCATGCTGCGCCTGTTTGAAGACAGCGGGTCCGAGCTTTTAGTGCTGGCGCGCTATATGCAGGTTTTATCGAGCGATCTGTGCGCCGCACTCAATGGCCGCTGCATCAATATCCACCATTCTTTTTTGCCCAGTTTCAAAGGCGCGCGCCCTTATCATCGGGCCCATGATCTGGGGGTGAAGCTTATCGGTGCCACGGCGCATTATGTGACCCCCGATCTGGATGAGGGGCCGATCATCGAACAGGATGTGCGCAGGGTAACCCATGCCCATTCGCCGGATGATCTGGTGGCCATTGGGCGCGAAACCGAAGCCAGCGTCCTCGCCCGTGCGGTGAAATGGCATGCCGAGCGGCGGATCATGCTCAATGGCCGCAAAACCGTGGTGTTTAATTAACGGCGATACCGCATCGGCGCGGCCCCCAAATCGTCACCCTGGACCCCTCTTTCGTCACCCCGGCCCTTTTATTCTTCGTCATCCCGGGCCCCGAGCCGGCAACTGTGTTATTGGTTCATGGATGGAAT
>BAYV01000020.1 GCA_000710935.1 Iodidimonas nitroreducens | reverse complement strand
AGGTCGTAGGTTCAAATCCTACCCCCGCAACCATCGATGTCAGCACCCCAGGTGCTGCGGAAATAGCGGCCCCATCCGGGCCGCTTTTTTCGTTTTGCCGATATCGACGGCTGTATGTCCCCGCAACCACCGATGTCAGCACCCGCTCGTCCTCCGGATGGGCGGGTGTTTTTTTGCCGGCCGCCAGCGTCAGAATGCCGGCAAGGTCCCCCTCCAGCCATAGGTCCGCTTTACCATCCTCGCCGGCCGAAACGATAATGCGGCCGACCAGCGCCCGGATATCGTCGCTGGCTTCAAGCCGAGTACGCTCGTCTTCGAGTGCCGTAAACAGACCATCGATGCGCTTGCGGTACTCATGCGCCATGTTGGGGTGCAGTAGCGTTGGCGGCTCTTCCGCCTGGGCGAGTTCCTCCGTCAGACGCGCCTTACGATCTTCAAGTTCAAACAGCTCTTCCTTCATACCTGGCGTACGATAGCCTTCCTTGATCGCGTCGATGATCTTGCGGATTCCCCCTTCAACCTTCTTCAGTTCCGCCCCTTTGGCGGCGATTCCTGTAGACGCTTCCATCCGCAGGCGGTTGATCTCACGGGTATACTCTTCACAGAACGCGTGGAAGCGTTCCGGCTTCATCAGATGATTGCGCAGGGCGTTGAGGACGCGGGTCTCCAGCTCCTCACGCGTGATCCGGGTATGGTTCGAGCACGTCCCCTTGTTCTTCACCGTCGAGCAGCCGAACTGACCTCGATAGACAATGGAATAGCCGCCCCCGCACTCGGCGCATTTGATGAGGCCGGAGAAGAGGTAGCGCGTGCGGCGCGTTGCGGTAAGGCCGTTGCCTCCATTCTTGACATAGCGCTCGCGGATCGCGGTTTGGCGCGCCTTCACCTTGGCCCAAAGTTCATCGTAGATGATGCGCAACTCCGGGACCTCCTGGATGATCCACTCCTCTTTAGGGTTTGGGCGCGCGACACGCTTGCCCGTATCCGGATCCTTGAGAAAGCGCTGGCGGTTCCAGACGAGCCTGCCTATGTAAAGCTCGTTGTTGAGCACGCCGTTGGCGCGCTTCACATTGCCGAATAGCGTGCTCGGTCCCCATCCCTTGCCGCGGGGACCGGAAATGCCTTCGGCATTCAGCTCATGGGCGATTTGGCGCGGCGACTTGCCGGCTGCATAGTCGGCGAAGATGCGGCGCACTATCGCAGCTTCCGCCGGATCGATCTCACGCTCGCCGCGTTCCGGCTCACCGTCGGGGCCGGTCCGGCGCACGACGCGATAGCCGTAAGAATTCCCGCCTCCCGACTTGCCGTCTTCGACCCGGCCGCGCAAGCCTCTGCGCGTCTTGTCGGCGAGGTCCTTGAGATACAGCGCCCCCATCGTGCCCTTGAGGCCGATATGGAGCTCACTGATGTCGCCTTCGGAGAGCGTCACCATGCGCACCCCGGCGAAGGTGAGGCGTTTGTAGACGCCGGCGATATCCTCCTGATCGCGGGAGATGCGGTCGAGCGATTCGGCGAGCACAATATCGAAGCGCCGGGCCTGCGCGTCCTGCAGAAGCGCCTGGATACCTGGCCGGATCAGGCTCGCGCCTGAAATCGAACGATCGCTGTAGCTGTCGACGATGCGCCACCTTTCGCGCTCCGCGCGCTCGCGACAGATTCTCAGTTGGTCCTCTATCGAGGCGTCACGCTGGTTGTCGGAGGAGTAACGAGCGTAAAGGGCTGCGGTCGGCATGCGGCATGTCCTCGGATTCAATGATTCGATTCTGAATCCTTTTTCGCCCTCAGACAAGCTTCTGCGTAGTGCTGTCTTGCCGCCTGGCGCGCAAGTGCTTTCACAATACTTTGGAGTCTGTTCTCGATTTCGCGCGATATCGGATGTGCAAGTTTCCGTTCTTGCGCAGTCGTCTCATTAGGATTTGGAGTGAATTTGCTGTTTTCCATCTGCAGGATCATGCCTGCACGATGCATAAGTCCCAATACGGGGCTTCCCAACGTTATCCATCCCAAGCAACCATCGGCTGGCCCGTCTTTGCTCCGCTTGGATCGACCATGCGGCTCTTGGAAAAGTGGTGTCCGGGGGATGCAACTTTGAGGGCCACACGCACGGGCGTGGTAGGTCGAGGCCGACTGGACACGATAGCGTGACTTGATCGGCGCCCATTCGGCCGCCTTCCTTCCGCCGTCAGTGGTATCTGCAATCACTATTCGACGCTTCCCTTCCACTCCAAAATCAATTGACGTGTGCTGATCGGAATAGTTCCCATCTGCGTCATCCGCGCCATTGCGGTGTTATGGATATCCAATGAAGTCCCTCTCGTCGCGTCCACTACAAGGTATACGTCGAAACCTTCCTCCAAAGCGCTGAGTGCGGCGAAGGTGACTGAATCATCTGACCACATGCCGCAAAGGATTAAGCGGTTGCGTTGACAAGATCGAATATGGTCCCGAAAAGAGTCATTCGCCCACGGATTTATTGTTTCGCGCCAAATCGCATCTTCCCCCGAGCCATGGCTGTCTGATGCGTTTATCAGTTTATCATTCCGCGCACGATTTGATCGTGCGGTGACGATTGTCGGAATTTTAAGCTCTTCTGCTGTTTTCAAAAGCAGACCAACCACTTCGGTAAAACGCTGCGCTTCTTCGGCCGGCAGGCCAGCGGAAAAATTGGCGAGGTAGTCGATGAGAACAACGACGCAGTGTTCCGGGTTCAAAAGTAAACCGAATGATTTCGAACTGGACGAATCCGTTGAGCGGTTCATTTCATGAATTCTCCGGACTTTCACGCAGGCGCAATAGCCGCAGCGCATTGGCGATCACCAACAAGGAAGCGCCTATATCGGCGGCGATCGCGCCCCACAAAGTCGCGAAGCCGGCAAAGGTGAGCCCCATGAAAACCGCTTTGACCCCGAGTGAGAAGACGATGTTCTGGCGAATGATCGCGAGCGTCCGTTTGGAGTGACGGACGAGCCAAGGCAGTTTCGAGATGTCATCGGTCATGAGCGCGATATCGGCGGTCTCGATCGCTGCGTCCGAGCCGATCGCGCCCATGGCGATGCCGAGGTTGGCACGCGCCAGCGCCGGCGCGTCGTTGACACCGTCGCCGACCATGGCGACCGTACCATAGCGCGCGACAAGCTCCTCGATTTTCTTGACCTTGTCGTCCGGCAATAGCTCGGCGTGTACCTCGTCGATGCCGAGATCGCGGGCGATGGCATTGGCCGTGACGCGGTTGTCGCCGGTCAGCATGACCACATGCCCAATGCCGGTGGCGTGCAGTTGTTGCATGATTTCCCGCGCCTCCGGCCGGACCGTATCCGCGACCGCGATGAGACCGCAGACATGACGCGGGTTGCCGACGGCGATGACGGTCTTGCCGCCCGCTTCCAGCGCTTCCGCCTGTCTTGCGGTCTCGGGCGTATCCTGACCGCGCTCGACGACGTAGCGGTGGGAACCGAGCCAGAACCGTTCGCCGTCGAAGGTTCCGGCCAGCCCCTTTCCCTTGAGAACCCGCACGTCGCCCGCCGGCGCAGGTGTGATTCCCCGTTGATCCGCATATTCCAGAATTGCCCGCGCAAGAGGATGCGTGGAGCGCGCCTCAAGCGCGGCGGCGCGCGCAACGAGCTCGGCCTCGGTGTGGTTTCCGAGCGGGATGACCTCAGCCACGACGGGCTCGGCCCGCGTGATCGTTCCGGTCTTGTCCATGGCGATCGCCTTCAGGCGCGCTGGAAGCTCGATATAGGCGCCGCCCTTGACCAGCACCCCGGCCCGCGCCGACGACGCCAGTGACGCGACGATGGAGACGGGCGTCGAGATCACCAGGGCACACGGGCAGGCGATCACGAGCAGGACTAGGGCGCGATAGAACCAGTCGTCCCACGCTCCGCCGAGCGCCAGCGGCGGCGCCAGGAATACAAGCAACGCGAGAGCCATGACCGCGGGCGTATAGACACGAGCAAAGCGCTCCACCCATTGTTCCGAAGGAGCGCGCCGCGCATGGGCTTCCTCGACCATGCGGATGATGCGCGCCAGCATCGTGTCCCCGGCCGCCTTGGTGGCCTCCACCGTGAGCGTTCCGTCGCCGTTGATGGTGCCGGCGTAAACCTCCGCGCCCTCCGCCTTTTCAACCGGCACGCTCTCGCCGGTGACGGGCGCTTGATTGACAGCGCTTTCGCCGGCAGCGACCCGCCCGTCCAGCCCGATGCGCTCACCAGCCGGAACGATGAAGCGGTCGCCTGGATTGACCTCGGCCACAGGCACGTCCGCTTCCGATCCGTCTGCGCGCAGGAGACGCACCATGGGCGGAGAAAGATCGACAAGAGCGGCAATGGCACGGCGCGCTCGGCCGACGCTCCAGCTTTCGAGGGTGAGCGAGAGGGAGAACAGGAAGGCGACCGTCGCTGCCTCGAACCATTCGCCGATGACGATGGCGCCGGCGATGGCGACCGTCATCAAAAGGTTCATGTCGGGCCGCAGGCCGAGCGCCGCGTACCAGGCCTTGACGATGACGAAGCGAATGCCGAAGCCGATGGCGAGCGCATAGGCCGCCATCTCGGGCAGAGGCACGGCTTCTCCGTCGTGACCGGCGAGAAGCCGAATGGCTTCGGTGAAGCCGCCCGCGAGCCAAATGTGGATGACAAAGCCTGCAACGACAAATAGGCCACTGAGACTTGTGAACCAGATGTGTTGGCGTCGGCGCCTGTCGCTCTCGTCACCCGCGCTTTTCGCGCCGGCGCGCCATTCGACCGCGGTCATGCCCGTCCGGCGGACGGCTTCCCGGATCTCATCGGCGGAGGCCGGCGGCGCTTCGGCGAGCACCGTCATGCGGCCGTTCAAGACGTCGAAGGCGAGGTTGTCCGCACCGCCGACAAGCGGGCCAAGCTCGCGCCGGAGCACCGCCACTTCCTCGGCGCAATCGAGCCCTCGCACCTTGAAGGTCAGGCCGGACGCTTCAGATGCGGGCGCCATCAGGACGCGTTTCCGTCGTCGATCGGATATGCGCTTTCGATTTCGCTGACATAAACCCAGCCGGCATTGGGTTGTCCGGTGCGCCCATTGTCGCGAATCAACGCCAAGGCCTGGTCGACCTTGTCCGCCTCGCAGACGAGTTCCAGCTTCACCTCTGTGATGACTTTTTCGCCAATCTCAATGGAATATTGCTGTTCCTGAGAATCGAGGGCTTTCAGCATACCCTTAACGTCGATCACGGAAATGTTCCGGAACCCTGCTGTCTTAAGGGCATGGACAACGTCAGCGATCCGGTTGCGGTGAATAAACGCTTTAACTTCTTTCATATTAGACCTCCTGCGATTCGAGCTGTCGGGCGGTTTCCACGGGTCGTGCCACGCGCGTCTCCATCCACTCATAGATGACGGGGAGAAGGACAAGGGTCAGCAGCGTCGAAGTGATCAGCCCGCCGACGACGACGGTGGCAAGCGGCCGCTGGGTTTCGGCACCGACACCTGACGACAGCAGCATGGGGATCAGGCCGAGGATTGCCACGCTTGCCGTCATCAGCACCGGGCGGAGTCTGAGTTCCGTTCCCCGTCGTACGGCTTCCCCAACGCTCAGTCCCTTTTCGCGCAATCCATTGATGAATTCGACGAGGACGATGCCGTTGAGCATGGCGACACCGAAGACCGCAATGAAGCCGATCGCCGACGGCACAGACAGATATTGCCCGGTGATGGCGAGCGAAATCAGTCCGCCGATAGTGGCGAATGGCACATTGGCGATGATCAGCGTTGCGTGGCGGATCGAGTTGAACGCGGTGTACAGAAGGACGAAGATGAAAAAGATCGTCAGCGGTACGATGATCGAAAGGCGCGTGAGCGCGCGCTGCTGGTTCTCGAAAGCACCGCCCCATTCAATCCAATAGCCGGGCGGCAATTCCACATTTTGCTTAATCGCCCGGTTTGCATCCTGAACAAAGCCGTCAATGTCGCGTCCGCGGACATCCATCTGGATTACCGCATAACGCTGCAATTGCTCGCGCCGAACGAAGGAATAGCCTTCCGCCACTGACACGTCCGCGACACGGCTCAACGGAATAATCGCCCCATCGGCCGTACGCAGTGGGATCGCCTTGATCGCCTCGATGGAGGTTTTCGAGGAGTCCTGAAGCCGGGCCGTGATGTCGAATCGTTTGACGCCGTCGATAAGTGTCGAAACTGGCTCGTTGCCGATTCCGGTGCGGACGATAGTCAGAACATCATCAGCGTTGAGGCCATAACGGGCAAGCTGGTCCCGGTCTACCTGAATCCGCACTTGCGGCTTGCCGAGATTAGCTTCGAGCGATAGATCGGCCACACCGGGGACCGAGGCGATCGCGTTCTTGATCTCTTGGCTCAGGCTGTCGAGTTCGGCCAGGTCTTCGCCGTAGAGCTTCGCCGCCAAGGTGGCGCGCACCCCTGAGATCAGTTCTTCCACCCGCATCTGGATCGGCTGGGTGAAAGCGATGACGGCGGTGGGGACGACCTCTTCCAGTTTTTCACGCATGGCGTCCGCCAGTTCCTCAATCGAGCGGCCCGACTTCCATTCTCCCTCGGGTTTCAAGGCGGTGTAGATCTCCATGTAGTTGACGTCGGCAGTCTCGCCCTTTTCGGCCCGGCCGATCATGGCGAGTGTGGTGTCAACTTCCGGGAACTCCGACAATGCCGCCGAGATGTCGTTCGAGACCTTGATCGACTGGTCGAGCGAGGTGGACGGAATCGACGTTACCCGCCACATGATTGAGCCTTCCTGCAACTGCGGCATGAACTCTTTCCCAAGAAAGGGAAAAAGCGCGAGGCTGAACAGGAGCAAGGCACCGGCGGCCATCACGACCTTTCGCTTGTTTGCAAGCGACCAGGCGAGCAGGGGCAGATAGCCGCGCTTGATCCAGCGCACGAGCATGGTATCGCGCTCTTCCTTGGGCTTAAGGATGAGCGCCGCCAGAACCGGTATAATCGTCAGCGTCAGGAGCAGTGATCCCGCCATAGCGAAGCTGATGTTGAAGGCCATCGGCTTGAACATCTTGCCTTCGAGGCCTTCAAGGCTGAAAAGCGGTAGGAACACGACGATGATGATGAGGATTGCGAATGCTATCGGATTGGCGACTTCGCGCGCCGCCGCCAGCACGGCTGCCGTTCGGTTGACCTCCTCGCCGTGCGAGCGGCGCTCCGCCATAATGCGGAAGGAATTCTCGACCATGACCACGGCGCCGTCGACCATCATGCCGATACCGATGGCGAGCCCCGCCAGCGACATCAAATTTGACGACAGGCCTGCCTGCTCCATGAAGATAAAGGCGATCAGCATGGCGAGGGGCAACGCGGCGATGACCACAAACGCCGAGCGGAGTTCGCCAAGGAATAGGAAGAGCACAATGGCGACCAGGATCGAGCCTTCGATAAGAGCCCGTTCCGCCGTTGAGACGGCCTTTTCCACCAATTCTGTGCGGTCATAGATCGGCTTCAGCGTGACGCCGTCAGGCAAGGCCTGTTCGGCCACGGAAAGCTTCTCCTTGACAGCATCGACCACGTTCTTGGCGTTCTCGCCCATGCGCGATAAGGCCATGCCGAGGACTACCTCCTTGCCGTCGCGCGTCACCGCGCCGAAGCGCAGCGATGGCGCCTGTACGACCGTCGCCACGTCCCGCAAATAGACCGGCGTGCCGTCCTCGACCTTGAGGATAATGGTGCCGATATCGCGCTCACCATCGACGAGACCGAGGCCCCGGACCAAAAACTGCTCTGGTCCCTGATCGATATATTGCCCCCCGACCTGACGGTTGTTGGCCTCGATCGCCTCCATCACATCGCGGTAGCCGAGCTTGTATTTAATGAGCTTCAGGGGGTCGATCTGCACCTGATACTGGCGTTCCTGGCCACCCCAGGACATCACGTCATCGACCCCCGGCGCGGTCCGCAAGATGAGACGGATCGACCAGTCCTGCAGTGTGCGCAAGTCCATGTCGGTGATATCGCCCGCGAGTTGTTCGTCGGCGCGCTCCAGCGTGTACCAGAAGACTTGTCCGAGTCCGGAGGAATTCGGTCCCATTTCCGGCGTGCCGTAGCCCTCGGGAATGCGGTCGCGGACTTCCGCCAAGCGTTCCATAACCAGGCGGCGCGCAAAGTAAATGTCCACATCGTCTTCAAAATAGACCGAGACATAAGACAGGCCGAACAGGCTGACGGAGCGGATCTGGTCGACATCGGGCAGGCCGGCCATGGCCGATTCCACGGGGAATGTGAGAAGTTGCTCGACATCTTCTGCGGCGAGGCCGGGCGACTCCGTGTAGATATTCACCTGGACCGGGGTCACATCCGGAAAGGCGTCGATGGGAACCGTCGTCACCGCCCGCCAGCCGAGAAAGCCGATCACCAGAAAGACAATGATCACAAGAAATTTGTATTGAAGCGAAAGTTCAACGAGCTTGTTCAACATGATCTATCTCCTTAGTGCCCGTGGCCTTCGCCCATCTGGGATTTCTGGATGAGCGACTTGAGGAGAAAGACCTCAGTCGTCGCGATTTCATCGTCCGTGCTCAGACCGGCCGCGACCTCAACCCAGCCGCCGCGCGTCACGCCGGTCTTAATCGCCGTCGGGTGAAGTTCGTCGCCTTCGACTTTGAAGACGGTCGGATTTCCGTCCATGAGCGTGACGGCCGCCTCCGGTACGGCGAGCGCTTGTTTGCCATCACCGACTCCAACCGCAACGCTGACATATTGGCCGGGATGTAGCTCGTCGCCCGCATTGTCGACCTCGACACGGATCGGCAAGGTGCGTGTCGTCTCGTCAAGCGTGTGGTGGACCTGAACGATCCGGCCGCCGACCGCGTGGTCCTTGTCAATCAGAATACGGACAGACGAGCCGACCTCGGCATGAGCAACCTGATCGGGCGTAAGCTGGGCTTGCACCCACACCCGGCTTTCATCCGTGATCTGAAACAGCACGCGCCCCGCATCCACGACTTCGCCAACAACGAAATCGTCCTTGACGACCGTACCGTCCTGCGGAGCCAAAAGATCGAATATCCCAGTCGCTTTAGAAGCGTCACCGTTTTTGACCAGTCCCTCTATCTGCTCCGGTGTCATGCCGAAAGCTAAGAGCTTGGCGCGTGCCTGCTCAGCAGCCACCTGCGCTTCCACATAACGCCGCTCGGAAACGACCTCACGTCCCAGCTCGCGCACGCGGCTCCATTCGCGCGTGGCAACGATCAGGTTTCCTTGCGCATCCGCCATCTCGACGCTGGATAAGGTGACAAGCGCTTGTCCGGCCTTCACATGGTCCCCAAGCCTTGCCTGCCGGGCGACAATTTGAGCGGATATTCTCGGTGCAATCTGCGCTGATCGGTATAGATCGAGCGTTACCTCACCCGGTACAACGGCTTCGTCGGTGAGGACTCGCAAGTCCACGGGCGCCGTGGTGACGCCCTTTGCCTTGCGATCGGCGGCGGTCATTTCGACGACACCGCCTTCTTCATGCTCCTCGCCGTGCTCCGTCTCTTGCGACGCTGGAGCAGCGACTTCAATCTTTGCATTCGGCGACTGATTGATCAGCGCGAAAGCAGCGCCGACGAAAGCCACCACGACGGCTGCACCACCTAAGAACAATTTATTTTTCCTGGTCATTGGATATTCTCCACCCATTCGCTGATCGCGGCGGAAGCTTCCAGCCAGTCGAACCATGTGGTCCAGAGACGGCCCTTGAGCTCAACACCGGCGCTCTCCGTTGCGAAGGTTTGATTGAGTTGAATGATGTAATCGACGGCGTCGATTTCGCCGGCTTCCCACAACCGCTGCAGGAGCGCGCGTTGCTCTTCGAGCGGCGCAGCCCCTTGGGCGGTCCAGGCTTGCCAAGCGCTGAGCGCCGTTTCGTAGCGCCGAAGGCTTGCGGCAAGCCGTGCTTCGACCCTGCGTCTCAAGTCACGGTAGCTTTGCTCTCTCGCGATCGAACCAGCCCTGGCGGCGTCGACTTCGGCACTGTACGTGTTGCGAATGGGCAGGGGAATGGACAGCCGTACCCCGAATAGTGTCGAGGACTCTCTTTGCCCAAATGGATCGAGTGCGCTTCGCTCTTCACCAACTTTGACGCCTAAGGTCGGGTCAGGTATGCGATTCCGCTTCGCCACGCCGACGAAAGACCGCGCTGCTTCTGTATCAGCCTGCGCCGATTGAAGTTCCGGCAGCGCCTCGACATTCACTACATCGATTGAGGGGCGCTTTTGCGGAGGTGAACCGATAAGCGGCGGCGGTGGAGGCATCACGCCGCCAACGACGGCGATCAGGCGTTCCTCCGCTTGCGAGAACTCGATGCTTGCCGTGCTCGCCGCAGCTCGTGCTTCAGCCAGAGTCAATCGGGCCGTCAGCAGGTCCGATTGCGGCAGGTCGCCCGCGCGATTACGCCGTTCGGTAAGCGCAAGGAACTCTTCGTCCAGCCTGACACGTTGCTCGGCTATGCGAACTGCGTCTCGGCGCACCTGATAGTCCGATAACGCAATAAGGAGATTAGCGAGGATCGTTTTGCGCGTGATTGCGAACCGCGCTTCCGCGGCGACCACCTCGGCCGTGGCGACGTTGGCGCGCGCGCGCCGTTTGCCGCTGAGATCGAGCGTCTGCGATAGGCCGACCGACTTTGAATTGTCGAGCGCTTCCTCGTATTCAAACTCAATCTCGGGATTGTAGAGCGGTTGCGCTTGGCCGCGTGCCTGGGCGCGCGCGGCATCCAATTCGGCCTGGGCTTGACGCAGGGCCGGATGATCACTCAGGACGCTGAGGGCAAATTCCCTGAGCGCTATGTCCGGTGCAGCGCTCTCCTGCGCTAAGCCGGGCTCAGCAAGCCAAAGGCTCGCGATGACAGCGCCGAAAAGCGCCAGTTTTTGGCATTTCATTCATTGAACTCTCTGTCTCGGTTACCAGGGTGCACGCGCCACAACGATGCCGTGTTCGCGCACAGACTCAGGGCATAGAGAGTTCAGGCGTTGGGAGGGGGGACCGGCGGACCTTGGCCGGCGGAATTCTTCCCGGCGTTGTCACGCGGGAATTCTTGATCGGTCGGCGCTGCATAGATGTTTCCACCGGCGAGTACGGCGGCCGTCATATGGTGCAGGCTGTGGCAACCACAATGGATTTCGCAGCCGTCAAAGGCTTGCTTGTCCTGGTCGTGATCTGACTGCGTATGGAATTCGAGGCTGTCAACCGGCGCGGCGTCAAGGATCGCGATGTCGGCGAGTTGAATCGCGACAAAGACAACCATCCCAAGCAGTAACAAGACCTTCTTCATCCTGCGCGATACTAACCGTATGTGGTTAACAATCCTCAAAGTCCATCCTTCGGCAACCATCGGTCCCAAATGGGAAACCATCGTTGCGCCCCGCATGCATAACATATAACATCTACAGTAGCTGTAGAAGCAAGCCCAAATTTCGATTAGGGGACCGAAGAAGACCATGTACACGATCGGCCATGTGGCGCGTGCGGCCTCCTGCAAAGTGCAGACCATCCGATACTATGAACAGATTGGCCTCTTGCCCGTGGCCCCACGCTCCGAGGGCAACCGTCGGCTCTACGCCCAGGCGGATATTGACCGTCTAATGTTCATCCGCCATGCCCGTGAACTCGGCTTCGCCTTGGACGCGATCCGAGATCTCTTGAGCCTGTCCGACGATCCGAACCAGCCTTGCGTCGCGGCCGACGCGATCGCCCGTCGGCAGCTTGACGAGGTCGAGCGTCGGATCGCGCGTCTGGGGTCGCTGAAGACCGAACTCATGCGCATGATTGACCAATGCCGCGGGGGCAGAATCTCCGATTGCCGCGTCATCGAGGTCCTGAGCAACCATGCTCACTGTATGGCCGATGACCATCGGCCGACGGAGGCCAAGCCGTGAGCATAGCCACCCCTTTCGCGCCCATAGCCGCCCTGGCCATCTATGTCGGCGCTGCCGTAGCCGAGATCGCTGGTTGTTTCAGCTTTTGGGCGTGGTTGCGGCTCGGAAAATCTCCGCTCTGGCTAGCGCCGGGCATGGCAAGTCTGGCGCTGTTCGCTTTTCTTCTGACCCGGATCGACAGCGATTTCGCCGGTCGGGCGTATGCCGCCTATGGGGGAATTTACATCGCGTCCTCACTGGCTTGGCTTTGGCTGGTGGAAGCTCAGCGCCCGGATCGTTGGGACGTCATAGGCGCTTCGATCTGTCTCTTTGGCGCGGCTATCATTCTTTTTGGTCCGCGCTCGGTTTGACGAGGAAGGCGCAATGATCGAGCCCTTGCGCGAGCGAACTTACGCCGGGCTGTTCGCCGGCCCAAGCGGCGACCCTTCTGGGTGCTGGACGCACGGCCGTAGCGTTGGCGTTTGCGCCCGCCCGGCCTTGCGGCCGGGCGCCGGGCTCTATTCCGCTAAGGCCGCTGGCGCGGCCTAAGCTCCACGGAGCCCGCGCTTCGCGCGGTCTCCGCCCATTCGGGTCACGATCCCTCGCGCGGGGCCGGACCTTTGGTCCGGCATACGGACGCCGCCCTTTCGGGCGGCGACTTCTTTGTGGCCTTTCCCGGTGCGGGGGGCGGCCGGACACTCCCTTGTAGCCCCGCCGGGGCGGCCCGCAACCGCCTTGGCTTTATGTCCGTCCACGTCGGTTTTCTCGTCCTACCAAGACAGTTGCGTCCCGCCTGACCCGGCGGGGCTCCCGGTCGCTTACCGCCCGCCCCCCTTCCGGGGAAAGGCGCGCGCGGAGGACCAGAGGGAGCGGCAACGATGACGCCAGAAACCACGGACACAGCGACACGCGGAAAGCGCGGGAGACAGAATAGCGAGCAGGCGGGCCGTGCGGCCAAGCCTTCGCTCTATGACGAGGTGACCGCCCGCATCATCGCCGAGCTTGAGGCGGGCCGCGCGCCTTGGGTGCAGCCTTGGGGTGCGCCGGGCGCGAAGGCGGGGCTTGGCCTGCCCAAGAACGCGCTCACGGGCCGCACCTATTCGGGCGTCAACATCCTGATTTTGTGGCATCACATCGTGCGTGCGGGCTTCGCGACGCAAACATGGCTGACCTACGCCCAAGCCCAGGAAATGGGCGGCCACGTCATGAAGGGCGAGCGCGGCGTCACCGCGTGCCACGCCGATACCTTCATTCCCAAGGCCGAGCGCGAGCGGGCCGAGCAGGACGGCGACGAGCCGGGGCGCGTGCCGTTCCTCAAACGCTTCACCCTGTTCAACGTGGAGCAATGCGAAGGCCTGCCGGAAGACGCTTACGCAGGTGCGGCCCCGTTGCCAGAAGCCGAGATCATTCCGCACGCCGAACGCCTCATCGCAGCGACGGGCGCGGACTTCCGCATTGGCGGAACGAAGGCTTTCTATGTGCCGAGCCAAGACTTCATCCGTGTACCGCCACAACCCGCCTTCTTCGAGCAGGTGAACTACTACCGCACCTGTTTTCACGAACTTGGCCACTGGACCGGCCACGAGACGAGACTCGCCCGCGACCTGCCCCATTCCTTCGGATCGAAACCCTATGCCCGCGAGGAACTGGTCGCGGAGATGGCGAGCGCCTTTGTCTGCGCTTCGCTCAGCATCGCACCCACCGTTCGGCACACGGACTATATCGGCTCATGGCTTGAAGCCCTGAGAGAAGAAAATCGCGCGATCTTCCGCGCGGCGAGCCAAGCCTCCAAAGCCGCCGATTTCATCCTCGCCTTTCGCGACGCCGAGCCCGTAAAGGCGGAGGCGGCGGAATGACTGGCAATCCCGAATTCCCCACCGAGACGACGCCAGAAGGCGAGCAGATCATCGCGCCGGGCGTCAAGCCGATCACGCTTCGTGACCGGCTGGAATGGCGCGCCCGCCAACCGATGACCCCGAAGCACAACTCGAACACGCAGCAAAAGCCGTGCGATCTTGGCCTGTTCGACGTGGAAGGCCGCCGTCAGATCGATTGGATCGACGAAATGCGGAGGGGCAAGCCATGACCCGCGATCCCTACCGCATCGCCGGTCCCGCCGTGATCTCGTTTTCGGGCGGGCGCACGTCCGGCTACATGCTCAAGCACATCCTCGACGCCCATGGCGGCGCGCTGACGGACGACGTGCGCGTCGTCTTCGCCAACACCGGCAAGGAGCGCACCGAGACGCTCGACTTCGTGGCCGAATGTGGCGCGCGCTGGGGCGTTCACATCACTTGGGTCGAATATGATTGGAACGAACCGCACCGCACACGGATCGTCTCGCACAACAGCGCGTCCCGGAACGGCGAGCCCTTCGAAGCGCTGATCGACCGCAAGGGCTTCGTGCCCAACCCGCGCATGCGGTTCTGCACGTCCTTCCTGAAACGCGACCGCATCGACTCCTACGCCCGCCATTGGCTCGGCTGGAAAAGCTGGTCGAGCGTCTTGGGCCTGCGCGCGGATGAGCCGAAGCGCGTCTATCGCCAGCGCGCCTGCGGCGTGCGCAAGCGTACAGGCGCGACCGTCCAGCTACCTTTGGCCGACGCGCGCGTGACCGAAGCGGACGTGCTCGATTGGTGGGCGGAGCAGCCCTTCGACCTCGCGCTTCGCTCTCACGAGGGCAATTGCGACCTCTGCTTCCTCAAAGCCCGCTGGAAGATCGAGGCGATCATGCGCGACCGGCCCGACCTCGCGGACTGGTGGATCGCGCAGGAAGCCAAGCCCGGCAAAACGAGCGCCAAGGGCCATTGCCCGGACATGCGCGTCTTTCGCGTCGACCGCGAACCCTATGCACGCCTGTTCGATCAGGTCGAGCGGCAAGGCGTGCTCGATTTAACCGACCCTGCCGCACCCGAGATCGATTGGGAGCGCGAGGATTGCGTCTGCACGGACTGACTTTCGCGCCCGATCCGGGCGCTTCATCGCTCCGGGTAACCGGAGCCTCAGCAAAGGAGAAGACCCAATGGAACTTCAACATATCCCCCTCGACCAACTGAAAGTCTCGGCGCTCAACATGCGCCATGCGCGCAAAGCGCCGGACGTGTCCGACATCCTGCCCTCGATCCGGGCGCGCGGCGTGCAGCAGCCCTTGCTCGTTCGCAAGAACGGCAAGGGTTACGAGATCGTCGCCGGGCGGCGGCGCTTCTTCTCGCTCAAGGCCATCGCGAAGGAAGGCGGCGAGATCGATCCCGTTCCCTGCGCCGTCATGGCTGAAGGCGACGACGCGGCGGCGCTGGAAGCGTCGCTGATCGAAAACATCGCCCGGCTTGACCCGGACGAAGTGGCGCGCTGGGAGACCTTCGCCCGGCTGGTGAAAGAGGGCCGAACGGTTGAGGACATCGCCGCCACCTTCGGCGTAACCGAGATCATGGTGAAGCGCGCGCTTGCCCTCGGCGAGTTACTCCCGGACATCCGAGAGGCCTACCGCAACGAGGAGATCGACGCCCAGACTATCCGCCAACTGACCTTGGCGAGCAAGGCGCAGCAGGCAGACTGGCTCAAGCTCTTTCAGGACCCGGAGCAACACGCGCCGCGCGGCTGGCAGTTGAAGCAATGGCTGTTCGGCGGCGAGATTTCGACCGGGGCGGCGCTGTTCCCGTTCGACGCCTATAAGGGCCGGATCGTGACGGACCTGTTCGGCGAGACGGGGTATTTCGGCGACCTTGAGCAGTTCTGGCGCTTGCAGAACGAAGCCGTCGCCGCCAAGCGCGACGCGCTTCTCGCCAAGGGATGGGCCGAAGTTGCCGTGCTCGACGTGGGCGAGCGGTTCCACAAATGGGACCATGTGGCGACGCCCAAGGGTGAAAGCGGGCGGGTCTATATCGAGGTGCGCGAAAACGGAGAAGTCGCCATTCACGAGGGCTTTGTCACCGCGAAGGAGCATCAGCGCCGCCTGCGGAAAGCAGTGGGCGAAGACGATAAGAACACCGCTACCGCCGACCGCCCCGAGCTCACCAATCCGGCGCAAAACTATCTTGAGCTGCACCGACATGCCGCCGTGCGCCATGCCTTGTTGAGCCATCCGGGCGACGCCCTCCGGCTCATGGTCGCTCATGCCATCGGCGGCTCGGCGCTGTGGCAGACCAAGCCCGACCCGCAGGCGACGCGCAAGGAGGAAACCGCCGAGAGCGTCGCGAAATCGAAGGCCGAGACGGCGCTGGCCGAAGAACGCAAGGCCGTTCTCAAGCTTCTCGGATTGCCCGCCCACGGCCATTCCGTCGTGCGCTCGAACGGCGACGACTATCGGGTGGTCGAGGTATTCGCCGCGCTCTTGAAACTCTCCGACGACGAGGTGATGCGGGTGTTCGCCATCGTCATGGCCGAAACCTTGGAGTCCGGAACCGCCGTCGTCGAGGCACTCGGAACCCATCTCAAGGTGGACATGCGCGACTATTGGCAGGCGGACGACGCCTTCTTCGATCTTCTTCGCAATAAGGCCGCCGTCAACGCCATGCTTCGCCATATCGGTGGCAAGGCGGTCGCCGACGCCAATGTCAGCGCCACGACCAAGGTTCAAAAGAAGATCGTCCGCGACTTCATCACCGGGGACGGGCGGAAGAAAGCCGAAGGATGGTTGCCGCGCTATATGGAGTTTCCCTTCAAGGCCTACACGAAAGCGGGCGGCGGGCGGCTCACTGACAACACGGCCCGCATCAAATCGTTCGTTTCCTGAAACCGGCGGTGGCAGGCGGGAGCGGCCCTCTTGTCCAGATAGGAGGGCCGCGAGCGCCTGCCGCCGCTCAATCTTGGCCAACGAAATGGCCCCCGCGCCGGATGGCGCCGGGGCCGTGTCGTGCGTTGCTAGGCGCGGACAGGCGGATCGCCAGCCGGGAAGGTCCGGGTCCCGCAGCGCTTCGGATGCGGCGGTTCTGTTCGCGCGGCCAGCTTCGGGAGCAAAGGTCATCGGTGCTGAGGCGCTACGCTGGCGCTCGCCGACGGGTTCGGGCCTTCCGATTCCGCGCTTCCTCTGTGGACCGATCATCTCGTCAGACGCTCGTTTCTTCTCCTCTATGGTCAGGCATGGATGCGGCTGCGCTGATGCACCCATACCGTCGAGCGCGTGCCTTCGTATCCACCGGTCATCTTGCGTCACGAACATCCGCGCGGCCTGCACCACCACATCTCCTGATCGATGGCTGGCGTGACACCCGTTCGCCTGCTTTTGCTCAATGGACCTATGGCGAACGGCGGCCGCATGAAACCGGCGTTCCGCACTTTTTTCCCCGGCCTTCGGCCTTCCTCGCGAGACAAAAAAGTGCGTCCCGCCGGTCCTCCGCTCCGCTTCGGCCTCGCGGTTCATGCGGCCCCCGCCCGCCATGGGCGGTCCCGCGTCAGCAGGGCGATGGGCGCCCCGCGACAGCCAATAGGAGACAGAAAGATGGCACAGGCACTTGGATATGTGACGAAGAACGAGACCGGTGGATACGAAGGCACGCTCGCGACGATGAGCCTCAAGAAGCGCATCCGCATTCTGCCCAACGCGCGGAAGGAAACGGACGCCCAGCCGGACTTCCGGGTCTACACCGAGGACCGCGTGGAGATCGGCGGCGGTTGGAACCGGGTCGGCAAGAACAGCGGCAACCCATACGTGTCGCTGACCTTCTCCGCTCCCGAATTCGGCCCGGCGAAAATCTACGCCAATCTCGGGCGCGCCGCCGGGCAGGATGATCCGGCCATCATGGCGATCCTCTGGAACCCGCGCAGCTAAATCGCGGTGACACTCGGCCCCCGCGCCATCCGGCGCGGGGGTTATTCGCTTTCACCGGATTATGTACATTGTATGTAATTTCTTGCAAAATGTTCATAATTCTTAACCGTTCGTTGATTTTCGCGCGCCATAGTTGAGCGATGAGACGAGTCTGTATTGCGGGTCGATGGTGCGGCGTCTTGGGCGCTTGGTGACGGGCGTAAGCGCAAAGAAAGAGGAGCTTGTTTGAGTCTGCGACGCTGGGTGCGTCGACCGCCATCGTGCCGTGTGAATGGAAAGGACGATGGCGGACTATCACAACTCCTTGATATCCTGTGGTCTGCGCCTAGGTGACTACGACTATGTACAGCTGCTGACCCGGTCGCGAGTTGCCTGGGAGTATTTGCGGCGTAATCGCGACTATCACCGCGATTGGCGCCTATCGAAATCAGGCCAGCCAATACCCGTCCGTTTACGGAATGACACCACTTTGCTCCGGGCGCGGCGCCGCTTCGTGCGGGCCGAAGCCTGGGGCCTTTGCACCTTTCGCCGATCCTGATCAAAATGGCCTCGAAGCGGAGGTGTTTTGGCGGGCCGAGGATTATCAAAGGGTGGTGTCAGCCTATGTACGCAATGGCCGAGAGCCCGGCCTCGGCGCCATCGTATCCTTGAATGAGGTCCGGTGCCGAAAAACGCTTTTGAAGAGCGTGGACGGCGAGCAGCATCTCCTTCTCCGAGATCAACGGCGCATCGTCCAAGTGCGATGCATAGGCGAAGACATCCGCATCGACCCCTTCGCGCTCGAACTCGTGGTCGATCAGTTTCCCGATGTCGAAAGCCGACAGCGCCTAATCAGGCGGCTCGCGGACCTTTATCGGGGTCGGTGTCTTGGCGGTTCGCGTGGCGGTTGGACGGTCGAGGCGATGCGTCACCGGGATGCCTTGGCGGCGCTCGATCTTCGAACGGAGGGCTATTCGTATCGTCAGATTGCGGTGTTTCTCTACGGCGAGAAAGCTGTCAAGGACGACTGGACCAGCCCCGATCAGACCATGAAGAACCGCGTCATTCGTAGCGTCAAACGCGGGCAACGGATGATGAACGGCGGCTACCGAACCCTGCTCGCCTGATCCACGCGAGGGGTATCGTTCTCGCGCTTCGCCGCCAACGATACTGCCGCCCGATTTCATGCTCGCTCATCCTTGACCGGCATAGAGCAATTTCGCTGACGCCGGAGGAAGCATGACCGAGCACGATGCACAAACGGTCGCTGACGGACCGTTCCTGACGACGAGGGAAGCGGCGCGCTTTCTGAAGCTCAAGCCCAATACGCTGGAGAAGATGCGCGTCTACGGCGGCGGTCCGCAATACCGCAAGCATGGTCGCCATGTTCGCTATCACATTGAAGAACTGACCGCCTGGTCGGACATGCGGAAGAAGGATTCGACTTCCGATGTCTGAGCATTTCACACGCGTCGAGATCGTCTTCTATCCGGAGCATTTGAACCATTGGCTGAGGTTCGGGGCGCCCGACGTGCAGCAGGACTTGGACCGCAGGCGGTCGCTTGCGCTTTTCAAACCGGGCCAGGTCTTCGGCTATATACGCTGGCGCGCCAACGAATACGGCACGCAGGAATGGCGCTTCACCATCGTTCGCGCAGCGGAGCCGTCGCTGCTTTTGAGCCGCATACCGGGCGTATGCCCTGGCGGCGAAGTTCTCCTGCTCGTCACCGGAAACACGAAGGTCAAGCGCGCGCTGTTGCAGATCGACGTGCTCGAAGCGGACGGCTTCGATCCGGCCGACGTGTCGCCCGCCTACTATCGCCATGTCCACAATCGCATTGCCGCAGGGCAGCCGGTCCGCGCTTATTCACGAGACCAGCACACGGCATATCTGGCGTCGCGAAAGGTGTCGGCGTGAAGCGCGGGCCGCTGGTTTGCGCCGCCATTCCGGTGCTCGCCTTGGCCGTCGCGTCTACCGTCGGCCTGCCGAAGAAGCTGATCTACAACGCGTCGGCGAGCGCGCCCATCGGCTTATATTGGCTCGACCATCTGCCAATCAGACGCGGTGATTACGTCCTCGTTCACGTGCCCGAGCGTGTTCGTAGACTGGTCGAAGAGCGCGGCTACCTGCCCGCCGATGTGCCGCTCGTCAAGCGGGTCGCCGGCGTCGATGGCGACGAAATCTGCCGCGATGGACGCGTGATTTCAATCAATGGAAACACGGTTACCGTTGCTGAAAGTGCGGACGGTTTGGGCAGGCCGCTGCCCGATTGGCAGGGTTGTCACATCCTCACCGAGCAGACGGTCTTCCTGCTGCAAGACCATCCGCAGTCCTTCGACGGGCGCTATTTCGGGCCGGTGGATCGGCGCCTCATCAACGGCCGGGCGACGAGGCTGCGGCTCCCTTGGCGGAAATGCGAGCAAAGCTGATCCAGCATCATAAAGGAATTGGAGCGTGAGAGGCGTCTGAGGCAGCGGAGGGCAAGATAAAAGGTGATGGGGCAAAGCCCGCATAACCCATTGTCTGTACATCCGATTTGGTTGCTCGCGGCGATTTCGCCGTGTGCAGATGATTGAGCTCAAGGCTTTGATATGACTGGCGAATAGATGGTGCAAGGATCAAGTGGTTGTTTGATGCCTGCTTTCGCGCCCCATGTTTATGACCGACCATGGCCGATGATATCGACGACATTTTCAAGCCGAAGCTCGGGCGCATTCGCAGCCTGGGCGGCGCGCGCACCAAGGGCTATCTTAACCGCGTGCTCCGCCAGGTCTCGAAGGCAGGCAAGTCCGGTTTCGGAACCGGGGCCGCATCACGGCGCTATTCGGGCTATCGGATCGGACGTGGCAATGATGCGCTCCGACATCGTCGCGCCGGACACCGCTTCGGACCGTCCTACCGGCGCGTCGTCATCAAGACGCGGATCGTCAAACTCAGAAGCGGCGGTATTGATGCCGCCCGCGCGCACCTTCGCTATATCCAACGCGACGGAGTCTCCAAGGAGCACGAGCCTGGCCGGCTTTACGACGCGGCGCATGACGAGGCGGACGGCAAGGCGTTCCTCGACCGCAGCGACGGCGACCGGCATCAGTTCCGTTTCATCGTCTCACCGGAGGACGCGACCGAACTCGCTAACCTCAAACCCTTCGTCCGCGACCTGATGGGCGCGATGGAGAAAGATCTAGGCACGCGGCTCGACTGGGTGGCCGTCGATCACTTCAACACCGAGCATCCGCACACCCATATAGTGCTGCGGGGCAAGGACGAGCTCGGCAAGGACCTTGTCATCGCCCGCGACTACATCGCCAACGGCATGCGGCGGCGGGCGAGCGAACTGCTGACGCTGGAACTCGGGCCGCAGACCGTTCGGGAGCTCGGTCAAAAGCTGGCACGCCAGGTCGAGCAGGACCGCTTCACCGATCTCGACCGCGCGCTGGTCCGCGACGCCGTGGACGGGATTGTCGATGCGCGCGCCAATCCGCAGCATGCCGACGAAAGGTTCCGTCATGCCATGAAGGTCGGCCGGTTGCGCGTGCTCGCGTGGCGCGGCCTCGCTGAAGAGACGGGGCCGGGCCGATGGCGGCTCTCGCCGAATCTGGAGGAGACCCTCCGGCGCTCGGGCGAACGCGGCGACATCATCAAGACTCTGCACCGGGGATTGCGGCAGGCGGGGCTCGACGCTGGCGCTTCGGAGTTCTCGATCTACGACCCTGCCGACCCGCGCGCGCCGACCGTGACCGGCCGGATCATCGACCGCGGACGCCACGACGAGCTAAACGACGGCCACTACGTCATGATCGACGCCGCCGACGGGCGGGTTCATTACGTCGCGCTCGATCCGCGACAGGAGATGGAAGATTTGCCGCTCGGCGCCGTCGTCGAGGTTGGCCCGGCGGCAACCGGAATGAAGCCGTCCGACCGAACCATCGCCGAAATCGCCCGGAGGAACGACGGCCTCTACACGACGGACGCCCATCACACAGTCGATCCGCGTGCGTCGGATGATTTCGTTCAGGCTCATGTCCGTCGGCTCGAAGCGCTGCGGCGCGCGAACGTCGTTCGGCGCTTCCCGGACGGGTCATGGGAAATCCCCGAGAACTTCGAAGGCCGGGTTGAGGCGCTCGCCAAGAAGCAAGCACGATATCCCAGCCGCATCACGACCCTGTCGTTTCTGTCCCTTGAGGCTCAAGTTGGCGCCGACGGGGCGACCTGGCTCGACCGGCAGCTTCTCGCCAAGGAGCCGAGCGCGCTGCGCGGCGAGCGGTTCGGAGCCGAAGTCGCCCAAGCTCTGCGCCGGCGTCAAGAGCATCTGATAGAGCAAGGGCTGGCGGAGAGTAATGGCCAACGAGTTCGCTACCAACGAAACTTGCTTCGGTTCTTGCGCCGGCGGGAACTGGCGGCTGCCGGCGAGAAGCTCGCCAAGGAGACGGGGTTGGCCTTCGTGGAATCACAGGACGGGGATCGGATCGACGGCGTCTATCGCCAGCCGGTCCGGCTTGCGAGCGGCAAGTTCGCCGTCATCGAAAAATCAAAAGAGTTCACGCTTGTTCCATGGCGACCAATCCTCGAACGTCAGCGCGGCAAGATGGTAAGCGGCCTAATGCGCGGCGACAGCATTTCCTGGACCATTGGTCGGCAGCGCAATGGGCCGTCCGTGTCATAGCCAATAGATTTCGTTTTTTGGAGGCCGCGATTTGATCACCGAGGTAATGATCATGAGGCCAGCGCATCCAGAACCGGGCATTCCGGAACATCGTCGCCGGAGCACTGCGCCGCGGTCTTTGCCAGCACTTTTTCGATGCGTTTGAGATCGGCGATCTTGGCACGCACGTCGGCCAAATGCCGCTCGGTGCGTTCCTTGACTTCGGCGCAGGTTTGTGTGCCGCCGTCGACGAGTCCGAGCAAGCCGCGCACCTCATCGAGCGAAAAGCCGAGTTCGCGGGCGCGGAGGATGAAACGCAAACGCGAGACGTGCGCATCATCGTAGATACGGTAGCCCGTTCCTGTGCGCCTGGGGTCCGGCATCATGCCGATCTTCTCGTAATAGCGGATGGTTTCGAGATTGCAGCCGGTCAGGCGCGCCAATTCCGCCCGCTGCAATCCTTTCCCGGAAATGTGATTGCGCATCGATTCAGAAACCTCTTGAGTCTGTAGTTAGTACAGACCTTATCTTGCTGTTGTCGAAAAATCGAGAGTCGAGTCACGTGAGCAATAGTGATTTCAAAACACAGGCGCTTGAGGAGCCAAAAAAGGCCGCGGACCGTCAGCAAGGATGGTTCGCGGCGGGCGGCGTGATCGGGGCGATTCTGGCCTCGACCTGCTGCATCGCGCCGCTTCTCTTGCTAACTCTCGGCGTTTCCGGCGCTTGGATTGGCAACCTTACGGCGCTTGAACCTTACAAGCCCTATTTCGCCGCCGTGGCGCTCATCTTCATTGGCGCTGGCTTTTGGCAGATTTATTTCAAACCCAAACCGGCCTGCGCAGAGGACTCCTACTGCGCGAAGCCGCAATCGTCGCTCATCACAAAGTCGGCGCTGTGGCTAGCCACGATCTTGGTCGTCCTTGCTCTGACAATTAATTGGTGGGCGCCGCTGTTCTACTGATCACGTAACCGCAAAGGAGAAACATGAGATGAAACGACTCGTGCTTATCGCGTCAGGCGCGCTAGCCTTGGGCGTCGCTGGCCTTCTGTCGGCGCCGGCGACTTCGCCGTTTGCTGCGCAGGCCGCTCCGGCTCAAGTCGCCGCCGTTCAGACGGTAATATTCAGCGTTGAAAACATGACATGCGCTCTGTGTCCCGTGACAGTGAAAAAGGCCATAGAAGGCGTCGCCGGGGTGAAGTCCGTCACTGTCGACTTTGATGCCAAGACAGCGACTGTTGTGTTCGATCCGTCGGTGACGAACGCCGACGCGATCGCGGCGGCCTCGACGAACGCCGGTTACCCGGCGGCGCAGAGCTAAACCGATTGAGATAAGAGACATGTCCGATTGCTGCACGCTTGGCGGAAAGAACAATGAAAGCTACGATCTCGCCGTCATCGGCGCAGGGTCGGCGGGTTTCTCCGCCGCAATCACAGCAGCCGTGCAAAGCGCGCGCGTCGCGCTCATCGGCCACGGCATGATTGGCGGCACGTGCGTGAACATTGGCTGCGTGCCATCGAAGACCATGATCCGCGCGGCCGAAGCCCTGCATGGGGCGAAAGTGGCCGGCCGATTTCCCGGCCTTACCGGCGAGGCCCGCATCACGGATTGGCACGCACTTGTCCAAGCCAAGGACGATCTCGTCGGAGCGCTCAGGCAGAAGAAGTATGTTGACCTCCTGCCAAGCTATAACGGCATCGCCTATCTGGAAGGCGCGGCGCGGTTGGAGGACGGCGGCGTCACCGTCAATGGCGACGCCATTCGCGCGGGCAAAATTATCATCACTACCGGCGCGCGGCCTTCGGTGGCGCCCATTCCGGGCATCGACAAGGTCGATTATCTGACGAGCACGTCGGCGCTCGATCTTGAGGAGTTGCCGAGGAGCCTCATTATCGTGGGCGGCGGCTTCATCGGTTGCGAGCTCGGGCAGATGCTGGCGCGCGCCGGCACGCAAGTCACCATCGTCTGCCGCTCCCGCCTGCTGCCGCAGGTGGAGCCGGAAGTCAGCGATGCGCTGATGAACGTCTTCCGCGAAGAGGGTGTCGCCGTCAATTGCGGTGTCGCCTATGAGTTCTGCCGTCAGGACGAAGAAGGCGTCACGTTATGCGTGAAGGAGGGCGGCGTATTGACAGAACTGAAGGCCGAGCGCGTGTTGGTGGCAACGGGGCGCGCGCCCAATGTGGAGGGGCTCGGCCTTGAGGCGGCCGGGATCCGCCAAGCGGTGGGCGGAGGAATCGCGGTTGATGATCGGATGCGGACGACAAAGCGTGGAACCTATGCCGCGGGCGACGTCACCGGCCGCGACGAGTTCGTCTATATGGCCGCCTATGGGGCGAAAATCGCGGCGCTCAACGCCTTGAATGGCGACAGCCTCGTCTATGACAACAGCGTTATGCCCGCCGTGGTATTCACCGATCCGCAAGTGGCGAGCGTCGGCCTCACCGAGGCACAGGCAAAGGCTCAAGGCTTCGAGACGAAGACGTCCCTTGTGCCCCTCAACCAGGTGCCGCGCGCGCTCGCCGCCCGCGACACGCGCGGCCTCATCAAGCTGGTCGCCGACGCGAAGACCGATCGGCTTCTCGGCGGCCAGATTCTGGCCCCCGAAGGGGCCGACAGCATCCAGACCCTGGCGCTTGCCATCAAACATGGCATGACGACGAAAGCGCTCGGCGATACGATTTTTCCCTATCTCACGACAGTCGAGGGTCTCAAGCTTGCAGCGCAGACGTTTGAAAAAGATATCGCGAAGCTCTCTTGCTGCGCAGGGTGAGATACTTTGCGACGTGCTTTGCCGGCGGCGGTAGAATCGGGGAATTGTGGGTACTACACGCCACACCGCACAAACAGTTTCTCCGCCCCACCGAGGAACAACGCCTCGGATGAAATCCCGCCGCCGGTCGCCGCGAGCCGGAGCTCCGATCCACTGACGCTCTTGAGTTCGAACTGCACGGTCTCGTCGATCGCGCTGTCGCGGAGCCGACCAAGGAAGTCGTCATATTCGACACGATGGTTGAAACTCATGATGACCGTGCCATCGCGCAATTCCCACCGGCCGGTGCGCCACGGCAGGAGACCGACTTTATCGTCGGACGCCCGCCACCATTCGACCGTGCCGGTTCCGCTATTCTCGAACAAGATCACGCGTTCCTTGGCGCACTCGGTTTGGCTGACGGACCACACGCCCGTTAGCGCCGCGCGCTTGCCGCCCGTCAAGCGGCCAATCAGTCCCGGGTCGCCGGCTTTCGCCTCGCTCTCTTTAAGCGCCGCATCATAGTTTGTGCGAATTTCAGCAATCTGAGCAGCTTGATCGTCGGCTGGCTTATGCGCCGTATTAGGGGTGGCCGCCGCTGTGCCACCGGCGACGGCGTTTCGGCTAACACGAAGCTGGTACTTGCCAGTGGACGAACCGACCATGGCGTCAAGTACGCGGGCGTCGCCCATAACGAAACCCTGGGCGTTGGCCTCGCCGGCACCGACGACAACCCCTGAGATCTTGAGCTGGTTGGAAGGATTGACGCCGAGGGAGCGGCAAAGCGCGGCATAGTGGTTCATGCCCGTAAGTGCGGCTTCTTCGATCAGCGCATCGTCGCGCAATTGATCGGCCGTTTCGAAAAGCAGGATCATCTCCGTGACTTCGTGGCATTTGGGCCCGGCCGGGTGGAGGAAGCGGAGCGCCACATCGACCGGCTCGTCATAGACAAACCAGCCGGGTCCGCCGCCGAACGTCCGAACTTCAAAGTCGGCGGCCAGGGCCGGACCGACGAGCCCTACGGCGAGAATAGAGGCTGCACCGACAGCAATACGGCAGGCGCGGCGTGATTGGCGATGTGATCGCATCGAACATCTCCTTCTCAGCCCCCTAAACCCCGGCGAATGACGACTCTTGCGCATTAACCGCGGTGCGCAAGAGAATCCGTCCAACACTATCCAGAATCATAGCGGCTTCCGGTTGCAAAAATAAGGTCTGATGTTCTTGGCTAGTCTTCTCCGCTTTTGGCTATAGTTTCCTCTATCCTCCGTTTTTGGATGACACTGGAAGTGATTGCCTTGATTCACATGTGATTTCGTCACGATCCTTTGCCGGAATTTACCCGAGCCTTCGGCTCCAATACCGGCAAGAGATTGATGACCCCGACCAGACTCCTCATAGGCCAAATCTTCCTCGTCTTCGCGATCGTCATTGGCGCGGTGTGGGGCGCGACACAGTGGACGGCGGCCGAGTTCGGCTATCAGGCGCGGCTCGGTCCGGCCTGGTTCCATGTCGGCGGTTATCCCGTTTACGTCCCGTGGCGGCTGTTCGAATGGTGGTACGCCTACGAAGCTTATGCGCCGGGGGTCTTCAACCGCGCCGGCGCGATGGCGGCGGGCGGCGGTATGCTCGGCGTTGTCGTCGCGATCGCCGGATCGCTGTGGCGGGCGCGGCAGGCCCGGCTGGTCACGACCTACGGCTCGTCGCGCTGGGCGACCAAGGGTGAAGTTTGCAAATCCGGTCTGTTCGAGGCGCAAGGCGTGTTCCTCGGCAGGCTGAAGGATCGCTATCTGCGCCATGACGGGCCGGAGCATGTCATGTGCTTCGCGCCGACCCGCTCGGGCAAGGGCGTCGGCCTTGTCATCCCGACGCTGCTTTCCTGGCCGCATTCCGCCGTTATTCACGACATCAAGGGAGAGAACTGGCAGCTCACCTCGGGCTGGCGCTCGCGATTCTCGCACTGCCTCCTGTTCAATCCGACCGATTCCGCGAGCGCCAAATACAACCCGCTTCTCGAAGTGCGCAAAGGCCGGTTCGAGGTCCGCGACGTTCAAAACATCGCCGATATCCTGGTCGATCCCGAGGGTGCGCTCGAACGGCGGAACCATTGGGAGAAGACGAGCCACGCGCTCCTTGTCGGCGTGATCCTGCATGTGCTCTATGCCGAGAAGGAAAAAACGCTCGCCCGCGTCGCCGCCTTCCTTTCCGATCCGTCGCGCTCCTTCGAACGCACGCTCCGCGTGATGATGAGCACCAATCATCTCGGAACGGACGAGGCGCCGCAGGTTCATCCCGTGGTCGCGCAGGCCGCGCGCGAGCTCTTGAACAAGTCGGAGAATGAGCGCTCGGGCGTGCTCTCGACCGCCATGTCGTTTCTCGGACTCTACCGCGACCCGACCGTGGCGGAAACGACGAGCGCCTGCGAATGGCGTATCGCCGATTTGGTGGACGCCGAGCGGCCGGTCTCGCTTTACCTCGTCATTCCGCCTTCGGATATTTCGCGCACCAAACCGCTCGTTCGCCTCGTCCTCAATCAGATCGGCCGCCGGCTCACAGAGCGCCTGGAAGGGCAGGCCGGCAAGCGCCGGCGTCACCCGCTCCTGATGATGCTCGACGAGTTCCCGGCGTTCGGTCGGCTCGACTTCTTCGAGAGCGCGCTCGCCTTCATGGCCGGCTATGGCGTCAGAAGCTTTCTGATCGCGCAAAGCCTCAATCAGATTTCGAAGGCCTATGGCGAGAACAACTCGATCCTCGACAACTGCCATGTGCGCATCGCCTTCGCCTCGAACGACGAACGGACAGCGAAACGCATCTCGGATTCTCTGGGCACGGCGACGGAGCTGCGCGCCATGCGCAACTATGCCGGCCATCGCCTCGCGCCATGGCTCGCTCATGTCATGGTTTCCCGGCAGGAGACGGCGCGGCCGCTGCTGACGCCCGGCGAGGTGATGCAGCTTCCCGCCGACGAAGAGATCGTCATGGTTTCCGGCCAGCCGCCGATCCGCGCGAAGAAGCTTCGCTATTTCGAGGACGCCAACTTCACGGGCCGGGTGTGCCCCCCGCCCGCGCTCGCGGCGGACGGTCCCTTTGCGGACCGTCCGCCATCCCGCGCCGACGACTGGTCGGGACAGGTGCGCGCGCCCCACGCCGATCTCGTCAAGCCGTGGTCGGAGTTGGTTTCCAACGGCGATGAAGACGACGGAGGGCTCAAGCGCCATCCCGCGCTTCCGGAGGAATCGCCGGTCAAGGCGGAACCCGAACATGCGCCAGATGCCGGGCTTCTCGACGACGAGTTCGACCCCAACGACGCCAGGCGGATGGAACAGCTCGCGCGTAATGCGGCCGTGGTCCAGCGCGCCCACGCCATGGACCAGGCCGACGACGACCTGATCCCGAGCTTTTAGAGGGAGCGTGTCCATGAAACCCCGCCTCAACGTTCATGTCTCAGACGAGCTTTTCGACAAGGTTGAAATTGCCGCAAAGCGGCCGGGCGTCACCAAGGCAGCCGTGGTCGAGGCGGCGCTTCTCGGTTTCTTCTCGAAAGAGTTCGACGACCAACGCGACGGCGCGCTCATCCGGCGGCTCGACCGGATGACCCGGCAATATGATCGTCTGGAGCGCAATCTCTCGGTCACGACCGAAACGCTGGCGCTCTTTATTCGCTTCTTTCTCACCGTCACGCCGCCATTGCCGAACGCCGACCAGGACGCCGCCCGCGCGCTCGGCAAGGAGCGGTTCGACTATTTCATCGGTCAGCTCGCGCGACGCCTCGCCGGCGGCAAGAACATGATCCGCGACGTGCTCGATGAGGTGAGCGCGGAAGAGAACGACTTCTTTACACAGGAGGAGGTCGACGCCCTGCGGGCCATCAGAGAGGCCGCTTCTCCGGACGAAAACAAGCCAAACGGAGGCGCAGACCATGGCTGACCGCTTTCATGCCAGTACGGTCGATCGCCAGCGCACCATGCTGCGCACCGCCATGGGACCGGCGATTGCGGCGGCGCTGGCCGACCCCGCCGTCATCGAAGTGATGGTCAATCCCGACGGCCGGCTGTGGATCGATCGCCATGGCGACGGGCGCATCGACGCGGGGACACGGATCGGCGCCGCCGAGGCCGAGCGGATTATCCGGCTGGTGGCGAGCCATATTGGCCAGGAATGCCATCGCGAACGCCCGGTCGTCTCGGCCGAACTGCCCGAGAGCGGCGAGCGCTTCGAAGGGCTCCTGCCGCCGGTGGTGCCGGCGCCGTGCTTCGCCATCCGCAAGCCCGCCCGCGTGCTCTATCGCCTCGCCGATTATGTGGAAGCGCGGATCATGACGCCGCTGCAGGCGAAGGCGCTGCGAGAAGCTGTCGAGGCGCGCAGGAACATCGTCGTTGTCGGCGGGACGAGCTCGGGCAAGACGACGCTCGTCAACGCGCTCCTCGCCGAGGTCGCGACTGGCGGCGATCGGGTGATCCTGATCGAGGACACGCGCGAGCTCCATTGCGCGGCGGAAGACAGCGTCAGTCTCAGGACAAGACCCGGCGTCGCCTCGCTCGCCGATCTCGTGCGCTCGACGATGCGCCTGCGCCCCGACCGGATCATCGTCGGCGAAGTGCGCGGGGCCGAAGCCCTCGACATGCTGAAGGCCTGGAATACGGGCCATCCCGGCGGGATCACGACGCTTCACGCCAACTCGGCCCATGCCGGGCTCTTTCGGCTCGAACAGCTCATTCAGGAAGCCGTCGTCACCGTGCCACGCCGGCTGATCGCCGAGGCGATCGACATCGTCGTCTTCCTGACAGGGCGCGGGTCGGGCCGGCGCGTCGAGACGGTCGCCGCGCTCGAAGGCCTCAATGCCGATGGTGATTACCGCCTTTCACCGCTCACGCCCGTTCACCTCGTTCCAACCGCCTGACCAGGGAGACCGTCATATGAATCCATTTTCGCCTCATGTTTTGGACCGTTTCCCGTACCGGCAGGCTCTCTTCGCCGGCCTTGTTATGGGGCTGGCGCTCATTTGGTCGGATGCGGCCCACGCCGCCGGTTCGGGCATGCCGTGGGAGGCGCCGCTCACCCAGATCCTTCAATCCATCGAAGGCCCGGTCGCGCGTATCATCGCCGTCATCGTCATCGTCATCACCGGCCTGTCGCTTGCCTTCGGCGAATCGAGCGGCGGCTTCCGCCGGCTGATCCAGATCGTTTTCGGGCTTTCCATCGCCTTCGCGGCGACGAGCTTCTTCCTGTCCTTCTTCTCCTTCGGCGGCGGAGCGCTGATTTCATGAGCATCGAAGGCTTCGAGATTCCGCTTCACCGCGCGCTCACCGAGCCGATCCTGATGGGCGGCGCGCCGCGCAATGTTGCGATCGTCAACGGCACGCTCGCCGCGGCGCTCGGGCTTGGCCTCCAGCTTTGGCTCGCGGGACTTGCCGTCTGGATCGTCGGCCATGCGGCCGCCGTCTACGCCGCGCGCAAGGACCCCGCCTTCATGCAGGTCCTCATCCGCCATACCCGCCACAAGGGTCACCTCTCATGTTGAATCTGGCGGAATACCGCGCCCGGCCGGCGCTGCTGGCCGACTATCTCCCCTGGGCCTGCCTTGTGGCGCCCGGCGTCATCCTCAACAAGGACGGCGGGTTCCAGCGTTCGGCGCGGTTTCGCGGTCCCGATCTCGAAAGCGCCACCGAAGCCGAGCTCGTCGCCGTGTGCGCGCGGATCAACAATGTGCTGCGCCGCTTTGGCTCCGGCTGGGCGCTCTTCTTCGAAGCCGAGCGCCATCCCGCGCGGGACTATCCGCATTCGAATTTTCCGGACCCCGTATCGCGCCTTGTCGACGAAGAGCGCCGCGCGGCATTCGAAGAGTCCGGAGCGCTGTTCGAGAGCGGCTATGTCCTGACCTTCGCCTATCTACCGCCGGCCGAAAATATCGGCCGCGCCGAGCAGCTTTTGATCGAAAGCGAAGGCGAGCACCGCGGCCTCGACTATCGCGACCATCTCGACGCCTTCGTCCAGAAGACCGATCGGGCGCTCGACCTTTTCGAACAGCTCATGCCCGAAGTGGCGCCGCTGTCGGACGAACAGACACTGACCTATCTGCACAATTGCATCTCGAACCGGCGCCTATCCGTGACTATTCCCGAGACGCCGGCCTATCTCGATGCGGTCCTGGTTGACACATCGCTCACCGGCGGCCTCACGCCGATGCTTGGCGAGGCACATCTTCGCGTGCTGACCGTGCTCGGCTTTCCGGGTTCGACGACGCCGGGGCTGCTCGACGCCTTGAATGGTCTTGGCTTCGAGTACCGCTGGATGACGCGGTTCATCCCCCTCGACAAGGCGGCGGCCGAGAAGGCGGTCAAGCGCTATCGCCGGCAGTGGTTCGCCAAGCGCAAGTCGATCTCCGCCATCATCAAGGAGGTGATGACCAACGAGCAGTCGGCGCTGGTCGATACGGACGCGGACAATAAGGCGGCCGACGCCGACGCGGCGCTTCAGGAGCTTGGCGCCGATCTGGTCTCCTACGGCTATGTCACGACGACCTTTGTCGTCTGGGACGAAGATGCGGTTGCGATTCGCGAGAAGGTGCGCGCCGCGCAGCGCGTGATCGACGGGCGCGGCTTCGCGACGATCGAGGAGAGCGCCAACGCGGTCGAAGCCTGGCTCTCATCCTTGCCCGGCCATGTCTACGCCAATGTGCGCGCCGCGCCGGTCAACACGCTGAACCTCGCCCATATGATGCCGCTGTCGGCAACCTGGGCAGGACCGGCGCGCAACGAACACTTGGGCGGCCCGCCGCTCATTACGGTCCGGACCAACGGCACGACGCCGTTCCGGCTGGTCACGCATTTTGGCGATGTCGGCCACACGCTTGTCGTCGGCCCGACCGGCGCCGGCAAATCGGTCCTGCTGGCCCTGATTGCACTTCAGTTTCGCCGCTATAAGGACGCGCGGATCACCATTTTCGACAAGGGCGGCTCGGCGCGCGCCGCCGTCCTCGGCATGGGCGGCGCCTGGTTCGACCTCGGGGCGGCCAACGACGGCGTCAAGCACGCGCTCGCCTTCCAGCCGTTCGCCAAAATTGATCTCACCGGCGAGCGGTCCTTCGCGCACGAATGGGTGCTCGGGCTTCTTGCACACGAAGGCGTTGTGGTGACGCCGGAAGTCAAGGATGCGGCATGGTCGGCGCTTTCGAATCTCGCCGCCGCGCCTCAACCGGAACGCACGCTGACGGGGCTGGCGACGCTGTTGCAGCGTACCGAGCTTCGACAGGCGCTCCAGCCCTATACGCTCGAAGGACCCTATGGCCGGCTTCTCGACGCCGATGATGACCGCCTGACGCTCGGCGCCGTCCAATGCTTTGAGATGGAGGAGCTGATGCACGAGGCGGGCGCGGTTCTGCCCGTGCTCACCTATCTCTTCCACCGCCTCGATGCGCAGTTTGACGGCCGCCCATCGCTGCTCATTCTCGACGAGGCCTGGCTCTTCCTCGACAACCCGGCCTTCGCCGCGCGCATCCGCGAATGGCTGAAGACGCTCCGCAAGCAGAACGTCTCGGTCGTGTTCGCGACACAAGGCCTGTCGGACATCGCCGGCAGCTCCATCGCGCCGGCGATCATCGAGAGCTGCCCGAGCCGCATTTTTCTGCCCAATGACCGGGCGATCGAGCCCCAGGCCAAAGCGGTCTACGAGGCTTTCGGCCTCAACGACCGGCAGATCGAGATCATCGCCCGAGCCGTGCCAAAGCGCGACTACTACTTCCAGTCCCGCCTCGGCAATCGGCTGTTCGAACTCGGCCTCGGCACCGTCGCGCTCGCCTTCACCGCCGCCTCGGCCAAGCAGGACCATGCCCTGATGGACGAACTCATCGCCGCCCATGGCGAGGAGGAGTTCGCGGACTCCTGGCTGCGTGCCAACGGCCTCGATTGGGCGGCCGACCTCATCGCGACCCAAACCCAACCGCTAAACCATTCTGACACGGAGGAATCTCATGAAACGTAAGCTCCTGGCGGCCGTCGCCGCTATCGCCCTGACCCTGGGTCCGGTCCAGAACGCCCACGCCATCTTCGGCCTCGGCGATATCGTCTACGACCCGGCCAACCATGCCGAAAACATCCTGACTGCGGCGCGCACGCTCCAGCAGATCAACAATCAGGTTCAGCAACTCGCCAACGAGGCACAGATGCTGGCCCATCAGGCGCAGAACCTCACGCGCCTGCCGAATTCCGTCGCGCCCAATCTTCAGGCCTCGCTTGCCCGTCTCGACAATCTCATCATCATCGCTCGCGGCATCGCCTATCAGGTCTCGATTATCGACAGCGAATATCGCCGGCTCTTCCCCGAACAATATGCCGCCGCCGTCTCGACCCCGCAGATCATCGCCGATGCGCGAGAATCCTGGTCGCTGGCGCGCGAAGGCTTCAAGCACAGTCTGGAGGTTCAGGCGGAAGTGGTCGGGCAGGTCCGCGCCGACACGGTGACGCTCGACGGCCTGATCGCCGAAAGCCAGGGCGCCGTCGGCAATCTTCAGGTAGCGCAGGCGGGCAATCAGCTCACGGCGCTTGCCGCCAAGCAGACCATGCAGCTTCAGACGCTTCTTGCCGCTTCGGCCCGGGCCGACGCGCTGGAGCGTGCGCGGAGCCTCGCCGCCCATGAGCAAGCCCGCGCCCGCTTCGCACGCTTCATGGGCGACGGCGACGCCTATACGCGGCGCTAACCAAAGGGCACAGGCGATGGACGACCTCAACGTCATCGATCAGTTCACGGATACGTTCGTCAGCTATATCGATTCCGGCTTCGGCTTGCTGACGCCGGACGTCGCCTTCCTCACGACCATCCTGATCGGGATCGACATCACGCTTGCCGGGCTTTTCTGGGCCTTGGCCGACGACAAGGCGGTCATCCCGGCGCTGATCCGCAAGGTGCTTTATGTCGGCGCCTTCGCCTTCATCCTGAACAATTTCGCCTTTCTCGCGAATGTCATCTTCGATTCCTTCGCTGGTCTTGGCTTGCGCGCCACCGGCGCTCCGATCAGCGCCGCCGATTTGATGCGTCCCGGCTTTGTCGCGGCGACGGGCTTTGACGCGGCGCAGCCGCTCCTGGCGGAAGTCAGCGACCTCATCGGCCCGATCGCCTTCTTCGAAAACTTCGTGCAGATCGCCGTGCTGATGGTCGCCTGGCTCATCGTGCTCCTGGCCTTCTTCATTCTCGCGATCCAGCTCTTCATCACCATCCTCGAATTCAAGCTGACGACGCTTGCGGGCTTCGTGCTTGTGCCTTTCGCGCTGTGGAACAAGACCGCATTCCTTGCCGAACGCGTGCTCGGCAACGTGATTGCCGCCGGCATCAAACTGATGGTGCTCGCCGTCATCGTCGGCATCGGTTCGACCCTGTTCGGCGCCTTTGCTGCTTCCTTCGCCGGCGGCGACATCACCATCGAGCAGGCGCTTTCGACCGTGCTCGGCGCGCTTGCGATCTTCATGCTCGGGATCTTCGGCCCCGGCATCGCGGCGGGTCTCGTCTCCGGCGCGCCGCAACTCGGCGCCGGCGCCGTGGTTGGCTCGGCCGCAGGCCTCGCGCTCGGCGCCGCC
>BAYV01000021.1 GCA_000710935.1 Iodidimonas nitroreducens | reverse complement strand
AGCCGTTCTGCTTCAAACCTCGAAGGCGTGCTTCATGGATCCTGACCCTAGCCCTATTTCAATCATCCCGAACCAGCCTGCGGCAAAAGCCATAGCAAAAATAAAAAGAGCAACGAACGCCCCCAGATATTGTCCGCGCTTTTCGGCTGCCAGTTCACCCTTCAGGCCAAGGCGCTCCATATCGCGGCGATGATCGGATTCCTTGCCCCAATTCGCGATGATTTCTGCCGCAGCGCCCGGCACCAGATCATTATAGGCTTCCAAAATATCTGGCGGGGGGATTGGGCCCTTATAGCGTCGTGCAAGCATGACATAGCCGCCATCGGCGCTTTCGTCATTGTCTGCATTCACCTCCGAAGGAACGGATTTCACGCCTTTTTCTTCGGAATTGTCACCTGAAGATTGCTGATCACTCACAAACGATATTTCTTCCGAACATGCCGCAGGCTGCGTTGGCCATCCTTGCCAATCCGATCGAAATCATCAGCCAAGGCATCAGCTTCATCAGCAGTGGCTCGGCGTGGGCGCGGTTCATAAAAACTGGTAAATGCCGCCAGCCCGGAACGCAAGCCGGAATAAAAGGCTCGCGATTTACCGCGTGCGGCCCAATCACCATGGTCAGATTTGAATGCGATCTTATTCATAGCTATCAAAATAATACGATCCTGATAGTCCGTCCAGCGAAAATGGCGCATCTAAAAGCCGAAGCTTTCCTGAGGCCAAAAAACAGAGGGCGAAAAAAGAAGCCAAAAACACAGTCTTTGGCTCCTTTAAAATTCGCTTAAGCCTCAATCGCGATAGGCAAAGGGCTGATCGCCGCCCAAATTCATATAGCGATCCCGCAGGCGCGTTTGCCGGGAGACCAATTCGATTTCATCGCCATCGATGAAAACCGCATCGGGGCTCGACATCACTTCCAAAGGATCGCCATCCCAGATAACCACATCGGCGCGCTTGCCCGGTTCCAGCGATCCAAGCTCCTTTTCCACCCCATAAAGCCGCGCCGGATTGATGGTAATGGAGGCCAGCGCATAAGCCCAATCCATGCCATTCGCCACCGCATTCCCGGCATATTGCAAAACAAGCCGGGCATTATGGGAATCCGCCCCCGTATCGCCGATGGCCACCAGCACGCCCGCTTGCGACAGCCGGGCGGCATTTTTCTGGGTCGCGGCCAGATGCGAGAAATCCGACGGCAGATTATCGAAGGGCTGCATGATCACCGGGATTTTTGCCGCCGCCAGTTCATCGGCCAGCATCCAGCCTTCAGCCGCGCCAACAATCGCCAGATCAAGCTTCGGCATTTCCTTTTTCAGGCGGATCACCTGCAAAAGATCACTGGCCCGGCTGGCATGGATCAAAAGCTTTTGATCGCCGCGCACCACCGGGGCCAGGGCTTCAGCATCAAGGGCGCTGACCACCCCCGCCCATTCAGACGGATTGGGGGCCTTGGCATAGCGATTGGCATCTTTCAGGGCATTGACCAGCCAGATCACTGCCCCCGCGCGGGAATTTCCGGCTTCATCGCCCCCATCGGCCCCCAGATAGGCGGTCATGAAAGCACGGGGCCGGGTCACCAGATCCATGCCTTCACCCAGATGGATGAGCGCGCCCTGGCCTGCCAGCACATGATCCCCGCCCGAAGCCGTAACAGCGGCGCGGGTGATCCCCTCGATCCGGGTGACGGGAACAAGGCTGGAAGCAGGATTGATGGCATAGCTCACATCAAAAGCCGCATGAAAGGGCACATCGCCGCGCACACTGCCATCGCGGGTATCTTCAACCGCGCCCACCTCGACCAGACCGATCTGGGTGAAGGCGGCAAAAATGCCCGGGGTCACCGGGCGGCCCTCGGCCTTGATCACCCGATAGCCATCGGGCACGGCCAAAGCACTATCGCCCACCGCCTCGATTACCCCATCCTTCATTAAAAGGGTGCCATCCTCGATCAGGCCCGCCGGGCCCATGCTGTGGATGGTGCCACCGGTAATGGCAATGGATTGGGCATCGGCCTGCCCGGCAAAAAGCGACAGACCGGCCATCAGGGATGTTGCCAAAGATGTTGCCAAAGCTTTCATTTCGCATCTCCCGCACCGGGTTGACCCAATTCAAAATCCATCACCGGCTGCACGGTGCGATCATTCAAATCCCAGACCAAAGCCCCATCCACATAAACCTTTTCCGCTTTCGCATAGCTGGAGAAGGGATCATCCGTCCATAAAACCACATCGGCATTCTTGCCGGGTTCAAGGCTGCCGGTCTGATTATCGATCCCTAAGGATCGCGCCGGATTAAGGCTCAGCCATGTCCAGGCGATTTCCTTGCTGATCTTCAGCCCTGCCTTATTGGCATCGGCCATGGCTTTGGCGGCTTCCTGATTAAGCCTTTGGATACCCACTTCGGAATCGGAATGAACGATGGCGCAGGCCCCGGCCTGATGCACGAAGGGGATATTTTCGCGGATGCCATCATAGGCTTCCATCTTAAAGCCCCACCAATCCGCCCACATGGCCGCACAGGTGCCATTTTCAGCCAGCAGATCGGCCACTTTATAAGCTTCGACCGCATGATGGAAGGTGCCCACCTGATAGCCGAATTCCTTCGACATATCGATCACCTGAGCCATTTCATCAGCGCGATAGCAATGCATATGAACGATGATATCGCCGTCCAGAACGCCTTTCAGGGTGTCCATCTCAAGATCGCGTGTGGGTGCTTTGGCCTTGTCTCCGCGCGCGACCTTGGCCTCATACTCATCCCATTTCACCTTATAATCGGTGGCTTTGATCCAGCTTTCGCGATAGCCCGCAAAATTGCCCATCCGGGTTGCAGGCGAACGCCCCTTGCTACCATAAACCCGCTTGGGATTTTCCCCGCAGGCCATTTTCAAACCATAAAGCGCATCGGGAAATTTCATTCCCTGAACCGTGCGCGCCGGTACGTTTTTCAAGGTCACCCCCCGCCCGCCAAACAAATTGGCCGAACCGGGCAAGGCCTGCAAAGCGGTAATCCCACCGGCCAAGGCCCGCACGAAACCGGGATCCTGCGGCCAGACCGAATGTTCGGCCCACACATTGGCGGTGACCGGGGCGGTGGCTTCATTGCCATCGGAATGGGCCCGCACCCCGGGGGATGGATAAACCCCCAAATGGCTGTGCACATCGATAATCCCCGGTGTGACCCATTTGCCTGCGGCATCGATGATCACCGCATCCGCCGGGGCCTTGATATCCTTGCCAATGGCACTGATTTTGCCGTCTTGTAGCAGCACCGATCCATCATTGATGCGATTGCCCGCACCATCCAGCACCACGGCATTGCGAATGAGCGTGGGTCGGCTTGCCAGCGGGCGATAGGTCGAGGGATAGGGATCAGCGGCAGAGCGCGCCGCATCTGATCCCTTGCCTGACGATGCTTCCGTCGTTGCGGTTGAGCCAGACACGCCCCCATTACCAAGGGCGGTCGCGCAACCCGATAGGGTGAGCGTCAAGGCTGTCGCGATTGCCAGTCCCGCCCTTTTATCTTTCAGCGTTATATCTTTTAGCATGTTGCCTCCTCAAAAGACGATTGAAGCCCCGATTTTATGATCTTGTTTCCCGCTCTGGATGGATACCCACGGTCTGCGCCTCGCCCACCTCTTCATAGCCCGCCAGTTCCTGATCGTCTTTCAGGGTATCGAGATGCATCAGCCGTTTCACCAGCGGCGCAATCATCATGACCAGAACCCCCACACCCAAAGCCACAAAGCCGATGGTGGTGTAGATTTCCAAAACATATCCCTTGGCCATATCCGTTCCCCCGGCATGGCCACCACTACCCGTGGCGCTGGCGATCAACCCGGCAACGAAATTGCCCCCGGCGGTGGCAAAAAACCACGCCCCCATGATCAGGCTGGCCATATGCTTGGGCGCCAGCCGGTTCATGGCCGAAAGCCCCACCGGCGATAAGCACAGCTCACCCGTGGTGTGCAGCAGATAAATCAGAAAAATAAACACGACCGGGGTCGCCGCATTGACGCCCACCAGATGGGCCCCCACAACCAGCACCAGAAACCCCAGCCCCAATTGCACGATCCCAAGGCCGAATTTGGCCGGGGTGGACGGTTCCAGCCCGCGCTTGGCCAAAAATACCCATAGCCCCGCAAAAACCGGCCCCAGCAACACGATATAAATCGGGTTCAGCGATTGAAACACCGATGCCGGAACGCCCATGCGATCCACATAACGATCCGTGAACAGATTGAGCGACGACCCCGCCTGCTCGAACAGACCCCAGAAAAGCGGCTGCAAGGCGATCAGAAAGACCACAGCGAAAATCCGGTCGCGCTCATGGGGGCTGAGCTTGGTCATCGCCTCATAAATCACATAGCCCAGCAAAATGATGCCAGAGCCCAAAAGCAGGCTGCCCACCGCCCCTTGCATCTGAACCAGCATCCAGATGCCGCCAACCGAAAGCAAAGACAGCAGATAAAGCGTCCATTCCAGATTGAGCAAACCGGCGATCTTGCGCTTCAGCCGCGCCGGATCGGGGGATTCACCCCGGCCCAGCAGCAAAGACGTTTTCCACACAAAAACCAGAAGACCGAGCAGCATCCCGATGCCCGCAGCGCCAAAGCCATATTTCCAGCCATAGGTTTGGCCCAGATATCCGGCAACGATGGTGCCGATGGCCGCCCCCACATTGATCCCCATATAAAAGATCGTATAGGCCCCATCGCGGCGCGCATCGGTGAGGGAATAAAGTTGACCGACGATCACCGAAATATTGGCTTTCAAAAAGCCCGAACCAACGATGATGAAAGAAAGCGCCAGCCAGAAAATATTGAGGGCGGGATCATCCTGCCCGCCCGTACCTTCAAAAGCCATCAGGCCATGGCCGCAGGTGAGCATGATGGCGCCAAATAAAACCGCTTTGCGCTGGCCCAGATATTTATCCGCCAGATAGCCGCCCAGCACCGGCGTGATATAAACCAGCGAGGTATAGGTGCCATAAATCAAAGAGGCCGAGCCATCGGAAAAAAGCCAATGCTGGGTCAGGTAGAAAATCAGCAGCGCCCGCATCCCATAATAGGAAAAGCGCTCCCACATCTCTGCCATGAACAGAACATATAACCCTTTTGGATGCCCGAATAATTCGCCCCTGCCTCCCGAGGCTGCGGAACCGATGCTGTTGTCAGCCATATATCCCTCTCCAGATTCCCACGATGCGGCCTTGTTCGTCGGCCATGTTTTTTTCTTTCCAAGTCCGATCATAGGTACAATCGAACCTGATCTTAAAAAGAACCACAGAAAACCGGCTTTGCACAGCCCCCGAGTGGCGACCTGGCTGACATTTTTATTTTTACGCGAATATTACATGATATTTCACAACGAAGTGATAGCGTATCATCATAGTTTGGGATGACAAATTATGACTTTTTGACTATAGTGTTTGGTGCAAGGTCGGGTTTTTACTCGCGCCTTGTGATCATGAAGCGCACGACGTTCCCCCTGTTCCGACCCACTTGCCTTGGGCTTCATGATCTTCTGTCAGGCCTCCGCAGCACCCTCTGCGGGGGCCTTTCTTTTGATGCGCGCCTTTGGGATGATCGCGATCCCATCTCCGGGGCCAGTCATGTCTTGTCTTGTGATGGCCATGGGCTCATATATCTAGGCATGTTCACGCACAATCAGCGAGGCCCTATGCCCCTATCCGACACCAGACCAGCCCAAAGCGACAGCGCCGCCGATATCCTTGCCGATCTGATCGAGCGCGCGAAAAAAGCCGGAGCCGACAGCGCCGATGCCCTGGCCATAGCGGATCGCAGCATCGGGATCAGCTATCGCCTGGGCATTCTGGAAGATGCCGAGCGATCCGAAAGCACGGCTTTTGGTCTGCGGGTGATGATCGGCCAGCGCAGCGCCACGGTCTCCACCTCTGATCCCAATCCCGATGGCCGCGCGGCTTTGGTGGAGCGCGCCATCGCCATGGCCCGGGTGGCCCCCGAAGACCCATGGATCGGCTTGGCGGACCCGGCTTTGCTGGCCCGGGTCAGAACGGCCGAGGGTCTTGAGCTTCACGATCACAATGAGATCGACGAAGCGGCGCTCACCGCTTTGGCGCAAGAAGCCGAAGACGCCGCCCGCGCGGTGCCCGGCGTTACCAATAGCGGGGGCGCGGGGGCCGGGGCATCCAGCATGCGGGTTGATCTTGCCACCAGCAGCGGTTTTCTGGGTGGCTATGATGGCACCAGCTTTTCCGTTTCGGCCTCGGTTCTGGCGGGCGAAGGCACCGCCATGGAACGCGATTATGATTTCAGCACGGCCCGGCATTTTGCCGATCTGGCCACGGCGGAAAGCGTGGGGCGCGAAGCGGGCAACCGCACAGTGCGCCGGCTGGGGGCGCGCCGCCTGCCCACCGGCAGCCTGCCGGTCATTTTCGATCCCCGGGTTTCAAACAGTCTGCTCGGCCATTTTGCCCAAGCGGTGAATGGCGCAGCCATTGCCCGGGGCACCAGCTTTTTGCTCAAAAAAATGCACGAGTCGGTGTTTGCGCCGGGAATCCGCATCCTCGATGATCCCCGGCGGGTACGGGGCCTTGGCTCCCGGCCCTTTGATGGCGAAGGATTGGAAACCAGACCGCTCACCCTGATCGAGGATGGCATCCTGCAAAGCTGGGTGCTTGATTGCGCCACCGCCCGCAAACTTGATCTTGCCTCCACCGCCAGCGCCACGCGGGGGATTTCATCGGCCCCCGGCCCCTCCACAAGCAATTTATATATGGAGCCGGGGACATCCACGCCCGCCGATCTCATCGGCTCCGTGAGCCGGGGTTTTTATGTGACCGAACTGATCGGCATGGGGGTGAACCCGGTGACCGGCGATTATAGCCGGGGGGCGGCTGGCTTTTTGATCGAAGACGGCCAGATCAGCCATGCGGTCAGCGAAATGACCATTGCCGGCAATCTGAAGGAGATGTTTGCCACGCTCACCCCGGCCAATGATCTGGTCTTTCGCTTTTCCACCAATGCCCCAACCCTTTTGATCGACAGGATGACTGTCGCCGGAACATGAACCAGCCCGCCCCTCTCAGCCACACACTCGATGAATTGGAGCAGATCGTCAGAGACGCCGGAGCCCTGGCCCTTGGCTATTTCGGAACTCCGGTCAGAGCTTGGGAGAAAAATCCCAATGATCCGGTGAGCGAAGCCGATCTCGCGGTCAATGATCTGCTCCATGAACGCCTGCAGATAGATCATGAAACCGGCTGGCTATCGGAAGAAAGCAGGGATGATCCCGAACGCCTCTCGAAAGCCGCGACATGGGTCGTTGATCCCATCGATGGCACCCGCGCGTTTTTGCGGGGTGATCCATCCTTTGCAGTTTCAGTGGCTTTGGTCCAAAATGGCCGACCGGTTCTGGGGGCCGTTTATCGCCCTGCTTCTGATGAAATGTATCTCGCCCAAACAGGCTGCGGGGCCAGCCTGAATGGCAAAAGCCTGAAGGTGAGCAAGCGCAAAAGCCTTGAGGGCTGCAAGATATTTGCCGAAAAAGAGCTGATGCACGATGCTCGGCACTGGCCCCTTCAATGGCCGCAGATGCGCTATCTCTCCTTGCCCGCTTTGGCTTTACGGCTGTCATCCATTGGCGCAGGGCGGGCCGAAGCCATGATCAGCCTGCGCCCCAAATGCGATTGGGATCTGGCGGCGGCGGATCTGATTTTGCACGAAGCCGGGGGCATTTGCCTCGATGAAACAGGGGCGCCCCTCAATTATAATCAGCCCAGCGCCCGGCAATCTGCGATCATTGCCACCACCCCCCATTTGCTGGATGCCATCCGCCAACGCATCGATCCGGCCTTAGCCGGGATCAAGGCTGCGGGCCTTACCAAAGGCCATTGATGAGCCGCATATTCTAAAAGAAAACGCGCAAGGCCGCCACCAACCGGGCATCGCCGCGCGGATCATTGCGATCGCTGTCTTCATAATTCAGGCTGAATTCAAAAGCCTGATAGCCCGCCGCCAAGCCCATCCCCCAATCGGTTTTATTGGCCGCCCCATCAAATAGCTCATACCCCACATGCGCCACTGCCGTAAGCCAGGACAAACGGGGGATCGGCACTTCGGTTTCCAGATAGCTGTATAAAACATCCTGATTGCGTAAGCTCCAGCGGCCATCAGGGGCATAGGAAACGCCCGCCGCCGCCACAAAAAGCCCCAGATCGCGGGAAAGGCGCGCGCGTATCTCAGGGGTGACAAAGCCATCGCCGCCCACAAATCCATCCGCCAGCACCGAAAGATCAAGCTGATAAGCATCAAGCGGCAGGCTCAGCCCGACGATCCCACTGATGCGCGCATCATTGCCCATGAAATCATCAATGCTGGCCACCGTAAGCCCGCTATAAAGATGCCTGCCAAGATCGGCAAAAATCCCGAAGCTGGCCGATGGATCTTCATCGGATAAGGAAAGCCCGCGATCCACCAGATCGCTCATCACCGCCGCATCCATGGACATTTTCACATCCTGCGCTTTGGCCATGGGGGCCAAAAGACCAATCAGCCCAAAACAGGCGAGCAGCTTCAGCCCCGCACCCCTCATGGGGCCGCGCCCTCTTGTTGGGGCATCTGAAGCACCAATTGGGGATCAATGCGGGTATCCAGCCAATTGATCCGCCAATCCACATGCGGCCCGCTGGCCCGCCCGGTGGCTCCTAAAGTAGCGACCGGCTCGCCCTGTTCCACATGATCGCCCACCGCCACATCAACAGATTTGAGATGCATCAGGGTTGAACTGACCCCAAAACCGTGATCGATGATCAAAATACCGCCTTCCAGCAAAAAATCGGGCGCGGCCAGTCGCACGATCCCGGCTGCCGGGGCCACCACCGCAGTGCCCGGTGCCGCCGCCACATCCAAACCATAATGGGGCGAGCGCGGCTCGCCGTTCAGGATTCTTTGCGACCCATAAACACCTGAAATCCTTCCCTTGGCGGGCAGAATGAAGCCGTCACTCCAAGCCATCAGATCGCTCATTTCCGCCCGGGCCGTGCGCACCTGCCCGGTTTCATGGCGGCGACGCTCATAATATTCCGGGGGCGGGGTTACAGTATCAGGCGGCAGGCCATCCACCCGTTCCACCTTGAAATCGCGATCTTCCAGTGTCAGATCATGCTGCGCCACCCGGCCATCCGGGCTTTTTATCCGCAAGATGTGCGAAAGCGGGGCATCGCGCCCAAAGCCGATGACAAAGCGCCCATCAGCCGCCACCCTTACAAGCTGATCATTGAGGAAAACCGCCGATCCGGGGGTGGTTTTGCCGATCACCATGCCCCCTTGCGCCAAATGACCATTCAGCAGATCAGGCAAGGACGCAAACGGATCAGAAGCCTTGGCATAGGGGGCGGCCACCATCAGAATGGCGCCCAAAATCATCAGAAAAGCCCGCACTCATCGCCTCCCTTATGCGCATCAGAAATCAGATCACAGCACGAGAATGCGGCGAGATGAAGCCAAGATCAAGGGATGGTCGAATGCAGCAAATAGTCAGGCCCTTACCGTCCGGGTGGGCCGGACCCTAATTCCCATCATGCTGGCGAATGAAGGCCTTGACTTCAGGCGCGATGACCTCGCGCCAACGGCGGCCATTGAAAATGCCATAATGGCCAACTTTGGGGGCCATGAAATAGCGCTTTTTGGCCGGATCGAGATTACTGGCCAGATCGAGCGCCGATCTGGTTTGGCCGATGCCGGAAATATCATCGCGCTCGCCCTCCACACACAGGATGGCGGTGCGGGTGATCGCCTTGGGATCGACCCGGTGCTCATGATGCATCATCTCGCCTTTCGGCAGGGCATGGGTCTGGAAAACGGTTTCGATGGTTTGCAGATAAAATTCTGCTGTCATATCCATGACCGAGCGATATTCCTCATAGAAAAACCGGGTCGCATCCGCGCTTTCGCCATCGCCTTCCACCAGATGATTGAAGAATTCATGATGCTTCATCATATGATCGCCCAAATTCATGCTCATGAACCCGGCCAATTGCAAAAATCCGGGATAAACCTTGCGCCACATGCCCGCATTGGGTGGCGGCACATGGGTGATGACATTGCGTTCAAACCAGCTCAAAGGCCGGGTGGTTGCCAATTCATTCACCGCAGTGGGATTGGCACGGGTATCAATCGGCCCCCCCATCAAGGTGATCGAAGCCGGGGCAGCACGGTTTTTTTCAGCCTCCATCCGGGCCACGGCGGCATAAACCGGCACCGCAGGCTGACACACCGCAATCACATGGCATTTGGGGCCGATATCTTCGAGCCAGCCGATCACATAATCGATGTAATCACACAGATCAAAACGCCCCTCGAACAAAGGGATATCGCGGGCATCGCGCCAATCGGTGATATACACATCATGATCGGGCAAAAGTGCCTCGACCGTGCCGCGCAAAAGGGTTGCAAAATGCCCTGACATGGGTGCCACCAGCAAAACCTTTGGATCATTTGGCCGCCTGATATCCCGCACGAAACGCTTAATTTGCCCAAAGCCCTTGCGATACATGATCTCTTCGGTCACCCGCACATCGCGGCCATCGATATGGGTCCAATCCAGATCGAAACGCGGCTTTCCATAGCGCCTTGTGCTGTGTTCAAACAGATCAAGAGCCGCCGATGTCATCCGGCCCATGGGGGTAAAGCTCATGGGATTTAATGGGTTACGAAAAAGGATTTGCCCTTGATCCGCCAGATAACGCGCGGGAGCCACGGCCGTGTGCTGAAGTTCGTATAATGAATAAAGCATTCCGCAAACCAATCTGTAAAAGCGTTAATCGACCCTCAATCTTAGGGGCAGAATCTATTGCAGTGCAATAATAGGGCAAGCTTAGCTGTAAGGACAGACTCATTTTTTCATCATGTTTCATCGCAGGCCACAAAATTCTAGCAGCGCTTCCTTGCGCAAAGCTTAATCGGCCTTGGGGGGGCAGGCGGCTAAACCTGAGATAGTTACCCGTTATTTTTATTCTTGTATCAAGAGTTGATACGGATCATAAAAAATACTGTATATTTATGGCATTTAAGCCGCAATCCGCCTGACCGATCAGTGCCGAGATGAACAAGAAAGCGCATGATGGACGAACAGGACCAGCGCATTGACGATAAAAATGCACGCGATGTCATTAGCTTAGCCAGCAAGGACACAGAGCGTTCAGCGCCTAGAATCGATGTGCTGCCGGCATCATCCGTCTCGCAGATGATGGAAATGGCCACCCAGGGCTTTGTGGTGCATCGTGGGGCTGTGCCCCTATATATCAATCAGGCGATGAAAGATATGCTGGGGGTGCGCGAGGATCTGCCCTTGCTGCAAAAGCCGATTTTGGAATGGATTCACCGCCATGATCGGGAACGGGTTGCCGATAATGTGAAGCGCCGGATGCGGGGCGAAGCGGTTGATGAATATGATCGTTTTCGCCTGTCCCGGCCTGATGCCGCAGAATTTTGGGTGAATTGCCGGGCGACTTTGGTGGATTGGCCCGATGGACCGGCGATTTTGGCCTCTTTGACCGACATCACCCAATTAAAACGAACAGAGCGCGCCCAGGAACGATCCGATGAGCTGTTCAAGCGGGTGTTTCATGCAACGCCCGATATGATGTCGCTCTCTTTCATGCGCACAGGTGTTTTTGTGGATGTGAATGATAATCTGGCCAATGCCATCGGCCTCAGCCGACGGGCCATCATGGGGCAAAGCATCTTTGATCTGGAAATCTGGGAAGATCCCACGATCCCGATCAAAATCGCCTCCATCCTCAAAAGCGATGGCTGCATCCGGCATATGGAAGCCAATGTGAGACGCCGGGATGGCTCGACCTTTCCCGTGAAATTTTCCGCAGAACTGATGATTGTCGATGGAGAAAAGCTGGTTTTACTGATTGGCCGCGATATCACCGATGAAAAAAAATATGAAACGGAATTGCGCAAAAGCCGGGATGCCGCCGAACTGGCCAATCGCACGAAATCCGAATTTCTTGCCAATATGAGCCATGAATTGCGCACCCCCCTCAATGCCATTCTGGGCTTTTCGGAAATCATCAAGGATGAAGTGCTGGGGCCATTAGGGGATCGCCGCTATAGTGAATATGCTGCCGATGTGCATCGATCGGGCACCCACCTCCTTGAGATCATCAATGATATCCTCGATCTGTCGAAGGTCGAGGCGGGACGGCTGGAGATATACCCATCCAAGGTGGATATCCCCAATGTTGTGAGCCAATGCCTGCGGCTGGTGCAGGAACGGGCGGATCAGGCGGATGTCAGCATCCACATCCTGATTACACCGGATAATTTCTCGATGACTTTGGATCGCCGCCTGTTCAAACAGATCCTGCTCAATCTGCTGTCCAACGCCATCAAATTCACCAGTAAGGGTGGATCGATCCATCTTGAAATCAAAGCCAAAAGCGATGGCGGCTGCCATGTCAGCATCACCGATACCGGGATCGGCATGAGCAAAGAGGATATCGCCCAGGCCCTTACCCCCTTTGGGCAGGTTGATGGGGCGATGACCCGCCGCCATCAGGGCACCGGCCTTGGCCTCCCCCTTGTGGCCGCCTTCGTGGCGGCCCATCAGGGCAGGCTCAGGATCGAAAGTGCACCGGGCAAGGGCACCATCGTCAGGGTTGACCTGCCCGATGCCGATGGCCCGGAAACCATGGATAGGATCGAAAATTAGGTGAATTCCAGCAAGAACAGGATCATCGTCACATCCACCCCGTTTGATGACAAGGGTAAGGCCAGCACATCATAGCTGCGATATTTGCGCGGCGACCATTTAAGAGGAATATTCCGCCGATAGATGGGGGCCTTGCACCGGATCAGGACATTACAGCGTTCGATCACCCCGCGCCCGCCCTTCACTTCATCGATATAATGCCCGGTCAGATCAAGCCCCGACATCGCGGCCAGCCTTGTGCCAAACAGGCGCACACGAAAGCGCCCGCTTCCTGCCTCGATATCCATCAGGCACAGATCGGGCAGCAGACCAACCATTTCAGAGGGATTGAAATCCTTGCGTTCGGGCATCAATCTACCCGCCCGGCGGCTTTCCCATAAGGATAATAAGGTGCGGACAGAACCCTCGGGAAGATCATCCGCTTTGACATCGCTGATCGCATCAGACCCACTAAAATCCAGCAGCATCAGCACCTCCCAAGGCACCGTCTAAATAAACGATGATAAGTGTCCCTTATTCAGCGGGAAATTGCAAATCACGGCCAATGAGAACAAATATTCTAACGCCATCAAAGGACGATGAAAATGCGCGTCGCCCGCCAGCTTCGATCTTATGATCACCCCCTTTTTCAACCCTCAGATGCGGCGAGAATCCCTGTCAATCTGCGGGCTAGAGGTTTATGGCTAAGGCTAGATGTGGAAAGCTTGAAGATGACCAGAAACGATCAAAATATCCCGCCCCACCCTTTGCACCCACCCTTGAAATGGGAGGGGGATGCGCCGCTCTCGATCCATTATGAAGATAAATATTATGATACGACTCACGGCCCGGCGGAATCCCAAGCCGTGTTTATCGCCCCTTGCCGGCTCGATGAATTATGGCATCAGGGCGATTTTATCAGCATCGGCGAAACCGGCTTTGGAACCGGGCTCAATTTCCTCAAAACCTGGCAGGAATGGGCAAAAGCCCGGGCCAGCGCCCGCCTGCATTTCGTCTCGGTGGAAGCTTTTCCTCTTAAAAAAGCCGATCTCACCCGCGCCCTCAGCCCCTTCACCGATCTGAAGCCTTTGGCGGATCTTTTGCTCGTCCAATGGCCGCCAGCCACAGGGGGCTTTCATCGCCTGATCTTTGATAATGGCCGGGTGCATCTCAGCTTATGTTTGGGGGATGCGGCTTTGATGCTATCGCGCCTTGAAGCGCGGATCGATGCCTGGTTTCTGGATGGCTTTGCCCCGGCCCGAAATCCCGCCATGTGGAGCCCCGAACTTTATCAGCAGATCGCCCGCCTGAGCCACCCCGATACCCGCCTTGCCACCTTTACGTCCGCCGGCCATGTGAAGCGGGGCCTTGAGGCCGTTGGGTTCAGCATGGAAAAGCAACCCGGCTTCAATGGCAAGCGCGAACGGCTTCAAGGGCGCTTTGAAAAGGCTGAAAGCGGCCCGGACCAATCATCCCCATGGTATCGCCTGCCGCCGCCATCAAAAGGCCCTGTGGCGGTGATCGGCAATGGCATTGCCGCCCATATGATGCTGGCGGCCTGCCACGATCATGGGCTGGCCACAATCCAGATCGCTGCACCGCCCGCAGCCCATGCCCCGCCTTTGCCCGTGGCCCTGCTGGCCCCTCGGCTCGATCTGGGATCATCGGCATGGGCGCGATTGTCTCTTGCCTCCATGCTTTTTGCCTGGCGCTCTTATGATCGCCTCGGTGTTTGGGAGCATCCGCGCGGTGTGCTTCAATTGCCAAATGGCAAAAAAGGCGGCAAACCGGCCCGGGATGTGACCCGGATATTGAACTGGCCCGATGAATATCTGAGATTGATGAGCGCCGATGAGGCCAGCACGATCAGCGGCTTTCCATGCGATCAAGATGCCCTTTACTGGCCAAAGGCAGGCTGCATCAATCCTGCTGTTCTCTATGATCGGGGGGCAAAAGCGGATCGGCTGATCTCAGCCCATGCAGATCATCTGCGGCCTTTATCGGGGCCATCAGGAACAGGCCAAGCGGGCTGGCAGATTTGTGATCAGGGTGGCAAAGCCCTGTGCGAAGCGGCCACAGTGGTCATCGCCGCCGGACCGGGTTCAGCGGCGCTTTTGCCCCCATCCTTGGCCGCCGCGCTGCCCATCAGCAGGCAAAACGGCCAGATCAGCCTTTTGCCCCCCCATCCTTTGCCCAAAAAGAGCCTTTATCATGAAGGATATCTCAGCCGCAGCGTAAAAACTGCCGCAGGCGAGCGGCGGCTGTGCGGTCATCCCTCGGCCTTTTCCGATGACGCCAGAAAAGCCCTCGGCCTTGATGCGGGGGCTGAGGCGCCGTGTGAAATCTGGACCGGTCAACGGGTGATCACACCCGATCATGCCCCGCTTGCCGGGCCGCTTTTTGATGGGGAATGGTTCAAAGATGCCTATGCGGGGGCACGAATTGATAAAAACCGCCGGGATCTGCCCTTGTGCGCGTATCATCAGGGGCTTTATCTGTTCACGGGGCTGGGGGCGCGAGGCTTTCAAACCGCGCCTTTGGCAGCATTTGGGATCGCCGCACAAATTGCGGGTGCGCCATCCCCCCTCGAAATCGACCAAAGACAGCATTATCATCCGGCGCGTTTCTTGATTCGCTCCATCATCCGCGGAGATGCGTGATCCCCTTCCTGATCTGCAAGCAGTTGATCGCATCGATCTTTGGCCAATCCCTTCTGCGGGCACAGCTGATGGCTTTGGCCGCCCTCATGGCCATTTTGGCTTTTGCCGGGCCGCTTTGGGCACAAGAAGCTCTGAAGGAAAGCCCGGCTATCAGCTATCAATTATCAATTGAGGGTGTAGAGACTGGCCTCAAAAATCAGCTGACCGGGCTGTCCGTTCTGAACCGGGAGAAGGGCGCGCCACCGCGATCCTATGGGGCCCTGCGCACCCGCATCGAGCGGGATATGAAAAGCTTTCAAAAGGCGCTTCGATCCTGGGGCTATTATAATGCCACTCTCGCCGATCAGATCGATAGCAGCCAATCGCCCGTAAAAATCGCCATCATCATCTTTCCCGGCCCCCTTTATAAAATATCCGATATCAGCCTCAATTTCATTGGGGCCACCCCCGATGAAAGCCTGAAACAAAAGCTTTTTGCCGAAATGAGCTTAAAGCCGGGCGATCCGGCCCGGGCGGCGGCCATCGTCAATGGGGAAGATCATATCGCCAAGGCCCTGCCGATGAACGGCCATCCCCTTGCCCAAAAAGCCACAAGGCGGGTGGTCATCGATCATGCCAGCACCAGCGCAGCCATTACCTATCGCTTTGAATCGGGGCCAGAAGTTCATTACGGTTCCGTTCTTTATGAGGGTTTGACAAGCGTTGATGAAGAATATCTGGATCGTTTGGTGCCCTGGAAGCCGGGCGAACCCTATGATCAGGCCAGCATCAATCGCTTTCGACAAGCGCTGGTCTCAAGCCGCCTTTTTGGCAGTGTTCGGATCAATTTCAAGGACCCTGCGAAGGATTTACGCCAACAAGAAGGGCCGATCAGCCCGCCTTTGGAAATCAATCTGGTGGAAACCAACCACCGCACCCTTGCCATTGGTGCCGGCTTTACCACCACCGAAGGCTTTGGCGGTGATCTATCATGGGAACATCGCAATCTTTTTGGGTCTCAGGAACGCCTGACACTGAACGCCCGGATCGCCGAAATTGAACAATCCCTGATCGCCGATTTCCAAAAGCCGCATTTTCTGCGCCATGATCAATATCTAACGGCCCGATTGGGGGCCATTCGCGAAGATACCGATGCTTTTGACAGCCTTGAACTCAATGCCCGCCTCGGGCTGGATCGGGCCATTGGCCGCTATTGGCGATTGGGTGTGGGGACCGAGATCGGCTTTACCGATGTGGAAGAAATCGACAGCCGTCGCACCTTTCTTCTCACCTCCCTCCCCCTCACGGCAAGCTTTGATCAAAGAGATTCGATCCTGGATGCAACCCAAGGCGTTCATGCCCGTCTGGCCATCGCCCCCCATCTGGCCGAACAGGATGGCCTGTTCAGTTTTTATAAAATGGAGTTCGATGTCAGCAGCTATCTCGCCCTTGATCAGCAAAAAAACTATATTCTGGCCGGGCGGTTGGCTTTGGGATCGATTGTCGGGGCAGAAACAGACCGCCTGCCCGCCAATCGCCGCTTTTTCGCGGGCGGTGGGGGATCAGTGCGCGGCTTCGGCTTTCAAGATGTTGGCCCCCTCAATGTCGAAGGAGACCCCTTGGGCGGACGATCGAAATTTGAAGCCTCGGTGGAAGCGCGGGTGAAGATCAGCAAAAACATCGGCATCGTGCCCTTTGTGGATGTGGGAGAGGTCACCACCAGCACCACGCCGCAATTTGAAGATTTGCGCTGGGGGGCGGGGATCGGCTTTCGCTATCATACCTCTTTTGCGCCGGTGCGGATCGATCTTGCCACCCCGATCAATCGCCGCCCCGGCGATAACCGGATTCAACTTTACATCAGCCTGGGGCAAAGCTTTTGACCACCCGCAATGCGCCCGCAAAACCTCGCCATAAGCGCCCCTTGCGCGCCCTGTTCATGGGATGCGGAGCGCTCATCCTGCTGCTGTTGCTGACGACCATCGGTGGTCTTTTCTGGCTCAATAGCGATGGGGGCAAAAGCTGGATTCTGGCGCGCATCAATGATGCAGTGGGCACGAAATATGTGGAATTAGGCAGGCTTTCAGGCGATCTTTTCTCACAATTTGAAATGGATCGCCTGCAGCTCCGCGATGATCGCGGGGTTTATCTGGTGCTGGATGGGCTGACCATTGCATGGCAGCCTCTGGATATACTGAGCAAAAATCTCTCGATCCCATCCCTTGAAATTGCCCATGCCCGGTTGGATCGGCTGCCGGTTTTCGGCCCCGAAAAACCCGAAGATCAAGCCTTCAGCCTGCAGGATCTGCGCTTGCCCGATCTGGCCATGCCCCGGCTTCCCGACCTGCCGCTCGGCATCGAAATCGGCCGGATCACGATCAAAAATATAACCCTTGATCCCAGTATCGCTCAACACACGAGCGATAGCGGTGTCATTATGTCGGCCCGGCTCGATCACATCCGCCTGGCCGATCAAAAGGCCATGGCCAGTTTGGCGATCGAACAAAACGCCCCCGGCCCGGTCCCGGAAACTGATTGGGAACCGGATCGCCTCAGCCTTGATCTGGATTATGAGCAAAGCCCGCAAAAGCTTGATCTGCGCCTTGATCTGCATGGCCCCCAAAATGGCCTGATCACCGCCCTTTTGGCCATGCCCCCCAATGAAGCCCTGAATATCCATCTGGAAGGGGCGGGCCGATTGAACGCATGGCAGGGTACGCTTTCGGCCAGAATAGGGGCGACGGAAAACCTCGCAGCCCGTATCACCGGCCATGAAACAGCCTTTGTGATCAAGGGCCATGCCAATCCTGCGGGGCTGATCGATCCCCCTTATGCTGCGCTTTTGGGGGCATCTGTGGCTTTTGTGATGACCGCCGGGCAGGATCAGGCCGATTACATTCCCCTTGAGCTTTTGCTTGATCTGGCCGCAGGCACCGTGGCTTTGGAAACGGCTTTGGCCAAAAACGGCCCGATGCTCTCAGCCCTCGCCTATCGCCTCGATGCGCCCCAAAGTGCCGCCCTTTTGCCCGATGGATGGCCACTGGCTTTTTCCGGCATGGCCATTAATGGCCAGGTGCAGCCAACAACACAGGGCCTTGTGCTCGATGGGGGTTTCAACCTCGATGCGCCCGCGTCGAATGAGGGCACAAGCCCTGATGCGCCGACCCGTGATCCTCAGATTTTGGCCCAAAAGCTTGATGGCCGCTATCATCTGGGGATCGAAGGCTCTGAACTGAGCCTGAAGCTCAGCGGTCAAATCCATGATCTGATCATCACAAATCTGGCACAAACCCAGGATCAGCCGCTGTTGGTGGATTTCAATCTCGATGCTGTGGCCAATGAAAAAAGCCGCCAGATCACCCTTGGCACCGCATCGCTCAGCACTTCATCGCTCAGCACTGGAGGCGCGCGGCTCTCGGCTTCAGGCACCGCAAGCACCGATCTTGCGACCCTTGATCTTGAAGGATTGGCCGAAATCGCCGATCTGGCCAGCCTCCCCCTTCCTTTGCCTTTCCAAGGCGGGTTGGAAAGCCGCTTAAAGGTCAAACGCCCCAATGCCGATGCCCCCATCGGCCTCACCCTCGATGGTCGGGGGCTTGATCTCGCATCCACAGATGCCACCCTTACCGCGCTTTTAGGGGCGGACCCAAGCATCGCGGCGCAGATCGATCTGGAGCCGGATCAGCAGATCACCATCAAAAACGCCCGGCTCGATGCGGCGGGGATCAGGCTCGATATCAAGGGCGCAGCCGATCTGGCCGATGAACGGCTTGATCTGGATTATCAGATCCGCCTGCCCGATCTTGCGCGCTTTGGCTGGCTTGATGTCCCGGACATGCCCGGCACCGCAGAGATGGAAGGCTGGCTTTTATTGGATGGAACGCTGGGCGGGCCGTTTTCTGCGCCCCAATTGGCCCTGCACAGCCACCTCGATCAGCTTGATCTGGGGGGGCTGGTTATGCACGATCTGGAATTGGATGGGCTGGCCAGCCTGTCTGATCCTGATGCGGCAAATGAAACCGGGCCAATGGGCGAGATCAGGCTCAGCGCCGAAAGCAGCCTTGGCCCCTTGCGCATCGAAGCCCGGGGGCACAGGAAAGCCGATGGCGCGATCAGCCTGCCGCTGGCCTTTGTCGCATTGGGGGCGGCAAAAATCGAAGGCAGCCTGATCTATGGCACGGATGCTTTGCTGCGGGGCGAATTCAACGGCCAATCGGGGGATTTATCGGATTTACCCGAAAGCCAGCGCTATGGTCTTGAAGGCGATCTGAGCCTTAAGGCCGCGCTTTTCGCCCATAATGAAAAGCAGGCCCTTAGTGTTGAGGCAGCTGGGCAATCATTGGTTCTGCCCATCCAATCAAAGCGGCTCAGCTTGCAGCGCCTTGATCTCAAAGCCGAGGCGTTTCTCACCGATGGCCTGCCGCGCATCGATGGCACGCTTTTATTAAGCGATTTTTTATTGGGCTTCACCCAATTGAACCGCCTTCAGATCAGCGCCACGGGCGACCGCAGCCGCTTGCAGCTCGATGGCAAGGCCGATGGCCATTGGCGCGGCCCTCTCGATCTGGGGGGATCGCTTATCTGGTCGCAAGATGCGCAAAGTCAAAAGGCCAGCCTTACCCTTGCCGGTTTGCTGTTTGGGGAAAAGCTGAACACTGAAAAGCCGCTATCGATGCAAATGACAAAAGATCATCTGACCCTTGATCCCTTTCGCATCGAATTTTCCGAAGGGGCGATCAGCGGCGCCCTAACAAAAGGCGGGGATGAGGTCGATCTCAGGCTCGATCTGACGGATATGCCCTTGTCGATCCTGAATGTGATGTCCCCACAGATCCTGCCCACCGGCACCCTTGATGGCCAATTGTCGCTTTTGCAGGAAAAGGATCAAAGCCGGGGCACGATGCGCCTTTTCGTGCATGATCTCGCCCCGGCGATCGGCGGCTTCACCCAGGTACCGCCCCTTCAGATCAGCATCAAAGCCGATCTCAAGGATGATCTTTTAATGATGATGGCCGAAGGCTCCGCCCGCGATACCGCCGATACCACCCCTCCTGATACCCCACCCTCCCTCAAGGCCCGCGCCCGTCTGACCCTGCCCTTGCGCCTTAATCTCGTCCAACCAGCCTTTGATCTGCCCGATGATGCCCCCCTTGAAGGCGAGATGATCTGGCAAGGGGCGCTGGCCCCGCTGTTCATGATCCTTGATCTGCCGCAACAGGAAGCTTCGGGCGATCTGGATGCCACCATCAAAATTGCGGGGACCATCGAAAGCCCCGAACCCAAAGGCATGATCAGCCTGAAAAATGGCCGTTATGAGCATTTGCCCAGCGGTTTTCTCGCCACCGATCTTGCTTTGGATGCGCGCCTCGATGGTTTGAAGCTGACCATTGAAAGCCTTGCGGCCCAGGATGGCAATGGCGGCCGGATCAGCGGCGCGGGCTCAGCCGGATTATCGCCTGAAGGCGAGCTGCTGGCCGATCTCGACCTTTCCCTTGATGGGGTCACAGTGGTGCGCCGGGTGGAAGCACGGGCGATCACCTCAGCGCAGTTGAAATTTGAAAAAAGCCCCGCGATCCATCGCCTTTCAGGCCGCATCGAGCCCACACGCGCCGATATCGATATTGCCAAATCCCTGCCCGATGATGTGACCAGCATCGAGGTGACAGAAATCGACAGCCGGGTGGCTCGGATGGATGGGGGCGATGATGATACTGGCGATCAGGGTCTCGCACCCCCTGATGAGCGGCCCCTTGCCCTTGATCTGAAGATCGCAGCGCCCCGGCGCATTTTCATCCGGGGGCGGGGGCTTGATTCCGAATGGGCCCTTGATCTGGATATTGATGGCAGCGCCGACACACCCTTGATCACCGGCAGCGCCCGCCTTGTGAAGGGCGCGTTCGATTTTGCCGGTCGGCGGCTGATTTTAGACAATGGCCAGATTTTATTGACAGGCAATGCCAATCCCGATCCCCTGCTGGATATCACCGCGCGGGATCAGATCGATGGCCTCGCCATTGTTTTGCAGCTTTCCGGGCCTTTATCCGCGCCCGTGATCAGCCTGCAATCCACCCCCTCCCTGCCCGAAGATGAAATTCTTGCCCGCCTGCTTTTTGGCGAGCAGGTCTCAGATCTCACCCCATTGGAAGCCATGCAACTGGCCTCGGCACTCGCCAGTCTTTCGGGCGGGGGCGGGCTCGATGTCATCGGGGCGGCGCGGTCCACCCTTGGTCTGGATCGTCTCAATATCGATATGGGGGGCGAAGATACGGCGGGCACCCGGCTCACCGGGGGCAAATATCTCACCGATGATATTTATCTGGAAATCAGCACCGAAACCGGCACCGGCATCACCACCGGAACCATCGAATGGGCGCTGACCCGGAATCTGGGGGTTCGCAGTGAAATGAGCAGCAGCAAAGACAATTCAGTCTCCCTGCGCTGGTCATGGTCTTATTGAGAAGATGGCCATTGGCTTTTTTCCGCATTGCCATGAAGGTTTGTTTCTGACAAAGGGCGCTTTAGTGCATTCTTTTTGCTATCATCGGCTCGATCAGCGATCAATCACTGCGTGAATGGCCCAAAGGCCAAAGGCCCTAAGCCCCTTGTCGTCTTCGTCTGCATCTTGTTCTTAATCCCTTTGTGGAGTTTCTTATGCGTATCGCGCTTCTCGCCCGGAATCCCGATCTTTATTCCCATAAGCGCCTGATGGAGGCGGCTGTTTTACGCGGCCATGAGATCGATTGGGTGGATACCATGAAGGTCTATCTGAAGATGGGCGAAGTGCGCCCGGAAATGCGCTATAAAGGGGCCGAAATGCCCCATTATGATGTGGTGATCCCGCGCATCGGGGCATCGATCACCTTTTTCGGCACCGCCGTTTTACGGCAGTTCGAGGTGATGGGGGTTTATCCCCTCAATGAATCCGTGGCGATTTCCCGTTCCCGCGACAAATTGCGGTCGATGCAGCTTTTATCAAGGCGCGGTGTGAAATTACCGGTCACCGGCGTTGCCAATGGCACAAGGCAAACCGAAGATCTGATCGATATGATGGGCGGCCCGCCTCTGGTCATCAAGCTGGTTGAAGGCACTCAGGGTGTGGGGGTGGTTCTGGGCGATACCATGCCCGCCGTTAAAAGCATGATCAATGCCTTTGCGGGCCTTGAAGCCCATATATTGGTACAGGAATTCATCGCCGAAGCGGGGAATGAGGATATCCGCTGCCTTGTTGTGGGGGAAAAGGTGGTGGCGGCCATGCGCCGCAAAGGCCCGGAAGGCGATTTTCGCTCCAATCTGCATCGCGGCGGCTCGGCCCATAAGGTGAAGATCACCCCTGCCGAGCGGGCCACAGCAGTGAAGGCGGCGAAGGTCATGGGGCTCAATGTATGCGGGGTGGATATGCTGCGATCCCATCGCGGCCCTTTGGTGATGGAGGTCAATTCCTCGCCGGGGCTGGAAGGGATCGAGACCGCCACCGGCCTTGATATCGCTGGCAAGATCATCGAATTTCTGGAAAAGAATGCCCGCCCCCACCGAACCCGCACCAAAGGCCATGGCTGAACGGCCACAACAACAGAATAAAAGGCATGAAAAAAAGGCATGACAGGATCAAAAATCGATAAGGCCAGTATCAGGCGCCCGCCTTTTTTCATCGCAGGCCATGAAGTGGACCCCGGTGAGCGCATCCATATCAATGTGCCTTTGCCCAGCCAATCAAGCTATATGCCGATTTCCATGCCGGTGCATGTGCTGCATTCCCGGCATCCTGGCCCCACCCTGTTTTTATCGGCGGCGGTGCATGGGGATGAAATCAATGGCATCGAAATCATCCGGCAGGTGATGGCCCATGCTGCCCTTGGCCGCCTGCGGGGCACGCTGATCGCGGTGCCCATCGTCAATGTCTATGGCTTTACCACGCACACGCGCTATCTGCCCGACCGGCGCGATCTCAATCGCTCTTTCCCCGGCTCGCAGCATGGCTCTCTGGCGGCCCGGCTTGCCCATGTTTTTGCCAGCGAAATCGTTGATCGCTCCACCCATGGCATCGATTTGCATACCGGAGCCAATCACCGCACCAATCATCCCCATATCCGCGCCAATCTCGATGATCCCGATACCGAACAACTTGCCCGCGCCTTTGGCACGCCGGTGATCATCAATGCCAATATGCGCGATGGATCGCTGCGCCAATATGCGGCAGACAAACAAATCAAAACCCTGCTTTATGAGGCGGGCGAGGCCCTGCGTTTCGAGCCTTTGCCGGTGCGCGCAGGCGTGCGCGGCGTGCTGAATGTGATGCGCTTTCTGGGGATGATCCGGGGCAAGCCGGTGCTTGATCATCAGGTGATCAAAGCCAGTGACTCGCAATGGGTGCGTTCATCATCCAATGGGCTTTTGCGGGTCGAGGTCCGGCAGGGCGCGCGGATCACCAAGGGCGAAACGCTGGGCTGGGTCTCCGATGCCGTGGGGCAAAATCATACCCGCATTTTATCCCCGGTGACCGGGATCGTCATCGGCCGCACCAATCTGCCGGTGGTAAATGAGGGGGATGCGCTCTTTCACATCGCCCGTTTCAATGATTCGATGAAGGTGGAAAGCGCCATTGAAAGCTTTCATTCCACCCATATCGAAGGTTTGGGTCAGGGCGATTATCCCGATATCGTCGAGATCTGAATCTGCAACTGGAAACCCCCCACGTCACGGTTTATGCTGGTCGAAAGAATGGCAGAATCTGATCGACTCCGCTGCGTCCTGATCAAACGGGGGAAAACCGCAATGACCCAAAAAACGCCCAGCCAGAAAACGCCCATGGTGATGATCCATGGCATGTGGAGCCGTGGCAATTGCTGGGCCCATTTGCGCGCCCATTTTGAAGCTTTGGGTCATCGGGTGCTGACCCCCACCTTGCCCTTTCATGATGTGCCGGCGGCCAGCCCGCCCCCCAGCCGATTGGGCAGCGCCTCGCTCAATGATTATGCCGATGCCCTGGAAGCCGAGATCAAAGCCTTCGATCATGATGCCATCCTCATCGGCCATTCCATGGGGGGGCTTTTGGCGCAAAAAATCGCCGCACGGGGTCTTGGCTCGCGGCTGATCTGTCTGGCGCCGGCACCTTCTGCGGGGATGAACCCCTTTTTGATGGGGCCGCTCAAAAGCTTTTATAAAACCACCCTGCGCCCCGGCTTTTGGAACAAGCCCCATAAGCCCGATTGGGAAACCGCCCGGTGGAGCGTGTTCAACGGCCCTGTGCCCGAAGCCGAAGCCCGCAGGGTTTATGAAGATTATGTGTGGGAATCGGGCCGCGCGCTTTTCGAACTGGCCTTGTGGTTTTTCGATGGAGAACAGGCGGCTTCTGTCAATCGCGATCGCATTCGCATGCCCGTTCTGGTGGCCGTGGGGGCCGAAGATCGCATCACACCAAAAGAATGGGCGCGATCTGCGGTGCGCAAATTTGAAGGCCGCGCCCGCTATGCGGAATTTCCCAAGCTGGGCCATTGGCTGATCGGCGAAACCGCAACCCCGCTGATCGCCCGCCGCATCGAGCATTTCCTCGAAACCGATCTTTGAGGCAATCGCTTCCTTTTCAAAATTGACATAATATCAATTTCGTATTATGTACTGAGTACGTCTTTTGCATCGCCCTATGGTCAGGAGTTGGTCTTTGCCTGATGAGGATATCTCGAATTTCGCGGATATAAGCCAGAAAATAAACGAATTTTCTAGAGCATATGGTCCGATTAAAGTGGATCGGACCATATGCTCTAAATATATGTTTGACCGCGATTTCCTGGCCGCGTCGTGATCACACTCCGCTCGAAATCGCTCTGGCCACAAAGACTTTCGCCTGAAGATCTCCGCCCATGCACGCCAGCGCATGAAAGAACGATCCATCTCGGAATTTGATATAAGATCAATTTTGCGTACGGGGCATGTGATCAAGCACGAGGCCGATGACAAGGGCGAACGCTATAGAATGTGCGGCACTACGGATGATGAACACAAGATCGCTATCATCATCAGCCCCATGAGTGACTATATCCGCGTGACGCTGATTACGGCCTGGAAAGGCTGATCGCGCGCGTTAAAAAGAATGTGGAGAGACATGATGAACGCCACAGTTAAGGAAACCATTCTGGATCAGCATGATCTTGATGATAGCGGCATTCCCTATCGCATCACGCTGCAAAATGCGGTCATCGCCGAAATTGATGAGGAGAGTGGGGAGATTGTCTCCACTGAAATCCCGGCCTTCGATAGCCTGATGGCCAGCATCGCCCTGCGCCGTTGCCATCGGGCAGAAAAATTATGTGGCGAAGATCTGCGCTTCTTGCGCCGGGTGCTGGGGATTACGGCCAAGGATTTCGCGCACGAAATCAATATTGAAGTCGCGACCCTGAGCCGCTGGGAAACAGCTAGACAGACAATCGGGGAAGCCCAGGAGCGGTTGATCCGGCTTTTTATCGTGGAAATTCTGAAGGATCAGGCCCCAGCCATTCCCATCGACCGGAAATGCATCATGCAGATCGGTTTGAAGGCCACCCCCGCCGATCTGAAAGCCCTGAATTTCGATTTCAGCCTTCGCTGCTTTCTCGATAGGGCAAGCCGCCATAGCGAGGAAAACTGGGCCGAAGTGCCGCACGCCGCCTGAAAAGTCGGCCTGAAAATTGGGCCTGGGAATGAAGGATTTGGGCGTGCGCCAGACATGAAAAAGCCGCCAGTTTCCCGGCGGCTCTTCATAAGGAGGGACTATCCCCTTATTTCTTACCACCCGGCTTTGCCGAGGCGGGCTTGGGGGCGCCCGGTTTGCTTTGCGACTGTGCGGGTTTGCCGGTTTTCATCGTCATGGCATTGTCCTTTGGACAGGGTGCCCGAAGACCATCTTCGGACCCTTTGAATCTGGGCTTTTTCCACGGATTTTGTAGACGGTATTTTTGCATATCATGGGCTTGAGCCATGCAATTCATGCACAACTTCATGGCCCTGCCTGACAAAGCCCCGCTGGCGATTCTTTTTGATCATCATTGATTTGATTTTTACTTAAAAGCCGCTATCTGCTTTTTTGTCCCGCCTTTTGCTGTGCGGCTTTTGAAAGCATCATGATGTCTCCTGTCCCTGCGCACAGCGCTCTCATAGGCGAGCCGCCCTTTTCAGGATCGGGCGCGTTTTTCATCGCCCGGCCCGATGCCTTCACCACGGCCGAATGTGCGGCCCTTCGTGGCCTGATGGAGGACGGCACCCCCAAGGCGGGCCGGCTGAGCGGGGGGAAAACTGTGGAGAGCATTCGCGCCTGCGAGATTTTATGGCTCGATGATCAGCCCGAAACATCCTGGATCTTTGAACGAATGGCCCGGATCCTGTCGGATATCAATGGCAGCGCTTTTGGCTTTCAGGTCGAAGGCTTCAATGAAGGGGCGCAGCTCATCCGCTATGATGGCCATGAACGCAGCACCTATGATTGGCATGCCGATCGCGGGCGGGCACCGGGCACCCTGAGCCGCAAGCTCTCGATCTCCGTGCAGATCACCCCGCCCGATGATTATGAAGGCGGCTGCCTTGAACTCAATGGCGAAGGCAGTGTAATAACAGCACCGCGAACGGAAGGCACGGCCATCGTGTTTCCCAGCTTTGTTTTGCATCGCATTAGCCCGGTCACAAAAGGGCGGCGCACCGCTTTGGTGGCTTGGCTGCATGGCCCGGCTTTTCGCTGATCAACCGGGCCATGGGGCGCGCATAAAAGGCTTAACGATGACAGACCATGACCAAACAGCCCGATCCAAAAGCGCACAAGCCGATAGCACGGCCCCTATGCCGACCGACCATCCGGCCATCGCGCATGGCCGCATCGGGGTTTTGATCGTCAATCTGGGCACCCCCGATGGCACGGATTATCAATCCATGCGGCGCTATCTGAAGGAATTTTTATCCGACCGCAGGGTCATCGAATTGAACCCTTTGGCCTGGAAGGTCATTCTCAATCTGTTCATCCTGCCTTTTCGTCCGCAAAAATCGGGCAAGGCCTATGCTGCCATCTGGAATGAAGCCCGCGACGAAAGCCCCTTGCGCACCCTCACGCGCGCGCAGGGCGAAGGGCTGGGCCGGGCGCTGAGCCATGATGATCGTATCGTGGTTGATTGGGCCATGCGTTATGGCCAGCCATCCATTGCCAAGAAGATCGATGCCCTTAAACAAAAGGGCTGTGATCGCATCGCCGTGATGGCCCTTTATCCCCAATATTCCGCATCCACCACCGCCAGCGTTTATGATCAGCTTTTTCGCCATCTGATGACTTTGCGTTGGCAGCCTGCGGTGCGCACCATGGCCCCTTATCATGATGATGGCGATTATATCAAAGCCCTTGTCGCATCAGTGGAGCGCAAAATTGCCGAAACCGGATGGGAGCCGGACATGCTTCTCGCCTCGTTTCACGGTATTCCGAAAAGCTATTTCGAAGCGGGCGATCCCTATCATTGCCATTGCCAGAAAACCGGACGCCTGCTGCGCGAGGCTTTGGGTTATGATGAAAACCGCTTCATGGTCACCTTTCAATCCCGATTCGGGCCCAAAGAATGGTTGCAACCCTATACCGATCAGACCCTTGAAGCCCTGCCCGGCATGGGAAAAAAGAAAGTGATGGTGATTTCACCGGGCTTTGCATCGGATTGCGTTGAAACTTTGGAAGAAATCGGACTCGAGGGGAAAAAGCTGTTTTTAGATGCTGGAGGCGAGGCTTTTGCGCGGATTGATTGCCTCAATGATCATCCCGATCATATCGCCTTGCTGGCCAAATTACTGGATAAGGAATTAAAGGGCTGGCTTTAAATGATTCTATTTTATACAAATAATTGAAGGATTTTTCATTGAGGCTCCCATGGCACCCTTCTGATTGTTGAGCCTTGGGTCAAATTCTCTGGGCAGCAAAATCGTCATGTGGTTTATTTTTAAGGCATTTCTGTGGACGATCGGGGCAATGGCTGCGTTGATCGCCATTGCCGTGCTCACATTTGGAACGCCTGATCTGGATCGGGATCTGCTGGCCAATTATTATGCCCCCAAGCCATCAAAATTCCTCAGCTTACCCAGCGGCACCAGCCTTCATTATCGGGATCAGGGGCCATCCCTCGCCCCGGCTTTGCTCTTGCTTCATGGCACGGGATCATCTCTTCATACTTGGGAGCCTTGGGTTGAGGCGCTTTCCCATAGCTATCGTGTCATCAGCATGGATCTGCCGGCCCATGGGCTGACCGGGAAAACCGCTGAAAATGATTATAGCACCGAAGGCATGGTGCGCGCCGTTCATAGCCTGATCAGCCAATTGGGAATCGAGCGTCTGGTGATCGGCGGCAATTCCATGGGTGGCAAGATCAGCATGGCCTATGCCCTTGCGCACCCTCAGAAAATCGCCGGATTGGTGCTGGTGGATAGCGCCGGTTTCGTCCCCGAAAACAGCCCTGAACCTACCCTTCCCCTTGGCTTCAAGCTGGCGAGATTGCCCGGCATCTCCTGGATCATGGAAACGATCACGCCCCGATCAATAATCAAACAAGGGCTGGAAACGGCGATGGCCAATGATGATCTGGTCACCAATGCCATGGTCGATCGGTCATGGCACCTGCTGTTGATGGATGGATCGCGCAAGGCGCTGCTCGATTATTTCAGCCATATCAATGAACGGGTCGATCCCTCAAGGATCACGGCGCCCACCCTTATTCAATGGGGGCGAGAAGATAGGATGATCCCCCTATCTGTGGGGCGGGCCCTGGAGCGGGCCATGCCCAATGCTACTCTGGTGGTTTATGATCATCTGGGGCATATCCCGATGGAGGAAGATCCCCAAAGAACGGTGCTCGATGTGCGGATGTTTCTGGCTTCGCTTCAGCCCGAAGATGCTTGGAAAAGTGCCCCCCCCCGAAACGCAGCCAAAAATTCAATCACACCTGCGGCCAATTTCTGATTCCTTGCAAAGCTTGGGGGCCTAAGGTCGCCCCTCAGGCCGCCCGCTGATAACGCTGGCGGCGGCGATTGCGACGGATGCTGATACGGGCGGCTGAGGTGGTGTTGCGGATCGTGTTTGCGGTGAATGACATGGCTTTGTTCCTTTGTGCTGTCGCCAAATGGCTTGATAGTGTTTGTTTGTGTGTTGTTGTTTCGGTGTATTAGTTATGTAGTACACTAAATCCAAAAGCAAGTGTTATTTTTCGTCCCCCTGCATTTTTTTATGCAGGATGGCCAAGCCGTTCAAAAAATTGGGATTTATCCTAGCCGCCCGCGAAAGGGCTGGCCGGTGATGAGGGTGATCAGATGACCGGCAAACAGCAAAATCAGCAGAATCGCCAAAAATTGCAGGGCCCCATAAGGGATCAAAGGGGGCTTCCCCGGCACATAGGCCCGCCGCCCGCCCAAAGTTGCCAAGCCCAAAAGACCAAGGGCGGCCCCCATCAAAATGAGTGTCATGGTCATATCCATGGGGAAAAAGTGCCACAAACCGCGCCGCGATCAAGGATTGATTTCAGGCTTTGAACATTTGCGCCCCCTTTGCGCAGGAAAAATCTTGCGCAGGACTTTAAAGCGGTATTATAAGGCCCCTCTCGCAGGCGAGGGCGCGTAGCTCAGGGGTAGAGCACTGTGTTCACACCGCAGGGGTCGCAGGTTCAAATCCTGCCGCGCCCACCATGCCTGTTCAGCGAGGCGCCTGTTCAGCGAGGCGCCTGTTCAGCGGGGTTTCGATTTGATCGAACGCCCATAAAGCTTTGCCAAAGGCATGGCGCTCAGCCCATGCAAAATCACCGAAAAGCCCACAGTCAGCATGACACAGGCGCGAATCTCCTGGGCTTGGGGGATCGGATAAATCTCAAGAATCATCAGCGCAAAAAGCAGGGATGCCAGCCCGCGCGGCCCGAACCATCCCATCAAAAGCCGTTCCTTCCATGGGGCCTTGCTGCCGATCAGGGCCACAAGGATGGCCAAAATCCGCACCACGAAAAGACTGCCCAGCGCATAAAGAACCGTTGCCGGACCCGCCACCGCCAGCCCTTCGGGCAAAAGCATCGCGCCAAACAGCAAAAAAGCAAACATGGTCAGGATCTGGCCTTCTTCCTCCATGAAATCGATCAAAGAGCCACAGCGATGGCGCACCGTGCAGCCAAGGGTGATCCCGGCCGCAAACGCCGCCAAAAAGCCATTGCCGCCCAAGGATTCGGCCAGCGCATAAGATAAGATCGCCAAAGCCAGCAAAATGATCCCTTCGATTTTATCATCGATCTTTTTGCCGCTGATGGCCCGATCAAGCCACCGCCCCCCGATAAGGGCCACAAGCCCCCCAAAAAGCGGCCCCAAAATGATCTGCTTGCCGGCAAAGACGGCCATCGACAGGGCTGACCCATCCACCCCGTGCATTGATGCACTCCCCTCCGCGCTCCCCGCCCCACCGGCATGAGCCACCGAGGCGAAAATCGCCAGCATCACCACCGCAGGCAGCGCCAGACCATCATTCAATCCGCTTTCAGCAATCATCACCTGACGGGTTTTGAGGGGGATATCGGGATGGTTTAAAATGGGCTGGCCAAGGGCGGCATCGGTGGGCACCAGCATGGCCGCCAGAAGAAACGCCGGCAAAAGACCGATCCCGGGAAACAGCCAATATGCCAGCCCGGCCCCCAGAACAAGGGCCACCGGCATCCCGATCAGCAGCATCCTTATCGCCAACTGACGTTCCTTCAGCAGCGTTTTGACATCCAACCGCGCTGCATCGCTGAACAAGATGAGGGTGAGGGTCAATTCAGCGATCATCAAAATCGTGCCGTCCATCGCCTCAAAGGTCACAAGATCAAGACCAGCATCCCCCAGCGCAAAACCGAAAAGACTGAAAACAAGGGGAATGGTGAGCAAGCCGCCCCCAAGGCGTTTACCAAAAAGCCCGAACAGCAATACAGCGGCCGCAACAATGGCCAATTCATTGGCAGACATAAAAATCCTGTCTTTTTTCCAAGATGAAGGCCTTAGGGTCAGGACCCCAGATCACAAATCAAACAGCTTCCTGCTAAAATGGCAATAAAATGGGTGCATTTCTGGTTTAAAAAGGCAATTATATGACACTATGCAAAAAATAACCTTTTCATTTGGATGCTATTTATGAATTCCACTTTACTGAGTGGACTTTTGAAAGACTATGATCCGGGCGGATATTATTGCGAATTGCTCGGCGGCCTTGAAGGCGGCAAAAATCAGGAGCAATTGCGCGCTTTGGCCCCGGTCATCGAAAAAATCAATGCCCTGACTGTGGGCGATCTGCGCAAGCGCACCGCCGCCGTGACCCGCGAACTTTATAATCTGGGCATCACCTTCACCGTATATTCCCAGCGCGATCAGATCGATCGGGTGCTGCCCTTCGATGCCCTGCCCCGGGTGATCACCCAAAAGCAATGGGCCCATATCGAACGAGGATCGATCCAAAGGGTAACCGCGATCAATCTGTTTTTGGATGATATCTATCATGATGCCAAAATTCTCAAAGACAAGGTGGTGCCCAAAGATCTGGTTTTGACCAACAAGAATTACAGCCCGCAGATGGAGGGGCTTACCCTGCCCCATAAAAGCTATGCCAGCATTTGTGGGGTGGATCTGGTGCGCGGCGCGGATGGCGAATTTCTGGTTTTAGAAGATAATGCCCGCACGCCTTCGGGGGTTTCCTATGTGGTGGAAAACCGCCATCTCACCTTACGCACCTTTCCCGATCTGGCGCGCGCCACCAGCATCAGAACGGTATCCGATTATGGCCAAAGGCTGGTGGAAAGCCTGCGGCAATTGGCGATGAACCCAAGCCTTGAAAATCCGCAGGTGGTGCTGCTCTCGCCCGGCACCTTTAATTCCGCCTATTTCGAGCATGTGTTTCTGGCCCGGGAAATGGGCGTTCCCTTGGTGGAAGGCCGCGATCTGCTGGTGGATAATGATCGCGTTTACATGAAAACCATCCTCGGCCTTGAACCGGTGGATATTATCTATCGGCGGATCGATGATCAGTTCATCGACCCAGAAGCCTTCAACCCCAAAAGCCTTTTGGGGGTGCCCGGCCTGATGCGTGCCTATCGGGCCGGCAATGTCACCCTCACCAATGCGATTGGCACCGGCATTGCCGATGACAAGGCCATCTATGCCTATATGCCGCGCATCATCCGCTATTATCTGGGGGAGGATGCCATCCTGCCCAATGTGGAAACCCATATCTGCCGCGAGCCCGAGGGCCTTGCCTATACCCTTCAGAATCTGGAAAATCTGGTGGTGAAGCCCGTAGGCGAATCGGGCGGCTATGGGGTGGTCATCGGCCCGCGTTCAAGCAAAAAGGTGCTGGCCGATCTCAGGCGGAAATTAAAGGCGGCACCGGATAATTTCATCAGCCAGCCCATGATCTCCCTTTCGGTGGCCCCTACCTTGTGCAGCCGGGGTGTGGAGCCGCGCCATGTCGATTTGCGGCCCTTTGTGGTCAGCGGGCGATCCACCTGGGTTTTGCCGGGTGGGCTGACACGGGTGGCGCTGAAAAAAGGCTCGCTCATCGTCAATTCAAGCCAGGGCGGCGGTTCAAAGGATACATGGGTTCTTGCATAAACTTCTCGCCAGACACGCTGAAGAAATTTTCTGGATGTCTCGTCAGGTCGAGCGCATGAACAATATTGCGCGGATTTTGGATGTTCAGGAAAGCTTTGGGCATCAAAAAGATGGCACCCATAATTGGCTGTCCGTTTTGAAAATCTACGCCGATGACGAGCGTTTTCTGGCGCAGGATTTAAAGCCCACGGCGGAAAATGTTCTCTATTTTTATATTCTCGATGGCGACAATCCCACATCGATCTATGCCAATCTGAAAATGGCCCGGCAAAATGCGCGGGCCCTGCGCCCTCAGATTTCCACCGAAATGTGGTTCCATCTCAATACATTCTATAATTCCATGCGGGGGATGAAACGGCGGGATATCAGCGAGGAACGGCTCAATCTGGTGTGTGCCCGCATCAAGGAAGCCTGCCAGACCTTCAGCGGTATTACCGCCGAAACCCTGTATAAAGACGATAGCTGGTATTTTTCCAAAATCGGTATGAACCTAGAGCGGGCCGATCAAACCTCCCGCCTTCTCGATGCCAAATATGAAGCTTTGCAGATGGGGGATGCCGATATGGGTTCGGCATCCGATATGTCGCAATGGAATGCGCTTTTGCGTTCGGCTGCGGGCTTTCATGCCTATCGCCGGGTTCATAGCAAAGGCTTCAGCGCCGAAAGTGCCGCCGGATTTCTGCTGTTTGATGAACGCTTTCCGCGCTCGGTTTCGGCCTCGATCTCTGAGGCCTGCCTTGCTTTAAAAGATCTGCATGAAAGCTTTGGCAGCGATCAGAAACGCACCGCCCTTGATGCCATGAAAGCCTTTCAATCCCATGTGCGCCAAAGCGCGATCAAGGATGTGATCGCATCGGGGATGCATGATTATCTTGATGATCTGCAAAAGCATCTGATCGATATCACGTCGCTTTTGGAAGAAGAATTTTTTGCCCCCTAGAGCATCGGGGCCATTCCGGTTAGTCTGTGTTCCCTGTTGGCGGAGACATGCGCTTTACAGCCATCCGCCAGCGTGTTGAGTTTTGGAAATCAGGCCATGCGGCTATTTGAATGCGATAAATGCAAAAATCTGATCTATTTTGAAAATGTGCATTGCGAACGCTGCGGGTCTCGCATCGGTTTTCGTGATGATCAGATGCGGCTGACCGCAATCGAACCCATCAGCGGCGAAAAACAGGGATGGGCGCAGCTTTGGCGATCTGTGAGAGACCCTGATGATCATTTCAAGCTTTGTGCCAATACCATCTATGATGCCTGCAACTGGTTGATCCCGGCGGAAAAATCCGATGATTATTGCACCGCCTGCCGGTTCAATCGCACGGTGCCCGATCTGGGCGATCCGGCATCGGTTTTGCTATGGGAAAAAGTGGAAGCCGCCAAGCATCGGCTGATTTATGGGCTTTTGCGCCTGCGCCTCCCCATCATCAGCAAATTTGATCATCCCGCATACGGGCTGGCCTTCGATTTTCTGGCCGATCCCAATATCGCGGATTATGTCACCGAACATTCTTCGGTGATCCTGACCGGCCATGCCAGAGGGGTGATCACCATCAATATCGCCGAAGCCGATGATGTGGTGCGCGAAGAACGCAGGCGGCAGTTTTCCGAGCCCTATCGCACGCTTTTAGGGCATTTCCGCCATGAAATCGGCCATTATTATTGGGAACGGCTGATCCGGGATGGCCAGCGAATCGATCCGTTTCGCGGGCTTTTTGGGGATGAGCGGGCCAATTATCAAAAGGCGCTCGAAGCCCATTATAATCAATATACAAAACCTGATTGGGAAGAAAGCTATGTCAGCGCCTATGCGGCGGCCCATCCCTGGGAAGATTGGGCGGAATGCTGGGCGCATTATATGCATATGGTCGATACTTTGGAAACCGCACATCATTTTGGCATGCGGGTCTCCCCGCGCACATCAACAATTGCCAAAACCATGACATCAGCGGATTTCGACCCCTATGGCGAACCCGATTTCCAAGCCATCATCGGAACATGGCTACCCTTGACCCATGCGGTCAACAGCCTCAATCGCTCTATGGGGCAGCCCGATCTCTATCCCTTCGTCCTGTCGCAAAAGGTGATCGAAAAGCTGGGCTTCATCCATGATCTGCTCAATGGTCTGAATGATGCGGATCGGTTCGATTCCACAGCTTTTGGCCGGATGGGCGCGCAAAGCGCCACCCCCGGAAAAGGGCTTTAAATCACATAATCAAAGCTATCTTCGCCTTTATAGGATCGCGATCCTGCCGAAGATGCAGCACCCGGCACCCGGCGACGATTGCGCACCATTTTTTCATGAAGGCGGCTGATGATCGTGCTGCCGGTTTTGGTGAACATGGCGGGCAAAAGCGCATGAAAAAAACAGACCACCGCCCCCAGAAACAAGAGGCCGGAAAAGCGCATGGCCGTTCCCATATGCGCGAAATACCCCTCACCCACCGATTGCGGATGGTCCAGAAACCATTTTTGGATCATAGCGACACACCATTTTTATAGATAGAAAATCTGTTACAGTTCATTAGAAAAACTAATCTATGCAATTTTTTCACGCCTGACAAGTCAATCGCAAGTGATCGGCCCTAGTCATCCCCATCATGTTGCTTCCAAAACCTGCAAGCAGAGTGCTAAGAAACGATGGGACAAAGGAGAATAAAAATGACCAAGGCTACAGGACATGATCTCACTATCGTTGATCATCCGCTGATCCGGCACAAACTCACCCTGATGCGCCAAAAAGACACCCCTTCCGCGCAATTTCGGCAGCTTTTACGCGAAATCAGCCTGCTTTTGGCCTATGAAGTCACCCGCGATCTGCCCCTTCAGGATATCGAGATCGAAACACCGCTGGAAAAATCGGTGCAAAAACAGCTTTCCGGTAAAAAGCCCTGCTTTGTTTCGATCATGCGGGCAGGCGATGGCCTGTTGCAGGGCCTGCTCGATCTGGTGCCTTCAGCCCGGGTGGGGCATGTGGGGCTTTATCGGGATCATGAGACCCTGAAGCCTGTGCAATATTATTTTAAAATGCCCCATAGCCTTGACGAACGCCATGTTCTGATCGTCGATCCCATGCTGGCCACAGGCAATTCGGCAGCGGCGGCGGTCTCCCTTGTGAAGGAAGCGGGGGCCGATAAAATCCGCTTTCTGTGTTTGGTTGCCGCCCCAAAGGGTGTTGAAACCCTGCGGGCCGCCCATCCCGATGTCCCGATTTTTTCCGCTGCCCTTGATGATGGCCTGAATGAACATGGCTATATCACCCCCGGTTTGGGTGATGTGGGGGATCGATTGTTCGGCACAAAATAAGGCTTTTGCCAAAGCGATCAGGATGACATATCCATTCGGCATAAAATAGAAAGGCCTCATCGGGCCGCATATCAGGGGAAGGACAAGATTATGGCACGATCCGAACCACTCGCGCATGAAAACTGGTCGTCGCGCCTCGCCTTTATTTTTGCTGCGGTCGGCAGCGCCGTGGGCCTTGGGAATATCTGGAAATTTCCTTATGAGGCGGGTCAGGGCGGCGGGGGGGCGTTCGTTCTGATCTATCTGGCCTTTGTGTTTGGCATCGGGGTGCCGGTGATGATCGCTGAATTGACATTGGGCCGACGCGGTCATCTCTCGCCCCCCAATGCGGTGAAAAAGGTCGCCCGGGACGAAGGCCGCTCCCCGCTTTGGGCGGTCGCCGGATGGAGCGGGGTGGTTGGTGCCCTTCTGGTTTTAAGCTTTTATTCGGTCATTGCCGGGCTCACGCTCTCTTATATGGTGGCCAGCTTCACCGGCTCATTGACCATTCTCAATCAATATACATCCGGGGATTATTTCGGTGCCGTAACGGGAAATTTCTGGCTCGTTCTGTTGTGGCATGCCCTGTTCATGGCGATCACCATCACGGTTGTGGCCCGGGGCATTCATGGGGGGCTTGAAAAAGCCGTCACATGGCTGATGCCCGCCTTGTTTGGTCTGTTGCTGCTTTTGGTGATCTATGCCCTCAGCGTGGGAGATGCTGCCTCTGCCATCCGCTTTTTGTTTCAGCCCGATTTTTCCAAAGTCACCTTTGAAACAGTGATCCAGGCCTTGGGTCAGGCTTTCTTCTCTCTCTCCCTCGCTTTGGGGGCGATCATGGCCTATGGCGCTTATGTGCCCAAGGATGTGTCTTTGCCCAAATCCGCCTTCATCATCGCCGGGGCCGATACGGCGGTGGCGCTTTTAGCGGGGTTGGCCATTTTCCCCATCGTTTTTCAATATGGGCTGGAACCCGGCGCGGGGGCGGGGCTTGTGTTCATCACTTTGCCGGTTGCATTTGCCCAGATGCCCGGCGGCATCTTTGTGGGCGGGGCCTTTTTCCTGCTTTTGGGCATCGCCGCCCTGACCTCGGCCATTTCCCTCCTCGAACCCTTTGTGGCCTGGCTTGAGGAACATCGCGGCATCCATCGTAAAATTTCCGCTGTCGGCACCGGGATTGCCATTTTTATATTGGGGATCGGTTCGGTTTTATCCCTTAATTTATGGTCTGATCTGACCTTCTGGCGCGGCACCATCCTCGATAATCTGGATTTCCTCACCAATAATATCATCATGCCCATGGGTGGGCTTTTGATCGCCCTGTTTGTGGGCTGGCGGATGCGCAAGATCAGCATCCGCGATGAGCTTGACAGCATGAGTGATGGGGGGTTCAAAATCTGGCTGTTTATGCTGCGCTATGTGTGCCCGCTGGCTTTGGCGCTGATCTTTTTGGGATTTGCCTTTCGCGGCCTGCTTTTCGGCGAGGGATAAAGGGAAAAGCCTTCAGCCCTGCAGGCTTTCTTGTAGATTTTCCGGGGCAGCCGGTGACTGGGGCAGCAGAAAATGCATCTGCGCTTCGGCCACCGGCTTTTCCCGGTCCTCTTGCCAGGCCAGTGATCGCACCGAAGCGATCCGCGATCCCTGCTTGATGATGCTGGCCGCCGCATAAAGATCCTGCGGCCCTGCAGGGCGCAGAAAATCAACGGTCAGCGTCACCGGCTTGGGCAGGCTTGTCAGTTCAGCGCCGCTGCCCCGGGATTGCCACATCAATTCCGCCATCGCCGCAAATTCCAAAGCCGCGCCCAAAACCCCGCCATGATAGCGCCCCGGCGCCCCGATATGCTTGGCAGAAAAGGCCAGATGCAGGCGCACATCATCACCTGATCGCTCAAGGCTGAGGCCCAAAAACCGGGCATAGGGAATGGCATCCAGCGCCACCACGGCATGGGGATCGTGCATCAGGGCCCTGATGATATCAAATCCCATCACCGCCCCCCTTTTTGATGGCCACGATCGATGATGAAGCTGGCGGTGGCATGAGCAATGGCATCGCTTTCATCTTCATGAAAAGCCACGCCGCGCACAAAGGCCACCTGCCGGGTCAGCCGGGTGCAATGGGATGAAGCCAAAACCGCCAGGCCCGGGGTGGCCGGTTTCAGATAATCGATCCGTAAATCCAAGGTGGCCACCGGCAATAAGCGATCCAGCGCCGAGAAAACCGCCATCCCCAAAACCGAATCGAGCAAGGTGAAAATCGCACCCCCCGCCATCACCCCGGTATCGGCATAAGCCACCAGATCATCCGACCAGGGAAGCTGCATCCGGGCCCGCCCCCCATCGGCGGCGATCAAATGGATCCCCAAAGCCGCCATCTGCGGCACCATCTTGATCATCTGATCGATCAGGGCCGTCTTGTCGATCTCAGGCGATGGTCCAGCTTCAGCCATTCGCCTCTCCTTTTGCCGATTTATAGGGCGCCATGCCTTCATTGGCCAGGCGATCAGCCGCTTCATTGCCATCATGGCCGGAATGGCCCTTCACCCAATGCCATGTGATCTCATGGCCGGCAATCGCCGCATCCAGCGCCTGCCACAGATCAACATTGGCCACCGGCTTTTTCGCCGCCGTGCGCCAGCCACGGGCTTTCCAACCGGCAATCCATTGGGTGATGCCGGATCGCACATAGGTGCTATCGGTATAAAGATCCACATGGCAGGGGCGTTTGAGGGCGTTTAAAGCCTCGATCGCTGCGGTGAGTTCCATGCGGTTATTGGTGGTATCAGGGGCCCCGCCGATCAGGGTTTTCTGATGGCCGTTCCAGCGCATCAAAACCCCCCAGCCGCCGGGGCCGGGATTACCCGAACAGGCCCCATCGGTATAAATCTCAACCCGGCGTTTTGTGGTCACGCACTTTTTCCCATCACGCCCGTCAGGCTATCGCTTGATGAACTGAGCAATGAACAGCGATGATCCGCCCTGATCTGATCAAGCGGCACTTTCACGCAATATGGCAGGGATTTTGAAGGTGACATTCTCCCGCGCGGTTTCCACCTCTTCCAGGGTCACATCATAGCGATCCGACAAGGCGGAAATCAGTTCCTGGACCAGAATTTCAGGGGCCGAAGCCCCGGCGGTCACGCCAATCACCGCAGCCCCCGAAAGCCAATCCCAATCCAGATCGTCCGCCTTTTGCAACAGCCGCGAGGACACGCCTTCTTTCTGTGCCACCTCGACCAAACGGCGGGAATTGGATGAATTGGGGGCTCCGATCACCAGCAGGCGATCACAGCGCGCGGCCATGGCCTTCACCGATTCCTGACGATTTGTGGTGGCATAGCAGATATCTTCCTTGCGCGGCCCAACGATATTGGGGAAACGCCGGATCAGCGCCTCAACGATCCCCGCCGTATCATCCACCGATAAAGTGGTTTGGGTCACGAAGGCCAGATTATCGGGGTCCTGCACCTCCACATTTTCGGCATCTTCTTCCGATTCGATCAGGGTAATCGATCCCGGAGCCACCTGCCCCATGGTGCCAATCACCTCGGGATGCCCGGCATGACCGATCATCAGAATATGATGGCCGGTGCGATCATGATGCTCCACCTCGCGATGGACCTTGGAAACAAGGGGGCATGTGGCATCCACATAAAGCAGCTTGCGACGGTCGGCTTCCGCCGGGATACTTTTGGGCACCCCATGAGCGGAAAACACCACCGGCACATCATCGGGAACTTCGCTCAATTCCTCAACGAAAACAGCGCCTTTGCTTTCCAGATCCTCAACCACATGACGATTATGAACGATTTCATGGCGAACATAAACCGGCGCGCCAAAGCGTTCCAAAGCCAGTTCAACGATCTTGATGGCCCGATCCACCCCGGCACAAAATCCGCGGGGGGCCGCCAGAAGTATCTGCAAGGTGGGTTTGCTCATCAGATCATTGTCCTCATCGTTCGGCGATCCTGATTCTGACAAAGATGCGACATAAAGGCCAGCAACACTTGATCAGCATCAAAATCCATTTGGAATGACACATAGGCTTTCATTTGAACGCCATAGCACTATAACGCAAGAGACGATGCGCGCCTACAGTTCAAAAAAATCTGCGTCATGACCCTCTATCAGGGAAATGTGATGTCATCTGCTCCTGCACAGGCTTTTATCAGTACAAAATTTGATGGAATCATAAGATTTGATCGGTCCATAAGAGCGGGCATTGCCTCAAGCTTGGGAAGCCCCTATTGATGGAAAGCTTTTAAACCCTTGTCGATCCACACCCAAACCTGAAGAGATCGCATGTCTCATATGTCTTTGTTCTTGCGCTTCATCCTTACCGGCGCGCTGATGGCTTTGGCAGCCTGCGGAGCCAATCAAAATCCGTTGGAGGTCACGATCCAGCGTTGTCCGGCTTTGGCTGTCGTGGGGGGCACGGGGTCGTTTGTGCGCTTCATGGGAGACGAGAAAAACGCCGCCGATATCGCCTATGAAGCCAGCATCACCAATCTTCAACTCAAATGCGACCAGGATGATGATGTCATCAGCGATGTGCATTTTGATCTGGCCGCCGTGCGCGGTCCGGCCTTGCCGGCAACGGGCGAGATTTCCTTGCAATGGTTTGTGGCTGTGGTGCGCGATAATTCGATCATCGTTGCCAAGGATATTTATGAAACGCGCCTCAGCTTTGAAAGCGCCGATCAGCAGCGCGTCGTGGTGACCGAGCGATTGCGTCAGGAACTGCCCGATATCGAGCGGGCACGGCGCTATAATTATGAAATCCTGATCGGCTTTCAGCTCGATCCCGAAGATGTGCGCTATAATTTGCTGCGCTGATCGCTTTTGCCGCGTTGACAGGGATGGAGATCGGCCTGTAGAGGAGAAGCGACTGCACTGATTATGTCGGGCGGCTTTAAAAGGCCGCTGACCGCTTGCGGGAGAGAGCTTTTGATGCGGTTGAAACCGTATGAAAAGCCGCCGAAGGAGCAACCGCCCCGGAAACTCTCAGGCTAAAGGACCGTTAGCGGCAGACGACTCTGGAAAGCAGGTGGGCAGGGTCCACCTCACCGACGGGGATAAGGCAGGCGCTGCGGCCATCGGGCCAAAAGCGTCTGGCGAAATCTCTCAGGTTCCGTGACAGAGGGGGCTTTGTGATGCCGCACCGAGCGGCTGAAGCCTTCATGCGCCTTCAAGGTGCCAAAGCGGAGCCTGATGATGACCGATTGCGGGACAACGACAGCCCCCAAGCTCCTCGAAACACCCCTCAATGCCCTGCATCGCGAAATGGGCGGGCAGATGGTTGCCTTTGCCGGCTATGAAATGCCGGTGCAATTTCCCATGGGGATCAAGGGCGAACATCTGCACTGCCGCCAGAAAGCCGGATTGTTCGATGTTTCGCATATGGGTCAGGCCATGCTCGACCCCATCAATCCCGAAGACGATATCGCCCGCCTTTTTGAAGAGCTGGTGCCCGGGGCCATTGCCACATTGAAACCCGGCCAGATGCGCTACAGCCTGCTGCTCGATGATACGGGCGGCATCCTTGATGATCTGATGATCACCCGCCGGGCTGATCGCGAAAACGGCCTGTTCATCGTCGTCAATGCCGGGCCCCGTTTAGGGGATTTCGCCCATATCCGCTCCAGATTGGCAGGCCGGGCCCGGCTTTCGCTGTGCGATGATCGCGCCCTGCTGGCTTTGCAGGGGCCAGACGCCTCAGATGTGCTGGCAGCGATCATCCCCGCCTGTCGTGATCTTTTGTTCATGGAAGCCTTGTGGACCAGCCTTGATGGCCTTGATCTGATCATCAGCCGTTCGGGCTATACCGGCGAGGATGGCTTTGAAATCTCGCTCCCCGCAGCCCATGCCGAAAGCTTCGCCCGTCGTCTTCTGGCCGATGAGCGGGTTGCCCCCATCGGCCTTGGAGCCCGCGACAGCCTGCGCCTTGAGGCCGGTTTATGCCTTTATGGTCAGGATCTCAGCCCTGAGATCACCCCGGTCGAGGCCGATCTTTTATGGGCCATCCCCAAAGCCCGCCGCGACCGCGCCGATTTCCCCGGGGCCGGGCGTATTTTAGGCCAGATTGCCGAAGGTCCCGCCCGAAAGCGGGTGGGCATCAGCCCCGATGATCGCACCATTGCCCGCGATGGAACCGCGATTTACAGCCCGGATGGCACTCAAAAACTTGGCATCATCACATCGGGCGGTTTTGGCCCGACGGTGAATGCGCCGGTGGCCATGGGCCTGATCGATGCGAAGGCCGCCACTCCGGGCACAGACATCGCGCTGATGGTGCGGGGCAAGCTGCGCAAGGCCCATGTCAAGGCCCTGCCCTTCGTGACCCAGAATTATGTGCGAAAATCATCAAAACCAAAACAGGGCTGAACGCTCTTTTTCCATCAGCCGGGCCAAAACCCGCATTTTGCAAAGGATTTTTGATCATGAGCATGATCCGTTTTTCCAAAGACCATGAATGGATCCGCGTCGAAGATGGCAAGGGGGTGATTGGCATCACCGATTATGCCCAGGCGCAATTGGGGGATGTGGTGTTTGTGGAATTGCCCGAAATGGGGGCCACCTTGATGAAAGGTGATGAAGCCGCCGTGGTCGAATCGGTGAAAGCCGCCAGCGAGCTTTATGCCCCGGTTTCAGGTGAGGTGAGCGCGCTCAATCAGGCTTTGGTGGATGATCCTGCTCTGGCAAACAGCCAGCCGATGGATGATGGCTGGTTTTTCGAGATCACCCTCAATGACCTGACCGAACTTGATGAACTGCTCGATGATGAAGCCTATGAGGCCTATCTCGCCGAGCTTGGCTGATCTCAACCGATCCCAAGGCCCAAGCCTAATCCGCGCTGCATCAAAGGACCCCCGCCCCATGCGTTATCTTCCGCATAATGATCGAGACCGCCAGGCGATGCTCAAGGCCATCGGCGTGGCTTCGATCGATGATCTGTTTGCCGATGTTCCCAAGGCCGCCCGGCTCAGCAGCCCCCTTGATCTGCCGAGCCATAAAAGCGAATTAGAGGTGGACCGCCTGTTTCGCGATTATGCCCGGCGCAATATTCCGGCTGCCGAGCATGCTTTTTTCGTTGGCTGTGGGGCCTATCGTCATCATATTCCGGCAAGCGTTGATTATATCATTCAGCGGGGTGAATTTCTCACCGCCTATACCCCCTATCAGCCCGAAATCGCTCAGGGTACTTTGCAATATCTGTTTGAATTTCAAACCCAGATTGCCAATCTTTTGGGCTGCGATGTGGCCAATGCCTCGCTTTATGATGGCTCCACTGCCTGTGGCGAAGCCATCCTGATGGCCCGGCGCATCACCCGGGGCCGCAAAAAGGCCATTCTGGCGGGCGGGCTTCATGCCCATTATGGCGATGTGGTGGAAACCATCACCCAATATGGCGATGAACAGGTGATCCGCTTGCAGCCTTTGGCCGATGATCCGGCCCGCGATCTGCAAAATCTGATCGATAGCATCGATGAGGAGACCGCCTGCGTGGTGGTGCAAACCCCCGATCTGTTTGGCCATCTGCATGATCTGGGCCCTTTGGCCGAAGCCGCCCATGCCAAAGGCGCGCTTCTGGTCGCTGTCGTCACCGAAGTGGTTTCATTGGGGGCGGTGAAATCCCCCGGTGAAATGGGGGCCGATATCGTGGTAGCGGAAGGCCAATCGATCGGCAACGGGCTGAATTTTGGGGGCCCGTATCTGGGGCTTTTTGCCACCCGGGAAAAATATGTGCGCCAGATGCCCGGGCGGCTGGCCGGGCAAACCCGGGATGCCGATGGCAAGCGCGGCTTCGTGCTCACACTCTCTACCCGCGAGCAGCATATCCGCCGGGAAAAGGCGACATCCAACATCTGCACCAATTCCGGCCTCTGCGCCCTGGCCTTTACCGTTCATATGACCTTGCTGGGCGAAAAGGGATTGCGGCAATTGGCCATGATCAATCACAAAAAAGCCACCCAATTGAGGGCGGCGCTCGCCGGGATTGATGGGGTCGAGGTTCTGAACCAAAGCTATTTCAATGAGCTTTGCGTGCGCCTGCCCGGCCGCGCCGATGCGCTGGTCGAAGCTTTGGCGGGGCAAAAAATTCTTGCCGGTGTGCCCGCCTCGCGCCTTTATCCCCAAAGGCCGGAGCTTGCCAATATCCTCATTCTGGCCATCACCGAAACCGTAAGCGAAGCCGATATCGCCCTGCTCGCCGGGGCGCTTCGTGATTATCTGGCCACCCCCGGCATCAAGGAGCGTTGATCATGCCCATGAACCGCACAGGACGCCCCAGCCATAGCGGCGAGGGCACCCTCCCGGCCCCTTTTGAAAGCTTCAGCGGCCATCGCGGCCTGCGGCATGAAGAACCGCTGATTTTTGAAATCGGCGATGCCCGCCATAGTGGGGTGGATATCGAGGATGCGGGCGATTTCCAAACCGCCCTTGGTGGCCTTGAACGCAATGGGTCGATTGGCCTGCCCGGCTTATCAGAGCCGCAAACCGTGCGGCATTTCACCCGGCTGAGCCAGAAGAATTACGGCATCGACAGCGGCTTTTTCCCCCTTGGCTCGTGCACCATGAAGCATAATCCAAGGCTGAATGAAAAAGTGGCGCGGCTGCCCGGATTGGCGGATATTCACCCCCTGCAACCCCAAAGCACGGTGCAGGGCGCTTTGGCGGTGATGCGCGATCTGAGCCATTGGCTGATGACCCTGACCGGAATGCCGGCGGTTGCCCTTAATCCCAAGGCCGGTGCCCATGGGGAATTATGCGGCATCATGGCCATCCGCGCCGCCCTTGAAGCCCGGGGCGATGCCCGCAAGATCATTCTGGTGCCCGAAAGTGCCCATGGCACCAATCCGGCCACGGCGGTTTTCTGTGGCTATCAGGTAAAAGCCATTCCCGCAGGGCCAGATGGCCGGGTGGATCTGGAGGCCCTTAAAAAAGCGCTGGGGCCGGATGTGGCCGGGATCATGCTGACCAACCCCAATACCTGTGGCCTGTTTGAACGCGATATCATCAAAATCGCCGAGGCCGTGCATGAAGCCGGCGGCTTTTTCTACTGCGATGGGGCGAATTTCAATGCCATCGTGGGCCGGGTGCGGCCCGGTGATCTGGGCATCGATGCCATGCACATCAATCTGCACAAAACCTTTTCCACGCCCCATGGCGGCGGCGGGCCGGGTTCGGGGCCGGTGGTTTTTTCTGAGGCTTTGGCCCCTTATGCGCCTTTGCCCTATGTGGTTGAAACCGACGATGGCCTTGCCTTACATGAACATCATCAGGGCGCGGATGATCAAAGCTTTGGCCGCCTCGTGGCCTTTCACGGGCAGATGGGCATGTATGTGCGGGCTTTGGCCTATATGCTCAGCCACGGCCATGATGGCCTGCGCCAATTGGCCGAAGATGCCGTGCTCAATGCCAATTATCTGCTGGCGGAATTAAGCACCCATATAACCGCATCCTTTACCGGGCCCTGTATGCATGAAGCGCTGTTTGATGATCGCTTCCTGAAGGATACCGGCATCAGCACCCTTGATTTCGCCAAGGCCATGATCGATGAAGGCTATCATCCGATGACCATGTATTTTCCCCTGGTGGTGCATGGGGCCATGCTGATCGAGCCAACCGAAAGCGAATCGAAAGCCACTCTGGATGAATTCATCGCCTCAATGCGCGGATTGGCAGCAGCGGCCAAAGAAGCGGCCGAAACAGGGAAGACAGAACGCTTTACCGCAGCCCCCCATTTTGCGCCTTTAAGACGGCTGGATGAAACCCTTGCAGCCCGCCAGCCCTTGTTGAAATGGACGGCCCCCACCCCCTCACAAGCGGCGGAATGATCAGGGCGAAGACAAAAGATCGAGCTGTCGTAAAAAGCGCATAAAAGACATTATATTTGTGTTTTTTATGGCCCCGACCCCTGATCCATTAAGGGGTCCTTAAAGCTTCCCCCTCTAGGATTTAAAAAATCTGGATGGGACAAATCGATGATACGGCAAACACAATGTGGGGCCTGCCGGGATGGGCAGACCCTGCCATTTTCCTTCACCATGGCTTTTCAGCCCATCATCGATAGCCAAAAGGGCAGGATCTGGGGCCATGAAGCTTTGGTGCGGGGAACCAATGGCGAAGGGGCCGGGGCCATTCTGGCGCAGGTCAATCATGAAAATCGCTATCGCTTCGATCAGGAATGCCGGATTCGCGCCATTCAAATGGCTGCAAAGCTTTTCCCTGTTGATCAACGCCCTATTTTATCGATCAATTTCATGCCCAATGCGGTTTATGAGCCCGAAGCCTGTTTGCGCGCCACTCTGCAGGCTGCCAAAAAAACCGGCTTTCCCCTTAAAAATATCATGTTCGAACTGACCGAGGGGGAAAAGATCGATGATATCGAGCATGTTAAAAGCATCATTGCCGAATATAAAAAATGGGGGCTGATCACCGCCATCGATGATTTTGGGGCGGGCTTTGCCGGGCTCAGCCTTTTGGCCGATTTCCAGCCCGATCTGATCAAGATCGATATGCATCTGGTGCGCGATATCGATAAAAATATCGCCCGTCAGGCCATTGTCACCGGCATTGTTCGCACCGCCCTCAGCCTTGATATCATGGTGATCGCCGAAGGTGTTGAAAGCCAGCAGGAATTCCAGTTATTGAAAGATCTGGGCGTGACCCTGTTTCAAGGCTATTATTTTGCCAAACCCCGCACGGGGGCGCTGTCTCCCGTCAATCTAAGCTAAGCTGGGCGATCTGGATTGATCTGGCGCCGCCTTCAATCCCCATCGAAATGACACAGGCTGATCACCTCGATCCCCATATCGCGGATTTTTTGCGCCCCGCCCAGATCAGGCAGATCGATAACGAAACACGCCGCCACAACCGTACCGCCTGCCTGCCGGATAAGCTTCACCGCCGCTTCGGCGGGG
>BAYV01000022.1 GCA_000710935.1 Iodidimonas nitroreducens | reverse complement strand
CTTCCTGGCCGCAATCAAACTCGCTTCAATCCGTATTTGGCTTAGATTTTATGAGTCTACGGCCTAGATAAAATGTCGCTCGTTACCTCAAGCGCTTCTTTGTGCGCCTGTTGCCAATCGTTCATCCACTGAATATGGCAAGATATTAGCTTAGATTCAGGTAAATCAGCAAGACGGTTTCTGTATTGAAGCAAACTACCCAGTTCCTGAACTCTGTGCTCTTGGTATCCAGGATGAGCAAGTGCACAGCGGCTAATGATCACAGATTGGTCAACCGTTCTATCAAAAACGTAATCACCAATCGCCTCAATACACGTGAGTGCTTTAGCCTCAATCTCTTCGCTTCTAATTAAAAATGAAAAAATTACTAATAAACTACCAAACAGGAAGTAGCGTGCGAATATATAGGAATGGTATTTATCCATGGAACAGTCTTAAAAAATATTATGGGCTGCAATTAAATTTATGAAATTTTCCTACACTGATCTGTCGCTCAATCTGTGCGAGTTTATTGCAGAACTCATTGGCAAAGCTTTGGGCAATGTCACCGCCAACGATAATGTCCAGCCAGCCCCACTGTCCATCTTGATTGCACTCCAAAAACCAGAAGTCGCTAAATTTTTCGAGTATTACGTCGATAGTCTCACTGATTCACCAGAATGCGGCAACCCATCGCCATGGTGATGGGAGGTGGCGATGGAGGATAATCAAGATCAGTGCGGCTGAGCACGGGGCAGTGAGATCGTCACCTCAGTGCCTTCGCCGGGCGCCGAGGATATCACGACACGGCCCTGCATCAATGAGGCGAGATTTTGCACGATCGGCAAACCAAGCCCCACCCCATCATGCTGGCGGGTATAGGAATTATCGGCCCGTCCAAAGGGCTGCATGGCCCGCGCGATTTCATCTTCCGCCATCCCGATGCCGCTATCCTTGATCGAAAAGCTGCAAAAATCGGGGCTTTCTGCGTGGATGCTAAAAACAAGGCTGCCACCTTCGGGCGTAAATTTTATGGCATTGGTCAAAAGATTGATTATGATCTGTCGGGTCCGCAAAAAATCGGCATGCACTTCAGAGCCGTCAGGGATCGGGGCGATCTGCATCCGCAATTTTTGCTCATCGATTTTAGGCTGCAAAAGCCGGATCACCTGATCAAAAGCCGACCATAGATCAAAATCTTCGGGCTTCAGATCAACCGCCCCGATCTCGATCCGCGACATATCCAGAAGATCATTCACAATCTGCAAAAGATGATGCCCGGCGGCCTGGATATTTTCGGCATAATCGATGATCTTTGCGGGCTGGAAAGAACGATCCTTCTGATCGATGATCAATCCTGAAAATCCGATCACCGCATTGAGCGGTGTTCTGAGTTCATGGCTCATATTAGCCAGAAAATCGGTTTTCGCGCGATTGGCAAGCTCGGCTGCCAGCATGCTGTGTTCGAGGGCTTTGCGCTGTTCTTTCTCAGGCGTGATATCCCGCCCCACAGTGACGATGAAATCTTCGTTCAGATAGCGGATTTTGGTGGCATGCAGCGATGTTGTATAGCTGCGCCCCGCACTATCGCAGGCGATCGTTTCAAAGGATTGCACCACACCATGGCGTTCAAGCTCGCTCAATAAGCGCAATTTTTGATCCGGTTCCTTCCAGATGCCCAGTGCGATGCCCGAACGGCCGATCACATCGCTTCTTTCCCATTTGAAAAATTCGGTAAAAGCCTTGTTCACCCAATAATAGGTGCCATCCGACAAGCGCGATATGGCCACCACATCGGGCGAAATTTCCAGAATTCTGGTAAACAGCTTTTCCGTTTCGCTGCTTTGATACGCTTGGCGTTTTGTTTCGGTGATATCGAAAAAAGACGAAACAATCGCCGCCCGCCCATGCCAGCGAATGGTGCCAAAACGGCAGCTCACCCACACGGATTTTCCATCCGCCGCGATCAACCGAAAATCAAACAGATCGCCAAATGTGCCTTTCTGCACCGCTTGGGCATAGCGATCCCGCACGATGTCCTGATCATCGGGATGCACGAAATTGGCAATATCCTTGATGCTCCCGATCTTGCGATAATCATCGAGCCCCAATATTTCCGCCATTTTCTGATTGATATAGAGCACCCGATCATGGCGATGAACGATGATCCCCTGCAAAGCCTGCTGAGTGATATGGCGGAAATGATCCTCCTCACTGATGAAGGGGCTTACAACCTGCACGGAAACGAAATAATGAGTTGCCCCCTGATCATCATCAAGGGCAATGATATGGCCTCGAAACCGGGGCGCCTTGCCAACCGGGCTTTGCCCATGAAAGGCAATCTGAACTTTATTGACCCGGGTTCTGATCAGGGTGTGGAAATTGGCCCACCAGGATGGCTGATCTTCCGGTGAGATGAGATCGCAAAACTGCATCGTCTCATTCGCATTGAGCGTGCCATAAAAATTGGCCGTGGCCTGCTCATTCATCCATAAAATGCGGCCATCTTTTGCAAGATTGATGATGATCACCGAAGGGCACAGCAATTGAGCCGCCGCACAGATCTTCTGGCAAAACATCTGATCGGACGATGATTGCAGATCGGGATGCGTATATTCCCCCAGATTATAAGAAAACATCGCCAGCTCTGGGTTGCATCATATTATGACCTTAGGGCTTATGCTATATCAGTAAGTGTTTATGACAGGCTTATAAAAACATATCATTACCCGGATATATTAAATATGTCTAAAATTTTCGTGAGATGACGAGCCGCCTTTAATCTCAGATGTGATATTATACGCCATCCTGCGAAATCGCCCTACTCACGCTCGTCGGGCTTGATCCATAAAGGCTTTTTCATATCGGGAATGGTCATCCGCCAATTCCCAAGAAAGTTCTTTTCCAGAACGACTGAAGCTCCTGTGAGATCAGTGTTGGGGGGTGTTGGCCCATCCGAGCGCGCAAAAATCCACCCTTCGGCAATTTGCAGCTTGAAATCTCCCCTTTTATTCCTGTTGTAGGCGGTGATCGTGGTTTCCAGGGGCAGTTCCAGATCATCGACCGTTATTTCACGCACGATCATCTTGCGCCGATTGTCTTTGGCTATGGCCTGAGACGGCGCCGCTTTCGCAGCATGCTGCGACCGCACCCCCTCTTGCTCAATGCTTTGCGCTGGCTTTGTGTTTTTAGCTGAAGACGACATCACGCCCGCATCAGCTTTTTTCGCTGTTCTTTCCTGGCTATAGTGATGATAAGCTGCATCAAAACAAGCCAGTTTTTTTTCGTTATCTTCAAGACTACCGCAATAAATGATTGTATCAACAGCATCCATTTCTTCTTGTGAGAAAGCATATTGCGTATTCGCGACAATAAGAAATGCAAATAGGACTGCCATTGTTTCTATCATCTTAATTCTCTTTCTTTTGATAAATTATAATCAATTTATCATCTTTTTTCACGACACTGACCGGAAGTATATTTTCTAAAGAAAATATTTTTTTCTCAATCGTATCGATTTTAAATGACCCGGATATTTTGAGATCTTTCATTGTGTCATCTGCAAGCTCGATTTTGCCATCATAATATCTGTTAAAATCTTTCACCATCTCTTCAAGGCTGGCATTATCATAAAATAATCGGCCGTTCCCCACACCATAATTTTTAATGAGGACGAAAGCCGGATCTGGTTCACCATCCGGCATTCCAACATGGTGGGCTCGATGGATATTGCAACCCGCAAACTGCGCTATACAAAGCCCTATTCGGTCGAAGCATCCCGCCCCTATGGCATCGAGGAAGCGCCTGATGGCACAGTGTGGATTGCCCATTTCGGGACCAATATGATCTCAGAGGTCGACCCCGAAACGATGGCGGTCACCGAATATAAAGTGCCGGCTGAAGATGCCCTGCCCCGGCGCATTACGGTTTTGCGCAATGGCGATGTTTATTATGGCGATTTTGCCCGCAGCACCCCGGGCCTTGTCCGTTCGGGCGAAGGTTTTGTGAAGGAATGGGCCTTCCCCAAGGGCGATATCGAGGCGGCGCCTTATCTTCGGGTATTTCCGATATCATCCCCTATCTGCAAACTTCAAACCTTCCTATGATCAGCCCATGATTCCGAGAAAAGGAGAGACCGCATGCCACAGATATTTAAAAAATCGTCTGATTTTTCCCGCAGGGAGATTCTGGGAGGCAGCCTTGCTTTGGGGGGCGGTCTGACAGCCATTGGGGCCGGAGTTGGAGCCGGAATAGGCGCAGGTCTTGGCATGGGGATCGGCGCGGGCAGTTCCGGCAGCACGGGCTTTGCTTCCTTTGGCTGCTGCGGGGCGGCATCAGCGCAGGAAGCCGCCAATCCCGAGCGCGAGATCGTCGAGATCGCCCGGGGCCTCTGGCGAACCCGCCAAAACAGGCATCATGGCCTCGTGATCGAAGGCCAAAAGGGCCTCCTGGTGTTTGATAGCATCGATCAGGGATTTGCGGGCTGGCTGAAATCACAGCTCGGCCAGATGAGCGACAAGCCGATCAGCCATGTCGTCTATAGCCATAATCATGCTGATCATGTCTCGGGCGGAGAGATGCTGGAAGCCGATGGCGTGCGCTATATCTCCCACGAACTGGCGCGCGATAGTCAGATGCGCTCGCGGCTCAAAACCCGCTATGCCGATACGACCTTTCATGAAGGACTGGATATCGATCTGGGCGACCGGCGGGTGGAACTGCGCTATCATGGCCCCAATGATGGCCGTGGATCGATCAGCCTTAGGGTGCCCGATCAGGCCCTGCTCAGCGTCGTAGATTGGGTGCTGGTGGATCGCATGCCCTTCATGGATCTGGCCCGCTATCAGATCGATGGCATGGTTCATAGCACCGAACAGGTGCTGGATATGGACTGGGAATTGATGGCCCCGGGCCATGCGGGCATGGGCGGAAAGGCAGAGGTGCGCAATTACCTCGCCTATATCACCCAATTGCGCGATTTATGCATGGAGCATGTGGTGGCGGGCACGCCGCCTGAAAAGGCCGCCGATCTGATCGCAGCGGATCTGGGCAAGGTGGACTCTTTTCGCGCGCTCAATCAGTTTGATGCCTGGGTGCGGATGAATGCCACAGGCGTGATGGATCAACTGGCGCGCGTGGAAGGCTTCATCGATCCCTTCCCCCCGGTGGGCGGCACATTGGATTGAGAAAGCCTGAAAAGCCGGCTCATGAGCCGGATCATGAGATTGGTGCCCCCGGTCGGACTCGAACCGACACTCCCTTGCGAGAACCAGATTTTGAGTCTGGCGCGTCTACCAGTTCCGCCACAGGGGCTCTGTGTGGTCTGCCTTCAGGTCGGCGCATATTAGGGGGAAATGATCTCACGTCAAGCCCGACCTGTGCAACAGGGGCGCTTTGTCGATTATTTTCTGCGCGCCTTACCATCTGACAAGCCACCGCATTGCTTTTCAGGTGGCAATCTGCCAGATCAAATGGATATTCATGCCACCCTCATGGCCATTGTACTCTGGATGATCTGATCATGCTTTCGCGGCTTTATCGCTGGACATTGGAAAAAGCCCGCCACCGCCATGCCGAGCGCTGGCTGGGGCTTGTGTCTTTCCTCGAAAGCTCGATCTTTCCCATTCCCCCCGATGTGATGCTGCTGCCGATGACCTTGGCCAATCGGCAGAAAGCCTTTCGTTTTGCGCTTATTTGCACCTTTGCCTCGGTTTTGGGAGGGCTGGCGGGCTATGGCATCGGTTATTATCTATGGGATCTGATCGGCGCGCCGCTGATCGCCTTTTATGGCTATGAGGCCCAGTTCCAGATCTTTCAGGAGCGCTTCAAGGATCATGGTTTCTGGCTGGTTTTCCTGTTTGGACTGAGCTTTTTCCCCTTCAAGGTCATCACCCTTGCCAGCGGCGTGGTGGCGATGAACCCTGTGGCCTTTTTGCTGGCGGCCTTGCTTTCCCGCGCCCCGCGCTTTTATATCGAAGCGGCGCTTTTGTGGAAATACGGAGCCCCCATCGAAGCCTTCATCGAAAAGCGCCTGAGCCTTCTGGCCAGCCTTTTTGCGCTTTTGCTGGCGGGCGGGTTCATCGCGATGCGCTATCTGTGATCCCATCCTTTTGGCAGATTGAAACGGAAGCCTGAATGACACGCACCCAAAAGCTGGATCAGTTGATCAACAGCGGCCCGCAGATCCTGCTGCCCGGCCTTCTTGCCTTTGCCAGTGCGATCATTTTGGGGGCTGCGCATTTTTTTGAATATCTGGGCTATGCCCCCTGCACTTTGTGCCACTGGCAGCGCATTCCTTATTATCTCGCTTTGCTGCTGCCCTTGCTGATCTTTGTGCCGGGGCGCAGGGGGCTTGATCTGGCGCTGTTTTGCGGGCTGCTTTTATTCCTTGCCACGGCTTTCGTCGGCGGCTTTCATGGCGGGGTGGAGCAGGGTTTCTGGGCGGGGCCATCCACCTGTTCGGGGGCAAGCCTGCCCACCGATCCGGCGGCGGCTTTGGAGCAGATCATGAAAGCCAAGCTGGTGCGCTGCGACGATATTTCATGGTCCTTTCTGGGGCTTTCCATGGCAGTATGGAACATGCTGATCGCCCTGGGGCTGGCTGGATTTTCAGGCTATGCTCTTTATCGGCGGCACATCATCCAGAAAGGGCAAAGCCATGGCTGATCCCACGAAATCCATAGAAACGTCCCGCATCGTGCCGTCTACGAAAAGCGCAGCGCCCGCGAAAATGGTGCCGCCACGGCCCCTGCCTGGGGATCGCCAGCGCGGGGAAAGCATCGACGAGATGATCCGCGTGGATCATGCCGGGGAATATGGGGCCGCCCGCATCTATGCCGGCCAGCTTGCGGTTCTGGGCCATGGGCATCGGCTCAGCCCCCTGATCCGGCATATGGCCAAGCAGGAAGCGCGGCATCTGCAGCGCTTTGATGAATTGCTGATTGAACGCCGGGTGCGCCCGTCGCTTTTATCGCCCTTTTGGCATGTGGCGGGCTATGCTTTAGGGGCCGGAACCGCCCTGATGGGTGAACGCGCCCTGATGGCCTGCACCGCCGCCGTTGAAGAGGTGATCGACGATCATTATGAAAGCCAGCGCCGCGCCTTGGGCGACAAAGAACCGGAACTGGCCGAGACCATCGCCGATTTTCAGAGCGAGGAAGCCGAACATCGTGAAACCGCCCTTGCCCATGGGGCCGAGGATACACCCGGCTATGGGCTTTTAGCAGGGGCCATCAAAAGCGGCTGCCGTTTGGCGATTGCCATGGCCAGAAAGCTTTGATGCCCCAAGCCCTGCTGTGTGTCCTGCGGTGTGCCGGGCTCGCCCCATTGTCGGGGGCGTGATCAGGGCTCCAGTTCGCTATCCCAATAAAGATAATCACGCCAGCTATCATGCAGATAATTGGGCGGAAACCGGCGGCCATTTTCAATGAGTTGATGGCTATTGGGGCGGAAGGGTTTGATCATCGGATGCATTCCCGCTTCCTGCGGCGTGCGCCCGCCTTTGGCCAGATTGCAGGGCGCACAGGCCGTGGTCACATTTTCCCATGTGGTGCGGCCACCATAGGCCCGGGGCACCACATGATCGAAGGTGAGATCAGACCCGACAGCGCAATATTGGCAGCTAAAGCGATCCCGTAAAAACAGATTGAAGCGGGTAAAGGCGGGCCAGGTGGCGGGCTTTATATAGGTTCGTAAGGAAATGACCGAAGGCAGGCGGATTTCAGTGGTGGGCGAGCGCACCACCCGATCATATTCCGAAACAATATTCACCCGATCCAGAAAAACCGCTTTCAGGGCCGTTTGCCATCCCCATAAAGACAAAGGGAAATAGCTCAAGGGCCGAAAATCGGCATTCAAAACCAGAGCCGGGCAGCTTTCAGGCGAGGGGAGAGAGAATCCATCCAGCATCGCGTGATCTATCCTGCGAAGAGAACCGGATGACACCCGCCCTTCCCAATGAAAACCGGGCCGCCCAGTCTTTCGAGAGTGTTTTACAAGATACAGTGTTCTCTATTTATGACAACACTCCATATTGCCGCAGATCAAGCGGGATTTTGGCTGCAGGCCCAATCTTCAGGCCAGATGCTGTTTTAAAAATTCAACCGCCTTGCGCAGGCCATCGGGGGCAATGCTATGGGCGATATTCTGACTGATATGCCGTTCCACCGGAATTTTCGCGGCTTCCATGGCCCCAAAGGCTTCAAACATCAGCCATACCGGCACCACATCATCCGCCGCGCCATGCACCAGCAAAACCGGGGGTGGCGGCCCCATTTCATCGATCAACTGCCCCGGGCTTGCCAGCGAGCCTGAAAACCCGACGATCCCGGCCAGAGCCTGTTTCCGACGCAGCCCCACATGCAGGCTCATCATCGTGCCCTGAGAAAAGCCGATGAGCGCCAGCCTGTTTGCGGGCAGATCAAACCGATCAAGCTGTTGATCAATATAATGATCCAGGATCGCCGCCGCCGCAGCCGTTCCCTCATCACGCTCGGCCCGGCTGATGGATGTGAGGGGAAACCACTGATAACCCTGTGGCGCCCCGGGGCAGGGCTGGGGCGCATTGGGCGAGAGAAAATGTGCGCCCGGCAAACTATTCTGAAAATGCGGCGCAAGGCTGATCAGATCGGCCCCGTTCGAGCCATAGCCATGGGCGAAAATCACCAGACAATCGGGGGATGCCCCATGGGCGGGGGCTAGCTCAGGGCCGGACAGCATGGGGAGGCTGGACATGACAAAAAAGGCTCCTTTGAAAACAACGCGTGAGGCGGCTATGCTGGGGCATGGTGGCTGGTTTTTGAGCCACCTTCCCATGATCATGCCCCCCATCTGCCCGCCCCCGCATGAAAAGGCAAGAACCGATGCCGCCTTTATTGATCACCCGCTTTGCCCCCAGCCCCACCGGCCATCTGCATCTGGGCCATGCTTATTCAGCAATTCTGGCCCATGAGACCGCCCGCGTCGCCGGGGGGCGGTTCATCCTGCGCCTTGAAGATATCGATCAAAGCCGCTGCCTCGCCCCTTATAGCGATGCCATCATCGATGATCTGCGCTGGCTGGGGCTGGAATGGGATGGGCCGGTGCGCCGGCAATCCCAGCATTTTGGTGATTATCAATCAGCCCTTGATCAATTGGCGGAAAAGGGCCTGCTTTATCCCTGTTTTTGCACCCGCAAGGATATTGCCGCTGAAATCGCCCGCGCCCCCACAGCCCCCCATGGCCCGGAAGGCGCACTTTATCCCGGCCTGTGCAAAGCCCTTTCGCACGCCGAGGCCGAAAGCCGGATCGCATCGGGGGAAGCCTATGCCCTGCGCCTTGATAGCGAAGCTGCCATCAGGGCCAGCGGCGGGCCGGGTGCTCTGGCCTTTCATGATGAGGAGGGATGCCGCCATATCGCCCATCCCGAAGAGTTGGGGGATGTGGTGCTGGCGCGAAAGGATGTGCCCACCAGCTATCATCTGGCGGTGACGGTGGATGATGCCATCCAGAATATCAGCCATGTCATCAGGGGTGAGGATTTACGCCACGCCACCCATATCCACCGGCTGTTGCAGGCCCTGCTGGATCTGCCCACGCCCATCTACCAGACCCATGCCCTGCTGACAGATGAAAGGGGCAGGCGGCTGGCAAAACGCGACAAGGCCCAAACCCTGCAATCCCTGCGGCAGGAAGGCTGGACCCCCGATGATGTGCGCGCCGCCATCAAGCGCCTGTCAGGCGGCTTTGCCCGTGGCTGATCCACAAAGCTTCAGGCCACATTTCAGGCCGCCGCCTTTTGCGCCAGCAGAGCGGCGATTTCACGCATGATGGCGGTGATCTTGAAATCCTTTGGGGTAAAAACCCTTGCCACCCCGGCAGCGATCAGGCGTTCGGCATCTTTGGGCGGGATGATCCCCCCCACCACCAAAGGCACATCACCGATCCCGGCTTTGTTCATCTGCGCCAGAACCTCTTCGACCAGCACAGTATGCGAGCCTGAAAGGATCGACAGGCCGATCACATGCACCCCTTCTTCCAAAGCGGCATTGACAATCCGCGCCGGGGTCAGCCTGATCCCTTCATAAACCACTTCAAAGCCGCAATCCCGCGCCGCCGTGGCGATCTGCTCGGCCCCATTGGAATGGCCATCCAATCCCGGTTTTCCCACCAGAAATTTCGGCCGCCGCCCCAGATGTTGGGCAAGATCACTGATTTCGGCCTGAATGATGGCCAGCCCCCGATCTTTGGCCAATGCCCCGGCACCAACCCCCGTGGGCGCCCGATATTCGCCAAAAACAGAACGCAGGGCCGCCGCCCATTCGCCGGTCGTGACCCCGATTTTGGCGGCGGCAATCGACGGCGGCATGATATTGTCGCCGCTCAAAGCCGCCGCCTTCAGCGCCGATAAAGCCTCGACCACGGCGGCCTCGTCCCGGTTCGCCCGCCACAGATGAAGCGCATCGATCTGGGCCTGCTCAACCCCGGGATCAACGGTCATGATCGCTTCATCCGCTTCGCCCGTGAGGGGCGAGGGCGCGCTATCGATATAGGCATTCACCCCCACCACCATCTGTTCGCCGCTTTCAATGGCCCGCAAACGCCGGGTATTGGACTCGACCAATCGCCGCTTCATATAGCCGCTTTCGATGGCGGCCACGGCCCCGCCCATCGCCTCGATCCGGGCCAGTTCCGCATATGCTGCGGCTTTCAGGGCCGAAACTTTTTCCGCCACCACCGGCGAGCCATCAAACAGATCGCCATAATCCAGCAGATCGGTTTCAAAGGCCAAAATCTGTTGCAGGCGCAAGGACCATTGCTGATCCCATTCGCGCGGCAGGCCCATGGCTTCATTCCAGGCCGGAAGCTGCACCGCCCGGGCGCGCGCCGATTTCGATAAAACCACGGCCATGGCTTCGAGCAGGATGCGATAGACATTATTTTCCGGCTGCTGTTCGGTCAGCCCCAAACTATTCACCTGCACGCCATAGCGAAACCGGCGATAACGGGCCTCTGTGATGCCATAGCGTGTGCGGCAGATCTCATCCCATAATTCGGTAAAGGCCCGCATCTTGCACATTTCCGTAACGAACCGGATTCCGGCATTGACGAAAAAGCTGATCCGTCCCACCACACGGGGAAAATCCGCCGCATCAAGGGCCGGATTGGCCCGCACCCGGTCCAGCACCTCGATGGCGGTGGCAAGGGCAAAGGCCAGCTCTTCCTCCGGTGTCGCCCCGGCTTCCTGCAAATGATAAGAACACACATTGGTGGGGTTCCATTTCGGCAGATGATCGGCACAGAACACCACCACATCATTGATCAGCCGCAGGCTGGGATCGGGGGGAAAGATATAGGTCCCGCGCGAAAGATATTCCTTGATGATATCATTTTGCACGGTGCCGGAAAGCTGCGCCCGATCAATCCCCCGCTCATCGGCCAAAGCGCAATAAAGCGCCAAAAGCCAGGGGGCCGTGGCATTGATGGTCATCGATGTATTCATTTGATCAAGGGGCAGATCAAGAAACAGGCTGCGCATATCGCCAAGATGGGCAATCGGCACCCCCACCTTGCCCACTTCACCGCGCGCCAACGGATGATCGGCATCATAGCCGGTTTGGGTGGGCAGATCGAACGCCACCGACAAGCCGGTTTGCCCCCGCGCCAGATTGGTTCGATAAAGGGCATTCGACGCCTCGGCCGAGCTATGCCCCGAATAGGTCCGCATCAACCAGGGGTCATCCCGACCGGCGGTCATGGCTTTCCGGCCTTGATCGCTTTCCTGTTTGCTCTCGGGATTTTTCCGGTCCGCCATGCCTGTCTCCTCGCCTCATCTGCCCAAGACCTAAAATCGAAGCCGAGAACGCAATAAAATTGCGTCATAGCCTTCTAGTTTGGCATGATATTTATTTTTTGTGCAATGCACAAGTCGCGCCGAACCCAGCATAAACCCGAGAAACCCCCTGCATTTCGGCGGGTTTTCCCCATAAAAGCCGCCTCTCTGTCCTTTCCTGCCTCACCAAGGCCGGATTATCTGGAAATTCGGTTGTATTTTATGATAATCTTATCTTATCGGTTGCCTGATCTCTTCCCGTCGGGCCAAACCGCATCAGGCCGGTGGAAGCCATCGACACCCCTCCCCCTCGCTTTCACCGGCCTTTTTTCATGAACCAAAGCGAGGAGCCACCCCAAAACAAAGCTGAGCCAAAATAAAGTGAATGATGCGCTGCGCCATTTATGGCAGGTGGAGTGATTGAAAATGTCGCGTATATCCGAACAAAAGCCGCATAAATTCCAAAACTGTGGCTATAAAAACACATAATCTAGATATTTTATTGTATAATTTAAAATATTATTTCTTTTTGGCGTTTTTTCGCTGGCATATCTTTTCATTGTGCGATGCAATAGCCTGATCGAGGCCAACAGCCATCACAGACCCCTTCTGAACGAGGAGACAACCATGTCAGCAGCCCCTGCAGCAACACGCCAAACGGATCAAACCGACCAGCCTGTCGCCGCTGCCGCCGCACCATTGAAGGACCTTTATGACGTAGGGAAAATTCCGCCTTTGGGGCATGTTCCAGCCAGAATGCACGCATGGGCGATCCGCCGCGAACGCCATGGCCCACCCGCCTCGGCGATGGTTGAAGAAGTGGTGGAAACCCCGGAGATCGATTCGGATGAAGTGCTGATTCTGGTGATGGCTGCCGGGGTCAATTATAATGGCGTTTGGGCCGCCCTTGGCCTGCCGATCTCGCCTTTCGATGTGCATAAGGCCGATTATCACATTGCCGGCTCTGATGCGGCGGGCATTGTGTATAAGGTGGGGCGCCGGGTTACCCGCTTTAAAGTGGGTGATGAGGTGGTTGTGCACTGCAATCAGGATAATGGCGATGATGAAGAATGCAATGGCGGCGATCCCATGTTTTCATCGAGCCAGCGCATCTGGGGCTATGAAACCCCGGATGGCTCATTCGCCCAGTTTGCCCGGGTGCAGGCGCGCCAGTTGATGCCCCGCCCCCGGCATCTGACTTGGGAAGAAAGTGCGTGCTATACTCTTACCCTTGCCACCGCCTATCGGATGTTGTTTGGGCATCGGCCGCATATTCTGCGCCCCGGCGATCATGTTCTGGTTTGGGGGGCATCGGGCGGGCTTGGCTCGATGGCCATTCAGTTGATCGCCACCGCCGGGGCCAATGCCATCGGGGTGATTTCCGATGACACCAAACGCGATTTCGTCTTGTCATTGGGGGCGAAGGGCGTGATCAATCGCAATGATTTCGATTGCTGGGGGCAATTGCCACCGGTAACCGACTCCGCTGGCTATGCCGATTATATGAAAAAATCCCGGGCCTTTGGCAAGGCCATCTGGGAAATTACCGGCAAGGGCAATGATGTGGATGTGGTGTTCGAGCATCCCGGCGAACAAACCTTTCCCGTTTCGTGCTTTGTGGTCAAACGCGGCGGCATGGTGGTGTTTTGTGCGGGCACCACGGGCTTTAACCTCACCTTTGATGCGCGCTTTGTGTGGATGCGGCAAAAGCGGATTCAGGGCAGTCATTTCGCCAATCTCAAACAGGCGAGCCAGGCCAATCGGCTGGTGATCGAACGGCGGATCGATCCGTGCATGTCGGAAGTTTTCAGCTGGTCCGATATTCCCCGCGCCCATGAAAAAATGCGCGCCAATCAGCATAAGCCGGGCAATATGGCGGTGCTGGTCTCTGCCCGCCATCCGGGATTGCGCACCTTTGAAGATGCGGTGGAGGCAGGCAATGGCTGATCAATTCGCCGCTGCTGCCCTGTCTAGCGCTGCTGCCCTGTCTGCCGATCCGGCCGAAGCCCCGATCCGCCTGCCCGGCCTTCAAACCTATGCCCGCGCCATCGCCAGTGCCGGGGAATTGGTGGATCATATCCGCCAGCATCTGGCTGAAAGGCTGTGTGTGGATGGGCGCCCCGATAAAAATCGGATCACCCGCCATCAAACAGCGGCCCATGGGCTGGCCTGGTATGCCAGCTATGCGGCCACCTTGAAGGCCACCCTCGATTGGGCGCACAGGCTTGAGGCGGAAGGGCTTTTTGGAGAAACGGAAGCCCTGATCCTTGCCATTGGCTGCGGCGAATATCTCGCCCAGATGGCTGGCGGCATCGCCATGAGCCAAAGCGAGATCATCCGCCCCCAAAGCCTTGGCCTGCCCAGAAGCGTGCTGGCCACATTTTTAAATGAGGATGTGGAGGCGGTGATCGCGGCGGGCACGCGCGACCCCCATCGCCGGGCTTTGGCCCAGCATCTGGCGCAGGGCCACGGGGGCGCGGATGGCCTTGATGAAACTCTGCAAATGGTGCGCGATACCTTCCGCCGCTTTGCCGGCGAGCATCGCGAAGCCGCCCATGGCTGGCATCTGGCCGACGATCTTATCCCCCTCGATGTCATTCAAAATCTGGCCGATCTGGGCGTGTTCGGCCTCACCATCCCCGAAAGCCATGGCGGCGCGGGCATGGGCAAGGCGGCGATGTGTGTGGTTTCCGAAGAATTGAGCCGGGGCTATATCGGCCTTGGCTCATTGGGCACACGCAGCGAAATCGCCGCCGAACTGATCCTCAATGGTGGCACCGAAGCGCAAAAAGCCCATTGGCTGCCCAGGATTGCCACTGGCGAAATTCTGCCCACCGCTGTTTTCACCGAGCCCAATACCGGCTCTGATCTGGGGTCGCTTTCCACCCGCGCGGTGCGCCGGGGCGATCAGTATCTGGTCACCGGCAATAAAACATGGATCACCCACGCTGCCCGCGCCGATCTGATGACGCTTCTGGTGCGCACCAATCCCGATCAGCCCGGCTATAAGGGCCTGTCGATGCTGCTGGCGGAAAAACCCCGGGGCACCGAAGGCGATCCCTTTCCGGCGACGGGCATGACGGGCGGTGAAATCGCGGTTCTGGGCTATCGCGGCATGAAGGAATATGAACTGGGCTTTGATGGTTTTGCGGTTGATGCCAATAATCTGCTGGGCGGGATCGAGGGGATGGGCTTCAAGCATCTGATGGCCACCTTTGAAAGTGCCCGCATCCAAACGGCGGCACGCGCCGTGGGGGTGGCTCAATCGGCTTTGGATCTGGGGCTTGGCTATGCGCTGGATCGCCAGCAGTTCGGCCAACCCATCCTGGCTTTTCCGCGCATTTATGGCAAAGTGGCGATGATGGCGGCGGAAATCATGATGGCCCGGCAATTATGCTATGCCGCCGCCCATCAAAAAGACAGCGGCAAGCGCTGTGATCTGGAAGCGGGGATGGCGAAATTGCTGGCTGCCCGCATCGCCTGGTCGGCGGCGGATAATGCGGTGCAAATCCATGGCGGCAATGGCTATGCCATGGAATATCCCATCAGCCGGGTGCTGGTGGATGCCCGTATCCTCAATGTTTTTGAAGGTGCTGCCGAAATTCAGGCCAATGTCATTGCCACCCGGCTTTTAGAGCAGGGCTGAAAAGGCTTTGGGCTTGACGCATGCCGATCCCTTTGGCCTTCTTCTTTTCTCATGATCGGAAAAAGGGGGCAGAGCTATGAATGTTCAGGGCTGGTTGATACTGGCGGGATTGTTTCTCACCCTGATCACCTTCATCATCCAGACCCGGCTTGCCAATCGCACCCGGCTGGGTGAAATCTATCAGGAACTCGAAGTCGCCTCGAACGAGGTTTTTCGCTTTGAAGCCGAACATGCCGATCGCCTTGCGCCTTTTCTTCAGGAGACGCCGCCCAGCGAAACCCTGCCCGCCAGCGACCGGCTGATCGCAGACAATCGGCTGTTTCAAATCCTTAATCTGTTTGAAATCGCCACCCGGTTTCGCCGCAAACGATTTTTCGAGCCCGATGTTTATGCAAGCTGGGTGGCCTGGCAATTCGATCTGTTGCAAAACTGGTATTTCCGGGCGGTTTGGCCCACGATCTGCGATAATTATACATCCGATCTTCGGCATATCTTTGATCAGCCGGTGGCCGATCATGATGATGACGTGCCTTTTGCGCAGCAAAAGACGGATTTTTATCTGCATGTGGCCAAAACGCTGGATTGCCTGACCATCGCCGCACTGGCCAAAAGCTTCAAAGCCGCAGGCGTTGTAGCGAAAAAGACCCGGAAAAAACAGATCGACTATGAATTATCATGGCAGCATCAACCCCAGGATATCGACAGCATCGCCGATTTTCTGGCCAAAACCATGATGGCCGACAAAGCCTATATCTCGCATGGCGAAATCATGGCCGGGCTGAGCCCCGATGGCTGCCAATGGGCCAGCGATACCCCGGAAAAAACCCGGGCCTGGCTCCATAAGCTTTATGAAGCATCCCCCAATCAGCCCGAACGGCCTTTTTTATGCGCGGCCTATGATCAAAAGAAGGATCTGATGGCGGCGGCCGTTTTAACCTGGCATGACGAGGGCGGCCCGATTTACACCGTTCTGGAAGATATGGTGGTGCGCGCGGATGCGCGCGGCGCGGGCATCGGCCGGGCCTTGCTGGATGAGATCATGGCCAAAAGCCACGGGCATTGGCTTTTTCTTGAAAGCGGCCTGCACAACAGCGCAGCCCACGGCTTTTTTAAGGCGTCAGGTTTTCGCACCGTCTCTCATGTATTTGCCCGCGCGCCATGATCGCACCCAAGCGCAGCCTCATCAAACCGTTCTGAGAGCTTTTATTGCGCCAGAAGCTGATTGAGATAGGCAGCGATCCTTAGCCCGCCTTTGGTCAGCTGATCTTTTACAATGGGCATGTTCTGATAGAGATAATCATAGGAAAGTTCTGACTTATCCGGATAAAGGCCCGGCCGGATTGCCGCACTTTCCGCAATCCAGATTTTGGGATCGCTGATCATCAGCGCCGCCACATCCGCATCGCTCAGGGGTGCCGTCAGCCACGCCGTCCATTCGCTATAGGATAATAACTCGCCATCGATCATCTCGCTATCCCACACCCGATGGAGATTGCTCTCGTCCCGAAACCAGCTGAGCTTCACATCATTGCCGCCTCGATCGGTTCCATTCCCCACATGCAAAGGCTGATGCAGATCGCCAATGATATGGACGATGAAACGCAAGGCACGCTGCTTGATCGCAAGGGGGGATTGAGGATCGGTGAGGTCCTTAGAAAATTGCGCAAGGGCGGTGAACGAATCTCCTGATTCTGGGGCATTTTTTAGGTGATATGATGTTCCTTTCGGAACCGTAACATAATGAAAGGGGCCCGCGACATCCTGCCAGAAGGGATCGGGATCAGAGCGCATTTCATCAGGCCAGGTTGAGGCCTGAGCGAGGCTTTCCGTGCCAATGAGGGCGCTGATAGCGGCACGTGCTTCTTGCGATAAATAGCGTTCGGCAATCGCCCCGGTCACCCGATGGCCGGTTTTACCCCAGGCAAAAGCCGGAGCCGCGATAAGCGACAGGCCAAGCCACGATACCCCTAAAAGCGCTATCATCCGGCGCGCCATTTTGTTCATGCTCCTGCTCCTTTTGCCTGCGTCATTGTGCTCATCGCCAAGGCTTATCATATGAGAGAGGATGACGGCAGCAAAATCCAATGCGATAAGGATGCTGTATAAACGGATAGAAAAAGCGGCCCGGTGGCATGGCCAGATGGGGCCCTTTAGCGTCAGATCACCAGTCAGGAGCACGATGTCTTCCATTTTTCTCATTTTGATTCCGATCTTCATGATCGCTGCCCTTGGGGCGGTTCTTTTGGGGGTTTTGAATATGGCGCGGCAGGGCAAGGCCAGCCAGCAGCGCTCCAACAAGCTGATGCAATATCGGGTCTTGTTCCAGTTCATTGCGGTGATCTTGATGGGTCTTTTGTTTTTCATGGCAGCAGGGTGAAGGCTTTATGGTCAAGCTGACGAAAATCTACACACGCGGCGGCGATCAGGGGGAAACTTCGCTGGTGGATGGCTCACGGGTGCCCAAATATGCCCCCCGGATCGAGGCTTTTGGCAGTATCGACGAGGCCAATGCCGTGCTCGGGATCGTGCGGCTGCACAGTTCGGGGATCATCGATGAGATGCTCGCCCGGATCCAGAACGAGTTGTTTGATCTGGGGGCCGATCTGGCCACCCCACCCCTTGAAGACGCCCATGAAGCCGGGGCTTTGCGCATCACCGATGATCAGGTGACCCGTCTGGAGCGGGAAATCGACGCCATGAACGAGCGGCTTTCGCCCCTCTCAAGCTTTATCCTGCCCGGTGGCAGCCCGGTAGCGGCCCATCTGCATCTGGCCCGCACCATTGTGCGCCGCGCCGAACGCCTCATGGTTTTGGCGGGGCAGGATACCGAAATCAATGCCGCAGCGCGCAAATATGCCAATCGGCTGAGCGATCATTTGTTTGTTTTATCGCGGATTGCCAACGAAAATGGCGCTCAGGATGTTTTGTGGAAACCCGGCGCCACGCGGCAAAAGGGCTAGGCGCACGCATCCGTGGGCGCGTTGACTTGAACCAGGCCTTCACCTATGTCTCGGGGAAAGCCGGATCATCTTTTTGCATTGCATCACAATTTTGGGTGCGCCGCTTTTAAAGTTGATATGAAGCGCGATCGCGTGAATGATACCGGGCCGCTTTCTTCCTTTGGATGCGGCCAAATAAAGGAGCTTTGATCGATCATGAAGGTGCTGGTCCCTGTCAAGCGGGTGGTTGATTATAATGTCAAGGTGCGGGTGAAATCCGATCAGTCGGGTGTCGAACTCGCCAATGTCAAAATGTCGATGAACCCATTCGATGAAATCGCCGTGGAAGAAGCCATTCGCCTCAAAGAGGCGGGCAAAGCCGAAGAGATCGTCATTGTCTCCATCGGCCCCAAACAGGCGCAGGAAACGATCCGCACGGGCTTGGCCATGGGTGCTGATCGCGGCATTCATATCGAGCATGATGGCCCCACCGAGCCGCTGGCGGTGGCCAAATGCCTCAAAGCCATCATCGATGCCGAAGCGCCCGGGCTGGTCATTCTGGGCAAGCAGGCGATTGATGATGATGCCAATCAAACCGGGCAGATGCTGGCGCAGCTTCTGTGCTGGGCGCAGGGCACCTTTGCCTCGAAAGTCGTGATCGATGGCGAACATGTGGATGTGACCCGCGAAGTGGATGGGGGGCTTGAAACCATCAGGCTCAATTTGCCCGCGATCATCACCACCGATCTGCGCCTCAATGAGCCACGCTATGCCTCTCTGCCCAATATCATGAAGGCAAAGCGCAAGCCCATCGATGCCAAAACCCCCGATGATTTCAGCTGCGATATGACCCCGCGCATCAGCATCACCAAGGTTGAAGAACCGCCCAAACGCCAAGCCGGTGTGAAGGTTGAAAGCGTTGCCGAACTGGTGGGCAAATTGCGGGAAAAAGGAGTGATCAAATGACAGCTCTGGTTCTTGCCGAACATGATAATGCGGCGCTCAATGATGCCACCCGTTCGGCCATCACCGCCGCCAAGGCCCTTTCGGATGTGCATGTGCTGGTGGCAGGCCACGGCGCGGGCGATGTGGCGAAAGCCGCCGCCGCTGTGGATGGCGTGAGCAAGGTTTTGCACATCGATGCCGCACATCTGGAGCATCCCACGGCGGAATCCCTGTCGGCGGTGATTTTGGCAGTGGCCGATGATTATGATGTGCTGATCGCGCCTGCCACCACGGCGGGCAAGAATGTCATGCCCCGGGTGGCCGCTGCCCTTGATGTGGCGCAGATTTCCGAAATCGTCGAAGTTTTAAGCAAAAACAGCTTCAAGCGTCCGATCTATGCGGGCAATGCCATCGCCACGGTGGAAACAACGGATCAGCGTCTGGTGATCACGGTGCGCAGCACGGCCTTTGAAAAGGCCGAGGCCAGCGGCGGTTCGGCAGAAATCGTCACCCTTGATGCCGCCGCCGATCCGGGCCTGTCTTCTTTTGTGAGCCAGGAACTCTCGAAATCCGATCGGCCGGAACTGACCAGCGCCGATATCATCATTTCCGGGGGCCGGGGCATGGGCTCGGGTGAGAATTTCACCCTTGTTGAAAAGGTGGCCGACAAGCTGGGGGCCGCCATCGGGGCCAGCCGCGCCGCCGTGGATGCGGGCTATGTGCCCAATGATTATCAGGTGGGCCAAACCGGCAAGATCGTCGCGCCTGAGCTTTATATCGCGGTGGGCATTTCCGGAGCCATCCAGCATCTGGCAGGGATGAAAGACAGCAAGATCATCGTCGCCATCAACAAAGACGAGGAAGCGCCGATCTTTCAGGTGGCCGATTATGGGCTGGTCGCCGATCTGTTCACGGCCCTTCCCGAACTTGAAAAAGAACTGTCTTGAATCTGAAAAATCAGTCATAACGCCCCGGTGACCTTGTTATCGGGGCGTTTGTCTTGAAAGAACCGGAAACAGGTGTTTTCATAGCCCGAACGGTTCAGGATCGGGCAGGACTTATGAAGCCCATCGTTTCAAAGGAATGGATGTCAGAATGCGTATAGTGGGTGTCGTTGGCGCGGGTCAGATGGGAAATGGTATTGCCCATGTGGTTGCGCTTGGCGGTCATGAAGTGGTGCTGTCCGATATTGCCAAAGAACGCGCCGAACAGGCGCTGGGCATCATTCGTCATAATCTGGAACGACAGGTCAATCGTGAATTGATCACCCAGGATGAGATGGACAAAGCCATTGCCCGCATCAGCATCACCGATAATCTTGCCCATATGAAAGATGCCGATCTGGTGATTGAAGCGGCATCGGAAAAAGAAAATATCAAAGTCGCCATCTTCAAGGAACTGTGCGAAACGCTGAAACCCGAAGCCCTGCTGGCCACCAATACCTCATCCATTTCCATCACCCGTCTGGCATCTTCCACCGACCGACCGGAAAAATTCATCGGCATGCATTTCATGAATCCGGTGCCGATCATGAAGCTGGTGGAAGTGATCAGGGGCATTGCCACATCCGAAGAAACCTACAAGATCGCGCGGGAATTCGTCTCTGATCTGGGCAAGGATGTTGCCATCGCCGAAGATTTCCCCGCCTTCATCGTCAATCGCATTCTGCTGCCGATGATCAATGAAGCCATCTATACCCTTTATGAAGGGGTGGGATCGGTGGAAGCCATCGATAAAGCCATGCGGCTGGGGGCCAATCACCCCATGGGGCCATTGCAACTGGCCGATTTCATCGGGCTTGATACCTGCCTGTCGATCATGCAGGTGCTGTATGAAGGGCTGGCCGATACCAAATATCGCCCCTGCCCGCTTCTGGTGAAATATGTGGAAGCCGGTTGGATCGGCCGCAAGGTTGGACGTGGCTTTTATGATTATAGCACCGAAGAGCCAACCCCCACACGCTGAGCCCGCAATTTTTAAGTCTTAGGCCGGAAAAACGCGGTTAAAAGCGGCGCAACAGCCGACGCAGATATTGGCGTTCGGTTTCCCCCAGATCGGGATCGCTGATTCGCCTGCGCAATTCCTCAAGAATTTCTTCCACGCGCCGGGCATCAAGGGCATCGGGCAGATCAAAGCCGCGCGTATTAAAGCCCGGCTGGGGCCGCCCCAAAGGATCAAGGCCATTGCCCGATGGCATTTGGGCCAAAGCCTGATCCAGCATCTTTTGCATGGCATCGGCGGCATCTTCCAGCTTTTGCAGGGCTTCCGCCTGCCCCTTGATCGCCTCGGCACCCGATTGCCGAGCCAAAGCCTCTTGCGCCTCACCCATGGATTGGCCAGCGGGGCCAAGCCCCTTGGGAGCTTCCAGCCCTTGTTCCCCCATCATGCTCAGCATTTCGGATAATTGGTCTGAAAGCGCCTGTTGCGCCTGTTCCAGATCACCGAAATCCTGTTCCGGCTGGCCCAAGGTGCTGCGCAGGCGATTGCGAATGGTCTGGCGGCTTGTTTCATCAAGCAGATTGCGCTGATCCTCGCTCAAGCCCTTCAGGGTATCGGCGGCTTTGCTGGCGGCCATCATCCGCTCATAATCTTCGGCCGACATCTGATTGACCGACGCATTTTCCATGATATCGCGCAATTGCTCCAGCATCTTACGCGCCCCTTCCTGATCTCCGGCAGCGGCCAGATCACGCATCTGCTGGATCATCTGTTGCAGCATATCGCTGCCGATCACCTGCGATTGCTGGCGGCCATCCGTGCGCATGGGGGCGGTTTCAGCCTGCTGCCGGGCCATTTGCGATAGAAACTGCTGCATCATCGCTTCCAGGGCATCGGCTGATTCATCAAGGCTGGATAAATCGCCATCCAAAGCCTGTTCAAATTGATCCAAAGCATCGCGCAAGGAGCGGGTGGCCAAAGACATCCGGCCATCTTCAAGGCGCAAGGCGGTTTCCCACAAGATGGCGGCGATCTCATCCACGGCCTGCGCGCTGCGATCCGATGCCAGCCGCCAGAAGGCGCTGCGCATAGCCGAAAAAACGGTGAAATCCCCCTCAAAAGCATCCACCGCCCGCGAAAGCCGATCAAGCCGATCCGCTTCCTTGAAAGCCAAGGGCGGCGCGGCCAGCATATCTTTACGAATGGCCACCAATTCTTTGGCCACGGGATGGCTGAACTGGCGCTCGGGCAGGCGGAAAATCAGGGGATCGCTCTCCCCGATCTGGCCTGCGGCATCTTCGGCCTGCAAAATCCCGGTCACCAATTGCCCGGCAAAGGCATGGGCGGTGAGATCCTCATAAGCCACCAGCTTTTGCGGGCCATCGACGGTTTGCCCGCCACGCAGATCGATCTTGAGGCTGCTGGCTTCATCGCCCCCCATCGGGGTGAGCCGCAAAAAGGCCTGCGCCACCCCATAATCATCGGTGATCTGATAATCGATGCGCAAAGCCTGCCGCCGACTTTGGGACGGGGGTTTGACAAAAGCAATGCCGGGTGGCTGATCGGCGATGATCGCCAAAGGCCAGCGCGCCCGCAGTCGCCCGGCCTGCATAATCTCGATGGCCTCTAAATCCGCCCCATCCAGCGTTTTTTCGATCTGATGATCGGTTTCGCCCATGCGCTCAAAGCGGCTTTCCGCATCCCCCAGCCGCAAGACCGGGCTTTGCCGCCCGCCATTGAGCCGCACGGTGAGCACCGCCTCCTCAGCTATGCTGATCGGCTGAGATGGTGCGGTTCGAGGACCGCCAACAGGAAAGAGTTCACCCTGAGCCAGCATCACCGGGCTTTGGCCGGTATAGGCGGGCGGGGTGAGCCAGGCATCAATCGCCACCTGCGCCACTGCGCCCGATAAGGGCGGCTGAAAAGCCGCCGTCAGCCGCCGCCCGCTATCAGACCCGGCATAAAGAAAGCCGATGAACAGGGCCAAAAGCACAAGCGAGCGCAAGGCCCACGGATCGGCCGCCACCAAAGACAGGCGCGGGCCCCGCACCTTCAGCCCCATCGCAACCCTTGCCATGGCTTCGCGATGGCGCTGCCATAAAAGTGCCCCACCCGTGACCAGCGCCGGGCTATCAAACACCGCATCGATCGGGCGATGGCGCACTTTTCCATCATCTTCCAGCCGACGGCGCGCCGCCTGTTCACCGGGCAGGGCAAGCTGGCGGATCGGCCCCCATGCAAGGGCCAGCATGGCCAGCACAAGCAGGGCAAAAGCCCCCAGATGCAGCCAGCCCCCCAGATGCTGCCATAAGCCAAACAGGCCAAGGGCCGCATAAAGCCCCAAAAGTGCCACAGCCGGCCACAGGCCACGCCACAAACCCTCCAGCAAGAGCCAGCCACGGGTCAGGGCGATCCGCCGCCGCAAATGCGCCCGGATCTCGCGGGTCCGTTTCATGTGGGCCGATGGTGCCATGCGGCGAGGCATTCCTTCTTTAGGCTTGGCCTTCTATAGGGTTGGCCTTCTTTATGGTTGGCCTTCTATCATTTCAGATAGAATGTCGGTCATGAACAATCGATATTCAAGCGGTTCTCGAAAGCAATCGTCAGGCAAGCCATGGTGCCAGTTGATCCTGCGCCAGCAAAGCCGCCACATCAATCCGGGGCCGGATGATCGCATAATCCGCCCCATGCACCAGAACTTCGGGCACAAGGGGCCGGGTATTATAGCTTGATGCCATCACCGCGCCATAGGCCCCGGCAGAGCGCAAAACCACAAGATCGCCAGCCGCCAGCGTCGTCGTTTGGCGATCCTTTGCAAAGCGATCCCCGGTTTCACAGACCGGGCCAACAAAATCAGCGGTCATCCGCCCGGCATCAGGCCCGGGTTCGATCAACGGCGCAATCCCATGATAGGCATCATACATAGCCGGGCGCAGCAGATCATTCATCGCCGCATCCAAAATCACGAAACGCCGATCCTCGCCGTCTTTCACATAAATGACCTGTGTCAGCAAAACACCGGCATTACCCGCGATCAGCCGCCCCGGCTCGGTGATAATCTGGCAGCCCAGATCCGATGCCACCTCTTTCACCATCGCGCCATAGGCACTGGGCAAGGGCGGGGCGGGTTGATCGGGCTGATAGGGAATGCCAAGGCCGCCGCCCAGATCGATCCGCTCGATCCCATGGCCCGCCGCACGCAGGCTGGCCACCAATTCGGCCACCCGATCAAAGGCGGCACGAAAAGGCCCCAACTCAGTGAGCTGCGATCCGATATGCACATCAATGCCCACAATGGCGATGCCGGGCAGGCTTTGGGCATGGGCATAGGCTTCATGGGCCCGGCTCCAGGCAATGCCGAATTTGTTTTCCGCCCGCCCTGTGGAAATTTTGGCATGGGTTTTCGCATCGATATCGGGATTGATCCGCAAAGAAACCGGGGCCTTCATCCCCTTGGCACTGGCCAGCGCCGACAGGGCTTCAAGCTCGGGTTCCGATTCCACATTGAATTGGTGGATGCCCGCATCAAGGGCCGCATCCATTTCCTGCGGCAATTTCCCCACCCCGGAAAAAACGATCCGCCGGGCCGGAATCCCCGCCGCCAAAGCCCGCGCCAATTCGCCACCGCTCACCACATCGGCACCACAGCCAAGGCGCGCCAGACTGGCCAGAACCGAAAGATTGGAATTCGCCTTCACCGCAAAACAGGTGAGATGATCGGTCCCTGAAAGGGCCTCGTCGAAAATCTGATAATGGCGGCAAAGAGTGGCTGTGGAATACACATAAACCGGGGTGCCCACCTCGGCCGCGATGCGCGCCAAGGGCACATCTTCGGCATGAAGACCGCCCTTTTTATACTGAAAATGATCCATCAGTGCGCCCTTTCAAAATTGGGCTGATCTTCGAGCGCCGCATCAGGATCGGCGGGATTGGGATCAGATCTATCGGGATCAGCGCTATCGGGCGACAAGGGCTTTTGCGTTTCCGGCACAGACGGTCGGGGCGAACGACGGGGCGCGCGGCGCGGCTCTTCGCGGTCCATATCGTTGCGAAACCGCTCGATCCGGGGGTCTTCGGGGGCCCCATCGGGGGGCAGAATTTCACCCCGCCGACCGCAGCCTGATAAAATCAGGCTCAGCACCAGCAGCCCCCATAATCCGCCCCGGCCGATCACCCCGGAGCGCACCCTGTTCATCCCTTGGCCCATCGCCCTCATTCCTTGTCTGCGGCCAATGCCCGCCGCGCCAGATCGATAGCCGCGCGCACCCGCACCGGTGCGGTGCCGCCAAAGCTGGTGCGCGAAGCCACTGAAGCCTCAACCCCCAAAACATCCAGCACATCGGCGGTGATCCGCGCATCCACCGCGCGCAGTTCATCAAGGCTTAAATCTTCCAAAGCCACGCCCTTTTTTTCGGCATAAAAAACCACCCGGCCGGTGATGTGATGGGCATCGCGAAAGGGCAATCCGGCGGCCCGCACCAGCCAATCGGCCAGATCGGTGGCGGTGGCATAAGCGGCCCCGGCGGCCGCCTTCATCCGATCTTCAACCACGTTCAGATCACCGACCATCCCGGTCATCGCGGCCAAGGACAGGGTAAAAGCCTCGACCGCATCAAAAACCGGGGCTTTATCTTCCTGCATATCTTTTGAATAGGCCAAAGGCAGGCCCTTCATCACCATCAACAGGCTTTGATAAGCCCCATTCACCCGCCCAAGCTTGGCCCGCACCAGTTCCGCGGCATCGGGATTGCGCTTTTGCGGCATGATCGAAGAGCCGGTGGAAAAACTGTCGGACAGCCTGACAAAGCCAAAACCGGCGCTTGTCCAGATCACCAGTTCTTCCGCCAAACGGCTTAAATGCATGGCCGCCAGATTGAGCGCTGCCATCATTTCAAGGGCAAAATCGCGATCCGATACGGCATCAAGGGAATTGGCCGTGGGCCGATCAAAGCCCAAAGCCTCGGCCGTCATGCTGCGGTCGATGGGAAAGGACGTGCCCGCCAAAGCCGCCGAGCCCAAAGGACATTCATTCAGCCGCGCCCGGCAATCCCCGAGACGCCCGCGATCCCGGCGGATCATTTCATAATAAGCCATCAGATGATGGCCAAAGGTCACCGGTTGGGCGGATTGCAGATGAGTAAAGCCGGGCATCAGGGTGGCGCTGTGTTCTTCGGCGCGATCCAAAAGCACGGTTTGAAAGGCGGCCAGATCCTGATCGAGCCGATCCAGCGTTTCGCGGGTCCATAATTTGAAATCGGTGGCCACCTGATCATTGCGGGATCGCGCGGTATGCAGGCGCCCGGCGGCCTCACCGATGATTTCTTTCAGGCGGTGTTCCACATGCATGTGAATATCTTCAAGCGCCGGATCAAAGCGCATCTCGCCGCGCGCAATCTCATTTTCCACCTGATCGAGCCCGGCAAGGATCGCTGCGCCATCGGCCTCGTGCAAAATGCCGCAGGCCACCAGCATCGTGCAATGGGCGCGCGATCCGGCGATATCCTGCCGGAAAAGGGCCTGATCAATCTCGATAGAGGCATTGATCCTTTGCATGATATCCGATGGCCCGCCCGCAAAGCGCCCGCCCCATAAGGCATTGGATTGGCTGGCGGTCGATGCTGCGAGAGGGCTTTGATTGGTGCCGGTTTTTTTGCTAATGTCTGAGGCCATGGATTTCAACTGTGATCGGTTATGATGAGCAAACTGGGCTTGTGGCTTATTCTGATCGCCGGGGCTTTGGCCCTTGGCGGATGGGCAGCATATGAGATGATCACGCGGGGCGAAAGCGCCGCGATCAATGAAAATGCAGATTCTGTGTCTTTTTCATCGCAGCTTGCCCGTTTGACCACAGGCGAGATGGCAACATTCGAGGGCCAAACCGAGCCTGTGCCCCTGCCCGCCGATCTGATGATGGAAGGCCCCGATGGCCCCCAAAGCCTGAGCGATGAGCGCGGGCGGGTTCTGCTGATCAATCTCTGGGCGGAATGGTGCGCCCCCTGCATCGAGGAAATGCCCACCTTGGCGGCTTTGGATGCGCATTTTGGCGGCCCCGATTTCCGGGTATTACCGATCTCGATCGATCGCAGCCCGGTGCGCCAGGCCCAGGATGTTTTGGTGAAGTTCAAAGCGGGCAGCCTTGAAACATGGGCCGAGCCGAGCATGAAACTGATGGGCGATCTGGGGGTGATCAGCCTGCCCACCACCTTGCTGATCGATCGCGAAGGGCGCGAATTGGGACGGCTCAACGGCCCGGCCGATTGGAACAGCAAAGAGGCAAGAGCCCTGATCGCCGCCGCCATCAAAAGCACCGGTTGAGGCTATAACCCCATCTGCCAGCTCAGGCTTTTTCAGGCTTTTTGCGCCAGCGCAATCACCCGCCGCGTTTCATCCCATAAGCCATAATCATCCAGATGATCGAGCCTGACCCAAGCGGCATCCGCAGCATCGCTGGCGGCCTTCGGGGTGCCGGCCATCCAGCGCCCATGATAATCGATCAGCGTATAATGAAAGGCGTAATCCCCTTTACCATCGGGCATCAGGCCATCGACGACATCCAAAAGCCCGATAATCTCGATCTCGATGCCGGTTTCTTCATAAACCTCGCGCCGGGCGGCTTCATGGGTGGTTTCGCCCCATTCCTGCGCGCCACCGGGCAGGCTCCATTCCCCGGCCTTGGGGGGCTTGCCCCGGCGGATCAAAAGCACGCAATCCTCTTTCAAAACCACGACGCCAATGCCGATCAGCGGGCGCTTTAAGGTCGCCATCAGTCGGCAAGGGGATCGGCATGATCATGGCGATGAAGCACCACCGCCGCCGTAAAGATGAACAGCAGGCTGATGCCATTGAACACCGCCCCCACCAAAAGGGCCAACCGCCCCGGCGTGCCATCTTCGCCGATCAGCGGAATGCTGATCACCCCACCCAGCAGGGACAAGCCCAAAGGCACGATCACCGACAGCGCCACATAGGGTTTCCAGTACGCTTTCATCCGTTTGAAAGAGCCCGCGATCCCGCCATCCGCAGCCCCTACCGAGACTGCCACCACCGACAGGCAATAAGCCAGATAAACCGGCAGCATCCCGGCCACCACCAGCATCACCATCAAGGTGGAAGCCGCCCCTTCGCCAAGGCCTAAAAGCCCCGCCACCGCCATCACCAGAATCGAGGCGATGAGCAGGCCGATGACCACCAGAAACTGATAGCCCAAAAGCGCCGCCGTGCGGATCAGGGCCTTGCCATAAGCCGCCAGCAGGCCTTTCGATAAAACCATGCCCCGCCCCATCAGCAGCAGGCGGCTCCATAAAACCGGAATGATTACCGCCAGAAACAGGCTCACCCCCGATTGCACGATCAGTTTCGGGGCAAGATCAGACAGCATCGCCATCCCCGCTTCCTGATCGGTTTCCATGGTTTTTTGCCATAAAGCGAGATCGGCCATCATGGGCGAAGCCACGATGGTGCTGAGCACCGCCCATAATACCACAAACAGCACAAAAGCTTCGGCATGGCCGCGAATCTGCGCAAAAACAGCCGGGCCAATATCCATCAGGCGCAAGGGCTTTTTCCGGGGGTTATGATCTGGAAGCATCATCTTTATCCTTTTTCCCGCCACCCCCGATCAGGGGCTTTTCTTTGTAAAATGCGCCACAATGGCCTGTGCCGCGCGTTCTTCATCGGGTTGATCACCATGATCAAAAGTTTCCTCAAATAACCGGCGCTGCGCGGCTTCATAGCGTGCATGGCGATCATGGGCCTGAGCAAGGGCATTGGGCAGATCGGCAAGATGGGTCACCACGTCCCCCGCCTGCCACATAACAAAGCTTTCATCCCTATGCCATGCCGCAATCGCACGGGGATCAAGAAAAACCGCCGGTCGGGGGCGAAGAAGAAATTCATAGATCTGGCTGCTCACATCCCCCAGATAAAGATCCGCCGCATCCAGATAGGTCATATCGATCATCGCATCGCTGCCGGTATCAAGATGCATGTGCGATTGCCCCCGCCAGCGCCCCAAAGGCCGGGCCCGATGCCGCAGCCAGCGCTGATACAGCAGGATATGCGGTGCGAAAATCAGATTATAGCGATCTGATTGACGGAAAAAATCAAGGATATCCCGCCCCCATGGCGCCCATGAGGATTCGCGGCGGCTATAATGCGGATTATAAAGCACGGTGATCCGCTTTTGCGCAAAGGCGGGCGGCGTGACCCCCAAAGACTGCCGCACGGAAAATTTTGGATAGCCGACGATGGCGCAGTTTTCCGCCTTCACCAAACCCGAACTGATCAGGCGGTCCGCGATCTTTCGACCCGGGGCGAGAACCAGATCGAAATCCGCCAATTGGGGGTAATAGGCATCCGCCCGATCCCCTGCCCCATGATGGGTATAAACGAATTTGAGATGGGCAAGTTTTTGATGGCGCTTCAGGCTGAGGCTGGTTTTTTCAGGCACCACCAGCACATCGAGAGGCTGAAACAGATCGAGATTGGCCTCCAGCGCCGCCTGCTTTCCGGCAAAGGCAAATGGCCGGATCAGGGGATCGGCGAGGCGCGCAATCAGGGGCGCATCAATGATCGTGATCTCGACGCGATGGCCGGGATAGCGCTGGGCGATCTTGTCTGCCAGATCGGCCAAAGCCTTGCCGCGCACGAACATGAAAACCCGGTGCCGGGGATAAAAACGCGATAGCGCAAAGGCGGTGGGGGCGGCGTGCAAAAGCTGATGGCCCGCATAATGATTGAATAAAAAACCGATGCGCATCACTCAAGAATCCTGCCTCAAGGCCCCATCGAGCCAGGAGGATAAGGGGTGATTCCGCGCCGCCCGTTCGGCCTGGACAATCTGCACCCCATGCACCGCAAGGCTTGCGATGGTCCACAGCGCCACCCATAAAAAACCGGCCGCCGGATCACCAAGCAAAAGCCCAAGGCTAAGGAGGATGAGATTGGGATTGCGACGCGAAACGATGAGCCGGAAAAAGCTATCAAACCGCCGCCAGATATGCAGTTCCAGCTTGAAGCGGGCGATGAAATACCCTTCCATCAAGCGCCCGGCAACATAGCCCACAAGGATCACCCAAAGCGCCCAATCCAGCGATGACAAGCCCAGCCATGAGGCGGACGACCCCGGGCCCACGCCTGCCTCCAATCCACTGCTCAAACCATGCGCCCAGGACCAATACCAGAAGGGCGGATGCACCAGATCAATCCCATGATCAAAAATATTCCCCCATTTCGATGAGGTGAGGGTGGTGCGGGCCAGCTTGCCATCAACGGTATCAAGAAAGGTCATCCCCCAGGCTGCCAACAGGCCGGACGCAAAATCGCCCTGCCAAAAAAACCAGAAGGCCGCCAGCACCAAAACAAGGCTAAGGCTTGTGACCATATTGGGGCTGATTTTAAGGGCGGCACAAAGCCGGGTGAGATGAAAAGCCGGCCATGGCCAGACATATTTGGTGACAAAATCAGTCACCCCTTTATAGGAACCGGCAAACAGGCGCTGCTCCGCCTTTTCCCGACCAATGGCCGATATTCGCAGGCAATAAGGGGTTTCACGCTTGCGCAGGGCCGTGCGATAGGCCGCTCCGATGCTGTCCGGGCTGGCAAGATCAATACCTTCGGGCAGGCTGCCCGCGCCCTTTATCCAGGCCCGCACGGCATCTTGTTGCTCGCCTTTTGAACTGACGCGCCCGGCGCGCGCGCCATCGGCATCAACCGCCCGATCAGGCCCGGCCAAAAGCCAATCGATCACCGGGCCATCATAAAGGCAATCTTCATCCATGATCAGCCAATCGCCTGAGGATGCGGCCTGCGGATCATCCGCCCCTATCACCACGCCATCGGCCCGGCGATCTTTGATCATCTTCATGATCCGCTCGCGTCCGCTCAAACCAAACAGCTTGACAGGGGATCGGGCAGGCACAAAATCAAGGGTGATCGGGGTTTTGTCTTCGGTCGTCAAACTCTTATGTCCTTCGTCTGTTCCTGGCGGCCCGATCTTCGCCGTCATCTTGTTCAATGCGCCCATCTTATTCGATTAGCCCGGAATGAACCCTCAGCCATGATCACCATCGCCCATCTATCCGATCTGCATTTTGCACCCTTGCCCAAAGTGGCGGCACAAAAGCTGATCAGCAAGCGCATTCTTGGATATCTTTCATGGCATAGAAAGCGCAAGCACGAACATCGCGCCGAGGTTCTGGAGGCCTTATTAAACGACCTTAAAGCCGATCAACCCGATCATATCTGCGTGACCGGGGATCTCACCAATATTGCCCTTGGGGGTGAATTTGAAACCGCGCGACGCTGGCTTTTGCGGGCGGGCCCTGCCGATCATATCAGCATCATCCCCGGCAATCATGATGCTTATGTGGCTGGCGCCTTGGAAAAGGGTCTGCCGAAATGGGCCGAATGGATGACCGGAGATGATGGCCGGATGGACTTTCCCTATCTGCGCCGCCGGGGCAAACTATCGATCATCGGCACTTCGTCGGCGGTGGCCACTCTGCCTGCCATGGCCAGTGGGCGATTAGGGGAAAAACAGATGATGGCTTTGGAAGCCCTGCTGAATGCCGAGCATCAGGCAGGCCAGTTCACCCTGATCATGATCCATCATCCGCCCCAGCCCGGAGCGGAAAGCCCGCGCAAGGCGCTGAGCGATGCCAAAGCCTTTCGCGCACTGATTGCCCGCACGGGGGCGGGGCTGATCCTTCATGGCCATACCCATCGGGCTTTAAAGGCCAGCATCAAAGGCCCCGATGGTCCGGTGCCGATTTTGGGCTGCGGGTCATCGTCATCCATCGGCTCGCATAAGGGCCCGGGGCATTATTACCGCCTGACCATCGATCCCACCGCCAAATCTGATGGGATCAACGTGGAAAATCGCCATTATGACGCCATAAAAAAAGCCTTTTTTCCCTCCAATGCTCCGCGTTAGAAGTTTATTTGCGGCTTGAGATCACGGATTGATATCACAAGTTTCACGGTTCTATGAGTTGTCGAACCGGGCCGACTTGTCGTAAATGTCATGAAATGGTCATAAAGTTTCCTATGGATCGCCGCTCTTATAAAAGAACAGGATTGCCGTGAAAGCTATCATTCTCAGTGCGGGTCAGGGCAAACGCCTGTCGCCCTTTACCGAACATACGCCGAAATGCCTGCTCAATCTGGGCGGCGGCATTTCTCTTCTTGGCTGGCAATTAGCGCAATTGCTGGAAACCGGGATCAATGACATCGTGGTGGTGACCGGCTTCAAGGCAGAGAAGGTGGAGCGTGAAATCGCCGATTTCATCGCAGCGCGCCATCAATCCGGCGATCCCGCCTTTTCCATTCGCGCAATCCATAATCCCGATTATGCCAGTTCCGATAATTTGCGCAGTGTGTGGTGTGCCCGTGATGAAATGACCGAGGATTTCATCCTGCTCAATGGCGATACCCTGTTTCGTGCGCCGGTGGCCCGCAGCCTGATGGCCCGGCCCGATCAGCCGATCACCCTCACCACATCGCGCAAGGATCGCTATGATACCGATGACATGAAGGTCATTTTGCACAAAAATCTTTTGCGCCGGATCGGGAAAACATTGGATGTGAAGGCGGTGGATGCCGAATCCATCGGCATGATCCGCTTCATGAAATCAGGGGTTTCGCTGTTTCGCGAGGCGGTGGAACGCATCATCGAGAGCGGTGAAGGCGATCGGCTATGGTATCTTTCGGTGATTGATCGCCTCGCCCATACGCAGGCCATACATATTGCCGATGTGCCCTCACAAGATTGGTGCGAGGTGGATTTTCCGGTAGACCTGCAAAAAGCCCGCACAGCCATCTCGCTTTGGAGCCATGCTGACTTTGACCGCAGCCGGATCAAAGCCCTGCAGGCCAAAGCATCCTGAGTTTAGGGTCAGGAATTGATTGGGTGGGCATCGATTGAAGAGGAATCGATTGAAGGGCTTGCGGCCCGCGCTTTTTGGCGGGCGAAAACCGCCCGCACCATGGCCAGATCATCAAGGCTATCGATATCGGTGGCGGCATCGGCATCGCGCATGATCACCGGCATTGCCAGCAGATCCACCCGACGACCAAGACGCCCCAGCGCATCGGCCAGGGTCAACCGCCCGGCCAGCCAATTAAGCAAGCCCCAAACCCCCAAACGCGCCACCAGCCGCACCGGCTTTTTGCGATCATGTTCGATACGCTGCCACAGGGCAATGCCCCGCTCGGCGGCAGGGGCTTTCAGGGCAAACATATTGCAGCCGGAAAAAACACCGTCCTTGAAGGCCAGCCGGGTGCGGCGGCCCCGGCGCGGGGGAAGATCGGCGGGATCGGCTTCACGTGCCGCCTTCACCACATCGAGGGGGGCCAAAGCCGCAGCAATATCGGCATCCAGCTTATCGGCCTCATCCAAAAAGCGGCAGACCAGATCACTGGTCAAAAGCGGATGATCGGCGGTGGTGACAAACAGCCGTTCGCCGGGCTTCATCGCTTGCAAAACCGAGAGAACGCTGCCGCTCGGCCCCTCTTTTGATTGATGGCGCAACAACTCCCCCCTGGCGAGCCGCGCCGCAAGGCCGGGAGCTTCCCTTTCGATCGGGCAATCCTGGGGCAGGCTGATCTGGATATCCGCCATGCGGCCCGATCCTTCAACCGCCCTGATCACATGATCGATCATGGGCCTGCCGCCCACATGGGCAAAGGCCTTGCTGCTCACCTTTTCCGCATCGGCTACGGGATCACCAGAGGATCGGCGGCCCGAAAGGATCAGCGCGCGATAGGACAAGGGAGGCATAAAGGCGTCCATTCAAAGGAAAAATAAAGGAAGGACAAAGGCCATGAAGGCCATAAATTTGCGGGATCAGAGGATGAAAGCATCAAAGGATGAGAGCATCAGGGGATTGAGGCATCAGGATGGCGCATCCGATGCCTGATGGCCAGAAAAAGCCGCACACAATGCGGCCATCAGGCTGTGATGAATGGCCCCATCGCCGGGCTGATCATGGGAAAGATCGGGCAAGCCCGGCCAACCGGGATCGGTGAACCCATGGCCACCCCATGATCGGGGGCCATCATAGCGCGGCAAGACATGAAAATGCACATGGGGATCAACCATCATCAGCATCAGCCAATTGATCTTTTGATAGTCAAAAACCTGCCCCAGCACCTGCTCCACATCGCACACTACCTGATGAAATTCAGCCGCTGCCGCTTGCGACAAGGCGGAAAAGGCCGTGGCTTCCTCCTTCGCGATGACCACCAAAGCGCCAAGAGTTGCCTGTTTGGGACGAAGTTGCACCATCCAATGATCATAGCTTCGCACAAGGCTTTGCGGATATCCGAATTTCAAAATTGTGGCATGAACCATTGGCGCGCGTCCTTTAGCCAAGAAAAATAAGTAAAAAACTTTTGTCGTGAAACTGGCATCGCATTGCCGCTTTCTTGTCACAAGGCGATGCTAAACCCCCCAACATATCGCTGATTGAAGGCCTATGGCCTGCGATCAGTAACCAAAAATTGACGCCAGCATCAAGCCCCCCACTCTGGCAAAGCGCTTGATGAAACCCCATCTACAATCCGGTTTGGGGAGAGGCAAAAATCTCTGAACCGGATGGATTTGAAAAATCGCGCCGACCATCAAGGAGCAAGACCCATGAGCGATGATCAAGCCTTTTATCTCGAAGCAAGCCTCGATAATCTGCTGTCTGATCCCATTTGCAAAACCTTGATGCGCTATGACAGGCTTTCCCCGGGCGATGTGCTAAGCGAAATGCAATCTGCCCGCCAGCGGATCAAACAACAGATCGCGCCCCCCAAAACCCGGGACATAACCCGGGAACGGTTTCTGACAGCCGCGCTTTGACGGCTGCCATATCCGGGGGCAGGATTTAAATATCCACCGATTGGCTTTCAAGAAAGCTTAAAATTCTGCCCTCATCCACCAATCCCCCTTGGCGGGCGATCTCAACCCCATTGCGATACAGCAAAAGCAGCCCGGTGCCTTTGACCTCATGCTTTTCGAGAAAGGCCCGATCACGATCAAAATCAACCCGAAACAGCCGCGCATCGGGGACCCGCCCTTTATTTTCAAGGGCCGTGAAGCTTTGATGCTGCGCCTCGCATGTGGGGCACCATGAGGCATAGATCTGCACCAGCACCGCATCGTCAGATTGCAATGCGTTCTCAAAAGCCGCCGGTTCATAATCCTGCCATTGCGCCAGCAGGGGATCGGCCCCACGCACATTCATATAAATCAGCGATCCCAAGGGCGACACGGCCAGAACAGCCCCCAAAACCACCAGCAATAATGCAAAAATCTTCCCTTTGCCCATCAGCTTTGATCCTTATTGATCCATCAATATTATTTTTGAACACCCGTCCCAGCTTATAAAAGCTGCCATGGGGCCGCAATCCAAATCGGATCAGGCCTGGCTTTCGCCGCACCGCTCGGTGCAAAAGTCCCTGATGATGTCCCAAGCTTCATCCGCGCTTTCCACCATGCGCACCAGATCAAGATCCCGGGGTGCGATCATCCCGCTTTCCGCCAGGGCGGGCAGATTGATGATCCGCTCCCACCAATCGCGGCGATAAAGCAGTACCGGCATCGCCTCGATCTTGCCGGTCTGGATCAGGGTCAGGGTTTCAAACAGTTCATCCAGCGTGCCAAAACCACCAGGGAAACACACCAAAGCCCGGGCGCGCATCAGAAAATGCATCTTGCGAAGCGCGAAATAATGAAACTGAAAGCACAATTCGGGGGTGATATAGGGATTGGGGGCCTGTTCATGGGGCAGGATGATATTCAGCCCGATGCTTTCCGCCCCCGCATCATCGGCCCCGCGATTGCCCGCCTCCATGATCCCCGGTCCGCCCCCGGTCACCACCCGCAGGCGTTCCGGGCAGCCATTTTGCGCCGATGAAATCAACTGCCCCAAACGCCGTGCCGCCGCATAATCGGCACATCTGGGATCATCGGGGGCAAGATCATCGGGCCTTGATCGGGCACTGCCGAAAATCACCACCGTGGCATCCACCCCATGCTCTTGCAGCATCAACTCCGCTTTCATCAGTTCAAGCTGCAAGCGCACCGGGCGCAATTCTTCGCGCTTCATGAAATCAAGATCGCTATAAGCCAGCCCATAAGCGGATGAGCGGGTTTGTGGGGTATCGGGCACCTTTTTGGCGCGGGCCTCATCTTCGCGGGCGGAAGGAAAGGCGGATCGCCGCTGATAGGGTGGCAACATGGCTTGGCTTTCAATGATCGCCCCTATGGCGCATGGGGCATTGAGTGCGGGCGGATTTCATGGCATCGAACAATCAAAGGTCAAGCATAACGGAAAATGATCGGTGCGCGATGACAGAAAATAACAAGGCGGCAGCCCCCGCAAATGGCCACCCTCGGGAAACGCCGTCATCGGAAACACCCTCTTTGGAAACCCCATCGGGAAAATCGGCGGAGACCGAGAATTTTCCCGTGGGATCGCGGCTCATTGCGGCGCATTTGCGGCCCCATGTGGGGCGTTTTTATGCCTTTGCCCGGGCAATCGACGATATCGCCGATAATCCCGATCTCGCCCCCGAAGACAAATGCGCCCGGCTCGATATTTTCGCCGCCACGGTCATGGGCGAGGCCTTGGATGAGGCCCCCCTCACCGCCCGGCGCCTTCATGAAAGCCTCGAGGAAACCGGGGTGTCGGTGCGCCATTGTCTCGATCTCATTTCCGCTTTCAAACAGGATGCCGTGCAAAATCGCTATGAAAGCTTTGATGATCTGATCGATTATTGTAATCGATCCGCCGCACCCGTGGGCCGCTATCTGCTGGATCTGCATGGCGAAGATCAGGCCTTCTGGCCGATCAGCGATGCTTTGTGCAACAGCTTGCAGATCATCAATCATCTGCAGGATTGCGGCGATGATTATCATCAGATGAACCGCATCTATCTGCCCCAAAGCGATCTGCGCGAAGCGGGTGCGGTGGATACGGATCTGGGCAGGGCGAAAACGAGCCCGGCTTTGCGCGCGGTGATCGACCGCCTGATCGAAAGCGTTCATGAACTAAATGATCAGGCAGCGCGCCTGCCCAAAGCCCTGCAAAGCCGCAGGCTGGCCGCAGAATCGGCGGTGATCCACAATATCGCCCGGTCGCTGACCACCGAGCTTGCCCGGCGCGATCCTTTGGCCGAGCGGATCAAACTCAGCCGCTGGCAAATCGCCATGGCAGCCGGTGGCGGGCTGCTCTCCACCCTTGTCTCGCGCCCCGAAAAGCCTTTACCCAAAAAGCCCAGAAGCTGATGGAACTCCTCCTCATTTTATCGCTGATCAGCCTGTTGGCCTGGGCTTATCTGGTATTTGGCCATCATGGCTTTTGGCGTGCCGATCAGCGCCTGCCCCAAAATACAGGCGCGCCTTTAAACAATCTGCCCCCGATTGTGGCCATCATCCCGGCGCGCGATGAGGCCCAAAGCATCGCGCGTGCGATCAAAAGCCTGCTCAATCAGCGCTATGAGGGGGATTTTCGGGTCATTCTGGTGGATGATGGCAGCCGGGATGGCACCGCCGCTTTGGCACAGAAAGCCGCCGATGAATGTGCCACGGGCCGGTCCCTCACGATCCTCAGCGCACCGCCACTGGCCAAGGGCTGGACCGGGAAATTATGGGCTTTATCCCATGGGGTGGCCAAAGCAGGCGACAAGGCCCGCTATTTCTGGCTCACCGATGCCGATGCCGAACATGGCCCCGATGTGCTGGCCCGGCTGGTACAGAAGGCCGAAAGCGATGATCGCGATCTCGTTTCCCTGATGATCCGGCTGCGCACCGAAGGCTTCTGGGAAGGCTGGCTGATCCCGGCCTTCATTTTTTTCTTCCAGATGCTTTATCCCTTTCCCGCCATCAATAATCCCAGCCAAAAAACCGCAGGGGCTGCGGGGGGCTGCATTCTCGTTCGCCGCCATCGGCTCGATCAGATCGGGGGATTGGCTGCCCTGCGTGGGGCGCTGATCGATGATTGCACGCTGGCCGCCAAAATTCGCGATGCGGGCGGGCGATTATGGCTGGGGCTGGCGGATGACAGCCGCTCTTTGCGCGGTGCGGATGGTTTGAAGCCTTTATGGATGATGGTAAAACGCACCGCCTTCAGCCAATTACATTTCTCGTCATTTTTATTGCTTGGCACGATTTTGGGCCTTGCCATGGTGTTTCTGCTGGCCCCCATCGCCACAGTTGTCGGGATTGTGACCGGGCGGCCCGATCTGCTGCTGAGCGGGGTGGTAAGCTGGCTTTTGATGATCATTGCCTATCGCCCCACCTTGCGCGATTATCGGCGCAACCCCTTGGAAGCTATCGGCCTTTGGCTGATTGCCGGGCTTTATGCAATGATGACGATCCATTCCGCCCTTGATCATTGGCGGGGCAAGGGCAGCCAGTGGAAGGGGCGCGATTATGATCGCCATGGCACCTTAGATAGCCATAAATCGGATGGCGGGCCTTGATTGCCAAAGCCGCACGGGATAATTGCCTTGGTCTGGGCAGGATCAACATGAAGCCATGAGCACCGTGACACCGAAAGCACAGGCAAGCATAGAGGAAGATCGGCGGCGGCTGGCCCAACAGGTGCGGGCCGCCGGATCATCTTTTTATTGGGCGATGCGCCTGATGTCGGCAGAGCGCCGCGCCGCGCTTTTTGCCATCTATGCCTTTTGCCGGGATGTGGATGATATTGCCGATGGTCCGCTTTTGGGTACCGAAAAGATCGCCGCGCTGAAGGATTGGCGCCAGCACATTGATGGGCTTTATGATGGCAAGGCGGGCGATGATCCCCTTGATCGCCAGCTTCTGGCCGCCATCGGCGGGTTCGGGCTTTTAAAAGACGATTTCACCGCCGTGATCCGGGGCATGGAAATGGATGCTGAAGGGCCGATCCGGGCGCCATCTTATGATCAGCTTATCGATTATTGCGATTGCGTGGCATCCGCTGTGGGGCGGCTATGCGTGCGGGTTTTCGGGGCCCCCGAAGCCGAAGGGCGGCGTTTGTCGGATCATCTGGGCAAGGCCCTGCAACTGACCAATATCATTCGCGATGTGGAAGAAGATGCGGATATGGGGCGGCTTTATCTGCCCCGCGATCTGCTGATTGAAGCCGGGATTCATGACACCGACCCTCAAACCGTTGCCCATGCGCCCGGCCTTCCTTTGGCCCGGCAGGCTTTGGCCAAACAAGCCGAGGCGGAATTCAACGCCGCCCGGCAAGCGCTCAAGGCGTGCCATGAAGGCGATCTGCGCCCGGCGGCGATCATGATGCATGTGTATCACCAGATCTTCCTGCGGATGCGCGATAAAGGGTTCAAGGCCCCGCACCGATCCGGTTTCGGCCCCCTGATGAGCAAAGGCGAAAAGCTGTGGATCGCCGCCAAAATCGCCTTGGGAGGCCGATCATGGCGCATATCCACATAATCGGTGCCGGCTTAGCGGGGCTGGCGGCGGCCGTTCGTCTGATTGATAACGGGCATCAGATCACCCTTTATGAAGCCGCTGCCCGGGCCGGGGGGCGCTGCCGCTCGTTTCATGATGAGCAGCTTGGGCTTTTGATCGATAATGGCAATCATCTGATGCTTTCGGGCAATCGATCCTTGCATGCCTATCTCGATGAGATCGGCGGGCGCGATCCGATCAGCGGGGCGATGGATCAACTGATCGGACCCAACGAAGCGCGCTTTCCCTTTTTCGATCTCGAAAGCGGTGAACGCTGGACCTTCGCCCTTGATAAAGGGCTTTGGCAGGGCTGGGTTTTTGATCGCAAGCGACGGATTCCGGGCAGCCGGCCGCGCGATTATCTTTCGGCTCTCAGCCTTTTGATGGCGCGCAAGTCTGAATGCATCACCGATCGCCTGTCGGTCAACCATCCCCTGTATCGCCGCTTGTGGGAACCTTTGGTGGTGGCGGTGTTGAATTGCGCCCCGGCAGACGGCTCGGCTCATCTTTTGCGCCGGGTTTTACGCGAAAGCTTTGCCCGTGGCGGTGCCTATTGCCAGCCCCGCATGGCGCGCCTGAGCCTTGCCCATTGCCTGATCGATCCGGCCCTGGAAAAGCTGCAAAAAGCCGGTGCCACCATTCGCTTCCACAGCCGCATCAATCGCCTTGATCTGGCTGATGGGCGGCTTCAGGCCCTCTCTCTTGGGGATGAGCTGATCCCGCTCGGGGCCGAGGATCAGGCGATCTGCGCCACCCCCGCCCCAATTGCCCGCACCTTGCTGCCCGATCTTTCCACCCCGCCCGATGGCGAGGCCATCGTTAATATCCATTTCCGGCTCCCCGCAAAGGCGGTCCATCCGGAGCAGGATGGTGCATCGGTCGAAATCATCGGCCTTGTGGGCGGGCTTTCCCAGTGGATTTTCCTGCGCGATGAACTTGCCTCCGTCACCATTTCAGCGGCCAATGCGGTTGCCCGCAGGCCCGCCGATGAGATCGCCCGGATCTGCTGGGGTGAAGTGAGCCGGGCCTTGCAGCTCGGCGATCAGCCCCTGCCGCCCTTTCGGGTGATCAAGGAAAAGCGGGCAACCTTTGCTGCCAGCCCCGAAGCCGAGGCTTTGCGCCCGAAAGCCGCCACGCAATGGGCCAATCTGATACTGGCCGGAGACTGGACGGCCACCGGCCTGCCATCGACCATCGAAGGGGCCATTCGCTCGGGCCATAAAGCGGCCCATATATGCCTTCAGAAAAGTCGGGCTTTTCAACAGCACAAACCGCCCTTAAATAACCAACATAGATATAGTGCAGGATCGGGCCATCAGCCATCAACTGAAATCCAAAGCGGAGTAAGATCGACGTGAGGGGTGAAGCATTAAAACAAGTGGCCGTGGATGATCGCCTCGATCAGGTGATCGACGATGCCCTGACCGCGCTCAAAACCCGTCAGCAAAAAGATGGGCATCTGGTTTTCGATCTGGAGGCCGACGCCACGATTCCGGCGGAATATATCTTTCTCAATCATTTTCTGGATGAACGCGAGCCCGAACTGGAACGAAAGCTGGCGCGCTATATCCGATCGATTCAGCAAGATGGCGGGGGCTGGCCGCTTTATCATGGGGGGGCGCCGGATATTTCCGCCAGCGTCAAGGCTTATTTCGCCCTGAAGCTCACCGGCGATGATCCCGATGCGCCGCATATGAAAAAAGCGCGGGCGCTGATCAAAAACCTGGGCGGGGCCGAAAAAACCAATGTGTTCACCCGCTATGCCCTTGCCTTGTTTGGCGAAGTGCCATGGCGTGCGGTGCCGGTGATGCCGGTGGAACTGATGCTGATGCCGCGCTGGTTTCCCGCCAATATGTGGCGTTTTTCCTATTGGTCGCGCACAGTGATCGCGCCCTTGCTGATTTTGGCTGCCTTAAAGCCCCGGGCCATCAATCCCACCGATACCCATATCCGGGAATTATTTATCATCCCCCCGGAATTGATCAGGGATTGGCAGCAGAACCCCACCGGGCGCTGGACCGGCAAGGCCTTTTTGCAGCTTGATAAAATTCTGCAAAAGCTGGAGCCGCATTTCCCCGCCAAAACCCGCCGCAAAGCCATCGAGCGGGCGCTTGGTTTTTTTACCGAACGGCTGAATGCCGAGGATGGTTTGGGGGCGATCTTCCCCGCCATGGCCAATTCGGTGATGGCGATGGAGGCTTTGGGCTATCCCAAGGATCATGAAGCCCTGGTCACCGCCAAAAAATCGATCCGTCTGCTGGTAACAGATGGCGAAGGCGAAAGCTTTGTACAGCCTTGCCTGTCGCCGATCTGGGATACCAGCCTGAGCCTTCATGCCCTCCTCGAATCCGGGGAAGCCCCGGCGGGTGAAACCGTGAAAGCGGCAGGCGATTGGCTGACCTCCAAACAGATTCTGGATGTGAAGGGCGATTGGGCGCTGAAGGCCCCCGATCTGCGCCCCGGCGGCTGGGCTTTTCAATATAATAATGATCATTATCCCGATGTGGATGATACCGCCGTGGTGGCCATGGCTTTGCATCGCACTCAAGATCCAAACTATAAGGAGGCCATTGATCGCGCCGAAGAATGGATCATCGGCATGCAAAGCAGCAATGGCGGCTGGGGCGCGTTCGATATCGATAATGATGACCATTATCTCAATCACATTCCCTTTGCCGATCATGGGGCCCTGCTCGATCCGCCGACCGAGGATGTTTCGGCCCGCTGCCTCAGCTTTTTGGGCCAGCTTGGCCATGATCAAAACCATGAAGCCGTGGCGCGCGGTGTGGCCTATCTCAAAAAGCTGCAAGAAGATGATGGCTGCTGGTATGGGCGCTGGGGCACCAATTATATCTATGGCACATGGTCGGTTCTGGCGGCGCTCAATGCCGTGGGCGAGGATATGACCGCACCTTATGTGCGCAAAGCCGTGGAGTGGCTGAAAGCCCGGCAAAATCCCGATGGCGGCTGGGGTGAATCGGGCGATAGCTATTATAATGATAAAAAACGCGATCCCGCGCCCAGCACACCGTCCCAAACATCATGGGCCCTTTTGGGTCTGATGGCTGCTGGTGAAACCGAAGATGCCTGCGTTGCCCGCGGCATTGGCTGGCTTTTGGATCATCCCCGCACCAAGGATGGCCGTTGGGAAGAACCCTGGTATAATGCCGTTGGCTTTCCCCGGGTTTTTTATCTGCGCTATCATGGCTATAGTCATTATTTCCCGATCTGGGCGCTGTCGCGCTATCGGGTGTTGAGCCGATCCAATGATAAAAGCGTGCAATGGGGCATGTGATGCAACAGCAGGCAGCACAAACATCATGGCTTTAGAACGCGCCTCCTATCGCAGCCTTGTGGGCATTTTGGGGCTGGTGCTCGGGCTGGTGATCTATGCTCTTGGGGTCATCCAGATCGGGGTGCATCTGTCTTTGGCATCGCTTTGGCTGCAAACACCCTTTTATGTCTTTGCCGGGCTTTTATGGCTGTGGCCCGCGCGCTGGCTGCTCAGATGGATTGGCAAGGGCCGCAGCAGCAGCGAAAAAAAGGGCTAAACGGCCGGTTCTGAAGCTTTTTCAAAAGGAAGCACATCATGGCCAGCAGAGCTTTATCCGTTGATGCAATCCTGTTCGATGTTTTCGGCACCATGGTTGATCATGATAGCGCTTTGTTGGAAACGCAGGCAGAGCTTGGGGGTGGCGCGCAAGAGCTTGCCGATCTGTGGCGACGCAAGCAGCTTGAATATAGCTGGCTGCGCAGCCTGATGAACCGGCCTGCCGATTTTTCCGATGTCACCAAAGATGCCCTTGATTATGCCCTGGCGGCATTGGGCCTGCCCGGCGATTGGCGCGATAAAATGATGGCCAGCTATCAAAAGCTTTCGGCTTTTGATGATGTGGCCCCTGCTTTGTGCGCCTTGGCGGATTTGCCCGCATCCCTTGCCCTGCGCCGGGCCGTTTTATCCAATGGCAGCCCCGCCATGCTGACATCGGTTTTGACATCCTGCGCGATCATTGATCATTTTGAAGCCCTGCTCTCGGCCCGCGATGCCGGCGTTTTCAAGCCGCACCCTCTTGTTTATCAACTGGCCTGTGATCGCCTGCATCTTGATCGCCACCGGCTGTGCCTTGTGTCCTCGAATGGTTGGGATATTGCCGGGGCCGCGGCTTTCGGCTTCAAAACCATCTGGGTCAATCGTCAGGATGATGCCATCGAACGCTTACCGGTCCGGCCCGATCATATCATCAGGGATCTCAGTGCCCTGCCCGCCCTTCTGGGGGCCTGAACGTCGATTTGAACGCCGGTTTGAACGCCGGTTCGCGGCGCTCATAACTTGCGTCACCCCGGCCCTTTTTTTCGTCATCCCCGCCCCCCCTTTTCTTACGTCATCCCGGGCGGAGACCCGGGATCCACGCTTTGGCACGCACAAGCCCTTGACGAGGTGGACCCCGGGTCTCCGCCCGGGGTGACGATTTAAGGTTGTGGACCGGGGTGACGGATGAGATCAAGGCTGCTTCCCCTCCCTCGTCATCCCGGCCCCCGAGCCGGCAACTGTGTTATTGGTTCATGGATGGAAT
>BAYV01000023.1 GCA_000710935.1 Iodidimonas nitroreducens | reverse complement strand
TCCACAGATGAAGTGGCAGTGATGATCGATACCCGCGATGCCCTGACTATCCATGCCGAGGCGGAAGGGGTGGAATGGTCCGATTATTATCTAAGCTGGGGCGCCGCCGAGCGGATGGACCCGGCCGCCGAATAGGCTGGCAGTCTTTCAATCCTGAGGCTGACCGTGATGACGAGGACAAGGAGATTTTATGAGATTGGCAACCATCAAAAAAGGGCGTGACGGCCAGTTGGTTCTGGTTCGCAAAGACCATGAAAAGATGGTGCGTGCGGACAAGATCGCCCCCACGCTTCAGGCAGCGCTTGATGATTGGGCGTCTCTTGCGCCCCGCTTGCAGGCTTTGAGCGATGATCTGGATGCCGGGCGTATCGATGGCGAGCCGTTTGATGAAGCGGCCTGCGCCTCGCCCTTGCCCCGCGCCTATCAATGGGCGGATGGATCGGCTTATGTCAACCATGTGGAATTGGTGCGGAAGGCGCGCGGGGCGGAGATCCCCGAAAGTTTCTGGGAAGACCCCCTGATGTATCAGGGCGGGTCTGATTGTTTTCTGGCACCGCATGAAGATATTTCCATGGCGGATACGGACTGGGGGATCGATTTCGAGGCGGAAATCGCCATCATTACCGATGATGTGCCCATGGGCGTTTCGGCTGCGGATGCGGGGGCGCATATCGCCCTTTTGATGCTGGTGAATGATGTGTCTTTGCGTAATCTGATCCCGGCTGAACTGGCGAAGGGCTTTGGTTTTTTCCAATCAAAGCCCTCATCCGCCTTTTCGCCCCTTGCCCTTTCCCCCGATGAATTGGGCCCGGCATGGCAAGATGGCATGCTGCATCTGCCGCTTTTATCCTTTTTGAATGATGCGCCCTTCGGCAAGCCCAATGCCGGGATCGACATGACCTTTAACTTCCCGCAATTGATCGCCCATGCCGCCAAATCCCGGCCTTTGGAAGCGGGCACCATCATCGGTTCGGGAACGGTGTCTAACAAGCTTGATGGCGGCCCGGGTAAGCCGGTGGGCGAAGGCGGCGCGGGCTATAGCTGCATCGCCGAAATCCGCATGATCGAAAAAATCCAGACCGGCGAAATGCGTACGTCTTTCCTGCAATTTGGCGATCGGGTGCGTATCGAAATGCGCGATGCGGGTGGCCGGTCATTATTTGGCGCGATCGATCAGAAAATTACCAGATATGAAGGCCCCGGCAGATGAAAATCACCACAAGGCTAGGCCGCGAGGTTGAGGTCAATGCCGATTATACCATTGATCAGGATTGGGGGCATTACAGCCCGGCAGAACATGATCGCTGGGATCGCCTTTATGCCCGCCAGCGCGATGTTTTGCAGGGCAGGGCCTGCGATCAGTTTCTCCATGGCCTTGAAGCCCTGAAGCTTTCAAATGGTGGTATTCCCAATTTCAAGGATTTGTCTGATCGCCTGATGGATCGCACCGGCTGGCAGGTCGTGGCGGTGCCGGATCTGGTGCCCGATGAGGTGTTTTTCGATCATCTGGCCAATCGCCGCTTTCCGGCGGGCAATTTCATCCGTGATGAAAAGCACTTCGATTATATTCAGGAACCCGATGTTTTTCATGATGTTTTCGGCCATGTGCCGATGCTCAGCGATCCGGTGTTCGCCGATTATATGGAAGCCTATGGCAAGGGCGGATTGGCTGCGGCCGGGCGCGGGGTTTTGCATAATCTGGCCCGGCTTTATTGGTATACGGTGGAATTTGGCCTGATAAAAACCGCTGCGGGGATGCGTCTTTATGGGGCGGGGATCGTTTCCAGCCCGGCGGAATCGGTGTTTGCGTTGGAAGATTTATCGCCCAATCGCCTGCATTTTGATCTTGAACGGGTGATGTGCACCGATTACCGTATCGATGATTTTCAGCAAACCTATTTTGTCATCAATAGCTTCAAAGAACTTCTTGATGCCACATATCAGCCTTTTGGGCCGGTTTATGATCATATCAAAGCCCGCCCCAAATATGCCGTTGCAACGATTCTGGATGAAGATCATGTGCATCATCAGGGAACCCAGGCCTATGCCATGGCGCAATCGGCGGCTCTCAAGGATGCCTGATGCGCGCCGTTTTCGCGCACTGCTTTCCTGATCATGGATGATATTTCGGTGATTATCCCGGTGCGGCCCAATGAACCGGCTTTGCCCGCTTTGCTTGCCCAGCTTGAAGGCCGGCCCGGTCTGTGTGAAATTCTGGTGATGGAGGAAGGCAGCCGGGCCAGAAGTTTGAATGCCGGGGCACGCCGGGCCAAGGGTGCGTTTTTGTGGTTTCTTCATGCCGATAGCCGCCTTGAAAGCGATAGCATTGAAAAGCTTCGGGCGGCTTTTCATCGCCAGCCGGATGCCTTGCATTATTTCGATCTGGTTTTTGATGATGCGGCGGGTTTTTGGGTGAAGCTCAATCAATGGGGGGCTTTTTGGCGTTCCCGGCTTTTATCGGTGCCCTTTGGTGATCAGGGGCTGGCCTGTTCGGCCAGAATTTTTGCGCGATGCGGGCCTTATGATGAAGCCTGCGCCTATGGCGAGGATCATTTATTCGTCTGGCAGGCCCGGCGGGCGGGAGTGCGCCTTCATGCCATCGCGGCTCCCTTATTGACCAGTGCCCGCACCTATCGCGATAAAGGCTGGCTGCGTTTGACCCTGCTTTATCAATTTCGCTGGATCAAACAGGCCGCACCCGAGGCCTGGGCCTTATTATGGAGCCGGAGATCATGAGCGGGGCAATTGCCATTTTTGTAAAAACACCGGGTTTGACCCCGGCTAAAACGCGGCTTGCCCGGGGTATTGGAACCGCGCAGGCAGAAGATTTCTATCACCACAGCCTTGATTGCGTGGCCTTTAGCGTGGCGCGCTTTTTAAAGCCCCGCAAGGATTGGATCGCCCGCTGGGCCGTGGCCGAAGCAGAGGGGGTGGAGGATCCGCGTTGGCGTGATTTCGGGGCGCGTCATACCGGCCCGGGCACCTTGGGTGAGCGGATGTGGCGGGTTTATGAAGGCCTGCGCCGGGTGCATGGGCAGGTTTTTCTGATCGGTGCCGATGCGCCGCAAATGGGGGCCAGGCATCTGAAGGCGGCGCAGCAGGCTTTAGAAGAGCAGGATTTTGTTTTTGGCCCCGCCCATGATGGGGGTTTCTGGCTTTTTGGCGGTAAAAGGCCGATTCCAAAGCCCCTATGGCTGGCCCCGCGCTATAGCACGGCCCATGCCCGCGCCGATTTCATCGATGCCCTTAAAGCCAATGCCTTTCCCGCACCCGCCATGCTCGATTTTTTAAACGATATTGATGAAGCCGAAGATTTAGCGGCGCTGACCCATGAAATGCCAGCCACTCGCAGCCCGGCCCAAAGGCGGCTGATGGCATGGCTGCGCCAGATGGAAAGCGATCAAACGCGCATGTGATTTTGAGTGACATGTCGCCCGCCTTGCTTATTGTGGTCACGCTCTATAATTCTAGGCGCATCTTTCATTGATCGAGCAGCGGAGGGCAGCGTGGCACCTGAAAGGATCGGGCTATATCCGGGAACATTCGACCCGGTGACCAATGGCCATCTGGATATTATCCGGCGCGGATCAAAGCTGGTGGATCATCTTGTGATCGGTGTTGCCACCAATCCATCCAAGGATCCGCTTTTTTCGCTGGATGAACGCGTGAAAATGGTGCGTGCCGAAACGGCGGAACTGGCCCAAAATTGCGCTGCTAAAATCACGGTCGAGCCTTTTGACGATTTGTTGATGGCTTTTGCCGAAACAATCGGGGCGGTGATCATCATCAGGGGCTTGCGGGCGGTTTCGGATTTTGAATATGAATTTCAGATGGCCGGGATGAATGCCTTTCTCAATCCCGATGTGGAGACCGTGTTTTTAATGGCGGATGCCAAATATCAGCCGATTGCTTCGAAACTGGTGAAAGAAATCGCAAGCTATGGCGGGCGGATCGATCAATTCATTCCAAAGCGCGTGGCCCATGCCGTGCGTGCCCAGATTGCTGATCGCCGCCGCCGCAAAGCGGCCCCTTGATGGCCCCTCTGTCCGCTGTGTTTATAAGATTTGGGGCGATGGGAAATGGAACTTGCGAAATTGAAGGTGTTCTCGATGATATTGAAAAAATGGTTTGCAGGCTTATTGGCCCTGAGCTTGAGCGGCGCTGCGGTGACGGTGCAAGCACAAAATCAAGCTGAAAATCAGGCTGTGGATTTATCCGATCCCGAAAATACACTTTATCTCGATCTGGAAACGGGGCGGGTCACTATCCAATTGCGCCCCGATAAAGCCCCCAATAGCGTGGAGCGGATCAGAACGCTGGTGCGCCGGGGTTTTTATGATGGGCTGATTTTTCATCGGGTGATCCCCGGCTTCATGGCGCAGGGCGGTGATCCGGCAGGAAATGGCTCGGGCGGATCGGAACTCCCGGATTTGAAGGCCGAATTCAGCGATCTTTTGCATTTGCGGGGCACCATGGCCATGGCTCGGGCCGATAGTCCCGATAGCGCCAATAGCCAATTTTATATTACCTTCAGCCGGATCAGCAACCTTGATAATAAATATACGATCATTGGCCGCGTGGTCTCAGGGATGGAGCATGTGGATGCCTTGGCCGTAGGGGAACCCCCTGTGGAGCCGAGCAAGATCATCAAGATGAGCCTGGCATCAGACAGTGCGGATCAAAATAAAAGCGCGCAATCAGCCAATCAATAGGGCCGGACGCGGTTTTTTGGCGATCAGGCGGCGCTGTCTGTGCTTTGCCGCCATTGCTCAAGGGCCAAAAGGGCGCGTTCGCTCATGGCGGGCTTGCGCTCTTTTTTCCTGATCCGGCCTTCCAAAGGCGGGAACAGCCCGAAATTCACATTCATCGGCTGAAAGCTTTCCGCATGGGCGCCGCCGGTGATATGGGCCAAAAGCGCCCCAAAGGCGGTGACCATGGGCGGATGGCTGATGCTTTCGCCCTTCGCCTCGGCGGCGGCGAACCGACCGGCCAACAGACCGATGGCGGCGGATTCGATATAGCCTTCAACGCCGGTGATCTGCCCCGCAAAGCGCAGGCGGGGATCCGCCTTCAGCCGCAGGCTTTGATCGAGCAGTTTCGGCGCATTGATAAAGGTATTGCGATGCAGCCCGCCCAAACGGGCGAACCGCGCCTGCTCAAGCCCGGGGATCATGCGGAAAATATCGGTTTGTGCCCCATATTTCAGCTTGGTTTGAAAGCCCACCATATTATAGAGCGTGCCCAGCTTGTTATCCTGCCGCAATTGGATCACGGCATGGGCCTGGCGCCCGGTGCGGGGATCGATCAGGCCCACCGGCTTCATCGGGCCAAAACGCAGGGTTTCATGGCCGCGTTCGGCCATCACCTCGATGGGCATACAGCCTTCAAAATAGGGGGTGTTGGCTTCCCATTCCTTGAAGCTGGTTTTTTCGCCTTCCAGCAGGGCCTTGATGAAGGCTTCATATTGGGCTTGATCGAGGGGGCAATTAATATAATCGGCCCCTTCGCCTTTATCATAGCGGGATTGAAACCAGGCAATATCGAAATTGATGCTATCCTTATAAACGATGGGGGCGATAGCATCAAAAAAGGCGAGGCTGTCTTCTCCGGTTAAACCAAGGATGGCATGGCTTAAACCATCCGATGTGAGGGGGCCGGTGGCAATGATCACATTCGACCAATCGGCGGGGGGCAATTCATCGATGCAATCGCGCTCAATTTCGATCAGGGGATGATTTTTGAGGATGGTGCTGACCATATCCGAAAAATGATCGCGATCCACCGCCAAGGCCGATCCCGCAGGCACTTTGGTGGCATCGCCACAGCGCATGATCAGCGAATTCATCCGGCGCATTTCTTCATGCAAAAGGCCAACGGCATTATTTTGTGCATCATCGGATCGAAAGGAATTGGAGCAGACCAATTCAGCCAATCCCTCGCCATGATGGGCGGCGGTGGTTCTTCTGGGGCGCATTTCATGCAGGATCACGGAAATGCCCTGCTCGGCGATTTGCCATGCGGCTTCTGATCCCGCCAATCCCCCGCCAATGATATGGACGCAAGTGTTCATGAGAATAATCCTGTGATAGGGGGGCGGGCGACCTTCGCGCTTTTGCGGTTGTCGTTGATGGCTTTGCAGTCTATTTCAAATCTGGTGAACACAGGCAAGAGGGTTTCATGAATTCTAGCGCGCAGCCCATGACATTATTCGAAGCTTTGCGCCTGCGATCCGTGGTGACTCGTGGGCTGAAAGTGGCTCTGATTGTTGGTGTTATTCTGGTTTTGATCAATCAGGGTGAGTTGTTTTTAAAAGGCGAGATGCCGCCGCTTTGGAAGGTGATCATGACCTTCATCGTGCCCTATTGCGTTTCCAGCTATTCCGGGGCGGCCCATATCGTGGCCCAAAGCCGCAGGCCGGTGGTTGAGCCAGAGCCTCGCCCAAAGCCATAGCCATCAATTCAGGCTGAGCATAGGGAGCTTATAGCTCCCATCCTGATAGGGGCCCAGATGATTGGGAATATCGGGATGGCGGCAGGGCCCTGATGTATCGGATTCCAGATTTTGCTGGCTGACATAGGCCATATAGGTGGATTGTTCATTTTCCGCCAGCACATGATAGAAAGGCTGATCTTTTCTGGGCCGCATGGCTTCGGGGATAGACAGCCACCACTCTTCGCTATTATCGAAAACGGGATCGACATCATAAATCACGCCGCGAAACGGAAAGATCCTGTGTTTCACGATCTGGCCGATTGAAAATTTTCCTTCCGCAAATCTTGTCACTTTTGGTGCCTGTGATTGTTTCTGATCATTAAAGTGCTGCAATGGGCTAAAATTAAAGGAGAGTAGGGCCGCTGATCAAGCGCTTTTGGCCCCTGCGCCGAAAGGAATTTACCCATTTGGTTTTAGGAAATGGGGGAAAAGCATCCATGCAATCGGCTGAAGGTGGTTTCGATGGAAAAGAGAATGATCGCCAATGCCTTGATGATATCGTGCAGATCGGTGGGTTCAGCGATATCGGTAAGGCTGGAAAAGCTGATCAGCCCTTGGGCATCCTTGGTGATCTGATCATGATCGCGTAATCTCGATTGCTCCAAAATGGCGATCATATGCCTTCTGCCATCCGGATTTTCGGCTGAAAAGGGCAGATAGCCCAGCCTTGCTTTCAGGCTGAGGCGCGATTGTCCGTGCCTTGGTTTGTCGATGGAACATTCAAACTCTATGCCATCCCATATGAAGCTGAAGATGAGCGGAAATTGCAGGGTCGGGTTATCGATCTCTTTCTGCGCTTGTTCCAAAATCTGATACAAGGCGGGAAGCTGGGCGGAGTCAGCCTGAAAATCGGTTTGATACTGGGTCATGATGCACAAAAAGCCTGATGATTTATCTGCCTGATCATGCTCTGTCAGGCTTAATGAACCGTAAAACGAATTGTTTTCTATCTTTTTTAAGGACAAATCTGATGCCGCGTGGTCTGCAACATTCGCCAATAGATAGCACAGGGCCTAAAGAGCCAACAACATATCATTGGCAATCGATCCGGCGTCTCATTCCTTATTTATGGCCACGGGATCGTTTCGACCTGAAACTGCGGATCGTTTTTGCCGTGCTTTTGATGCTGCTGGCCAAAGGGGTGACGGTTTACACCCCATTTTTCTATAAATCGGCGATCGACAATCTTCAGTCGCCCACAGGGCAGGCGGTGCTCATTCCGGCTTTTTTGCTGATGGCCTATGGCATGGCGCGCTTTGGCGGGGTGGCTTTGGCGCAATTGCGCGATGCGGTTTTCTCCCAAGCCTCGCAACACGCGCTGCGCAGCGTGGCTTTGCAAACCTTCCAGCATCTGCATGCTTTATCCTTGCGGTTTCATCTGGAGCGACGCACGGGGGGCATGTCGCGGGCCATTGACCGGGGCACCCGGGCGATTGATTTTCTTTTGCGGTTCCTGACCTTTAATATCGTCCCCACGGTGCTTGAGCTGCTTTTGGTGGCGGGCATTTTCTGGGTCCATTTTGGCTGGATCTATGCCCTGTGTCTGCTGGTGGCGGTGGCCATTTATATCGTTTTTTCGGTGGCCATCACGGAATGGCGCACGCGCTTTCGCAAAACCATGAATGAGCAGGACAGCAAAGCCAATAGCCGCGCCATCGATAGCCTTTTGAATTATGAAACGGTGAAATATTTCGGCAATGAAGAACATGAGGCCAACCGCTATGATCGGGCCTTGAAAAGCTATCAGGGCGCGGCTCTCCAAAGCCAGTCGTCTCTTTCTTTGCTGAATGCGGGCCAGGCGCTGATCATCAATATTGCCTTGGCGGGTGTAATGATCCTTACGGCGCGGGATGCGCTGGCCGGAACCCTCACTTTGGGTGATGTGGTGCTGGCCAATTCCCTGTTGATCCAGCTTTTTGTGCCCCTCAATCTTTTGGGGTTCGTTTATCGGGAAATTCGGCAGTCCCTGATTGATATGGATTATCTGTTTGGCCTGCTCGATAGGGATCAGGAAATTGCCGACAAGGTGGATGCCGTGCCGCTGGTTGTCAAAGGTGGCGAGGTCCGGTTTCAGGCGGTCGATTTCGGTTATGATCCCCGCCGCCAGATCCTTCATGATCTGAGCTTTCATGTGCCGCCGGGGAAAACCGTGGCCATCGTGGGGCCGAGCGGGGCGGGTAAATCAACCCTGTCGCGCATCCTTTACCGCTTTTATGATATAACGGCGGGGGCGGTGCTGATCGATGGCATGGATATTCGCGATGTCACCCAGAAAAGCCTGCGCCAAGCCATCGGGATCGTGCCGCAGGATACAGTGCTGTTCAATGAAAGCATCGCCTATAATATCCGCTATGGCCGCCCCGATGCCAGCGATGAAGATATCCGTCAGGCGGCCCGCTTTGCGCGGATAGATGGCTTTATCGATCAATTGCCCGATGGCTATGAAACCCTTGTGGGGGAGCGGGGATTGAAGCTATCCGGCGGCGAGAAGCAGCGCGTGGCGATTGCGCGGACCATCTTGAAAGATCCGCCGATCCTGTTGCTCGATGAAGCGACCAGTGCACTCGATAGCCGCACCGAGCGGGAAATTCAGGAGGCCATCGAGCAGATTTCACGCAACCGCACCACATTGGTGATTGCGCATCGCCTGTCAACCGTGGTGAATGCGGATGAAATTCTGGTTCTTGATCAGGGGCGGATCATCGAGCGCGGCGCGCATGAAAGCTTATTGCTCGCCCAAGGCACTTATCATGCCATGTGGCAGCGCCAGCTTGATGGATCGCCATCAGATGTTTGACCTTTTGCAACAATTTGGTCAGAGTTCGCGAAACAAGGCCGGATAAGATATATCTGTGTCAAAGATCATGCACGCTCAGCAAACCGTTCATCTTGGTTTGCATCATATGGAAAGGTTGTCTCCGATGGATCCGTTTCGTTCTGCTTTCAATCGCGTTCATCGGGAAGGCATCCCCTTTGTTCTGATCGCTTTTGGTCTGGCGGCCTTGTTTATGATCTTCCTGTCTGAAACGCTGGGATGGATTTTTATCGTTCTGGGCCTTTATATCGTTTATTTTTTCCGCGATCCGGTGCGCATGACCCCGCTGTTGCCCGATGCCCTGATCAGCCCGGCCGATGGGGTGGTTTCCAAAATCGATGAAGCGGCGCCGCCTGCCGATCTTGAAATGGGGGATGGCCCGCTCACCCGCATTTCGATTTTTCTGTCGGTTTTGAATGTGCATGTCAATCGCGTGCCCTGCGAAGGATCGATCAGTAAGCTGGTTTATGTGCCGGGCAAATTCATCAATGCCTCCCTTGATAAAGCCAGCGAAGATAATGAACGCCAGCTTGTGCGCCTTGATCGGGCGGATGGTCGGTCGGTGGCATTCGTGCAGATTGCCGGTTTGATCGCCCGGCGCATCGTGTGTTCCCTTGATGTGGGCCAGAATGTGGTGGCCGGAGAGCGGTTCGGGATCATCCGTTTTGGCAGCCGCATGGATGTGTATTGCCCCAAAGGCATGGAGCCGGTGATTGCCGTGGGGCAAACGGTGGTGGGGGGTGAAACCATTCTGGCCACCGATGATGCGGTTAATCCGCGCCCTGATGGCCGGGCGGATTGATGCGCACCCCTAAAAAAGATATGGGCCGCAATGTCTTTACCGCCCGCATGATGGCGGCCAATGTTGTCACCACCCTTGCCTTATGCTCGGGCATGACGGCGATCCGCTTTGCCATTGAAGGGCGGTTTCAACTGGCTGTGGTCTTTGTCATTGCGGCGGCGGTGCTCGATGCCATGGATGGCGCTGTGGCCCGGCTTTTGAAAAGCACCAGCCGCTTTGGGGCCGAGCTTGATAGCCTTTCAGATGTCGTGGCCTTTGGCATGGCCCCCGCCTTTTTGCTTTATGCATGGGGATTGGGCGATATGGGCCGGTTTGGCTGGATCGTGGCCCTGGCCTATGGGGTGTCTGTCGCCTTGCGTTTGGCACGCTATAATGCGGCGATCGAGGATGAAGATGATCCTCATCGTCCCCTTGGCTATTTCACCGGGGTGCCTGCCCCTGCCGGGGCGATGCTGGTTTTGCTGCCCATGCTTCTCGATTTTGCCTTTGAGTCCAATTTGTTCCAGCGTTCGATTGTGCTGGTGGGCTATGTGGGGCTGATCGCGACTTTGGTGGTATCGCGGCTGCCAACCTTTTCGCTGAAGCAATTTCGGGTGCGCCGCGATGCAATGGTGCCCACCTTGCTTTTGATTGCCCTTTTCGCGGCATCGGTGACGGTTTATCGCTGGGCGGCTTTGTCTATCGTTGTGATTTTATATCTGGGATCAATCCCTTTGGCGCTGAGCATTTATCGCCGGAAAAAGCACGAGAGCGTCAAATCCAAAGCATCTGAGTGAGCAGGTAAAGTTTCGCCCGATTCTGTTCGTTATTTCTGGCGGTTATTCGGCAGCCTGCTTTATATCGCCGCGATGATCCGTTTTTCCCTTTGCAGCCTTTTGTTCTTTGCGTAAGGCGCGCTTTTCACGGATTAAAACCCGCCAGGCCAACATCGAGGGGGTGACCACCAGGGTCAGAAGGGTGGCAAAGCTGAGCCCGAATACAATGGCCAAGGCCAGATCCACCCAGATGAAGCTGGTGGGGGAGCCGATTTCCACATTGCGTTTGATGAAATCGACATTCACCTGAAAAACCATCGGCAACAGCCCGATCACTGTGGTGATGGTGGTGAGCAGCACCGGGCGCAATCTTTGGGCGCCGGTGCGAACGATAGCATCAAGGGGCTTCATCCCGCTTTTCACCAAACGATCATAAGTATCGATGAGCACGATATTATTATTCACCACGATCCCGGCCAAAGCGATGATGCCCACCCCGGTCATCACGATCACAAAGGGCCGGTCCAAAAGCCATAGGCCGAAAACCGCGCCGACAGTTGATAAGATGACTGAGGATAAAATCAGCCCGGCATGGTAAAAGCTGTTGAATTGCGCGAGCAGAATGAGGCCCATGCCAAAAAGGGCCACGGCAAAGGCATTGATCAGGAAACTGCCCGATTCCCGCTCCACCTCATCTTGTCCGGCAAAGCTTATTTTCAGGCGGGGATCAAAATTCTGATCGGCAATCCAGGACCGCAATTCCTCGACTTTCGTTGCGGGTTGAACGCCGGTAGCCACATCACTTTGAAGCGTCAGCACGTTTTCCCCGTCGATCCGTTCGATATCGCCGGTTTTGGGCCGCGCTGACCGCTCCACAAAATTGCTGATCGGAACACTGCCGAATTCGGTTGGGATGCGCAGGCGATCAAGGGCCAGAATGCCGCGTTCATCACGGGGGAAACGCACCCTGATATCCACTTCGTCATCGGCCCCATCCGGGCGATAGCGGCCCACCAGCGCGCCATTGGTGACAAGCTGGATGAAGCTGCCCACGCTGGTGAGATCCGTGCCGAACCGCCCGGCTTCTGATCGATCAACATCAAGCCGCCATTCGATCCCAGCCGTTGGGCGGCTGTCTTCCTGATCCACCAGCCCTTCCATCTGATCGAGATGACGGCGGATTTTATCCACCGCTGCGGTTAGGAGCGAGGAATGATCGCTGGCAATTTCGATCTGAATGGCTTTGCCCTGCACCGGGCCTTGTTGTTCTTCGGAAAATTCAATTTTCACGCCGGGAATATCGGCCACGCGCTGACGGATTTCCGCTTCGATTTCGGTTGCGGGGCGGCGCTCGTTCCAATCTTTGAATAATAAGGTGATCCGCCCGATAATATCATCGGCATCGCCCGAACCAGCCCCGATCCGGGTATAGCGGTTTTCCACCCCCTCTACATCGAGCACCTTGCTTTCCACATTGGAAACGATGCGGCTCATTTCATTGACAGAGAGATTGCCGCGGGCATGAACCAGAAGGCGGGCGCTATTGGGCTCGCCATCGGGAAACAGAATCTGCCCACTATTATCGGTGATGAACAAGGTCCATGTGCCGACAAGAGCCAGAAGGGTCAGGCTTAAAATCTTGCCCGGATGGTGCATAACCCGGGATAGGAATTGGGCATAGGCCCCGGTAAAGCCCCCGAGATTTTTGGGGTCGTCGCCTTTGTCTCCGGCCAGATGCTCCATCAATTCCGCATTGCCTTCGCCCGGCTTGCCAATGGCCGCACCCAGAGTGGGCAGAAAGATCAAGGCCATGAGCAAAGAGCCGATCAGCGTGAAAATCAGGGTCAGCGGCAGATAGCTCATGAAATCGCCGATGATACCGGGCCAAAAAAGCAAAGGGGCAAAGGCCATGAGGGTGGTGGCGGTTGAAGCGGTGATCGGCCAGGCCATGCGCTGTGCGGCCAAGCGGAAGGCATCGCGTTTTGATGCGCCTTCCAGCAATTTTCGATCAGCATATTCGGAAACCACAATGGCCCCATCCACAAGCAGCCCAACGGCCAGAATAAGCCCGAATAAAACCACCGTATTGATGCTGTTCCCCAAAGCATAAAGGATCAAAATGCCAAACAGAAAAGCCCCGGGAATGGAGACCCCCACCAAAAGCGCCGAGCGCCAGCCAAGGGCCGCAACAACGACGATGGCCACCAAAGCCACGGCCGATAAAACCGAATTGCGCAAGGTTTCCAGAAAATCGCTGACATAAACCGAGGTATCGCCCAGATATTCATAGCGAACGGTCTCGGGCCAAAGGGCAGCGGATTGCTGGGTCATCCATTTTGCCGCTTCGGCGGTTTCAACGGTATTGGTGCCAACCCGCTTGATCACCTCGATGGTGATGGCCGGGCGGCCATTGAATCTGGCCAAAGATGTGGCATCTTTGAAGGTGCGCCGGGCTTCCCCCAGATCGCCCAGGGTCACCACCCCGTCACGCGATGTTTTCACCGGCAGATTGGCCACATCGCGGGCATCATGAAATAAGCCCGGAACCTTGATGGCAAAGCGAGCATCGCCCGCATCCATGGCCCCTGCGGCGATCAGCCGGTTATTATTCTGGACCACCGTCAAAAGCTCATTGAGCGAGACATCATAGATTTCGATTTTTGCGGGATCGACAATGACTTCAAGCACTTCTTCGCGCTTGCCGCCGAGCTGTGCTTCCAAAACACTGGGGATGGTTTCAAGGCGATCCTTCAGATCCTCGGCAAGCTGCACCATGGTGCGCTCAGGGGCATCCCCATAAAGCACAATGGTGATGATCGGGGATTTGCCTGCGGAATATTCCGCTACTACCGGTTCATCTGAATCATCGGGCAGATCGGCTTTTGCCATATCCACCGCTTCGCGCACATCCAAAAGCGCCTGATCGGCATCCACATCGGGCTGAAATTCCAGTACCAGACTGGCCCCGCCTTCAAAACCCGTGGAGGTCATTTCCTTCACGCCCTCAATGGTTTGAAGCTGGCGTTCCATGGGCTTTATGATCATGCGCACAGCATCTTCGGGGGAGATGCCATCATGGGTAATGTTGACCGAGAAAAAGGGAAATTGAACGTCGGGGTTATCTTCTTTGGGGATCGCGTAATAGGCATAGCCGCCAGCAATCAGGATCAGCAAAAGGATAGACATCACCAGCCTTTTGGAATCGACGGCATAGGCGATGAGGGTTTTCATCCGGCGATCTCCGGCGTTTTTGCTGTATCGGTTCGTACCATCTGGCCCTCACTGACGAATTGCTGGCCCACGGTAATGAGGTCGATGCTCGAAAGCGCGGCAGGCAGGCCCGATACCCACAAATCTTCGCCCACATCGCTCATGATGGTGACGGGGTAAAAGCGCACGATATTATTACCATCAACGGCACGCAGGCCCAACCGACCGCTGGCATTCAAGACCAGTGATGCCGCAGAGACCTTGAAAGCCATGCTTTGTTCCAAAGGCACATGAACAGTAGCCGACATCCCCGCCCGCAGATCGAGGGCGGGATTGGGGATCACCACCTCAACCCGATAGGTGCGCGTGCGTTCGGATGCATTGGCGGAAATATAGCGAATGGTGCCCTCTCGCTTCGCATCATTGGCGATCTGAACCTGCGCCGGGCTGCCTTTTTCCAGCTTGCCCACATCGGATTCCGAGACTTCACCCACTACAAGGAAAGGCTGATCATCGAGCAGGGTGCCACAGAGTTCGCCCACCTGCAGATAATCGCCGATATGGGCGGGGCGTTCATTGAGCAGACCATCGAAGGGCGCCTTGATCATCGTGTTATCAAGGGCGATCTGCATCTGTTCGATCTGGGCCAGCGCGGCTTCATACTGGGCTTTGGCCTGCGCTAATTGGGTGGCTGAGCGATGCCCCTTTTTGGTGAGTTCCAGGGCGGCATCATATTCAAGGCGGCGCTGTTCTCCCAAAGCCTTGGCCTGCGCCAGATTGGCTTTGCGTTCATCAGTGGCCAAACGGCAGATGATCTCGCCCGCCTTGACCCTTGTGCCCTCAATGGCCGGGGTTTCCATCACCTTGCCACTGATTTCACTGCGTAATTGCACCGAACGCAGGACGTCTGTGCGCCCATGGATCACCAGATCGCGGCGATAGGGTTCGGCACTTACCCGCCGGGCGCTGACCATGAAGACAGCCTGTTCGGATTTTTCGGCCTGCGCGGTGGCGGGCTGATTATCGCCCGAAAAAATGAGGCCCGATACCACCCATAAGGTGAGAACCACAGTGACAGCGATGGCAATCAGGATAGATTTATTCATGAACATCACACGCTTTTGCCGGGAACAAGCCCATCTTTTTCGCAGTATAATCTGTTTTAAAGCAGGAGAACCCGATCTTTTTGATGACCATAGCATCGTGCATAACGAATCTGGCAGGTGTGCGGGCGGCGATAGGGTTCATTCGGTTGGCCCGGCTGCTATGATTTTTTTGATCAGGCTGGCCTGATGATGTTCCAGATAATCGAGGGCCGCCTTTTGCATGGCAATGCCATAATTGATCACAAAATGTGAAGCCGGCGACATGGCTTCATCAAGCAATTTTTGCAAGGAACGGATTTTCATGCGGTGTTCATCAATCCGTTCTTCCACCAGGTTCTGAATTCGATCAGGAGATACGGCCTCGGCAAAAAGCAGGGCAGCCAGAAATTCGGACCGATTTTTGTCAGGTCCGGGGTCGCGACGCAATTCTTCGGTCAGCGCCAGGCGGCCTTTTTCCGTGAGGCTGTAGATTTTTTTGTCGGGGCGTTTATCTTGTGAAAAAAATTCGCAGGTCACAAAGCCTTCTTCGGTCAGGCGGGTCAGCGATGGATAGATCGATCCATAGCTCGCCTCGCTAAAAAAGCTGAAGCTGCCTTCGGCCACCATTTTTTTGATTTCATAACCGCTGGCATCGCCTAAAGCGAGGATGCCAAGACAAAGCGTGCGAACATCCATATAAATAAACCCCGAACCATCTAAGAAAATACTATCAGTACGATATAATGCTTTGTGTCTCTTGATGCAAACCTAATACGCAGGCCCCTTTTTTAAAGATTTTACGAACAGGCAAGAAATTTCTGTTAAGCCTTTTGATATGAATGTTTTGCAATGGATCGGGCCTTTTCATGGATCATGGCATAGGAACTAGTGGGATCAAGTCAAGGGGATTTGGCGCGGTTTGTTGTCTCGTGTTTTTTCTGGCGGGCTGCGCCACCGATAGCATGCGTGTCACCGATGATCAGATTGGCCTGTATCGCCCCAATCTGGCTGCTGATCAGGCTGTCGATGCTGCTGGAATTAGCGCTGATCAAGGCGGGCAGGGTGGCACACAGCCCGGGCAAAGGCTGATGTCTTTTGATGCGGCCTTACGCGATATCAATCAAAGGCTGGGTGGATCGGAAGCAGTTCCGGCTGAAGACATCGCCCAATTGAAAGCCGATCAGAGGGGCCTGCTCGCCCGGATCGATGATCTGCAGGCGCAATTGGCAGAACAAACCGGCCTGATGAATAGCCTGATCATCCGGCTGGCCGAGGTGGAAAAAAGCCTTGAGGCACAAATCGCCAAAGATAATGAGATCCGCAATGCCGCCAATCGTGCGGAAGCTGAAAAAGCGCGCGCGGATGGGGTGGATCTGGCGGTGGGCACCGGCCAGCTTTATGCCGTGCATCTGGCATCCTATCGCGATGCAAAGGCTGCCAGCGAAGGCTGGGCCGATCTTTCAAACAAATACCCGGCCCTTTTATCAGGCCTGTCTCCCCGGCTTTCGGTGCTGGATTTAGAGCAGATGGGCGGCCGCTTTTATCGTCTGGTTGCAGGCCCTTTCAAAGAGATCGCCCCGGCTCGGGTTTTATGTTCGTCATTGCGTGAAAGCGGGGCTTTTTGCCAGCTTTCCAATTTTGATGGCGAACCGCTTTAGGCCCTTTGATGATAGCCCTTGATAGCCGGGTGATCCGCCCGCCGATGCCATTGGGGCTTGGTTGCATGGATATTTCCTTGCCGCATGGGCAGGCGCTTTGCAAAAAGCCGGGCGGCATCGCGCAAACCGCTCAGAGCACAAAGGCCCATGATGGCGAAAATGGCGAGCCCCAAAAGATGGATCAGCATGGTCATGATCTCCTATGTTCAATATTTGTTCTTTTAATCGCTTATTTTTCTTATGGCAAGAACAAAAATGGAACATAAGACTATGAATTGCCCCTGATCAGGGCAGGGTGCTGATCAGTTCATGAAAGTTTGGGATTATGGATGGGGGAAGATGTGGATGCCCCGGGAGGACTCGAACCTCCACTGACGGAATCAGAATCCGTTGTCCTACCATTAGACGACGGGGCAATCATGAGAATGTGGCGGCTTATAAGGCGGCATCCGCCTCTTTGTCAACGCCTTCCTGAAGCGCCCCTCATGCCTTTATAGCATATGCATGATGCGCCGATAACGTGCAAAAAACTTTTTGGTCCGTTCGTGCGTAATCTCAGGCTGGAAGATAAAGGCAATATGATGCTAAACAGGGATCAAGTTTCGATCGGGCTTTAAAAAGCGCCGTTCGTTTTTGATGAGTATCTGTTTTTATGTCGAGCGCACAGGATGAGGGTATAGCGAAGCTATCTCCTGCAAAGGATGAACCTGCCAAGAGCCGGACCGGGCCTTATGCCCGCAATCGGGCGGTTTATAGCGCCATTGATCTGGGCACCAATAATTGCAGGCTTTTGATAGCCCGCCCCACTTATGCGGGCTTTCGCGTGGTGGATGCTTTTTCCCGGATCGTCCGCCTGGGCGAAGGGCTGGGGGCCACGGGTCGTTTGTCGGATGAGGCAATGGACAGGGCGATTGCCGCCCTCAAGATCTGTGCCCAGAAAATCCGCCACAAGCAGGTGACCTGCATGCGGTCGGTTGCCACCGAAGCCTGCCGAACTGCCAAGAATTGCGACATATTCGTGGCGCGGGTGAAGGCGGAAACCGGGCTTAATCTCGATGTCATTTCTCCGGCTGAAGAAGCGCGTCTGGCGGTTGTCGGCTGTCAGTCTTTGCTCGATCCGGCTTATGGCCATGCCCTTGTTTTCGATATTGGTGGCGGCAGTACCGAGCTTATTCTGGTCGAGCGTCGCCCGAAAAATCGCCTGCATATTCTGGCCTGGACCTCGATGCCCTATGGCGTTGTCAATCTATCCGAGCGATTTGATTGCCAATCCCTTGATCGCGCCCGCTATGCTGAGATGGTGGGGCTGATCCGCGCGCATCTCGATCGGTTTGAAGCCTTGGCATCTTTGCGCACTTTGCAAAAAAACGGGGCGATGCAGCTTTTGGGTACATCGGGCACGATCACCACCCTTGCCAGCGTGCAAATGGGCCTGCCGCGTTATGATCGCAACAAGGTGGATGGCGCCTGGCTCGAACAGGCAAGCATCCATGATCTGGCCCGCAATATTGCCCTGATGCCCTATGAAGCGCGGCTCGCTGAACCCTGCATTGGCGAAGATCGGGTGGATTATGTGGTGGCTGGCTGTGCCATTCTCGATGCTCTTTTGGCGCAATGGTCCTTCAAACGGCTGCGGGTGGCGGATCGCGGCATTCGTGAAGGGGTTTTGCGTGGCCTGATGGGCGCGGGAGCGGTGATTGGCCCGGGGCGCACGATCTAGATTTCAAATTGATGACCCAGGGCCGCAGATGTGGCCGGGCAATGAAGATTGAGGAGACAGCCATGGCGCGACCGCCGGCAAAAAGCGGACCGCGAGGCCGAAGTGCCCTGAAGGTGAGGGTGCGCACGGCACGGGGCCGAAAATTATCATCCACGCGATGGCTTCAAAGGCAGTTGAACGATCCTTATGTAGAAGAGGCACGCAGGCAGGGTTTTCGCTCCCGCGCCGCCTTTAAACTTTTGGAGCTTGATGAGAAATTTGGTTTGTTGAAAGGCGTGCAAAGGGTTGTCGATCTGGGCGCCGCCCCCGGGGGTTGGACACAGGTTCTGGCTCAGCGCCACGCTAAAAGCGGCTGGAAAGACACCAAAATCGTGGGGATCGACATTCTGCCCATGGAGCCGATCACCGGGGCCGAACTGATCGAAATGGATTTTCTCGATCCCGACGCCCCCGACCGCCTGAAAGCGCTTTTGAACGGGGAAGCACAGCTGGTGCTTTCGGATATGGCCGCCCCCACCACCGGCCATAAACAAACCGATCATTTGCGCACCATGGGCCTATGCGAAGCGGCGCTTGATTTTGCCATGGATGTGCTCGCTGATGGTGGGGTTTTTGTGGCCAAGGTTTTACGTGGGGGCACAGAAGGTGAATTGTTGCAACGGATGAAAGAAAATTTCGCCAAAGTCAGGCATAGCAAGCCGCCTGCAAGCCGCCCTGAATCGGTTGAATGGTATGTGATTGCCACCGGCTTTCAGGGTCGATCCAAAAGCCATTCCCCCCGCATGGAGCCACCCGAGCCGGATTGAGCGTTTTTTAAACAAGGCGGATGGGTCGCAAATTCCAAGAAACCCTTTGGACTTGTGGACCCGCAATGGCATATAGGCGCCATGTTTTCCGGACGAGACGCGTGAAGAGAGGACCCCGCACCATGGATATTCCTTTGGGTTTGACATTTGATGATGTTCTGCTTGTTCCCGGGGCATCGGATGTGATGCCCGCTCAGGCCGATCTAAGCACACACATCACAAAAGACATCCGGCTTAAAGTGCCGCTTTTATCATCGGCAATGGATACCGTAACGGAAACCGATCTGGCCATTGCCCTTGCCCAATATGGGGGCATTGGGGTTTTGCATCGCAATAACAGTATTGCCGAACAGGCGCAGATGGTGCGGCAGGTGAAGAAATTCGAAGCCGGAATGGTTGTCAATCCGGTGACCATGCATTCCGATGAAACTCTGGCCGATGCCCTTGATCTGATGGCCCGCTATAAAATTTCCGGGATTCCGGTCGTCACCCGCGAAAATGGCGTGGGGCCGGGCCGTTTGGTGGGGATCGTGACCAATCGCGATGTGCGCTTTGCCACCAATCCCGGGCAACCGATCTCTGAATTGATGACCCGCGAAGGCCTGATCACGGTACAGCCCGGCGTTTCCAGCGAGCAGGCGAAAAAGCTGCTGCACCAGCATCGGATTGAAAAGCTGGTGGTGGTGGATGAACATTTCCGCTGCATCGGGCTGATCACGGTGAAGGATATGGAAAAGTCAGTGGCTTATCCCGATGCCGCCAAGGATGGCACCGGGCGCTTGCGGGTAGCAGCGGCAACGACCGTGGGGGATCATGGGTTCGAACGATCCGAAGCCTTGATCGATGCCGATTGCGATCTGATCGTTCTGGATACCGCCCATGGTCATTCCGCGCGGGTGATCGATACGGTGCGGCGGATCAAGCGGGCTTATGGCCATGTGCAATTAATGGCGGGCAATGTCGCCACCGCCGATGCCGCTTTGGCTCTGATCGATGCCGGTGCCGATGCGGTGAAGGTGGGGATCGGGCCGGGATCGATCTGCACCACCCGGGTTGTGGCCGGGGTGGGGGTGCCGCAGCTCACCGCCATCATGGATGTGGTGGCGGTGGCCAGGCAGCATGGCATCCCGGTGATTGCCGATGGCGGCTTGCGCCAATCGGGTGATGTGGCCAAAGCCATTGCCGCCGGTGCCCATGCCTGCATGATCGGTTCCCTGCTGGCGGGCACACAGGAAGCGCCGGGCGAGGTGTTTTTGTATCAGGGCCGATCTTATAAAGCCTATCGCGGCATGGGATCGGTGGGGGCCATGGCGCGCGGCTCAGCGGATCGCTATTTTCAGGAAGATATCAAAGACAGCTTGAAACTGGTGCCCGAAGGGGTGGAAGGTCAGGTGCCGTTCAAAGGCCCGTGCAAGAATGTGCTGCATCAATTGATGGGCGGTTTGCGGGCGGGAATGGGCTATACCGGCTCCCGCACAATCGAAGAAATGCACCAGCGTGCACGCTTTGTGCGGATCACCAATTCCGGCCTGAGGGAAAGCCATGTGCATGATGTTTCGATCACTCGTGAATCGCCAAATTATAATTTGAATTAATGTTTTATGGGCGCTTATTCAGGAAAAACCTTCATTGGCCCCCTATCTGATGGCTCCTTAAAAAAAGAAAAGATCCGCTGATGACCCCTTCTGCCCGATTGGCTGCTGCCATTGATCTGTTGACCGAAATCGATGAAGCCTTAAAGCATCGTAGGGCGGCGGCCGATCAGTTGATCCGGCGTTATTTCCAACAACGACGCTATGCCGGTTCATCGGATCGCGCGGCCATCACCGATCATGTTTATGGTGTGATCCGAATGCGCGGCGATTATGGCTGGCGGCTGATGTCGGCTGGCCTGACCATTGATCCCCGCACCCTTGCCTTGCTTTATCTGCGCCTTCGCCTGCCTGCCGATCAGCCCTTGCCTGCTGATTTGTTTCTGGGCAACTATGCCATCGAGGCCCCAAGCGAGGACGAGACCACCCGGCTTTTGCGGGCACAGGCTTTGGAAACGCCGCCATTGGATGCCCGGCTCAATGTGCCGCCCTGGCTGGCGGAGCGGCTGATCCATCGCTATGGCGATGCCACGGAAACCGAGATCGAGGCTTTGGCCGGTCGCGCACCGCTTGATTTGCGGGTCAACAGCCTTAAATCATCGCGCGATGATGTGCTGGGGCTTTTGACGGATCATGGGTTTGCGGCCACCAAAACCCCCTATAGCCCCTTGGGGTTGCGCCTGTCCGATCCGGTGCCTTTGAAATCCTTGCCTGCTTTTGGCAAAGGCCTGTTTGAAATTCAGGATGAAGCCTCGCAGATCGCGGCATTATTAAGCGGTGTGGCGCCGCGTGATCAGGTGCTGGAGCTGTGTGCGGGCGCGGGCGGTAAAACGCTGGCTTTGGGGGCTTTGATGCAGAATAAGGGGCAGATCTATGCCCTTGATACCGATAAGCGCCGCTTGCAGGAATTGAAGGAGCGGGCAGATCGTGCCCGATTGACCAATCTGCAGATTCATCGCCTCACCTTGGGGGCGGAAAAACGTGCCGATCAGCTCTATCGCTTTAACGGGCAAATGGATCTGGTGGTGGTGGATGCGCCCTGTTCGGGCAGCGGCACATGGCGGCGCAATCCCGAATTGCGCTGGCGTTTGGATGAAGAGTTTCTGGCCGAAGCCGTGGCTTTGCAGCGCAGTCTTTTGCTTGAGGCCATGATGCTGGCGGGCCCCAAGGGGCGCATTGCCTATATGACCTGCTCCATTCTGGGCGAGGAAAATGAAGATGTTATCGATTATGCCCTTTCCCGCAATGATCAATGGGAATTGACAGATTATCATCGCAAGCTTGGGGATGTGGGGCTTGCAGATTTGCCCGAAACGGCATCCCATGCGCCTGAAATGCTGCAACTGACCCCGGCGCGACATGGCACGGATGGATTTTTTCTGGCACTTTTGCAGCGCTGCCCTGAGTGAATATCTTGATTGCGCCGGATGGCGACGACATATGAACCCTGTTTCTGTACGAATGGGATAAATGGGATATGAGGCCCAAACCGATGAAAACCGCTTTTAAACTGAATAGGCAAAGCCAGCGCAGAGTGAAGCATCAAGGCCATGATGGATTTCGGCTTTTGGGTTTGTTGTTGATGGTTTTGGGGCTTTTCGCCCTGATGACACCGGCATCTTATGCCAGTGGGGGCACAGCAAAGCGCTTTCAATCGGCATCGCAAAATCTCATCGATGCCGGGGTGGCAGCGATGAAAGCGGAAAATTTCGATGCGGCCCAAAAGAAATTTGAAGCAGCGCTGATTGCTGATCCCGCCAATATGATGGCTTTGATCGGCTTGGGCGATGTGTATCGGGCGATGGGGGATCGCCGCGCGGGGATGGATTATTATCGCCGTGTGCTTGATATCGAACCTTATAATCTGGCGGCTATCAAGGCGGAAAGCCTGATTTATCTGGCCAATGATGGCTTGGTGAAAGCGCTCGATAATCTTGAACTTCTAAAGCGGCTTTGTGCGGATCAGGGCTGCGAGGAAATGACCAGCGTGGCAAAGGCCATCGATCACTATAAAGCCCGATATGCCGAAGGACCGGAGGCTGCTCCCGATCCTGGCACTGAGTCTGAAGCTGGGCCCGATGCTGGCGCTGGCGATCCGCAAAATCCCTGAAATCCGGGCATGAAATTCAGGAATGGACAGCCGCGAAAGGGCCGTTTAAAAGCCGCTTATGTCAGATCATATCCTCATTCTTGACTTCGGCAGTCAGGTCACCCAGCTCATCGCCCGACGTGTGCGTGAAGCCGGGGTTTATTGCGAAATCGTCCCCTTCAATGCGGCGGAGGCGATGCTTGATGATTTTGCCCCCAAAGGCATTATTTTGTCGGGCGGGCCGGCCTCTGTCACATGGGATGATGCGCCCCGCGCCCCGGATCGGGTGTTCAGCATGGGGGTGCCCGTTCTGGGGATATGCTATGGTCAGCAAACCATGGTGCAGCAGCTTGGGGGCGTTGTCGCGGTCTCTGATCATCAGGAATTTGGCCGGGCCTTTCTCGATCTGGTTGATGATTGCCATTTATTTGAAGGCTTTTGGCAGGCGGGCGGCCGCGAACAGGTGTGGATGAGCCATGGGGATCGGGTGGCCTCCCTGCCGAATGGCTTTCGGGTTGTGGGCACCTCCAAAGGCGCGCCCTTTGCCGCCATTGCCAATGATGCCCTCCGATTTTATGGCCTGCAATTTCATCCCGAAGTGATCCACACCCCCCATGGCAAACAGCTGATCAGCAATTTCGTTCATGCCGTTTGTGGTTGTGCGGCCGATTGGTCGATGGCGGCTTTTCGTGATGCCAAAATCGCTGAAATTCGTGCCCAAGTAGGCGATAGCCGGGTGATCTGCGGCCTTTCCGGGGGGGTTGATAGCTCGGTGGTGGCGGTTTTACTGCATGAAGCCATCGGCGATCAACTCACCTGCGTTTTTGTGGATACCGGCCTTTTACGCATGGGCGAAGCGCAGCAGGTGGTGGATCTGTTCCGCAAACATTATAATATTCCGCTGATCCATCGCGATGCATCAGATCTGTTCTTGGGTGAATTGGATGGCGTGACCGATCCTGAAGCCAAGCGCAAAATCATCGGTCGGCTGTTCATCGATGTGTTTCAGGAAGAAGCCGATAAAATTCAGGATGCCGGTTTTCTGGCCCAGGGCACGCTTTATCCCGATGTCATTGAAAGCGTGTCCTTTTCGGGCGGCCCATCAGTGACCATCAAATCCCATCATAATGTGGGTGGCCTGCCGGAAAAGATGAATCTGAAGCTGGTGGAACCCTTGCGCGAATTGTTCAAGGATGAAGTGCGGATTTTGGGGCGGGAACTGGGCCTGCCGGATGATTTCGTTGGCCGTCATCCTTTTCCCGGGCCGGGGCTTGCCATTCGCATTCCGGGTGCGGTGACGAAGGAAAAAGCGGATATTTTGCGCAAGGCCGATGCCATTTATCTCGAAGAAATCCGCAATGAAGGGCTTTATGACAGCATCTGGCAGGCTTTTGCGGTGCTTTTGCCGGTTAAAACCGTGGGGGTGATGGGCGATGCCCGCACCTATGATCATGTGCTGGCCCTGCGCGCGGTGACCTCGGTGGATGGCATGACCGCCGATAGCTATCCCTTTGATCATGCTTTTCTTTCGCGCGTGGCTACGCGGATCATCAATGAAGTGCGCGGGATCAATCGCGTGGTTTATGATATCACCTCAAAACCCCCCGGCACCATTGAGTGGGAATGATGGCACTAAAAATGTTTCCCCTGTTTCAAGCCTGAAGCGACGGAATTTGTGACTATCCAATGTAAAAAACTCTTTACATTGAACGGTGGGCGCTCTATCTATGTCAAATATCTTTTACATAGAGGGAAAAGCAATGTCGCAGGCGGAAATGGGGCGGTGGGTCATGCTGGTCGGGAATTTCCTGATTTTGCTCTTTGTCTCTAGGATCATGATATCCGATGGGCAGGTTGTCCAGCTTGAAGGAATGGCGCTCGTCGGCGTCTTTATACCGGTGATCATATTCTCTATCGTGATTTTTGCGTTTAGCTTCGGTGTTGCGGCAATGCATCGTGCGATCATAGGCAAGGCCACATCCAAAGATCAGCATGACGGCTTCGAGATGGATGAGCGCGACCGCAACATTCTTGGCATAGCGCGGCGCAATGCCATGATCTTTCTGCAGACGGCGCTTGGCATCCTACTCGTTCTTCTGATCGCCAACGGCGTTTTGCCCGCCGATTGGGAGCCGCTCCATCCGCGCATTGAAAGCCGTGCCGATTGGGTGTTCACCCTCTTCCTTCTGATGAGCCTTGCGGAACTGGTGCGCGATGGTTCCGCGATCATTTATTACCGGCGATGAGCAAGGGCCGGGTGCGAAATGCCATCCGTGCGCTGCGGCTGGCAGAGGGGATGACACAACAAGAGCTTGCCGCCGCCGTAGGCGCGACGCGGCAGACCGTGATCGCCATCGAAGCGGGAAAATACGCCCCCTCTCTGGAACTGGCCTTTCGCATTGCCCGCACCTTCAATCAGCCTTTCGAGGCGGTATTTCAGTTCGATCCGAGCGGATGACCTATGAGGGCCCGGGGTGATGAAAGAGGGGGCCGGGTGATGAGATGTGGTGAATATGAAAAAGGCGGAGCCGTGATGGCCCCGCCTTCGCTTTTTATCTTGAACGATGGCTCAATAGCGACCGAGGTTCATCACTTTCGTCCATGCGGCGACGAAATCCTGAACGAATTTTTCTCCCGCATCATTGGTGCCATAGACTTCGGCCACAGCCCGCAATTCTGAATGCGAACCGAAAATGAGATCCACCGGGGTAGCGGTCCATTTCACCGCATTGGTTTCGCGATCACGGCCTTCATAAAGCCCATCATTGCTGGAGGATTTCACCCATTGCGTGGACATATCGAGCAGATTGACAAAGAAATCATGGCTCAATGTGCCCGGACGATCCGTGAAAACCCCATGCTGCACGCCGCCGCTATTGGCATTAAGAGCGCGCAGCCCGCCCAGGAGAACGGTGGTTTCAGGCACGGTGAGGGTCAAAAGATCGGCCCGTTCAACCAGCATTTCTGCCGGAGACAAACGGTTCTCGGCGGCATAATAATTGCGGAAGGCATCGGCCTTTGGCTCCAGCGCTGCGAAGGATTGAACATCGGTTTGCGCTTGTGTTGCATCCATGCGCCCGGGTGTGAAGGGCACCTTCACCTTAAAACCGGCGTCCTTGGCTGCTTGTTCGATCGCTGCCGCACCACCCAGAACGATCACATCGGCGAGCGAGATTTTCTTGCCGCCTTTCTGGCGCCCATTGAAATCCTCAGCGATTTTGGTGAGTTGGCCCAGAACCTGATCGAGTTCCTGGGGATCGTTCACCGCCCAATTTCTTTGGGGGTCGAGCCGTAAGCGGCCACCATCGCTGCCGCCGCGCAGATCCGAACCCCGATAACTTGCGGCCGATGCCCAAGCCGTGCGCACCAATTGGGGAACGCCAAGGCCGGTCTCAAGGATCGCTTTTTTCAGCTTGTCGGCATCTTTTTCATTGATCAGGGCATGATCAACAGCCGGAACGGGATCCTGCCAGAGCAGGGCTTCATCGGGCACATCCGAACCGATATACCGGCTGCGCGGCCCCATGTCGCGATGGGTCAGCTTGAACCATGCTTTGGCAAAGGCTTCGGCAAAGGCATCGGGATTTTCCTGAAAGCGTTTGGCGATCTGGCGATAGGCCGGATCGAATTTGAGCGAGAGATCGGTGGTGAACATGATCGGCGCATGGCGCTTTGCGGGATCATGGGCATCGGGCACCATTTGAGCGGCGCTTTCCTCGCTGGGAATCCACTGGATGGCCCCCGCCGGGCTTTTGGTTTGCACCCATTCAAATCCGAAGAGATTATCCAGATATTGCGTGCTCCAGGCGATGGGATTGGCCGACCATGCCCCTTCCAGACCACTGGTGATGGTATCTTCGGCATTGCCCTTGCCGCAGCGGTTTTTCCAGCCCAAACCCTGTTGCTCGGTTGGGGCGGCAGACGGTTCGGCGCCCAAACAGTCATCCGGCTTATGGGCGCCATGGGCCTTGCCAAAGGTATGGCCACCGGCGATCAGGGCCACGGTTTCTTCGTCATTCATCGCCATGCGGCCAAAGGTTTCGCGAATATCGCGAGCCGCCGCCAGGGGATCGGGATTGCCATTGGGGCCTTCGGGATTCACATAGATCAGCCCCATCTGCACCGCTGCCAGGGGCCGGTCCAATTCGCGATCACCGCTATAGCGTTCATCGGCCAAAAAGGCAGCTTCCGGGCCCCAATAAACCCGATCGGCTTCCCAATCATCGGTGCGGCCACCAGCAAAGCCATAGGTTTTGAAGCCCATATCATCCATGGCCACCGTACCTGCGAGCACGATCAGATCGGCCCAGGAAATATTCCGGCCATATTTTTGCTTGATTGGCCATAATAAACGCCGGGCCTTATCAAGGCTCACATTATCGGGCCAGCTATTGAGGGGTTCAAAACGCTGCTGCGCCCCATCGGCGCCCCCCCGGCCATCACCCACCCGATAAGTGCCCGCACTATGCCATGACATGCGAATGAAAAATGGCCCATAATGGCCATAATCGGCGGGCCACCAGGGCTGGGAATCGGTCATCAGCGCCTTGAGATCAGCTTTGACCGCCGCAAGATCAAGGCTGGCGAAAGCCTTGGCATAATCGAAATCGGCACCATAGGGATTGGATTCCACCGAATGGGCGCGCAAAGGGGCCAAGGATAGCCGCTCTGGCCACCAATCCTGCATCGATTTGGCATCCTGCTGCTGAGCCTGTGCGGGCAGGGCCAAAAATTGTGGTGTCATGCTTGCGGCAAGCAAGGCAATGACGGATATGCGTTTCATCATTTGATGTGACCTCTCATAAATTTGATATCACGTGAAGAAGCACATCATACACCCGTTTAATTCATTCAAGAAATTGATTATTCAAATCATCCTCATCGTTAAAAACGATTATGCGAACCGCAGTGAATTGGGTGGGCCTTCAGGCGGCGGTTTCGTGCAATGTGGGATAATCGATATAGCCATGGGCATCGCCACCATAAAAGGTTGAGGGGTCCATCAAAGGATTGAGGGGAGCATTCCCACGCAGCCGCTCCACCAGATCGGGATTGGCGATGAAGGGACGACCGAATGAAATGAGATCGGCGCGGCCTTCGGCAATGGCCTTGATGGCCATGGCGCGATCATAGCCATTATTGAGCATCCATGCGCCATCAAAACGCTGATGCAGGGCTTCATAATCAAAGGGCAGATGATCGCGTTTGCCGCCGGTGGCGCCTTCCACCACATGCAGATAGGCCAAGGGATAAGCATTGAGCTGTTCCACCACATAATTGAACAGGGCCTGGGGGTCGCTGTCATTACTATCGCCCGCCGGAGAAACCGGCGACAGGCGCACGCCTAAGCGATCAGCCCCGATGGCATCGGCACAGGCGGCAACGGTTTCCATGAGAAAACGGGCGCGATTTTCAATGGACCCGCCATAGGCATCGCGGCGCTGATTGGCGCCATCGCGAAGGAAGCTGTCGATCAGATAACCATGGGCGGCATGGATTTCCACGCCATCAAAGCCCGCCTTCATCGCACATTGGGCGGCATGGCGAAAATCTGCAATGATGCCTGGGATTTCATCTATAAGAAGCGCGCGGGGCGTTGAGACATCGACAAATCCCTCGCCCTTGATGAAGGTCTTGCCCTGCGCCCGCACTGCCGATGGGGCAACGGGGGCGGCCCCATTTTTCTGAAAGCTTGTATGAGACATCCGCCCGGTGTGCCAGATCTGCAAAATGATCGTGCCGCCTTTTTCATGCACGGCATCGGTCACGGCTTTCCAGCCCTTGATCTGATCTTCGCTATAGCAGCCCGGGGTATCGGCATAGCCTTGTGCCTGCGCTGAAATCTGGGTGGCTTCGGCGATGATCAAGCCTGCCGATGCCCGCTGGCTGTAATAGGTGGCGGCATGGGGGCCGGGCACCAGCCCTTCGGCGGCGCGATTGCGGGTGAGGGGGGCCATCACGATGCGATTTTTAAGGCTGAGTGCGCCAATGGTCACCGGCTCGAACAGGCTGGTTTCAGTGCGCGCCTTATTCATCGGCTGCTTCGCATGGGTCATGATGGTCTCCGCTTGATCATTTGGATTGGGGCTGGCTGGGTGAGGACGGTGTTTCGATGCAGCATTTTTGCTGTTGTGCAGCAAATGTGGATGGTGGGTCGGCTTTTCAAGCACCTGATCAGCCTTTAACCTCCTGTTTTTAATGAAAAGCTCTATAGCCCGCGCTTTTTTGATGCTGGCGCTGGACCCGGCTGCCAAGGTCTTTATAATGCGCCGCCAAATGAGAGTGCTGGGGCTTGGGCTTTTTGCGACCCCATAAACCATAGCGCGCCGCTGCGTGCCTGAAGGACATGCCTGATGAGTTTGCAACCCGATACCCCTCAAAAACCGCAGATCGTCAAACGCATGACCGTGCCGCAATTCGCCGCGCGCAAAGGATCGCCCGAACCGCTGGTCACGCTCACCGCCTATAGCGCGCCGATGGCCCGCCTGCTCGATCCCCATTGCGACATGCTTTTGGTGGGCGATAGCGTGGGCATGGCGCTTTATGGGATGGACTCCACATTGGGCGTGACTGTTGAGATGATCATCAATCATGGCTTGGCGGTGATGCGTGGCTCACAAAAGGCGCTGGTGGCGCTGGATATGCCTTTTGGCAGCTATGAAGCCTCGAAAGAACTGGCTTTTGAAACGGCAGCCCGGATGCTGGCCCAAACCGGGGCGCAGGCGGTGAAGCTTGAAGGCGGTCGTGCGCAGGCCGAAACGGTGCATTTCCTGACAGAGCGGGGGATTCCGGTGATTGGCCATGTGGGGCTGCGGCCACAATCGGTTTTGAGCACGGGCGGCTATACCGCCCAAGGGCGCGAGGAGGCGGATTGGCAACCGATTTTGGATGATGCTAAAGCCATTGCCGATGCGGGCGCCTTTGCGCTGGTGGTGGAAGCTGTGGCCGAGCCACTGGCCGAAAAGATCACCGATCTGGTGGCCCCTGTGGTGATTGGCATTGGCGCTTCGGCTCGCTGTGATGGGCAAATTCTGGTGACCGAAGATATGCTCGGCCTGTTTGATTGGTCGCCCCGTTTCGTGCGCCAATATGCCGCTTTGGGGCCAGGCATTTCCGATGCGGTGGCTGCCTATGCCAAGGATGTGCGCAGCCGGAATTTTCCGGGGGATGAACAGGTTTATAAAATGCGGGCCAAAAAACCGGTGATCAAAAATTCGGTTATTGAAGATAAAAAGGATGCGTCTTGATCAGGCAAACCGTTTAATCTGGTGATCATCTTTGATCTGTGCTAGCGCCTGCGGGTAATCGCATGGGTCCAAGGGTTCGCATGGAACGGGATCCGCTCGAAAAGACCAAGGAGTAACGACAGCCGTGGCTGAAGAATCCGATATCATTTTTCGCGAAGTCGATGAAGATGTGCGCCGTGCCCAAATGCTGGCCTTGTGGCGCAAGCATGGGCTGAGCTTTGTCCTTGCCGTGGTTTTCATCATTGCCATTGTGGTGGGCTGGCAGCTTTGGACCAATATGCGCGAATCTGCCTTGCGCGATGCCTCTGATCTTTTTGCCACCAGCATTGAAAAAGCCGCCCAGCAGGCCCCGGAACAGGCCGTAGCCTCTTTTGCTGAACTGACAAAGGATCTTGATGGCGGCTATGAACTGATGGCGGGATTGCAGCATGGCAGCGCTTTGCTGGCGGCAAATAATCCTGCTGAGGCCGCTCTTGCTTATGATCAGGTGGCGCAAAAAGCATCGGATCGGCATGTGCAGGCGTTTGCTGCCTATCTGGCGGCTTCGGCCAAGCTTAAAGCCGGCCAATTGGATGAGGCGGAAGCGCAATTGCAGGCTTTGGCGATGCCTGATCAGCCTCTTTATTATAGTGCTTCTGAATTATTGGCGATCATTCAAATCAATCTCAATGATCTGGATGCCGCCCGCAGCACTCTGGCCAGCCTGACCGAAGATCCGGCCACGCCCCCCGCCATGGCGGCCCGGGCCAGTGAGCTATCGGCTCTTTTCGACATGGGTGCGGATGAGACTCCCGCTGATCAGCAGGTTCCCGCTGACCGGGGAACCGAGATCGATACAGGGAGCCCGGTTCAGTGACATTCAAACCCTATTGGCTGCTTTTGCCGATCCTGCTCGCGGGTTGCGCCGGTGGCGAAGATATCAGCGAGCCGGATGCCGGTGGTGGCTATGATGCAGAGAGCGATGAACGCATCCCGGTTTTGACCTTCGATCAAGAGCTGGAAGCCGATCCGGCGATTGCCGATGTGCGGGTGATCCTGCCCCAGCCCTATCGCAATCGCGATTGGCCGCAATCGGGGGGCACACCGCAAAATGTGGTGCAGCATCTGGCTTTGAATGGCAGCCTGAAGCGGGTGTGGCGAACCGATATTGGTGAAGGTTCAGATATTCTGACCCGCTTGATTGCATCGCCCGTGGTTTATGATGGTGTGGTTTATACCGTCGATACCCGTGGGCTGGTAACGGCGATCAATGCCAGCAATGGCCGCAAGATCTGGACAAACCAGCTCAGGATGAAGGGCGAAAAACGGGCACTGGCCTTTGGTGGCGGGGTTGGCTATGCGGATGGCAGGCTTTTCGTTTCAACGGGCTATGGCTTTCTCGCCGCATTGGACGCGAAAAGCGGTGATGAACTCTGGCGTCATGATGCAATGATTCCTCTGCGCGGGGCTCCCAGTATCGAGGATGGCCGGGTTTTCGTGCAAACTCAGGATAATCAGATTCTGGCCATTGATGCGCAAAAGGGCACTTTAATCTGGACTCAGGCCAGCCTGCCCGAAGATGCCGGACTATTGGGCGCGGCTTCACCGGCCATTGCTGGCGATACTGTGGTGGCCGCCATGTCATCGGGCGAATTGATGGCCATGCGCGTGGAAAATGGGCGGTTGGCCTGGCAGGATACCCTGTCGCGCACCCGACGCCTGACCCCCTTGGCATCCCTGGCGGATATCGATGGCAATCCGGTTATCTCGCGCGGGCGGGTTTATGCCGTTGGCCATGCTGGCAGCATGGCGGCGATCGATATGCGCAGCGGTGAACGGGTGTGGGAACGCAGCATTGCTTCGGTTCACACGCCGTGGATTGCTGGCGAATATCTGTTTGTTTTGAGCGCCGATGCCGAGCTTGCGGCCTTGTCACTGGCCGATGGGCGCGTGCGCTGGGTAACCCGCCTGCAGCGGTTTAAAAATCCTGAAGATCGCGATACACCCCTTTCATGGACCGGGCCTGTTTTGGCGGGGGATCGGTTGATCATAGCCTCGTCTCATGGCTATATTTTATCGGTATCGCCATACACAGGCGAATTTTTGGGGGCGGAAACGCTGCCTGATGGGGTGATTGCGCCCCCCATCATTGCCGATGGAACCCTTTATTTTCTGACCGAGGGTGCAGACCTCGTCGCATATCGCTGATAGGAAGCACGACGTGTCAAAACAGCCTCTGACGATCGCCATCATTGGCAGGCCCAATGTTGGGAAATCCACCTTGTTCAATCGCCTGGTGGGCAAAAGGCTTGCTTTGGTCGATGATACACCCGGGGTGACCCGGGATCGGCGCATGGGCGTGGGCAAGCTGGCCGATCTGCGCTTTGATATCATTGATACCGCAGGCCTTGAAGAAGGCGATAGCACCAGCCTTGCAGGCCGCATGCGTTTGCAAACCGAGGCGGCTTTGGGCGGTGCTCATATGGTTTTGTTCATGATCGATGCCCGCGCCGGGATCACGCCTTTGGATCGGCATTTTGCAAGCTGGCTCAGGGTTCAGAAAATTCCGGTGATTTTGGTCGCCAATAAAGCCGAAGGCACGCGTGGCACGGAAGGGGCTTATGAAGCCTATGCCCTTGGTTTGGGCGATCCGGTGGCCCTGTCGGCTGAACATGCCGAAGGTTTGGGCGATCTTTATTCCGCCATCGATGAAACGGCGCGCCTGATCGGTGTCGATCCCCGGGCGGTGGAGCAACACACCGCGTCTGACACCGATGATGCTGCCGAAGATCTGGTGGAAGGCGATCTGGATTTTGAATTTGAAGATGATGAAGCCGATGATGATGTCATCGCTTTTACCGAAGAACGCCCTTTGCGCTTGGCGGTGATTGGCCGTCCCAATGCCGGAAAATCCACCCTGATCAATTATCTGGTGGGCGAGGAACGCCTGATTACCGGCCCTGAAGCCGGGCTGACCCGGGATTCGATCTCGGTGGATTGGGATTATGGCGATATTCCCGTGCGCCTGTTTGATACGGCGGGGTTGCGGCGGCGGTCGCGGGTGATTGAAAAGCTCGAAAAACTGTCGGTTGCCGATACCTTGCGGGCGGTGCGCTTTGCAGAAATCGTGGTTTTGATGATCGATGCCGAACGCGGCGTGGATAAACAGGATATCAAGATCGCCTCTTTGGTGGTGGAAGAAGGCCGGGCTTTGGTGATTGCCCTTAATAAATGGGATCAGGTGGAAGACCGCCTAGCCGCTCAAAGGGGCGTAAATGATATTTTGACGCGGTCCCTGCCGCAATTGAAGGGGGTGACCACGGTACCCGTTTCAGCGCTCACCGGCCAGGGGATTGAGCGGCTGATGCCTGCGGTGATCGATGCCTATGAATTGTGGAACTCCCGCATTCGGACTTCGGAATTCAATCGCTGGCTGGCCGCCGTCACAGAATCCCACCCACCGCCTGCGGTTCAGGGGCGGGCTACCCGGATGCGCTATGGAGCGCAGATCAAGGCGCGGCCCCCCACCTTTACTATTTTCACCAATCATCCCGCAGGGGTACCTGATAGCTATATGCGTTATCTGGAAAATGAGATGCGGCGCGATTTCGGGCTGGCGGGGGTGCCTTTGCGGCTGTATTTGCGGGCGTCGAAAAATCCTTATGTGGATGGCCGCCGCACACAGAAGCAAAGATTGACAGAAAAAAACAATCGTCGCGGGAAGTAATCACGTGGGCGCGGCCTTTCTGCTCTTTTGAGTGTCCGCGCTATTGGCCGCTGAACCGGGCCGGTCTTTTTTCAATAAAGGCCCGCACCCCTTCGATAAAATCTGCTGTTTGGCCCAGTTTTTTCTGGGTTTCGGCCTCAAGTTCCAGCTGTGTTGGCAGGTCATGATCAGCCGATGCCCGCAAAAGCGCGCGGATCGCGGCATAGGATTGGCTCGGCCCCTGCGCCAATCTGTGGCCAAGCTTTTCAGCTTCATCCAAAAGTTTTTCATCATCATGAACGGCCATCACAAGGCCCCATGACAAAGCATCTTCGGCGGATAGCTTTTCCCCCAGCATCATCAGGCGGGCGGCGCGGGCCGGGCCAATCAGTCGTGGCAAGGCCCAGCTTGAACCGGCATCGGGGGCAAGGCCGATCTGCACAAAAGCCTGCATGAAACTGGCGGAACGGGCCGCCAGGATGAAATCGGCGGTGAGGGCAAGGCTCATGCCCGCCCCGGCAGCCGGGCCATTAACAGCGGCAATGATCGGGATCGGCAAATCATGCAAGGCCATGATCAGCGGATGATAAAGGCTGCGCAAGGAGCGGGAAAGATCGGGGGGCGCGGCCTCGCTGACGGTCTCTTCTTCTGAATTGGCCAGCAAATCGGCACCTGCGGAAAATCCGCGCCCGGCACCGGTGATGATCAGGCATCGCGCCCGGCTATCCCCGGTTCCAAGGCTGGTGACTGCCTGATGAAGTTCGCGCAAAAGCAAAGGCGACAAGGCATTGAGGCGATCCGGTCGATTGAGCCGAATGCGGGCCAAGGGACCATCGATAGCCAATTCGATGGTTTGAAAATTCCGGGCCTTGAGAGCTTCGGGGCGATGATCGAGCATGATGTGCATTCCTTTCCACGCCAAGATCATAGCCCGGATCAGGGGATGATCAGCACAGAAAAGCACCATAGCCTAAAAGCCCTGCCATAAAGCAGGGGAAGAGACTCATCCGCGTTTGGGCTCGGGTCTCATCCGCGTTTAGGCACGGGTCTCATCCGCGTTTGGGCTCGGGTCTCATCCGCGTTTAGGCACGGGCCGTTGCAAAAATGCCGGAACATGCGCCCCAAGCCCAACGATCTGATGATCGGGTTCATCATCCTGAGCATGATGATGGGACGACCGGCGATGATCATGATTTTTCGGCGATGATGAACGCCGACGGTCTTTATCCGATGAAGCCTGTCTCTCGCTTGCAGATGATTTTTCGCGGGTATCTGAACGCTCAGGCTGGCTTGATGCGTCTTTCGCCTGAGGCGCCTTATCCGCTTGCTGCTTTTCAGAAGGCTTTTTGTCGGATTGTGGTTTGGCAGATTGGCTGCGGCGCCGCCCGGATCGCTTGGGCTGGCTTTGGTCCGAGGTTTCAGGCTGATCGGCCCGGGCTTTTGGCGCATCCTTTTGGGTGTCATCTGCCTTTGCAGATGTGTCGCCTGAAGCATCGGCCGTTGGTTTTTCCGCAGTTGATTGATCGGAGGTGGCATCAGCGGGTTTTTTTGCCGTCTTGCTGCCCGATCTGCCACGGGCCGAACCCTTGGGCTTTGCGCCCTCTGCTTCATCGCTCAGATCGCGGATTTTCACGCTTTCCAAAGCTTTGCGTTCAATCGGGCGACCAATGAGTTTTTCAATTTCCAAAACGGCCTTGGCATCGGCCGGCACCGCCAAAGTGACCGAAATACCGGCGCGGCCAGCGCGTCCGGTGCGGCCAATCCGATGCACATAATCTTCCGAATTATTGGGCACATCATAGTTGAAAACATGGCTGACACTGGGAATATCAAGCCCCCGTGCCGCTACATCGCTGGCAATCAGAATACGCACATCGCCGGATTTGAAGCGGGCCAGCGTGTCCATCCGATCAGGCTGGGCCATATCGCCATGCAATTGGCCCACATCAATGCCAGCGCGTTTAAGGCTGGTATAAACGGATTTAACATCCACCTTGCGATTACAAAAAACGATGGCACTGTCGATCTCTTCGGTGGCCACAAGCTCTCGCAGGGCTTTCGATTTCTCACGCGCGCCGATAATGGCGATGCTTTGGCTGACCGTTGCAGCCGTGGATGCCGGAGGCGCCACTTCGATCAATTTGGGATCATTCAAAAACTGATCGGTCAGGCGCTTGATTTCTTTTGATAAAGTGGCCGAGAAAAACAGGGTTTGATGGGCCTGCGGCATTTTCTGGCAGATCGTTTCCACATCGGGGATGAACCCCATATCCAGCATCCGATCACATTCATCAACGACCAGAATCTGCACCCCATTCAGCATCAGCTTGCCGCGCCCGAAATGATCGAGCAGCCGCCCCGGGGTGGCAATCAAAACATCCACGCCGCGTTCAAGCTTGGCTTCCTGATCGGCGAAAGAAACACCGCCAATCAGCAGGGCCATCGAAAGCTTGGAATTTTTTCCATATTTCTCGAAGCTTTCGGAAACCTGATGTGCCAGTTCGCGGGTTGGCTCCAAAATCAGGGTGCGCGGCATCCGAGCCTTCGCCCGGCCCTGAGACAGGATATCCAGCATTGGGAGGGTAAAACCGGCGGTTTTCCCTGTTCCTGTTTGGGCGATGCCGATCACGTCCCTTCCTTGCAAAATCGCAGGAATGGCCTGACGTTGAATGGGGGTTGGCGTATCGTAACCCGCGTCCCGAACCGCACTCAACAGTTCATCGCTTAGTCCGAGATATTCAAAACTCATGGGCGAATGATATTGCCTTGGCTTGGGGAAAAGAAGGATGAACCCAGATCGTTCATCTGATCCTGTTCCGGATGAGCGAAATTTTCGCGCCACAATAGGGAAAAACTGCGCAAAGTCAATAAAAGGCAAAGCCGATCTCAAACTTTGCCGTTCTTATGCCTATTATGAGCCGTCGTGCCCCATTGTACCACAAAAAAGATCAAACGAAATTCATGGTCTGTCTCTTTTTTCGACAGCGGAAATGGATGGCCAAAAAGATCATTTTAGGGCAATATTTCTTGCGCTCGATTTTACCGCAACTTAACCTTTCGCCATCTAGTCTGCGGCAACAGCCTTGTGTTTCAGTATCGCACAGGATGCGTCTGTGCCTTTGGTTGTCGCTGTTGGTTTTCGCCGTTGGTTATCAGTGAGGATTTGACCCTTTGAGCACGCCCCCCAGTTTATCCAGATCCGATGTAGCCAAATTATTGGCGGAGCCATCGGCTGAGAATCGTGCCGAAGCGGCGAGAAAAGTTGGCGCTTATTTCTCCTCCGATAGCCTGAAGGGACCTGAGCGCGAACTGGCTGAGGATATTTTTCGTGCTTTCGTGCTTGATGCCGAAGTGCGGGTGAGAAAAGCCCTTGCCGAAACTTTGAAGGATAATCCCGATCTGCCCGCAGATGTGGCCCGAAGCCTTGCCTCTGATGTCAATGAAGTGGCTTTACCGATCATTGAATATTCGGCGGTTCTAAAGGATGAGGATCTTCTAAAAATCATCGGCTCGGCAGATTCCGATCGTCAGATCGCTGTTGCAAAACGGGCTGAAGTTTCGTCCGATATTGCGGATGCGCTGGCGGATTCCGGTAATGAAGATGTGGTCTCCACGCTTGTGGGCAATGAAGGGGCGCAGATCAAGGACACGACTTTTGAACGTGTTTTAAAAACCTATGCGGGCAGCGATGCCGTAAAAACGCCCCTTGCGCATCGCCAGAAGCTGCCTTTGGCCGTTGCCGAACGGCTGGTATCGCTGGTCACCGAAAATCTGCGCGATCATCTGGTCACCCATCATGAATTATCACCGTCCGTTGCCACGGATCTTTTGCTGGAAAGCCGGGAGCGGGCCACGGTCAGCCTGCTATCGCCCGGTAAGGCGGCTTTGGATGTGCTGGTTCTGGTGGATCAGCTTTATGTGCATGGACGGCTAACCCCCACCTTGATCATTCGCGCTTTGTGCATGGGCGATACCACCTTTTTTGAAGCGGCTCTGGCCAAAAGGGCGGGGATTTCCGCTGCCAATGCCTGGAAATTGGTGCATGACAAGGGCGATCTGGGCCTGCCCCGGCTTTTTGAAAAAGCAGGGATGCCCAAAGCCCTGCAGCATGTGGGGCGGATCGGTGTATCGATTGCCGATGAAATGAGCCTCACGAGTGGAGATGATCGTAATTTGTTTCGCAAGATCATGATCGAACGGGTTCTGACCCAGATCGATCAGGATCTGGATACTGAAAATCTGGATTATCTGATCGGCAAGCTGGGCCGAAAATCCAACTGATCTTCGATCAAGCTCTCCAACAATTCTGCGGCACTCATCCGGCGCTTGCGCGTGCGCAGGGCAATTGCTAACAATAGCCCTTATCGTGACGCACGAGGCTTCATGGCCTGCTATCCAACGATGTCTCTATGAGCCGTGCCTTTAGCTGCTCTTGTCTCACGCACGAAATCAACTGATCGCTTTAGAAGGGTGCATCGTCTGTGGCTGATACCTCTGACACGTCTTCGCCATCTCGTCCCATATCCAGCATTGCCATCGAAGAGGAAATGAAGGCGTCTTATCTCGATTATGCCATGAGCGTGATCGTGAGCCGGGCGCTTCCCGATGTGCGCGATGGGTTAAAGCCCGTGCACCGCCGCATTCTCTATTCGATGCATGAAAATGGCTATGAATGGAATAAGCCCTATCGCAAATCGGCCCGCATCGTGGGGGATGTGATGGGGAAATACCATCCCCATGGCGATAGCGCGATCTATGATGCTTTGGTGCGGATGGCTCAGGATTTTTCCATGCGCCTGCCTTTGGTGGATGGTCAGGGGAATTTTGGCTCGATGGATGGCGATCCGGCAGCCGCCATGCGCTATACCGAAGCCCGGATGGCGAAGGTGGCCACGGCGCTTTTGACCGATATCGACAAGGATACGGTCAATTTTGCCGATAATTATGATGGCTCTGAATCCGAACCTGTGGTTTTGCCGGCCCGCTTTCCCAATCTTCTGGTGAATGGGGCCGCCGGCATCGCAGTGGGCATGGCCACCAATATTCCGCCCCATAATCTGGGCGAGGTGATCGATGCCACTTTGGCCCTGATCGATGGCGAGGCCAGCACCAATGCCGAACTGATGGCCTATGTAAAGGGGCCTGATTTCCCCACGGGTGGGATCATTCTGGGCCGGGCCGGGATCAGATCGGCCATCGAAACGGGCCGGGGATCGATCATCATCCGTTCGCTCTCGCATTTCGAGGAAGTGCGCGGACGCGAAGCCATCATCATCACCGAAACGCCCTTTCAGGTGAATAAATCCTCGATGATCGAAAAAATCGCCGAGGCCGTGAAAACCAAGCGGATCGAGGGCATTGCCGATCTACGCGATGAATCCGATCGCGATGGCGTGCGGGTGGTTATTGAATTGAAGCGCGATGCGGTGGGCGATGTCGTGCTCAATCAGCTTTATCGTTTCACTCCGGTTCAAACCTATTTCGGCATCAATATGCTGGCCCTTAATCATGGGCGGCCCGAGCAGCTTTCTTTGCGCGATGTGCTCAAAGCCTTTGTTGCCTTTCGTGAAGAGGTGATTGTCCGTCGCACCAAGTTCGAGCTTGGAAAGGCGCGGGATCGGGCGCATCTGGCCGTTGGTCTGGTGGTGGCGGTGACCAATATCGATGAAGTGGTGGCCATTATCCGCAGCGCGCCCAGCCCCGCCGTGGCCCGCGAAACGCTGTTGCAGCGCGATTGGGATGCCGCCGATATTCTGCCCTATCTCGATCTGATCGGCGAGCCACCCATGCCCGGCTCAGAAGGCTCGGTCTATCGGCTGACCGAGGTGCAGGTGAAAGCCATTCTGGATTTGCGCCTCCATCGTTTGACAGCATTAGGCCGCGATGAAATTGGCAAGGAACTGGATGAACTGGCGGAAAAAATCCGCGGCTTTCTTGAAATTCTGCGCTCGCGTGTGCGTTTATATGAGGTTTTGCGTTCAGAATTGGTGTCCGTGCGCGAAGAATTTGCCACGCCTCGGCGTACCGAAATCAGCATGCTGGAAGCCAGCGGTGTTGATGAAGAAGATCTGATCGCCAATGAAGAGATGGTCGTCACCGTGACCCATGGCGGCTATATCAAACGCGTGCCGCTTGATAGCTATCGGGAACAGCGCCGTGGCGGCAAGGGTCGTTCGGCCATGGCCACCCGCGAAGAAGATGTGCTGACCACGGTTTTTGTTGCCAATACGCATCAGCCGATGCTGTTCTTCTCGAATTATGGGCAGGTTTATAAGCTCAAGGTGTGGCGCTTGCCCCTTGGCACGCCGCAAAGCCGGGGCAAGGCCCTGATCAATCTGCTGCCGCTAACGGACGGCGAGATCATCACCAATCTCATGGCGCTTCCTGAAGATGAGGAAAGCTGGAGCGAATTGAACGTGATTTTCGCCACCCGCAGCGGGAATGTGCGCCGCAATCTGCTGTCGGATTTCACCAATGTTCCCTCGAATGGCAAAATCGCCATCCGATTTGAAGAAGGGGCCGATGATCGTCTGATCGGGGTGCGTGTGGCCCGCGAGGAAGATGATGTGCTGCTGGCGGCCCATTCCGGCAAATGCATTCGGTTCCCGGTGCGCGATGTTCGGGTTTTCAAGGGCAGAACGGCCACCGGGGTGCGCGGCATGCGGCTGGCATCGGGGGATCAGGTGATTGGCATGTCCATTTTGAATGGGCAGGATGCCACGGCTGATGAGCGGGAGTCTTATCTGAAGGCGGCCGCATGGAAGAACAATGAAGCCGTGAATAACGATGAAAAGGCTTTGGGTGATCTTTCGCCTGAACAAAAGGAGAGGATGGCCGAACGCGAACAATTCATCCTCACCATCACCGAAAATGGTTATGGCAAGCGCACCAGTTCTTATGAATATCGCACCACGGGCCGGGGCGGGCAGGGGATCGTGAATATCGTGACCAGTGATCGCAATGGCGCGGTCGTCGCCTCTGGTCCGGTTACCACTAGCGAACAATTGATGCTGCTGACCAATGCCGGCAAAATCATTCGGATCGGGATTCAGGATATCCGCATCGCGGGCCGCAATACCCAGGGCGTGACTTTGTTCCGTATTGATCCTGAAGAAAAAGTGGTGAGTGTGGCCAAGGTGCCCGAACCCGGTGAAGAAGCAGAAGATCAGCGAGACGAGGATCTGGAATCGCCACAGGCAGCTCAGGATACCGAAATCGATGTCGATAGCACTGATCCGATGAAGGATGAGAGCCAGACAGATGAGGACTGATCTTCGAGCCTGATTTCATGGGGCGCGTTCGAGGCCCGAAAGCTCGAGGATCAGGCTGCCCAGCATCCGATAGGCTTCGGCGCCGGGGGCGCTTTTCCTCCATAACAGGCCGATTTCCCGGGAGATCGGCATATCGGTGATCTTGCGAACGATGATCGCCCGATCCCCGAGCATTTCCGATTGCACATAAAAATGCGGAAAAAAAGACAGGCCCATGCCCATGCCAACCATCTGGCGCAAGGTATCAAGGCTGGTCCCTTCATAGTCAGTCAAAAGATGTGCTTTCAAGCGCCGACATAATCGTTCGACCTGATCATGAAAGCGATGGCTGGGGCCAAGGGCGAGAATGGCGCTGCCCTTGAGATCGGCGGCCTTAAGCGACTCCTTCAAGGCCAGGGGATGATCCCGTGCAAGCCCGATCAGCAAAGGCTCGTGAAACAGGCTTTCAATCTCGAATCGATGGGGGGCACCATCAAGGGAATTGAGTAGAAGATCATAGCGCCCTTCCATCAATTCCTGTTCCAGAGCGGCGGGCACATCTTCGCGCACATAAAGCTTCATCTTTGGCCAGCGGCGATGCAATTCCGGCACCAAACTCGGCAACAGATAGGGCCCTAAGCTGGTGGGCACCCCGATGCGGATCGTTCCCGCAAAGATATTTGGCATTGATTTGGCGGCGCTGCAAAAATCTGAAAGATCAATGAGAAGCTGACGCGCCCGAGGCAAAAGTGCCGCCCCATCGGCCGATAGACGAACGCCAAAGCGGCCCCGCTCAAATAATCGGGTGCCCAAACGACCTTCGAGATCGGCGATCTGGCCACTTAAAGTGGGCTGGGTGACGTGCAAGCGCGTTGCGGCTTCCCTGAAAGCGCGGCATTCCGACAAGGTGACAAAATATTCAATCTGGCGAAGGGTGGGGCGAAGCATTGCTCATTTCCATAGCTATTTTCCTATTTATATCATAGAAAATATTGATTTGAACAATCAAAAAGGACGCACCATCTAGTTGATCTGAATGAACGGAAAGGTGAAGGCATGGCCAATCATGTGACGGATGATGCTGCCGAAATCAGACATATCTGGCGCTGGATGATCTGGCTGCTTGGCCCTGAGCGTCGTTTTTATTATGCCGCGATTATTCTTGGCACAGTGATCAGCCTCTTGACCCTTGCCATTCCGATTTCAGTGCAGATGCTTGTTGATAGTGTTGCCAATACGGCGCTTGTTCAGCCTGTCGTGGTTTTATCGCTCAGCCTGTTTGGCCTCCTGTCCATCTCGGGGGGGCTATGGGCGGCGCGGGCTTATCTGATGGAAATCTTTTCCCGTCGTATCCATGCCCGTTTGTCAGCGGAAATGGCCATGACGGCCATTCATGCCCGGACAGATTGGTTCGAGGAAGCCCGCCGCAGCGATCTTTATGATCGCTATTTCGATATCATGGTCCTGCAAAAAACAGTGCCGGAAATCCTGATCGGTGGCTTTTCCATCGTCTTTCAGGCTGGGATCGGCTTTGTGGTGGTCTCATTTTACCATCCGCTGTTCTTTGGCCTGATCCTTGGTTACAGCTTTATCATTTGGCTCATCTGGATGATCTGGGGCAAAAGGGGAACACTGGGGCAGGTTCAGGTGAGCCATGCCAAATATCGCATGGCCCATTGGCTAGGCTCTCTGGCCGCAACTAATGGATTTTACAAACGCCGCAGCCATGTGGATCACGCCCTTTTGCGTACCGAAAGACTGGGGGCAGAGTATCTGCGTGCCCAGGAACAGCAATATTCGGCGAGTTTTGCCCAAACTATCAGCCTGCTGGCGCTTTATGCTTTGGCGAGCGCGGCGCTTTTAGGGATTGGCGGCTGGCTGGTGATCGAAAATCAGCTTACTTTGGGGCAGCTTGTTGCGGCTGAGCTTATTTTATCGGCGGCGTTTTTCGGCTTTTCTCAATTCAGTGTTTATCTTGATAAGTTTTATCTGCTGGCCGCTTCAATCGAGGAATTATCGCAGGTTTTCAGCGCCCCTCTGGAGCCCAATGAGGGCACAAGAACCATCGAAGACCGTGTTCCGGATCTGGAATTTGCCGCTGTTAAAGTGAATTTCGGGGGCGAGAACACGGCTTTCAACTTCAAGATAGCGGCAGGCACCAAGGTCGTTGCCCATAAGGCTGATAGCCGCTTTCAGCGCCTTTTCACCAATCTTCTGAAACGCCATATAGACCCCGAACGCGGCCATATCCTGCTCGCCGGAGAGGATATCCGGCAATTCGAAATCATGGCCCTGCGGCAACAGATCGTTGTTCTGGATCGCCCGGCAATCATTGCCTGCACCATTGCTGAATATCTGCAACTGGCAAGGCCTTCTGCGCGCTATGAAGAGATTGAGGCGGCCCTTCAAATCGTTGGGTTGTCTCATGTTATTGCTTCATTGGATGAACAATTGGATACCGAGCTTTTATCCAATGGCTGGCCGCTATCCGCAGCCGAAGCTTTGCAACTCAAATTGGCCGCCGCCTTGCTGGCACAGCCAAAAATCCTGGTGATCGGTGAAATCTACGACATGCTGTCGCCGGACCGGATGAGTGCGCTTCACACCCATTTTGCCAGCCTTTCCCAAACCACCGTGATCTTGTTCAGTAATCATCACCAACCGTCTGGCTTTTCGCCATTTTTAAAGAGCGATGAGGCGCTATCCGCCGATGTCCAAAAGGAGCAGCCGCAATGATGCACTCTGATCGCTTTCCTCAATCCGATTGGGATATTTTCAAATCCCTCAAATCCCTTCACCTTCCTCGGCCCATAAGGTTGCTTATCTGGCTGATCATGAGCTTTCTTGTGCTGGCCGGTTTATTCATGTGGTTCACCCCATGGGTGCAAACCGCCGCCGGGAACGGTGTGGTGACGACCCTTGATCCGCGCGATCGCCTGCAAACGGTGACAGCGATGGTCTCAGGCCGTGTTGAGACATGGTTCGTGCGCGAAGGTCAGGAGGTCAAAGCCGGTGATCCCATCGTTCGTTTGATCGATAATGATCCTCGGCTCATCGAACGGATCGAAAGCGAACGCGCCGCAACCGAACGTCAATTGGAAGCAGCCCGGCGAGCACGGGAAACAGCCCGCATCGATTATGAGAGAAAACAGCGGCTGGAAGCCGAAGGGTTGAGTTCGCGGCTCGATCTTGAAACGGCGCGGATCAAATATGAGGAAATGAAGGCCCGCGAAGCATCCGCTGCGGCGGCGCTCAATCGCATTGAAGTCACCCAATCACGCCTGCAAAGCCAAACGGTCGTGGCGCCGCGCGATGGTGTCGTGCTTACCCTCAATGCCGGAGATAATGCGACAATGGTAAAAGAAGGGCAGGCGCTTGCCACCTTTCTCCCTTTGAATGTCGAGCGCGTGGTGGAGCTTTTTGTGGATGGGCGGGATGCGCCCCTTGTTCGCCCCGGCCATAAAGCCCGCCTGATGTTTGAAGGATGGCCGACTATGCAATTCAGCGGCTGGCCTTCGGTTGCGGTCGGGACCTTTGGCGGGATCGTGCAATTCATTGATCCGGTGGCATCGCGCAATGGCCTGTTTCGCGTGCTGATCATTGAGGATAAAAACGACTATCCTTGGCCGGACGAACATTTCATCCGACTGGGTGCCGGAGCCCGGGGCACAGTTTTGCTCAATGAAGTCTCGGTTGGTTATGAAATCTGGCGCCGGTTGAATAATTTTCCGCCGCAAATGCCCACCGGATTGATAGGTGAAGCCCCATGATGAGGATGGTGTGTGCCTTTTTCCAAAGGCTGGTCTTAGGGGCTATAGCCCTTAGCTTCAGCCTCTTGCTCATAATTTATGCAGGGTCTGCCCGGGCGAGTGAGCTGACTTTGAAGGAGGTTTTGGAAAGCGCGCGCGAGCATTTTCCGCAAGTGGCTGCGGCCATGGCCGCGCGGGACGCAAGGCGCGGGGATTTACTGGCAGCCCAGGGGGCCTTTGATGCCCAAGCCACCCAAAGCACACGCCAGCGTCTTTCGGGATTTTGGGATGGCAAAACTTTTGAATCTTCGGTGACCAAGCCATTGGAAAATTTTGGCGGTAAAGTTTATGGAGGCTACCGAATTTCGGAGGGTGAATTTCCGATTTATGAAGACATCATGTTCACCAACAGCTTTGGTGAATTGAAGGCGGGGGTCTCGCTTTCGCTTTTGCGTGACAGGGAAATCGATGCCCGACGGGTGAAGCGCATGAATAGCGCCATCGATATTCGTGCCGCAGATCTTGATCTGCTGGCAACCCGGCTTGCGGTGCAGGAAGCAGCCATGCGCGCATTCTATTCCTGGCAGGCCGCGGGGCGGCAGATGGATATTTATCGGACCTTGCTGGCCTTGGCCAAAGATCGGGATCAGGCTTTGTCCAGAAGGGTGGCGCAAGGGGATGCCCCTGAAATTCTGAGGGTTGAAAATCGTCAGATTCTCATTCGCCGGGAAATTCTGATGGCCGAAGCAGACCAGCGCTTTCGGGATGCAAGCACGATGCTCTCTCTTTATCTGCGTGACGATGCGCGTCAACCGGTACGCGTTGGAGCCGAGCGTTTGGGCGCTGCTCTGCCCGAACCACAGATTTTCCATGCTGAAGCCCTTCTTTCCGAAGCGCTTCAGCGTTTAGATGAGCGTCCCGAATTGCGATTGATTGATGCCCGGCTTGAAACTGGCATGAATGAACTCATGCTTGCACAAAATATATTGAAGCCCCGCCTTGATGTTGATTTCGAGGTTTCACGTGATTTCGGCGATGGCAGCATCACTCGTGAGGGCACGGATGTGATTTTGGGATTGAAGCTGGTCATCCCCTTACAGACGCGATTGGGTGAGGGGCAAAGAGCGCGGGCGAGGGCCGAAATCGCCCGCATGCGTCATGAGCGGCAAATGCAGGCGGATCAGTTGGAAGTCGAACTGCGGATGATCGCAACGGCGATCTCAACGTCGTCACGGCTGGTGGAACTTGCCGAGGCTGAACTGGCGCAGGCCCGATTGATGGAAAAGGCCGAACGGACGCGTTTTGAGAATGGTGAGAGCGATTTTTTTCTTTTGAATATTCGCGAGGAACGGGTGGCCGATGCCGAAGTGCGGGCTATCGATGCGCGGCTGCGCTATGCCGTGGCCGAGGCTGATCTTTTTGCTGCAACTTTGGCGCTTGCTGCCCTGGGTTTGAAGGATTTCGACCTTCAGGGAAGAGGCTGAGGGGCAGGATGCCCAGGCGCTCAGGACCTCCACTTTCAGGACTCTAAGACAAGCCGTCCTTCAGCCATCCCATCAGCCATTTCTTTAGGTATCTGTCGCCAGTGGTAAGGTTATGGTTACGATCGTCCCTTCGCCGAGATTGCTATCAATGGCGATGGAGCCTCCATTATTTTCGATTATCCGCCGGGCATGGGGCAGGCCCAGACCCGCGCCCTCATAGCTCCTGATGAGGGGATTTTCGGTTTGCGAAAAAGGTTCCATGATGGAATGAAAATGATCGGGAGAGATGCCGATCCCTCGATCAATGATCCGAATGGCATAATGCTGTTTTTCTGGCCCGCCAGAAATCAGCACAGGGCTGGATTTCGGCGAAAATTTTATGGCATTGGATAACAGATTGGACAAGGCCTTGTTCAGCATTTCCTTGTCGATCAGAAGCGGGCTATTGGGTTCGGTCAGATCGGTTTCAATCTCGATGGATTTTTCTTTTGCATCTTCGGCATGGGCAGTCATGGCGGCATCGACCAGATCCTGAACCGTTACACAATCGCCATCTGCTTTTATTTTCGGGTTTTTCTCGCCTTCGTTTGTGAGTGTGAGGATGGTATCCACCATTTCAAGCAAATCATGGCCTGCCGTGCCGATATGATCGGTATATTCGTTGATGATATCAGTGTTATTTTCAGACTTGCTTTTCGTTTTCAATAATTCTGTAAAGCCCAGGATGGCATTCAAGGGCGTGCGGAGCTCATGGCTCATATGGGCAAGGAAATTTGATTTGGCAGCGCTTGCAAGCTCAACATCGCGCAGAGCTTTTTTCAAGGCCAGTTCAACTTCCTTGCGTTGTTCGATTTCCGCAATCAAGGCTTTATTGCTCTCGGCCAGATCCCGCGTGTGGTCTTCTACACGTTTTTCGAGCAAAGCCATCGCTGCAAAATTGGCCTCCTGCTGGTCTTTGAGGCGATTTTTTTCAGCGAGATGGGCCCGTTCCTCTGCATCATGTCGCGCCTTTTCCACCTGTTCGCGATTTTCCAGGGCGTTACGGCAAACCTCCAAAGCGCGGGCCATGTCCCCGATTTCATCCCGACGATCCTGTTCGGGAATTTTATTCTTCGTATCGCCCTCGATCAAAGTCGCCATATAAGACCGCAGACGATAAAGCGGCCGTGTGATCGAGCTATTGAGGATGAAGCCTGCAAATGCCATGATGCTGCCGCCCAGGATGATGGCCAAAAGCATCTGCCTTTGAACATCGCGCTCTTTTTCTTTGGCCTTTTGAAGCAGATTTTGCGACATGTTCCGGGCAAAAGTGTGAATGACATCGACTTTTTGAGCCAGCATAAGGATCGATTGTTCAGCACTGCCATCGAGAATTTCGCGGCTGATTTTATCATCTCCGGCAATCGCGGCTTCAATAACGCTCTGATTATTTTTCTGGAGATCGTCAAAAATCTTGTTGAGCAATAAGCTATCTTCTCGCGGTCCAAGATAGCGCTCCTGAATGAGCGCAACATTTTCCATCATCCGGCTTTCGGCCTGATGCAGAGACTGGATTTTGGCTTCCAGTATCGTCTGCGATTCTGCCTCTGTGATGCCGATCAGGCACAGCCTGGTTTCGCTGATATCGGTGCGAAGGGCAGCGGTGGCATTGCTCACGATAAAGGGATGCCGATGCACATCTTCGGTGATGCGGGCGAGTTCATTGACGCCGTTGAAGGTAGCGTATGACAGCCATATGAAAGAAATGGTGCCAAGTACATATCCCAAAAATATTTTGTGAAGAATACGAAAGGCAAAAGGTTTCTTGCTTTGGAGATGGGGCAGGGGATCTTTATTCTTCAACTGTGAAGTAAGCACATCGTGTGTACTTTCATCAGCATAGCTCATAATAATGAAGCCCCGATAGCCGCCATGCAACTCCCTTTCGCTTATAGTTTATATATAAAATATAAAAGAAAATACAATCCATGCATTGTTTTAATGTCAGACTTTTAATGTTGATAAGACTGTATTTTTTTGGTAAATGAAGAAGTTATATTCAGCATTTTTATTATCACTGGTGAAGATCTCTCGATAACATTACGTAAAGTTTAAAGATAATCAAGAAAATTTCAACTTCCAGACTATGCCAACCCCGGTTATTTGATCGTAAATCTTTTATATTAAAGAAAAATAAATTTAAATTGCACCTAATAGGTGTATAATGATGCCCTGTCACATGTCTGATGGTGGACAAATATAAAATTGAATGGCATCTCGTTTTTCGCCCCTCAAAGGCCATAGAGATCAAATATAAAGCATGAGGATCGCAGGACTTTGATCGTTCCTGTTTGGTGGATGAAAGGGGATGTGATTTGCCTGAAAAGAAGGAGACCGCTCAGGGCGTCTCGCAGTCCGGGTTTCAGATCCGAAGCAATCAGTTCATGAAGGATATGAAGCGGCGTTTGCCTCGTTCGCGCGCCCTACGGATCGTCCTCGGAGTTTTGTTGCTGTTTGGGGGCGTTTTGGGTTTTTTCCCCATTCTGGGTTTTTGGATGTTTCCTTTGGGGGTGATGGTTTTGTCGATGGATTTGCACCCCGTCAGGCGCTTATCCCGTCGTTTCAGCTTGTGGTATGGGAAACGGGCGCGAGACCGATCCTGATCCGACCCTCATCATGGCAGCTCTCTATGGGATCGGCAGCGTTTAACCGATGAAACTGCCGAGAACCTTGCTCTTGTTGGTCAGCCGGATTATGAGGGGCAAGCTTTAGAGAGATCATCTGTTGCATTCTGATAAGATCATGGCACTGTGTCGTGCCTTTACGTGATCCTCCTGAGGGAAAAAGTGCAGGCTGATCTTATGACAACCAGGAATGCGGAGCTGAAATCTGTGAGTGATCATCTCGGCGCAAAGCCAAATTCTGATAAAACGATCCATGATCATGGATTTCGATTTCCCCATCAAACATCATGCCTTATCAAGGGATCAGCGCTGACGGCTTTGGCGCTCGTGATGTCGATCCCCGCATATGGACCGGCCTTTGGTCAGGAAGTGACCATCGAAGACGAACGCACCGAAACGATCCGCACATCCACGGTGAATGGGGGTAATCCGGCCGATATCGTGATCGCTGCGGGCGGCAGAATCACCATCGAGGATGGCATTGCGGCGGTGGTGGATAGCTCCAATGATTTCACATTGAATGGCACGATCCGCAATAATGATCGGATCGATGGCGTGGGGCTGGATGTGCGCACCGGCGCGGACGGTATCAGCTCTGATATTTCGATTGGCGGCAGCATCATCCTTCTTGGTAATTTTGATAATAATGAAGCGCTTGTCGGGGGGCCGAATGTCGGCCTTCGGCTGAGCGGGGCTGGTCCCTTTTCGGGATCGATCGACCTTACCAGCTCTGGTCGTGTTCAGGTTTTCGGGACCGGGTCTGTGGGCCTTGATCTGGGGAGCGACATCATCGGTTCTGTGCGCAATGCCGGAACGATCCAGATGTTGGGAGAAGACTCTATCGCCATTGCCGTGCGGGGATCGGTGAGCGGTAATGTCGAGAATGCGGGCCAGATCACGGGCACCAATTCCGGCGGTGAAATCGGCCTTTTGATCGAGGGCGATGTGGCGGGTAGTGTGCTGAATCTGGGGGCGGTCACCACCGGCAGAAATCAGGGATTTGATAATAATCTGAATATTCTGCCGCAGCTTTCCGGCGGGCCCGGGGTGTTCATTTCTTCCAATGTGGCCCGGGGTTTTGTCAATGGTCCGCCGGTCATTCCCGAAGATCCTGATGCGAATGATGATGGAATTGCCGATTCCGTTCCGGGGACAGGGGCAACGATCTCAGCCCGTGGGGCAGGCAATGCGGTGAAAATTTCGGCCGTCAAATCGGATGGCAGCCTTGGTGCTGTTACCCTTGGTGCCTTTGGCACGGAAAATGAGGCCTTCGGTTTTCTCAATCGTGGCACGATCCGCGCCGATAGCCAGGAAAGTGATTTCATTGTCAATACCGTGCGCATCGAAGGTGCCCAATCGGGCGATCAGATCTTTCGCACGATCATTGAAGGCGGCCTGCGCAATGATCTGGCCGGGGTGATCCAAAGCACCTCTATCGATCAGGCTGCCACCACGATCAGCATCGGGTCGTTTGCCGAAGTACCCCTGATCGAAAATTTTGGCGTGATTACTGCCCAATCCACACGCACCAGCGATGATGCAAATTCGGATGGGGTGCAAGATACATTCGGCCCCGGGGGTGATGCCACGGCGATTTTGATCGAGGAGAATGGGCGTGTGGATCGCCTTGTCAATCGCGGGTCCATTCTGGTGGCGGCAGCGGGTGCGTCTGTAAGGGGCTTTGGCATCCGAGATCTTTCCGGGACAATAACGGAATTTATCAATACGGGCACCCTCACGGTGAATACCCCCAATAATCCAGATGGCGTGCGGGTGGCGGCTGATTTCTCGGCCTCGCAATCCGATATGACCCTGATCAATAATGGCTCGATCATTGGTGATATCTTGTTGGGTAGCGGCAATGATAGCATGGCGATGAATGGGGGTTTATTTGGGGGCACCTTAAATATGGGTGCCGGGAATAACAGCTTTTCGCTGATCAATGAGTCGAATTTTTCCGGTGCTTTGCTGGGGGAAAATATCGATCTCAGCGTCGTGAATTCGATATTCAGAACCAATAATGCCTTTAATGTGCAGGTCCGCTCGGCAAGCTTCACTGAAGGCTCCACTTTGGCCCTTAGCCTTGCAGGGAATGCCAGCAATAATGGGGCTCTGATTGCGTCGGGCGATGTTTTGATTGGCGCTGGAACGATCATCGATCCTAATTTCTTTGCTTTTCCACAATCTGAAATCCCGATTCTTCTGATATCTGCGCAAAACCTGCTCCTTGAAGACAGCCTTGAAAGCCTTAATCTTCAGATCGGATTGTCATCGGTGATTTTCGAGCAATCTTTGGATTTCATCGATGGTGCCGAGGATCGTCTTGTGGTCAATCTTCGTCAGCGCACATCTCAGGAAATTGGTCTTAGCGACCGCCGTGGCCAACTTTTTGATCAATCTATCCCTGGTTTTCAGCAGGATAATCTACTGGGTGCGGCTATTGCCAATCTCTCTTCGGTTGAAGCTTTGGAAAGCGCCCTTGATCAGATCGCGCCCGAAAGTTCGGAATTGCCGCGCTATACGGCTGTGAGTAGTCAGAATATGGCCTTGGGTATCCTCTCTCATCGCTTTACCACTCTCCGCGATAGTAAAGATGTGGAATTTGCTAATTCTTCGCGTATAGCTTTGGCCACGGCACGACAGACCCGGGAGGTTAACCAGGGCGGATTGAATATGTGGTTGCAGGAAATCGGCTATGTTGCCAATCGCGATACGGTTGATGATGTGATCGGCTTTGATGGGGAAACCATTGGTTTTGCCGTTGGTGTTGATAAGGCGCTTTTCGGGCTTGATGCTTTAGGGATCAGCATCATGCAGACCATTGGCGAATTTGATGATGATTTTGATGGGAAAGATGATTTCGATACGCTCAGCACCCAGTTCAGTCTTTATGGCTCTTATTCGGCTGGCGGGTTTTTCATCGATGCTGTGGGCACCTTTGCTTTTCATGATTTTGAACGGACGCGGCTGATCAATTTTGAGAATTTCAGCAGAACAGTGGAAGCGGATTGGAATGCCACCCAATTTGGCGGCAGCGCTCAGGCTGGTTATCGGGCGAAACTTGGCCGCTATGGATTGAGCGCAGCTGCCGTTGCCAATTACACCAAGCTGGATGAGGATGGCTATACCGAAGCCGTTTCCAATGGCATTGGCTTCATCGTCGATGATCGCACGACAACATCTTTTCGCGCCGGAGCCACCGCTTCAATCGACGCCCTTTTCACCATGGGTGATGATCTGAAATTTATGCCCAGCCTGAAGGTGGGTTATCTCACTGAATTGAGCGATGATGAGATTGAAACCCGAGCCCGTTTTGGCGAGGCCGGGCAAAGCTTTCTGCGCAGCACCCCGGTTGCTTTTGATGATACGGTTATGGGCGGTGTCGGGCTTACGTTTCTGACCGATAGCATCAATATATCCTTCAGCTATGAGCAGGAACGGGCCAGCGATTTCGTGTCTCACAGCGGCTCTGTATCGGTACGAATCCGCTTTTGATGTTATGGTCTTTAAGGAATGCAGCCCCGCGCAGGATGAGGGTTTCCTGAGGGGGATTTTTCTTATAAACAGCGGCTTCGTTCAGCTATTAAAATGATGATGGAGTGTGGAATGGATATTTCCGAGCAGAAGCGGACCTTTGATGGTTTCGTATCACTGAGCAAAAAGCTGACAATCGCATCCATATTGGTTTTGGTTTTGATGGCGGTCTTACTGGTCTGAGCCGCTATTTTTGGGCGGGCGCTGGTTTTGGAAAAAGAAATTCTTTAACATAACCGGCAAGATTGTAAGTGGCTCCACAAGAAAGGGTTTTGATGTCAGGCAGTTTAAACAAAGTCATGCTGATCGGAAATCTTGGGCGTGATCCCGAGGTGCGGTCTTTGGGGGATGGTTCGCCGGTGGTTAATCTGGCGATTGCCACATCCGAGACATGGCGGGATAAGCAATCGGGTGAGCGCAAAGAGCGTACCGAATGGCATCGTGTAGTGATCTTCAACGAAAATCTGGCCAAGGTTGCGCAAAATTATCTGCGCAAGGGCAGCAAGGTTTTCATCGAAGGTCAGCTGCAATCCCGGAAATGGCAGGATCGCGATGGTGTTGAAAAATATACCACTGAGATTGTTTTGCAGCGGTTTCGCGGTGAACTGACCATGCTTGATAGTCGTGGCGGCGAAGGCGGCGGCGCGCGCTCATCGGGTGGCAATGATTATGGCAGTGGAAGCCAGGGCGGTGCCGATAGCTATGGCGGAAGCCATATGGGGGGCGGACAAAGCGGGCCTTCCGGTGATCTCGACGACGATATCCCCTTTTGAAGGAGGGGCCTGATCCCGGATCGGCTTTTCACCACATTTCCGTGTTTGGCTGTGGTTTTTTACGAGGAGACTCTGATGGTCGGATCGGGCGCAGGACGTTTTCATCTTTCGCTCATGAAAGGGCTGGCGCTGATCGCCTTTGCCCCTTTCTGGGCGCATCATTCTGGTGTTCAAGCGCAAGAAAACCTGGCCATTGAAGTGGGCTTTGCAGATCGCACAGATCTGGCTGTCACTTTTTATCAGCAGGATCTGGCGCAGATCCGGGATCGGCGAAGCGTAATCCTGCCGGCGGGCGAGGGGGTGTTGCTCTGGCCGGGGTTGACCGCAATGGTCGAGCCGCAGTCACTGTTTTTGCATCATCATGGAAAGCCCGATGATTTCAAGATGCTGGAGCAGGGCTATGATGCCCGGACGCTGACCCGCGAGGGCCTTTTGCAGGCTTATCTGGGGCAAGGCGTGCATATCTATCGCACCGATCCGAAAACAGGCGAGGACCGGATTGAAAAAGCGCGTGTTCTATCTGTTGCGGATGGTGTTTTGCTCGATATCGCCGGGCGGATCGAAAGCCTTGAGCATATCCCCGGGCGTCTGGTTTTTCCGCAATTGCCCAAGGATGCTCAGCTTCAGCCCCATTATTCCGCTAAGTTTTTTGCGCCGAAAAAGGGGCCGCAGGATCTCACTTTAAGTTATCTTTCGGGCGGGTTTCGCTGGTCCGCCGATTATGTGGCCATTTTGGATGACGATGATCCCCTGATGGCCTTGAAAGGCCGGATCAGCCTTGAAAATAACAGTGGGGCCGATCTTGACGCGGCGGCGATCACCGTGATCGCAGGCCAGGTCAATCGCAAAGAGGCGATGCAACCGATCCGGCCCATGGCGCTCAATCGCATGATGGCGGCGGATGCGGCAGTGATGCTGGCCCCTGATGCCATGGCGGATCGCTATCTTTATCGTCTGCCACATAAAATCAGCCTGGCACATGGGGAAAGCAAGCAGGTCGGTTTTGTTGATCTGCCCCAAATCAAACTGCTTAAATCCTATCTTCACCGGGCCAATGATCTGCGGTCTCTTGACCAGCCTTTATCCGCTGATCTGGAATTATCCTTTACCAATGAAGATGATGCGGGGGCCGGCGTGCCCTTGCCATCCGGGGTGATGCGGTTTTACGAGGATGATGAAAAGGCGGGCCTTGTATTTGTTGGCGAGGATCAAATCGCGGCCACGCCTAAAGGCGGGCGGCCGTCGCTTTCCCTTGGCAAAGCATTTGATGTAACGATCAAGCCTCTGCGGCGGACTTATGAGATTATTGAAAACAGTGCCGCGCGCCAAGTGACCGAGGTGGGGCAAAGCTATCATCTGCACAATGAAAAAAAGACGGCTGTCGATGTGACCATCGAGCAGGCGATGCCCGCCCCATCATGGGAGGTGATCAAGCAATCCCATGAGCAGATTGAGGGAACAGCACAGCAGGCCCGATGGCGGATATCCGTTCCGGCGGGTGGGGATGTGACGCTCGATTTTACCGTTCAGCTTGTGCAGCCGGGCCGGGTTCGCTGATCAATCATAAAGATAATTGCGGGTAAGGGGCATGCTGTGCTGATCGCGGCATAGCTGCCATTGCGCCACCACATGGCCGCCATAGCGAAAGGCCAGTTCCGATCCGATCAGATAAAATTCCCACATGCGGCAGAATTTCTCGTCTTGCATGGCGCTGATTTCGGCACGATTGGCCTCAAATCTCTGACGCCAATGCCTTAATGTTTTGGCGTAATGCAAACGCAGGATTTCAAGATCGGTTAAAATCAATCCGGCCTTTTCAATAGAGGGCATCACTTCTGATAAAGCCGGCGAATAACCGCCGGGAAAGATATATCTAGAAAGCCAGGGGTTCGTGACGCCGGGGCCATCGCTGCGGGCGATATGATGGATTAGGGCTACGCCATTGGGGCAGAGCAATTTGTTGATGATCTTGAAAAAAGATGCGTAAAAGGGGCGACCCACATGCTCGAACATGCCGATGGAAACGATCCTGTCAAACTGTTCATCGAGGGTGCGATAATCACAGAGCCTGATATCGATCCGGCTTTCCAATCCCCTATCGCGCACCCTTTTTCGGGCCAGTGCAGCCTGTTGGGTTGATAATGTGATGCCGGTTACCTGAGCCTTATATTGTTTGGCCAGATAAAGCGCCATGCTGCCCCAGCCGCAGCCGATATCCAGTATTTTTTGCCCCGGGCTGATATTCAGTTTTTGAGCGATATGGGCCAGCTTATTAATTTGGGCGGTTTCCAGATCATCTTTCGGGTCTTTGAAATAAGCACAGCTATAATTCAGCCCCTCATCCAGAAACAGGCGATAAAAATCATTGGAAAGATCATAATGATGGGCCACATTTTTTTGGGAGCGGGCCGCAATATTAAATTGAGAAAAAGGCCGCAGCCCGCGTCGGAACAGTCTTAATGTTCGTTGCAAGGCTGGGTCCGTATCTTCTTGATCACCTAGATTTTTGGTGAGAAGTTCAAGAAAATCATAAAGCGTGCCGTTGCGGATTTCGAGTCCGCCGTCCATCCAGGCCTCCCCCAGCTTGAGATAGGGATCGAGGGCAATTTTTCTGGCTGTTGTGAAATCCTTGATATGGATTGCAATCGGCTCCCCTTCGCCATGGCCTATAGGATGGATCGGACCTGTACCGATCTGAAGATCAAGCCTGCCATTTTGAATGATATGAGAAAATAAGCCCTGCAGGCCCATTGCTGACCCTCCATTGTTTATTTAAAACTCCATTTTTTTATAATGCATGATTAGATGGTTAAATTCAAAATAAGCCGCATGAACCTAACAAAAAAGCCCCACTGAACAATCAGTGAGGCTTTCGTTGTTTTATTAATTTCAACCTGGATCAAATGGATCAGGAAAGAGGATCAGGCATTCGCATCATTGGCGCGCTCTTCTTCTTCCAGAAGATCCTGCACCAATTGTTCCGTATCAAAGGCCTCGTCTTCGCCTTCAGCCGCAGATTCAGTGGCTGTTTCGCGGGCTTCTTCACCCAGAAGGGCGCCGCCGGTTTTCCACTGCTGCTCGGCTTCGGCTTCGGAACGCGCCACATTGGCGGTGACCGAAACCG
>BAYV01000024.1 GCA_000710935.1 Iodidimonas nitroreducens | reverse complement strand
CGAGATGGACCCCGGGTCAAGCCCGGGGTGACGAAAGTAAAAAAGCCCGGGGTGACGAAAGAGGGGGTGGCCCGGGGTGACGGAAGGAAGAATGGACCCCGGGTCAAGCCCGGGGTGACGGAAGAGGGGGCGGGGTGATGCGGGGGGGCTTTGGCGTGCTGGCTGATCTTGATATTTCATGATATATCATGACAAACGGATGCTAGGATCAAGGAGACAGGCCATGGAAACGAAAAGGCGAGAAAAATTCGCCACACAGGTCAATCCCGAGATTTTATCGGCAATCCGCGATCTGGCACAGGATGAAGGACGGCAGTTGCAGGCTTTAGTTGATGAAGCCCTGGCCGATCTGATCGAAAAACGCAGGCAGGGCAGGCCCCGCGCGCATGTGATGGCTGCCTATCAGGCGAGCCATGATCGCTATGCGCCGCTTTATAAAAAGCTGGCTGAATGACGGACTATCTGACCCTTATCGAAGTTTTGATGATCCATGATGACCAGATAGAACGTTATGGCGGTGCGGCAGGGTTACGCGACCGGGGAATGCTGGAAGCCGCCCTTTATCGCCCGCAAACCGGCTATTATGCCGATCTGATCGCAGAAGCGGCGGCCCTTTGGGAAAGCCTTGCGCAGAACCATCCTTTCATCGACGGGAATAAACGCACCGCTTTTGCCGTTTGCTATACGTTCCTTGCGATCAACGGGGCGAAGATCATGGCCGAGGCCGAGGATATTCATGCCTTTATCATCGGCCTTTATGAAACCGCCACATTTACAATGGATGCACTGGATCTTTGGCTGCGCGCCAATGTGACGATTGAGGGGGGCGAAGGAAAAGAAGGTCATTTTTAGCGATGGTTTGGGCGGCAGGATTGGGCTAAGAAAAAAGCGGGGAGTGACGATAAAAGGATAAAGATCAATGACATTGGACGCACCCGCCAATCTGGTTTCCCTGCTTTTTGATCAAGCCAACAAAAACGGTAAAAAGCCTTTTTTATATACCAAGCGTGATGGCCGCTATCAGCCCCAAAGCTGGACTGACGTGGCCGACAAGGTCGCGAGGCTGGCCGCCGCCCTGATGGCGCAGGGGATCGGGCGTGGGGATCGGGTGATGCTGGTTTCTGAAAATCGCCCGGAATGGCTGATCGCCGATTTTGCCATCATGGCCGCCGGGGCCATCAGCGTGCCCGCCTATACCACATCCACCACCGCCGATTATCAGCACATCCTGAACAACAGCGGGGCGAAGGGCGTGATCATCAGCAGCCCCAAGCTTGCCCGCATGGTGCTGCCCGCCGTGCATCAAAGCGATCCTGTCGAATTTGTGATCGCGATCGATGACACGAAACTGGCCCAAAGCATCAATGCCCGGATTTTGCGCCTGCAGGATATTCTGGCCCAGCAAAGCGCCTGTGTGGAGCGGATCGAGGCGGCAGCCCGGCAGATCAGGCCCGATGATATTGCCTGTTTGATCTATACATCCGGCACCGGGGGCGCACCTAAAGGGGTGATGATCAGCCATAAAGCGATTTTGCATAATTGTATGGGGGCCTGCGATGTTTTGGCGGAGATCGGGCTTTCCGGTAATCGTTTCCTTTCCTTTTTGCCGCTGAGCCATGCCTATGAACATAGTGCGGGCCAGGCCCTGCCGGTGGCCATAGGGGCCGAGATTTTTTATGCTGAAGGGCTGGATAAGCTCGCCGCCAATATGGCCGAAGCGCGCCCCACCATCATGGTGGTGGTGCCCCGGCTGTTTGAAATGCTTCGTCAGCGGGTTTTGCGGCAGGTGGAAAAAGAGGGCGGCCTCAAGCAAAAGCTTTTCCATAAAGCTTTGGCATTGGGGGTGAAACGCCATGAACAGGGCGGCAGGCTGGATCGGCTCGATGATATCATGGATCGGCTGCTGGATCGGCTGGTGCGGGCAAAGGTGCGGCGGCGCTTTGGCGGGCGATTGAAGGCGCTGGTTTCGGGCGGCGCGCCGCTGAACCGGCAGGTGGGATCGTTTTTCATCGGGCTGGGCCTGCCTTTATTGCAGGGCTATGGCCAAACCGAAGCCGCGCCGATCATCTCGGTCAACCGGCCCCATCAGTCCAAGGTCAACAGCGTGGGCCCGCCGATGAAAGGTGTGGAGGTGAAAATTGCCGAGGATGGCGAAATTCTGGTGCGCGGCGATCTTTTGATGGCCGGCTATTGGGGCGATGAGCGCGCCACCCATCTGGCCCTGCGCGAGGGCTGGCTGCATACGGGCGATATCGGCCAATTCGATGCGGATGGCCATTTATTCATCACGGATCGGAAAAAGGATATCATCGTTTCGGATAAGGGCGAAAATATCTCCCCGCAAAGGGTGGAGGGGATGCTTTCCCTTGAACCCGAAATTGCGCAGGTGATGATTTATGGCGATGAAAAACCCTATCTGGTGGGGCTGATCGTGCCCGATGCCGAATGGCTGGGGGCATGGGCGAAAGCCGCAGGCCGTGCCCCCGATCTCAAGGCGCTGGCGGATAACAAGGATTTGCACGCGGCTTTGGATGAAGCGGTGAGCCGGGTGAACAAGCGGCTGGCCAGCCCCGAAAGGCTGCGCCGCTTTGCTTTGGCCGATGAAGCTTTTTCCATCGAAAATGAGCAGATGACCCCAACCTTGAAAATTCGCAGGCATGTGATCTCGAAAGTCTATCGCAGCCGTATCGAAGGGCTTTATGGTGGTCATGGTAAACATCATCAGCCCGATGGTGATAAAACATACTGATGAGGGGGATTTCAATGGCAAACGGATTTGATGGAAAGCGGGCTTTGGCCGCGCTTTTGCTGGCCGCAGGATTGAGCCATTCGGCCGCAGCCCAGCGCGATTTTTCCGATGTGGAGATCAAGATCGAGCCGGTGGCGGGCAATGTGCATGTGCTCTATGGGGCCGGGGGCAATATCGGCGTGCTGACCGGTGATGACGGGGTGATTCTGATCGATGATCAGTTTGCGCCCTTGACCGAGCGGATATTGGAGGCCATCGCCAGCCTTGACAGCGGGCCGGTGAAATTCCTGCTCAATACCCATTGGCATGGCGATCATACCGGCGGGAATGAAAATCTGGGCGAAGGGGGCGTGGTGATCGTGGCCCATGATCATGTGTATCGCAGGCTGGCCCAGCCGCAACGCTTCAGCAATGAACGCCGCAATACCGAAGCCCGGCCCAAAGCCGCTTTGCCGGTTTTGACCTTCAATGATCAGCTTAGCTTTCATCTGGGTGAAGATGCCCGGGCCTATCACATGCCCCATGCCCATACCGATGGCGATAGCATCATCCATTTCCCCGAAAGCAATGTGATCCATATGGGCGATCTGTTGTTCGTTGATCGCTATCCCTTCATCGATGTGGAAAGCGGCGGCAATCTTCTGGGCATCATCGATGGGGTGATCAAGGCGATGGCTTTGGCCGATGAAAAAACCATGTTCATCGGGGGGCATGGTCCGCTGGCGGATCGCGAACGGGTGCGGGCTTATCTGAATGTGCTGGAAACCGCGCGGGATCGGGTGCGGCCGATGATCGCCGATGGTAAAAGCCTGGACGAGGTGATTGCCGCCCGGCCCATGGCCGCCTATGACGAGGCATGGGGCAGCGGTTTCATCAACCCCGAAGCTTTTTTGCGCGCTGTTTATGAAAGCCTTAAAAACCCGGCGCATTAATCTCTATCCATGTTAAAACCCCGGCACCAGTCCCCCTATCTATGACCCACGCATAAACGGAACAGACCGCCGATCATGACCGAACAGAATAACAAGCCAGATGAAGGGCACAGCCGCTTTGCCTTTGACCAAAGCCATGGATTGCCCATTGATCATGATCGGCGGGCTTTTCGTGCAGCATTGGGCCGCTTTCCCACCGGGGTGGCGGTGGTGACAGCGCAGGGGGCAGAAGGCCAGCCCATCGGCATCACCATCAACAGCTTTTCATCGGTGAGCCTGGAACCGCCGCTGGTTTTGTGGAGCGTAGATCATCAAGCCTCGCGGGCTGCTGATTTCATCAGGGCCGAACATTTTGTGGTCAGCGTGATGGCCGAAGATCAGGGCCAACTGGCGCGGCAATTTGCCGGACCGGAAGACAAGCGCTTTCAGGATGGGCGCTTTCACCATGTGGAATGGCACCCCTTGGGCGAGGATATCCCCATCCCCGAAGGCGCGGTGGCGGTTTTTTTATGCCGCAAATATGCCGATTATCCCGGCGGCGATCACCGCATCATCGTGGGGCAGGTGGAGCAGGTGATCAGCCGCACGGCCAATGCCCTGCTCTTTCATGATGGGGTTTTGCGGCCGCTCGCCTGATCATTTGGCCTGATTATTTGGCCTGATCATTCCGCCGCCTGCTTGCCTTTTGCTGCCTTGCTGCTTTGGGCGGCTTCGGACGCAAGCCAACGCTCGGCCTCCAGCGCGGCCATGCAGCCCATGCCCGCCGCCGTTACGGCCTGACGATAAATATCATCGGTGACATCCCCCGCCGCATAAACCCCGGGAATATCCGTGGCGGTGGAATCCGGCGCGGTTTTGATATAGCCATGGCCATCCATGCTCAGCTTGCCCTTGAACAGGCTGGTGGCGGGCACATGGCCAATGGCGATAAACACCCCATGGGCGGGCACGATCCGGGTTTCGCCGCTGCGGCTATGGGCCAGCCGCGCCCCGGTGACCCCAAGGGGATTTTCATCGCCTAAGATTTCATCGATCTGATGATCCCAGATCACTTCGATCTTTTCATGGGCAAAAAGGCGATCTTGCAGGATTTTTTCCGCCCGCAGATGATCGCGGCGATGAACCAGCGTTACTTTCGAGGCAAAATTGGTCAGATAAAGCGCTTCTTCCACGGCGGTATTGCCGCCGCCCACCACGATCACTTCTTTGTTGCGATAGAAAAAACCATCGCAGGTGGCGCAGGCGGAGACCCCGAAGCCCTTGAATTTTTCCTCGGATGGGATGCCCAGCCAGCGGGCCTGCGCGCCGGTGGCAATTACCACAGAATCGGTGGTATAAAGCCTGCCGCTATCGCCGGTGGCGCGGAAAGGGCGGCTGTCGAGATCGATATCGGTGATGATGTCCTCGATCAATTCTGTCCCCACATGCAGGGCCTGAGCCTTCATCTGTTCCATCAGCCATGGGCCCTGAATCACATCGGCAAAGCCGGGGTAATTTTCCACATCGGTGGTGATGGTCAATTGGCCGCCCGGTTGCAGGCCAGCGACGATGGTGGGGCTTAGATTCGCCCGTGCCGCATAAATCGCCGCCGTATAGCCCGCAGGCCCCGATCCGATGATCAGAATTTTGCTGTGATGGGGGGCGGGCGCTTGGCTTTGGGGCATCGGGTCTCTCCGGCTGCCCGCCGGGTGGGGCGGGTTTTCATGGATGGGCAATAACAAAAAGCACCGCCAAAGCGATGCGTCGAACTTTCAGTTATTTAATCCTCAAAACCCATGGGCGCAAGATGCGGCTGTGCTGAGGAAAATCAAGCGTGGGGAATCAATCATGGTGATAGGCGCGCCGATCAGGGCGGGACTGCGTCGAACCAAGGGGCAGGGCTTTCAGGGCCTTCACACAATCGCGCATGGTTTTGGCGTAATCTTCCAGTTCGGGCGAGGTGGTGGATTGCGACAAACGATCCGCCGCCCGGGCCATGCGATCAAGCAGATCATCGGCGCGATCAACAGGGCTGCGATGACGCCCGCCCGCATCGGGGCTGGTGATGCGATCAAGATCGCGCACGGTGCCGATATACCCCTCGAATCGGCCTTCGGGAAAGGAAAAGCGCGGCTGGGCCCGCAAACGCCAGCGTCGGGCCGGCTGATTTTTTGGCATGGTTTGAAAAACCAGATCTTGCAAAGGCACATGGCGGGCCATCGCCCGGGCAATATCATCGGCTGTTGGGGCGGCGGCGTGCAGATCAAGGGCATAGGTCAGAAATTCGCCATAAAGCGCAGGCATCGACGCGCCAAAAGCCTGCACCGCATTGGGGGAAAGCCGGGTGATCCGGCCATCCCGGGCGGTTTCAAATTGCCAGCTATCATCGGATTGATCCACCAAAGGCTCCAGATGTTTGGGGCGGGCAGGGATGGGCGTCGTGTTCAGTTGCGGCTCCAGATTTTTCGCCGATTCCAGATTGTGTTGAGCCTTTGGATTGGGTTGGGGCTCAAGCTTAGGGGCGGGCTTAGGGGCAGTCTTGGCCGCAGCTTGGGGGGCAAGCGGTTCAGGGTTTGGATTTGATTGCGGCGATAGGGGGGCTTTGGCCTCAGCAGATTTCGGGCTGGCGGCGCTTTTATTGGGCTGTTGCAAATGCCGGGCGGTAACACGGGCCAAGGCCAGCCAGACATCAAGGGTGAGATCGGCACGTCTGGCGATTTCGATATGATGATCGGGGCCGGTTTTGGAAATCAACTGGATCAATTCGGGGGGGCTGAAAGGCACCTGACGCAAAAGCGGGGTACTGATGCTGGCTTCATCGGTGGCCAAAAGGCTGGCCAGATCCTTTGGCGGCGCGGGCAGGCTGGCCAGATGCTGCACCATTTTGCGCCGGGCTGTGGGGGCGGCCTGGGGCATCAGGCTTTCCAGCATCCGCAAAAGATGGCCCCGGCGTTCCGGCTCGTCTTCACGATCTTCGTGCAGCAAACGCCGGGCCAGAGCGATGAAAAGCTCGGTATGTTCGCGATTGCCATCCATATGATCCATGGCGACATCCTGATTCTGATGCCCTCTATCAGGGATCAAATCCCGCCCAAACTCAAAATTCTGTTCCGGCTCGGCGTATAGAACTGATGCGCCGGTTCTGCGCTGATGATCAGCGCGTTCCGTTTCCTCTTGATGCATGGTCGTCTTGCCCTGTTCCGTTCCCGAAAGCGCCCCCGCGCCTGTTCCGTTCCCGAAAGCGCCCCCGCGCTTGTCCCGCGCAGAGTTTGCACTGTTTATTCGCAGAACGCAAACCCTCTAAATTTCAGCAGGGAAGGGCTGGAAATATCCTGACCATTGATTATTATATTGTTATAATATTTTTGGGGAAAAGGCGCGAAATGCGTCTGTCACATGCAGATGGAGCGAAAGACGATGGCCAGAGTGAAGCTTGATGCAGTGGATATGAAAATTCTCACGTCCCTGCAAGATGAAGGTCGGATGACCAATGTTGATCTGGCCGAACGGGTGGGGATCACCGCGCCGCCCTGCCTGCGCCGGGTGCGGGCCCTCGAAGAATCGGGCTTCATTCGGGGCTATCATGCCGATCTCGATCAGGAAGCCCTGGGCTTTGGGATCACTGTTTTCGCTCTTGTCTCTCTGCGCAGTCAGGCCGATGCTGATTTGCAGGCTTTCGAGCGGAAAGTCGCCGATTGGCCATTGGTGCGGGAATGCTTTATGCTCAATGGCGAAATTGATTTCATTCTCAAAATTGTGGCGCGGGATCTGGCTGAATTTCAGCGCTTTCTGACTTCCGAACTCACCTCCTCGACCAATGTTGAAAGTGTCAAAACCTCGCTCACCATCCGCTCGTCAAAGCGGGTGCCCGGGGTGCCTTTGCCGCTCCCGAAAAAATAAGCATCGCCCATGGGGATGAACAGCGGGCGTGGCTTCAGGCTTTTGGCCGGCAGCCCGCACGCGCCCTTTTGGGCGGATGTGCCGGATTTTCAGCCACGCTGGCCCTGGATCGGGGGCGATCTGCAAACCCTGCGCAATCGCTTGGTTGCACCCCCCAAAGCTTTATGGGGGGTGGAAAGGCGGCTTTTGATCCCTTTGCGATCCCCATCTTTTGGGGCTTTGTCGGCGCTTTCCAATGCGCCTTTTGATCTGGCAAAGGCGAAACAGGAAAAGCTGGGGGCCTCGCCCATCGTCCTTATGGTGCACGGCCTTGGCGGCTGCGAGGATAGCGCCTATCTGCGCCTTGCCACGCTTGGGTTTGAGGGCTGCGGAGTTGAGGTGATCCGCCTTAATCTGCGCGGGGCGGGGCCATCGGCGGCCAGCAGCTCTGGCCCTTATCATGGGGGGCTGACCGATGATCTGTGCGATGTGCTGGCGTGGCTTCATGCGGAAAGGCCCGGTCAGCCGGTGCTGGCCATCGGCTTTTCTTTGGGCGGGCATATGCTTTTGCGCCTGGCGGGGCAATTGGGGGCGGGCGAGATTGAGCTTGAAGCCGCGCACCCCTTGGCGATCATGAGCATCAGCGCCCCTTTGGATCTGGCGGCGGCGGGGGCGCGCATTGCCGCGCCGCGCAATCGCATCTATCATCAGGCCCTGTTGCGCTGGATGAAGCGGGATGGCGCGCAATGGGCACCATCGGATGATGATCTGCAAATGCGCCTGCGGGCGGTTGCCAGCATTCGCGATTTCGATGATCGGATCGTGGCTCCTGCCCATGGTTTTCGCAATGCCGACGATTATTATTACCGGGCTTCGGCGGCCCACGGGCTTTCACGGATCCGCCTGCCGGTTCTTGCCCTGCATGGGGATGATGATCCCTGGATTCCCCTTGATGCTTATCAGGCAGCCGATTGGCCCGATGGGGGCCATGTTCAGGTGGCGATCAGCCGGGGCGGCGGGCATGTGGGCTTTCATGGTCGCCAAGGGATTTTGCCCTGGTATGTGATGGTCACACGAAAATGTGTTCTGGCGCACATCTCTGGCGCAAGGCCGGGCATGGCCGTTTTTTGAGGGCGCATAAGGCTTTGCAGCGGCCAAGTGGACAGAGGCCGTAACCCCCGATTAATCATGCTTCTATAGACCCTGTTAAGGCTAACTATCGTAAAATCAACCTTATGAAATTCAAAGCAGGCGTCAATTTATGGAGTTCAAGGGATTGAGATTGCCCCCGTCATCGAGCCGCGCACAGCTTGAAAAAGTTGTTCTGGCGCGCAAGGTCGGGCTGTTTCTCCTTGAAAAGCACGACCCGGGCGAGCGGCAGGTCGTGGAAGACGTGGCCCGCACCCTTGCCCATGATCTGAGCGTGGAAGTGCGCCAAACTCTGGCATTTGAATTGCGCCGGGCCGGTTATCTGCCCCTTGATCTGGCCGAGAAAATTGCCCGCGATGTCGAAGATGTATCCTCGCCTTTTTTGCAGCACGTCTCTGTTTTTAAAGAAGACGATCTGGCGCGGCTGGCCCGTGAATTGGATGAACATGCGCAGATTGCCATCGCCCGGCGATCCCATGTGCCCGATATCGTGGCGGTGGCCATTGCGGAAACCGGCGGCGAACGGCCGGTGACCTATCTGATCCGCAATCCCGGTGCCGAAATCGAACGCGCCTGTGGCCCCATCCTCAATCGCTTCAGCGGTAATCGGGCGATGATGGATCATCTGAGCCGCCGGGGGGATCTGCCCCTCGAAATCGTTCAGCGGCTGGTGGATCATGTGTCGCAGGCCTGCCGTGATGGCTTAATCGCGCATTATGATCTGTCGGCTGAAAAAGCCGATGCCTTGGCCGCCGCAAGCCGGGCCGATACCGTTTTGAAATGGTTGGAAGGGGCAAGCCGGGGGGCGCTCAATGAACATATCCGGCAGCTTGAACAGCGCGGGGCGCTGACCGATCGCTATCTGGTCGATATTACCAAGCGCGGCGGATTGCGCTTTTTTGAAAGTGTGATGGCCTATAAAACCGGCATCGATATCATCACCATCGAGCGGATTATCAGCGCCCATAGCGCCACCCATGTGCTGAAGCTGATCCGCCGGGCGGGCTATCGCGATGAACAGGCCACCCGGCTTTTGGGGGCGTGGGAAATGGGCGTCAATCAATCCGTGGGCGGATAGCCGCGCACCAGCCGGGCTTCGTGGCGCCATGCCCGATAAAATTCCAATAGATTGATGGGCGGTGCGCCGCGCCTGCGATTGTCCCGGCCAATGGCAAACAGCATCGAGAATTGCTCAAACAGATCGCCATAGGCTTTTTTAAGGGTCATCCGCGAATCCCAGATATGGGTGGCTTCGCCGCCCGCGCCATTGACCTCGATGATGGTGAAATCGCGGCCCTCTTGCAGGGCCTTGAAATCACTGAAGCGCACATCAAAGCGACCGATATAAAAACCATCGATATCGCGGGCCAGTGCGTCGATGGCTTGGGTCAAAGCTTCGGTGATATAGGGGCGGCCATCACGGAAAATCGCGCCCTTTGAATGGCTTCCGGCAAAAGCGAGGCGCACGGGCTCGCCTTTGGGGATGATTTCATCGAGCCGGGTTGCATTTCGCTTCAGATAAAGATGGGGCAATTGCCCGGCACGGGGATCATCCATGATCAGGCGTTCCAGATGATCCCGCCCATTGCCGATGATCGTGGGAAAATATTTCAAGGTCATAGAAAACAGCCGCCCCTGCTTTTGCGATGGCGACCGCACATAAAAAAGCCCCACCTCGCCCGGCTGATCCACCAGCTTTTGCAAGACGATCCGGGCCCCATCGGGAAAGCTTGCGATATAGCGGTCAAGATCGCGATCATTGCGCACCACCTGCACGCCCGCCCCCCGGCAGCCCATATCGGGCTTGGCGACCAGCGGATAATCAAGGCCCGATCCCCGCGCCTCGGCCATCACGCTCAGGCTTTGATCTTTGGCCTGATGATCGGCACAAAAGCAGATGAACGGGGCGAGGGCGGCTTTTGCCTTCACACCAAAGCGCGAGAACACCTGCGCCTTGCTTTCCCCCACAAAGCCGCCATTGGGAAAGCCCGGATTGGCCGCCGTGGGCAAGGCGGGGCCGCCATAGCGCAGGCTGAGCCAAAGCCACCAAAGGATTACCGGAGTATAAAACAGCCACTGGGGCCAGAATTCAAAAAACGACAGCTTTTGCGCGCTTTCATCAAGGGCGGGCATATTGGCATGGGGGGCCGCTATGGGACGTTCAGTGTCAGACTTTTCAGGGGCAGTCATCAGGGGTGCAGTCATGATCTATGGTGATCCTCAGGCAGGGGGCGAACCCCGAATATCCGCGCACATATGGGGCCAATAAAATGCGGAACAACCAAGCCAAACAATAAAATGATGATCGCCCCCAGCCATTTCCATGGACCAAGGGCATCGAGAAAGGGCTTCCCGGCATAAAAGATCACGATGAACACAAGGCCGGTCCATAAAACCGAGCCCAGGCTGAGGATGGCGATGAAGAAAGGAAAGGAGAAGCCGAAAAAGCCGCTGGCCGTATAGGTGGGAAAGCGGGTGCCGGGCATGAAGCGGGTGGCCAGCAGAATGGGCCCCAGCCTTTGTTCCACCCAGCGTTTGGTTTGATAGATGCGGCGCGTGGCCACCAGCCTGCGCATGAAGCGGTAGCGGGCCGCCAGGGCGCCTGCGCCATAAAGGGCCCCATCGCCCAGAATGATCGCGATGTTCACGGCGAGGAAGCCCAAAGGCCAGCCGATCAGGCCCTGTGCGGCCAGAAGGGCGGTGCCCACGGTCACCGCATCTTCAGAGATGAAGCTCAGCCCGATGGCGAGGGCGATGAACAGCAAAGGCTGGCCCGCCAGATGCTCCATGATCCTGAGCGCCCAATCGAAATCCATGGTCAGCCCTTTTTCATGCCAAGCCTCACAGATCGTCGATCAGTTCATGAAGGGCATCAAGGCAATGGCGGGCGAGATGCTTTGATCGCTCGGGCGACCAGCCGAATGTGGGCTCGGGATCATTGGCATTGTCCTTGAAGGGCATTTCCAAAGTCATGGCCGGGCAGCCGAATCGTTCCGCCACCCAATCGGTGCATTTCTTGAGATCGGATGTGCCGGGGGCATCCTTGGGATAGCCATGTTCGGTTTGGAAATCCGGGCTCAAGCGGGCCAAAGTTGCCTGATAGCGATGATACAGGCGCAACTGCTTTTCATTGATCGAAGGGATGCCCTCGAAACCGGCGAGAAAATTATAGGGCAGGGCTTCATCGCCATGCACATCCATATGAAAATCAACGCCCAAACGTTCCATATTGCGCCGCGCCCAATAAACCTCGGGGCTGTTTTTCTCATCGGGATCATTCCACACCCGGTTGAGATTGACCCCGGCGGCATTGGTGCGCAGATGCCCCCGCCGTGATCCATCGGGGTTCATATTGGGAATGATATAAAAACGCGCCTTCGATAACAGGCTGCGGGTGACCGGATCATCGGTATCAAGAAGGCGATCAAGCAGGCCTTCCATCCACCATTCGGCCATGGTTTCCCCCGGATGCTGGCGACCGATGAACCAGATTCTTTTGCCTTCTTGTCCGCCGCCGCTGCCCACTTCGATCATATCGATATCCTGGCCATCGAGGCTTTGGCCAATGGATCTGATGCGGACCAAAGGATTGACCGATGCACTGGCAATCAGATCGGCATGACGCTCCATGGAATAAGGGGCGAAGGTAGCATACCACACCACATCATATTCCGGCCGATGATTGATGATCAGCCTTGTGCCATCATATTCCGTGGGCACGCGAAACCATGTTTGGCGATCATAGGATGCCACTACATTATAATTGTGCCAGCCATCGGGATAGGCGCTTTGCGATGCATTTTCGATCAGAATGCGGCAATCGGCCCGCAGGGCACCGGTGGCACGGAAATAAAACCACTGGAAAAAATCCGATTGATGATCCTTTTTTATGGCCAGACGAATTCTGTGGGGGCCGCCGGGGCCGAGAACTTCAATATTCCCGCCGTCGAAATTGCTGGTGATATCCATATGCTTTGTTTCTCAAAGGGTTGCTGTGATGATGAAGCGCCGGGCCGTGGCCGGGCATGTTGATGAGGAAGATTGAAAACTTCGGTATCGGGTTTTCAGGAATAGGGGCCTCAGGAACCGGGATCAGGGTTCAGGGTGACCTGTGTCGTGCGGCCTGAAGGGCCGGGAAAATCCTGCAAAAGGGCCCGTGCCAAAAGCGGGATGATGCGTGTTTTATCATCCACCCGCCCGGTGGATAGGGCCCGGCCTTCCCAGATCCTGTTGCCGCTGGCGGCATCGATCAAAACCAGTTCAAGGCGGCGGCGAAACACGGTTTCAGGCTCATCATCGCCAACGGGGAAGCTGACGCCGCCGCCAATGCCCCCCCTGCGGCCAAAGCTGCCGCCACCGATGCTGATCGTGCCTTGATCTTTGGGCGCTGCCGCCGCCGGGCTGTTGATATAATCAAGTTCGGCGATGATCTCGGGGGGCTGATCACCTGCCGGGCTGAAGCCGTGCTTTTCGAGCTCGGCCCCCAGCATTTCGGCAATGGCGCCAAATTCCAATGTTTCAAGCTCTTTGCGGGCGGGCTTGATGGTGATGGTTCGGCCATTGGTTGCATCGATCTGTGCCGTGTGGAAGCGCACCACCTCAGCCTTGAATTGCGGCCCGGCACAGGCTCCCACCATCCCCATGAGGAAAAGGAGTGCCAGAGTTCTCATTATGCGTGTGTTCATGATCATCTCTACAAATTACCAAGGGAGCCGGTTTGATTGCAAGCCTTCGATCTGTGTCCCTTACTCATCAGGGCGATGGATGATAGCGCTTTTTAAGTCTGATGGTGCATTTTTGCGTCTAAAATCGGGGTGCGAAAAGCCGTGATTTCATGTATAATCCTATCACCGACGCTGATGGGCGCACCGGTCGCTCGAAAGTGCCGGCATATCACCGCACCTTACAAGGCGCGGAAAAGGGAAGGCGACCCGGCCTTGATCCCACTTATGCAGGCGCGGGGCCGCCTTCTCTGGATTATTTTCAGGCGCGGGGCCGCCTTATCTGGATTTTAATGCCATTAAAGCGACCAACAGGGTGCTTGACAGTCCATGGCTGTGCCCATATGGTCGCGCGCTCTAATCAGATTAATGATCCCGGTTTCGGCATGTCATCATGCTGGTTCCTGTGGCGATGACGGGTTGACGTTATGAAAGTCAGAAATTCACTCAAATCACTGAAATCGCGCCATCGCGATTGTCGGGTTATTCGTCGCAAAGGTCGCACCTATGTGATCAACAAGACGAATCGTCGTTTCAAGGCACGCCAGGGCTGATCAGCAAGCATTGCGGTGGGGCTTGGGCTTTGTCGCGTGCTTTGCCTTGCGGGCAAGACAGAAAAATCGCCGCGTTGGGATTCCCGATCAGGGGTTTTGGCGCGGCGCCTTCATGTCTGGCTTTTTGCAACATCTTGAGAAAAACGGGGTCCTGCCAATGTCAGCGCCGGTGCAGGCAGTCATTTTCGATATCGGGAATGTTCTGGTCCGCTGGAATCCCCGCAGGCTTTATCGCCAATTGATCGAAGATGAAAAGGAACTGGATTGGTTTCTTGAAACGGTCGTGCCGCTTTCATGGCACACTCAGCATGATCTGGGGGTGCCGTTTGCCGAAAACATCAAGACGCGTCAGCAGCAATTTCCCGAATATGCCGATCTCATCGCCCTGTTTTACGAGCGTTGGGACGAGACCATCGATGGCCCCATCGACGGATCGGTGGCGATTCTCGAACAGCTTGATGATGCGGGGGTTCCGGTTTTTGCGCTGACCAATTATTCCGCCGAAACCTTTCCCGATTTTCGCCGCCGGTTCAGATTTTCCGACCGTTTTCGCGATATCGTCGTTTCAGGCGCTGAAGGGATGGTCAAGCCCGATCCCCGGCTGTACGATCTGGCGATCAAACGATTTGGGGTTCGTGCCGAACACAGCGTTTTCATCGATGATCGGCCAGATAATGTGGAGGCGGCGATTGAACGAGGATTGCAAGGCCTTGTGTTCACAGGTCCTGAAACTCTGGAGCAGGATCTGCTGCGCCTTGGTCTGCCTTTATGATCAGCGGGGCCGTTTTTCTTCTGCTCTTTGGTCTAAAGCCCTGACCCATGGCCCTCTCTCTGATCCTCGGCCAAGGCAGCAAAATCCATGATTGATTTTCGGCCGATTCTGAATATTTGCGGGATGTTGCTGATCGTGATGGCCGTGGCCATGATTTTTTCGGCTTTGGCCGATGTGGTCAATGGCAATCCCGATTGGATGGTTTTCTTCTCGTCATCGGCGCTCACCGCTTTTGTGGGGGGGGCTCTTTATCTGGCCACCCGCAGCGGCAGCCCGGCTGAGATTTCGCGGCGGCAGGCCTTTGCTCTTACCACATTTGCCTGGATTTTCGTGTCGGCGGCGGGGGCTTTGCCTTTCCTTTTTTATGGCAATGCCCTGTCTTTGCCCGATGCGGTCTTTGAATCCATCTCCGGCCTCACCACCACCGGTTCTACAGTGATTGCGGGGCTGGAACAGCAGCCGCCGGGTATTTTGCTGTGGCGGCATCTTCTGCAATGGATCGGCGGGGTGGGGATCATCCTGATGGCGATCATCATGCTGCCCTTTCTGGGCGTAGGGGGGATGCAGCTCTTTGAAACGGAGAGTTCCGAGCGCTCGGGTCGGATCGTCCCCCGGGCCCGGCAGTTCGTGGTTTATATCAGCCTGATTTATTCTGGCCTCACCCTCATCTGCGCGATCACCTATTATGCCATGGGGATGAGTGCTTTCGATGCTATGGGCCATGCCATGTCCACTTTGTCGACCGGCGGCTTTTCAACCCATGATGCCTCATTCGGCTATTTTGAATCGGCGCATCTGCAATGGGGGGGGACCCTTTTCATGCTGGCGGGGGGGATTCCCTTCGTGGCCTATATCCGCTTTGTGCGGGGCCAGCATGGGGCCCTGTTCAATGATGTGCAGATCAAGGCCTTTTTGTTTTTCCTTGCCTTTGTGTCGATCAGTTTGGGGATATGGCTGACCAGCAACGGGCAGGCGCAATCCCTGGAGGAAGGGCTGCGGCTCGCAGCCTTCAATGTGGTGTCGATCGTCACCACCACCGGCTTTGCGACAGCGGATTATACCTTATGGGGCAGTTTGGCGGTGGGCCTGTTTTTTGCGCTGACCTTTGTGGGCGGCTGCACCGGATCGACATCGGGGGGGATCAAGATCTATCGCCATCAGATATTGTGGACGGCGGTGCAGGCTTATGTGCGGCAGTTGATCAGCCCGCATCGGGTGGATGTGCTTAATTATGGCGGGCTGCATGTGACCCGGGATGTGCAGGCATCGGTGCTGGCCTTCCTTGCGGTTTTCGTGGGGGCTTTTTCCATTACAACGGTGCTTTTGGCGGCGATGGGGCTTGATCTCGTCACCGCCTTGTCGGCCTCGGCCACGGCCTTTGCCAATGTTGGGCCGGGCTTGGGGGAGATCATCGGGCCGGCGGGAAATTTTTCATCATTGCAGGATGAGGCCAAATGGGTTTTATCCGCCGCCATGCTACTGGGCAGGCTGGAGCTGTTCACTGTTCTGGTGCTGCTTGATCCGGATTATTGGCGGGGTTGAGCTTGAGGATCAGGGCCTTGCTATGAAAAACCCCGGCCTGAAGGACCGGGGCGAGAAAGGCTGATCGATCAGGGCCGAGCGAAGCGGTGCGCCCGAAACTGTCGAGCCTAGACCTGAAGATCCACACTTTCGCGGCGTTCTGCGCTGGCATCGCGGCGGGCATCCGCCTCTTCGGCACGCACTTCGGCGGTATCATCGCGCGCTTCGGCCCGATCAGCCTGCACATCGCGATCACCGGGGCCAGCATCAGCGGGGGTGCTGTTCACCCCATCACGCGGCGCTTCCACAACCGAACGAGCAGCCGAAGACAGATCAATGATCACACCCTCACCACGGTCGGATGAACCGCCCCGGGCATTGGCACCACCAGCCCCGGTATTGTCCCGCGTTTGCGGTGCATTGGTCTGGCTTGCCTGTGCATTCCCGGAAACCAGCCCCGCAAGACCGCTGTCACCAATGATTGCCATTTTGCTCTCCAAAACCGTTAAAACGACTCGGTCTACCCGAATCTGACCCTTATACCTAACAGAGACACTTTAATACTCTGTTAACATCCATCTCAATTTAGCTCAAATCAGCGGCAAAGCCCACCGAAAATGATCAGGCCGTGCCGCCCACAGTCAGTTCATCGATCAGCATGGTTGGCTGGCCCACGCCCGCAGGCACCGATTGCCCGGCCTTGCCGCAGGTGCCCACGCCATTATCTAGGGCGAGATCATTGCCGATCATCTTTACCCGCGTCAAAACATCAGGGCCATTGCCGATCAGCGTCGCCCCTTTCACCGGCTCGGCAATCTTGCCGCCCCGGATGCGATAGGCTTCGGTGCAGGAGAAAACGAACTTACCCGAGGTGATATCCACCTGTCCGCCACCGAAATTGACCGCATAAAGCCCATCCGGGACGCTGGCCAGAATCTCGCCGGGATCATGCGCGCCCGCCAGCGCATAGGTATTGGTCATGCGCGGCATGGGTTGGTGCGCATAAGATTCGCGGCGGCCATTGCCGGTGGGGGTCATCCCCATGAGCCGGGCATTGGTGCGATCCTGCATATAGCCGGTGAGGATGCCATCTTCGATCAGAACCGTGCGGCTGGTGGGGGTGCCTTCATCATCGATGGTAAGTGATCCGCGCCGGTTGTCGAGCGTCCCATCATCAACCACCGTCACGCCCTTGGAGGCCACCCGCTCACCCATCAGGCCGGAAAAGGCCGAGGTTTTCTTGCGGTTGAAATCGCCTTCAAGGCCATGGCCGATGGCTTCATGGAGTAAGATGCCCGGCCAGCCCGGCCCCAGAACCACAGGCATGGTGCCTGCTGGCGCATCCACGCTCTCTAGCGCGACCTCGCCCTGACGAAAAGCTTCATCGACATAATATTTCCATGTCGCCTCATTGAAGAAATCATCATAGCCATGGCGTCCGCCACCGCCAAAGCTGGCACTTTCCAAACGGTCTCCATTGGCCATCACCAGCGAAACATTGAGCCGCACAAGAGGCCGGATATCCCGCGCCCGGATGCCGCCGGGGCGGAGGATTTCCACCACCTGCCAGCGCCCGGCGAGGGAGGCCGAGACCTGAACCACCCGGCTGTCAAGGCTTCGGGCATAGGCATCGATGCCAGCCAAAAGCGCCACTTTTTGCGAGAATTCATGGGCATCAAGGGGATTATCGGGGCTATAGAGGTGGCGATTGGTGCCCGGCGGCGGCGGGGCGATGGTTTCGGCATGATGGCCGGAATGGCCGTTTTTCACGGCCCGGATGGTTTCGGCAGCGCGCAGGATCGCGGCTTCCGACAGCTCGGATGCATGGGCATAGCCGGTGGCTTCCCCCATCACACCGCGCAAGCCAAAGCCCTGAGCCGTATCGAATGAGGCGGATTTCAACCGGCCATCATCAAACGCCAGACCTTCTGATTGGCTGTATTCCAAATAAAGTTCGCCATCATCAAGGCCCATCAGGCTGCGATCGGTGAGGCGTTCCACAGCGCCTTGATCCATTTGGGCATGTGTATAGAAAAAGTCGGGATGAAGGCTCATAATGATCCTGTTCTTGTGCTCTGGAAAGTGCGCTGATATCTGGTTTAAAAATCTGCGAGTCTTAGGTGATCACCTATAATTAAGATGTTTGTGGACATCTTTAAAGGCCGTAAATGGGTGGATAGGGTGATCTTGATGTTTGCCCTTGGGTGATCTCCTGCTATATGTCCGCGCCATGATCTTCTGGCTGCAGGCGGCTGGGTTCAGAGTTGGAAGAAGGGGCCGGGCAATTTGTCTCATCTGCAAAGCGTGGTTCTTTGCGTATGAAGGGGCAGATAAGGCTTGATAAAAACGGTAAAGGGCGGGGCTTTCGGGCCAAAACCTGTAAAATAAACTCCTGATGCGGGATTGAGTGATGAAGAAGCTTTTCGGCATGATCGGTCTGGCCATGATCGGCGCTTTAGCAGCCCTTGCGGGATTTGCCGTCTCGCCAGCCATGGCGCAGGTCGTGCGTAAAGGGGAAGATGGGCTGATGGGCCTGCAACCGGCGGCAACACCGGTGATGGAGCAGCTGACGTCTTTTCATGATCTTTTGCTGGTGATCATCACGGTGATCACCCTTTTGGTGGCGGCTTTGCTGGGTTGGGTGATGGTCCGCTATCGTCGGAAAGCCAATCCGAAGCCTTCAAAAGTATCGCATAATACCGTGATTGAAGTGGTGTGGACGGCGGTGCCCATCCTTATTCTGGTGCTGATCGCCATTCCCAGCTTCAAGCTGCTTTATGCTCAGGATGTAACCCCGAAAGCCGATCTGGTGATCAAAGCCACGGGGCATCAATGGTATTGGACCTATGAATATCCCGATTATGAGAATATGAGCTTTGATGCGCTGATGCTGGCGGAAAGCTTTTATACGGATAAGTCGGCAGAATCGCAGGAAAATCGCCGCGCTGCCGAGCAAAGACTGGCGGATTTTCTGGTTCGCGACACACTGCCCGAAACCTATCGCCTGCTCGATACCGATACCCGGATTGTGGTGCCGGTGAACACGGTGGTGAAGATGCTGGTGACGGCATCGGATGTGCTCCATAGCTGGACCATTCCTTCCTTTGGCGTGAAGGTTGATGCGGTGCCCGGGCGGCTGAACGAAACATGGTTCAAGGCAACCGAGATCGGCACCTATTATGGCCAATGCTCGGAATTATGCGGCATCCGCCATGCCTATATGCCCATTGTGGTTGAGGTGGTGAGCGAGGAGCAGTTCAAGCTTTGGGTCGAGCGGACCCGCGCCGAATATGCCTCGGCTTCGGATTTCAAGCGTCTGGCCTCGGCTGGTCGCTAAGTTTTATGCAATATTGACGATCGAGGAACGATAACATGGTCAGCACGGCTCACACCCATGATGCATCCGATCACGGCCACCCCACCGGCCTGAAGCGCTATCTGTTTTCCACCAATCACAAAGATATCGGGATCCTTTATCTGTGGTTTGCAGGCTTTGCCGGGTTGGTTGGCTTTTTGATGTCTCTGGCCATTCGGATCGAGCTTGCCGAGCCGGGCGTTCAGTTTCTGCCTTTCCTGACGGGCGGTGACATGAATGCCGCCTATCAGCTTTATAATGCCCTGATCACCGGCCATGGCCTGATCATGATTTTCTTCATGGTGATGCCCGCCCTCATCGGCGGCTTCGGGAATTTCTTCATCCCCATCATGATCGGCGCGCCGGATATGGCCTTTCCCCGGATGAACAATATCAGCTTCTGGCTGCTGCCGCCGTCTTTGCTGTTGCTGGTTTTGTCGCTTTTCGTCGAAGGCCCTCCCGGGGCTTTGGGTGTGGGCGGTGGCTGGACCATTTATCCCCCCCTCAGCAGCACGGCGGGGCATCCCGGACCGGCCGTGGATCTGGCTATCCTGTCGCTCCATGTGGCGGGGATTTCATCCATTCTGGGGGCGATCAATTTCATCACCACCATTCTGAACATGCGCGCACCGGGAATGACCATCCACAAAATGCCGCTTTTTGCCTGGTCGGTTCTCGTCACGGCTTTCCTGTTGTTGCTGGCCCTGCCGGTGCTGGCCGGGGCGCTGACCATGCTGCTCACCGATCGTAATTTCGGCACGGCGTTCTTTGATCCGGCGGGCGGTGGCGATCCGATCCTGTTCCAGCATCTGTTCTGGTATTTTGGTCATCCCGAAGTGTATATCCTGATCCTGCCGGCCTTCGGCATCATCAGCCATATCGTCTCGACCTTTTCCCAAAAGCCCGTATTTGGTTATCTGGGCATGGCTTATGCCATGGTTGCCATTGGCTTCATCGGCTTTATCGTCTGGGCGCATCATATGTATACGGTGGGCCTTGATGTGGATACCAAAGCCTATTTCGTGGCGGCGACGATGGTCATCGCGGTGCCCACGGGGGTCAAGATCTTCAGCTGGATCGCCACCATGTGGGGCGGCTCGATCGAGATGAAAACCCCGATGCTGTGGGCTGTTGGCTTCATCTTCCTCTTTACCCTCGGTGGCGTCACCGGGGTGGTGCTGGCCAATGCCGGTGTCGATCAGGTGCTTCATGATACCTATTATGTGGTGGCACATTTCCACTATGTGCTGTCGCTCGGCGCGGTTTTCGCGATCTTTGCCGCCTTCTATTACTGGATCGGTAAAATGAGCGGACGCGATTATCCCGAATGGGCGGGCAAGGTGCATTTCTGGCTCACCTTCGTGGGGGTCAATCTGATCTTCTTCCCCCAGCATTTCCTTGGTCTTCAGGGGATGCCCCGGCGCTATGTGGATTATGCCGATGGCTATGCCCTGTGGCATGCGGTTTCAAGCTATGGCACCTATCTCACGGGGGCTGGCCTGCTGTGGTTCTTCGGGCTGGTGGCCTATACCCTCATGGCGGGCAGGAAAGCCCAGCAAAATCCCTGGGGCGAAGGGGCAACCACTTTGGAATGGACCCTCGCTTCGCCGCCGCCTTTCCATCAATTCAATGAACTGCCCCGGATCAAATGAGCCGTTCATTCCTAACCGACCAATGAGGCTGATCACATCATGAGCGACTCTGCCAAAACACTGGCCGCGAACAGCCCCCTGAATATCCCCTTGGGCGAGGAACCGCTTGCCCCCTCATGGGGTGGGGATGTGCGTGATTATGCGCGGCTGATGAAGCCTCGGGTGATGTCGCTTGTGGTGTTTACCGGCCTTGTCGGGCTTTTAATGGCACCGGGGGCGCTGCATCCCGTGCTCGGCTTCGTGGCGGTGTTGTGCATTGCCATCGGGGCGGGGGCGGCTGGGGCCCTCAATATGTGGTTTGATGCCGATATTGATCGGGTGATGGCGCGCACGGCCAAGCGGCCTTTGCCATCGGGGCGGCTCACGCCTTCTGATGCCCTGGGCTTTGGCATGGTTCTGGCGGTGGGGTCGGTCACCTTCATGGGGCTGGCAATCAATTGGGTGGCGGCAAGTCTTTTGGCGCTCACCATCGTTTTTTATGTTCTGGTCTATACCATGTGGCTCAAGCGTCGCACGCCGCAGAATATCGTGATTGGCGGGGCGGCGGGGGCCTTTCCGCCGATGATCGGCTATGCCGCCGTCACCGGATCGGTGACCATCGATTCACTGGTGTTATTTGCCATCATCTTCTTGTGGACCCCGCCGCATTTCTGGGCTTTGGCCTTGTTTGTGAAGATGGATTATTCCCGGGCCGGGGTGCCGATCCTCCCCACTACATCAGGCGAGCCGGAAACCCGGCGGCAAATCCTGCTCTATAGCCTGTTGCTCGCTTTGAGCGGGGTGGCCCCCTTCATTCTGGGCTTTGCAGGCACTGCCTATGGCGTGGTCTCAACCCTTTTAGGCGCGATCTTCATCTATCGTGCGTGGCGGCTTTATCGGGGGGATGCCGGGGGTGATAAGCGCCTGTTCACCTTTTCGATTCTTTATCTGTTCCTGATCTTTGCCACTTTGGGCATTGAAAGCATATTGGGCTGGGCAGGCTGATGGACCCTGAATTTGAAAAGCGGCGCAAGCAGCGCAATATCGGTCTGGCGCTTGTTCTGGTGGGCATGGTCATCGTGTTTTTCATTGTGACTTTGGTCAAATTGCAGGAGTTGTCGGCATGACGCAGGCCACGAAAAATCTGCGCGCTGTGGGGCTGGCTCTGCTGGCCTTGGCGGCGTCTGGATCGCTTGCGGTTTTTGCGGTGCCTCTTTACCAGCTTTTTTGTCAGGTCACCGGCTATGGGGGCACCACCCAAAGGGTTGATCAGGCGGGGGTGGAAATCCTCGATCGGGTGATGGAGGTGCGTTTTGATGGGTCCGTGGATAGCGCGCTCCCCTGGGCCTTCAAGCCTGTGCAAACCACCCAAAGCGTGAAGGTTGGCGAAACGGCTTTGGCCTTTTATGAAGCCACCAATCTATCGGACAAGGCGATTACCGGTACGGCGGTTTTCAATGTCACACCCCATAAGGCGGGGCTTTATTTCTCGAAAATCGAGTGTTTTTGCTTTACCGAACAAACCCTGCAGCCGGGTGAAACGGTGAATATGCCGGTGACCTATTTCATCGATCCCGCGATTGCCGAAGAAGACAATCTCGATGGGGTGTCGCAGATTGTTTTATCCTACACCTTCTTTTATCAGGAAACGCCTGAACCGTCAGCTAATGACATTCATGCCGCTCTTGATAAGGGTGCTGCAGATGCGCCAATAAACGAAACCGCTCGATCTAAAGAGTGACCAACAATAAGGGAGGGGCCTTTGGCCTCCCCGACAGATAAAAGAGAGTATAACCATGGCGGGCGACGTCAAACATGATTATCACCTTGTCGATCCAAGCCCTTGGCCGCTGGTCGGCTCGATTGCGGTTTTGATGCTGGCAATTGGCGGCGTTGGTCTGATGCATGATCGGGCCTATTCTGGCTATCTGTTTGCTTTGGGGCTGATCGGCGTGCTTTACACCATGTATGAATGGTGGAGCGATGTGGTTCGGGAATCCTTGAAAGGCGATCACACGCCGGTGGTCCAGATCGGTTTGCGCTATGGCATGATCCTGTTCATTGCGTCTGAAGTGATGTTTTTTGTGGCGTGGTTCTGGGCTTATTTCAATGCCGCCCTTTTCCCCACCGAACAGATCGGCTCGGTGTGGCCGCCCGAAGGGATCGTGACCTTTGATCCGTGGCATATTCCTTATGTGAATACGCTGGTTCTGCTGCTTTCGGGCACCAGTGTCACCTGGGCGCATCATGCTTTGCTGCATGGGGATCGTCAGGGTCTGAAGCAGGGTTTATGGGCAACCGTTCTTTTGGGAGCCTTTTTCAGTGCCTTGCAGATCTATGAATATAGCGAAGCGGCTTTCGGCATGTCATCGGGCATTTATGGCTCCACCTTCTTCATGGCCACCGGCTTTCATGGTTTCCATGTCTTTATCGGCACGCTGTTCTTGCTTATCTGCCTGATCCGCACCTATCGGGGGCATTTCACCACCGAAAAGCATTTTGGTTTCGAGGCTGCAGCCTGGTATTGGCATTTTGTGGATGTGGTTTGGCTGTTTTTGTTCGCCAGCATCTATATCTGGGGCGCGGGATCAGTAACCCATTGAATCATGAGCCTTTAAATTCCGATCAGCGATTCGGAGAGGAAGCAAACGAGACCGGCAGTTCCTTTCTGCCGGTTTCTCTGTTCAAGGCCGGACTTTTCTCGCGCTGCCCACGTTGCGGGAATGGGGCCCTTTATTCCGGTTTTCTGAACATCAAACCTTCTTGTTCATCCTGCGGTCTGGATTTCAGCGGTATCGATAGCGGCGATGGTCCGGCGGTGTTCATCATCCTGATCGTTGGGTTCATCGTGACCTTTGCCGCCCTTTTTGTGGAAACGCAATTTCAGCCGCCTTATTGGGTGCATGTGGTTTTATGGGGGCCGCTTATTCTGGCCTTGTCGCTGGGGCTTTTGCGGCCTTTAAAAGCCATGATGGTGGCTTTGCAATATCGCCACAAGGCCGGAGAAGGCACGTCTATGGATGATGATGTCTAGGCCGCTGTCTCATCGTTTTGCCCCCGGTTTATGGCCCAGCCTGCTCACGCTGATCGGTGTTTTGACACTCATCGCCCTAGGCCAATGGCAGGTGCAAAGGCTGGCATGGAAAACCGCGCTGCTGGCCGAGATCGAGGCCCGCACCAGCGCGCCGCCTGTGGCCCTGCCCAAAGATCTGAGTGCGGATGCGGCTTTGCGGGATTGGCGCTATCGCCCGGTGACTGTGCGCGGGACTTTCGATCATGCGCATGAGCTTTATCTGCATCAGGGGCGCGGCTTTCATATCATCACCCCCCTGATCCGCAGGGATGGCGGGGCGCCGGTTCTGGTGGTTCGCGGCTATGTGCCGGGCGAAAAGCTCTTGCCCGCGCGGCGCCCCGAAGGGTTGGTTTCTGGCCTCATCACCATCGAGGGTCTTGTCAGAATGGCGGGGGAACCCAATCTGTTTACCCCGGAGAATGATCCCGCAGGCAATCGCTGGTATTGGCGCGATCTGGAGGCGATGGCGCGGGCTTCCGGTTTGGCGGAAGTGGCGCCGGTCTATCTCGATAGTCTGCACGATGCCCCCGGGGGGTGGCCGCGTGGGGATACCACCATTTTGGCCCTGCCCAATAATCATCTGGGCTATGCGCTCACATGGTTTAGCTTCGCTTTGGCGCTTTTGGTGATTTATATCCTCTATGGGCTGCGCCGAGCCAAAGAGACGTCCAAAGAGAAGGCAAAAACCCAAAGCGGATAGGGGTTCGCTTCATTTCGAACCATATAGCCGACTGCAAGATCAAGGATTTAGACGTGCTTCACAATCAATTTCACCCTGATGCCAGCCAACAGGATCACGGCGCGCCCCGACTCACCCGTTTGTCCAACGGTTTGCGGGTCGTTACGGATCATATGCCATCGGTGGAATCCGCCTCGATCGGGCTGATGGTGGATAGCGGGGCACGCTGCGAGGCGGCATCTGAAAACGGGATGTCGCATCTTTTGGAACATATGCTGTTCAAGGGGACAGCCCGGCGCAGTGCCCGCGATATTGCCGAGGAAATCGAGACGGTGGGCGGCCATCTCAATGCCTATACCTCGCGCGATCACACGATGTTTTATGCCAAGATTTTGAAAAATGATGTGCCTTTGGCGATGGATATTCTCGCCGATCTTTTTCTCAATGCCCAGATTGATCCTCTTGAGCTTGATCGCGAACGCGATGTGGTGTTGCAGGAAATCGGGCAGGCGGAAGATACGCCCGATGATATCATTCATGATTATCTGCAGGATGTGGCCTATCCCGATCAGCCCCTTGGTCGGCCCATATTAGGTAGCCGCGAACGGGTGCGGGGATTTCAGGCCGATGCGGTCAAGCGCTTTTTGAAAAGCCGTTATCGCAGCGATAATACCATCCTCAGCGTGGCCGGGAATATCGATCATCAGGCGGTGGTGGATTTGGCGGAAAATCTTTTCACCGCCATCCCCACGGGCAGCCCCACGCCCTTCGAGCCTGCCCGCTATCAGGGCGGGGCCTATCATAAGGACCGTGAAACGGAACAATTGCACATCACTCTGGGCTTTCCTTCGGTTTCATTTGATGATCCCGACTATTATGCGAGCCAGGTTTTCTCGACCCTTCTGGGCGGCGGCATGTCATCGCGCCTGTTTCAGGAGGTGCGAGAGCAGCGCGGCCTGGCTTATACGGTTTACAGCTTCCTCAATTCCCATGTGGATTGCGGATTGTTCGGGATTTATGCCGGCACATCCCCCGAACAGGCGGGCGAACTTTTGCAGGTTATGGCCGGTGAAATGCTGGCCATGGCCGATCATGCCCCTGAAGTTGAAATCGCCCGTGCCCGGGCACAGTTGAAGGCCGGGATTTTGATGTCTCTTGAAAGCACATCGGCCCGGATCGAACATATGGCCCGGCAATATCATCTGTTTGATCGCTTCATCAGTCCCGAAGAAATGGTGGCAAAGGTAGAGGCGGTGGATGCCCGCGCTTTGGTTTCGGTGTGCGAGCGGCTTTTGTCTGAAGGGGCGCTGAGCATCGCCAGCGTTGGGCGGCGGGGCACTTTGCCCGATCCGGATCGGGTGGAGGCTCTGTTCAAGGCGGGCTAAGAAGCAGCCAGATCACGCGCTAAGATCACAGCGCTATAAACTTTTGCCGAATAGAGCGCCCAGATAAAGCGGATCGCCCCTGCGGGCCGGGTCAGCTGCAGGCGGGTGGCATCAAGACGATATGAACACGCAAAATCTTCCGATCCAAAGGGGTCGCGGGTTTAAATATTGCAATATGTCTAGGGTCCGGCTAAACCTCGCTTATCTTTGATCCGGCTGTCTCTTGGCGGTGTTGGCCCCTGCGTGACCCCTTGTCGCATAGGAGCGGGTGTCGGATAACGATAGATAGACGTGATATTTTTACCAGAAACGGGCCTTCAAATCGGCCCGGAACGGGAAGCGAAGCCTTTCAGTCTCTGGTTTGAAAAGCTTTGTACGGCATGATTGGGGCGAGGAGTGGGACGAAAAGATGAGCAGCAACCCGAGCACGGTTGAACAGAGCGATGAAAACGGCACCACACGCCGTGATTTTCTCTATATCGCCACGACAGCGATGGGGGCGGTGGGCGCGGCTTATGCCGTGTGGCCATTCATCCATCAGATGAACCCATCAAAGGATACTTTGGCCCTCGCCTCTGCCGAGGTGGATATCAGTGCCATTGCACCCGGCCAGTCGATCAAGGTGATGTGGCGCGGTAAGCCGGTTTTCGTGCGCAATCGCACCGAAAAAGAAGTGGCGGAAGCGAAAGCGGTTGATATTTCCAATCTCCGTGATCCGCAAACCGATGCGGAGCGAACCAAACCCGGCCATGAACAATGGCTGGTGATGGTGGGCGTGTGCACCCATCTGGGGTGCATTCCGCTGGGCGAGGCCGGTGAATTTGGCGGCTGGTTCTGCCCTTGCCATGGATCGCATTATGATACCGCAGGGCGGATTCGCAAAGGCCCGGCACCCCTCAATCTGGAAGTTCCGGATTATCAATTCATCAGCGACGACCGTATCTTGATCGGCTAAGGAGCGTTAAAGAATGTCAACGGGAAGCTTCAAGCCCAAAAATGGTGCGCTGCGCTGGTTCGATGACCGCCTGCCCATTTTGTCTTTGGTTCATGGATCCTTGGGGGCCGGCTATCCGGCACCGCGTAATCTCAATTATTTCTGGAATTTCGGCAGCCTTGCCGGTTTGTGTCTGGTCATTCAGATCGCCACCGGCATCGTTTTGGCCATGCACTATACCCCCACCGTTGCGGGGGCTTTCAATTCTGTTGAGCATATTATGCGCGATGTGAATTATGGCTGGCTTTTGCGCTATATTCACGCCAATGGCGCTTCGATGTTCTTTATCGTGGTGTTCATCCATATTTTTCGCGGCCTTTATTATGGCTCGTATAAAGCCCCGCGCGAGGTTTTATGGATGCTGGGCGTGGTGATCCTGCTGTTGATGATGGCCACCGCTTTCATGGGCTATGTGCTTCCCTGGGGGCAGATGAGCTTTTGGGGCGCCACGGTGATCACCAATCTGTTTTCCGCCATTCCCTTGGTGGGCGATCAGATCGTCACCTTCTTATGGGGTGGTTTTTCGGTTGATGAACCCACCTTGCAGCGCTTTTTCTCGCTCCATTATCTGTTGCCCTTCGTGATTGTGGGTGTGGTGATCTTGCATATCTGGGCTTTGCATCTGCCGGGATCGAATAATCCTTTGGGCATTGATGTGAAAGGGCCGCAGGATCAGGTGCCCTTCCATCCTTATTACACCGCAAAAGATGCGCTGGGCGTTGGGGTTTTCCTGATCTTTTTCGGCCTGTTCGTTTTTTATATGCCCAATTCCCTGGGCCATCCCGATAATTATATTCCGGCTGATCCCATGGTGACGCCCGCGCATATCGTGCCGGAATGGTATTTCCTGCCCTTTTACGCGATCCTGCGGGCCGTGCCCGATAAGCTGGGCGGCGTGTTGCTGATGTTTGCCGCTGTGGGGCTTTTGTTCTTCCTGCCCTGGCTCGATACCTCGAAAATCCGTTCGGCGATTTTCCGCCCGGCCTATAAGATGTTTTTCTGGCTTCTGGTGGTGGATTGCGTGGTGCTGGGTGTGGTCGGTGCCTATCCGCCGGAAGGGGCCTGGATTTTAATCGGGCAGTTGGCAACGGCCTATTATTTCGCGCATTTCCTGCTGATCCTGCCGATCCTTGGGAAAGTTGAAAAAACAAAACCTCTGCCACAGTCGATCGCGCAAGCGGTTCTGGGTGATAAGGCAGGGGCGAAACCAGCCGCCCAGCCGGCTGAATGACAGGGCCAGGAGAAAACGCAATGCGCATCAAGAAAACGTTCATCCTTGGCCTTGTGGCCAGCCTGGGATTTGCCAATCTCGGATTGGCTCCCTCTGCTCTGGCGGCGGGCGAAGCGGTGAAGTTGAAAGATATTGAATTCAGCTTTGAAGGGCCTTTCGGCACCTTTGATCGGGCTGCAGCCCAGCGCGGTTTTCAGGTGTATCGGGAAATCTGTTCATCCTGTCATAGCGCTCAATATTTTGCCTTTCGTAATCTTGAGGGCATTGGCTATTCCGAGGAGATGGCCAAAGCCATTGCCGCAGAATATCAGATCACCGATGGCCCCGATGATTTTGGCGATATGTTCGAGCGTCCGGGCAAGCTTTCGGATCGGATGCCGGCCCCTTTCCCCAATCAGAATGCCGCCCGTGCGGCCAATGGTGGGGCCTATCCCCCGGATTTATCGGTGATTGTGAAGGCCCGGCCGGGGGGCGCTGATTATCTCTATTCCCTGCTCACCGGCTATGAAGAGCCACCGGCGGATATCGAACTGGCACCCGGGCAATATTACAATGCCTATATGGCCGGTCACAAAATCGCCATGCCCCAACCCCTTTATGACGACATGGTTGGCTATGCAGATGGCACCGAAGCTACCGTTGAGCAGATGGCAAAGGATGTGACGGTTTTTCTGGCCTGGCTTGCCGAGCCTTCGATGGAACAACGCAAATCCATCGGCTTTTCCTTTATGATTTTCATGTCGATTTTCGTGGTGCTGCTTTATCTCACCAATCGCCGGATCTGGCGGCCCATCAAAAAAGGCGCGATGCCTTGGGTTGGTAAGGATGAGAAAGCCTGATTTGGGCTTGAGTTTGGCTTTTCCGCCCCACTGTCCGAAAAACAAAACGCCCGCACCTGTCCTCAGGCTGCGGGCGTTTTCTTTGGCCTTCGATGTCGCGTAGAACGCCGCGCCGTTTATTGGCTGGGCAGGCCCTGCTCCATCAGTCGGGCAAGGCGCTGGGCAAAGGCGGTGGGGTCGCTGGGGCCTTCGCCTTCTAAAATGCGGGCCTGATCCAGCAGCAGTTCGGCGCTGTCTGCCAAGCGGTCATATCCTTCTTTGCTGGCGCATTGGGCGGCCATGGCTTTGATCAGGCTGTGATCGGGGTTGATCTCAAGGATTTTGCCCATGGCCATCTGATCAAGCTGTTGATGCTGGCGCAAAATGCGTTCCAGATGCAGATCAAGGCCATTGTCTTCGGCAACAAGACAGGCAGCGGTTTGTGTCAACCGATCCGAACTCCGCACATCCGATATCTGCGTCCCCAAAAGGGATTTGAGCGCGGTGATGAGGCTGTCAATCGCGGCATCATGGCGATCGCTGGCATCCTTATCTTTTGTCTCCGCATCCGCAGTGGGGTCTTTTGGCTCCAGATCCTTCAGATCAGAGCCCCCACGGGTGATCGATTTGAAGGGCTTGTCTTCATAAGCATTGACCGCCGAGAGCCAGAATTCATCCACCGGATCACAGAGCAATAAAACCTCGACATCCCGGGCGCGAAAGCCTTCGAGCTGTGGGGAGCGTCGGACGGCGGCCAGATCATTGCCGGTCACATAATAGATGGCTTTTTGATTGTCCTTCATTCGCCCCAGATAATCGGCCAGCGAGATCAAACCGTCCGCATGGGTGGAGCGGAAACGCGCCAGCTTCAAAAGGGCCGGGCGGCGGTCGGCATCTTCATAAAGCCCCTCTTTCAAAACCGCGCCAAAGGCATCCCAGATTTTGCCATAGCGGTCGCTGTCTTTATCTGCAGTTTTTTGAAGTTCGGCCAAAGCCTTGTTGGTCAGGGCCTTGCGGATGCGGCGCACCACCGGATTTTGCTGAAGCATTTCCCGGCTGATATTAAGGCTGAGATCCTCGCTATCCACCACCCCTTTGAAAAAGCGCAGATAGCCGGGCAACAGCTCATCATTGTCATCGCTGATGAACACCCGCTTCACATAAAGCTTCACCCGGGGTTTGCGCGCCGGATCAAACAGATCCATCGGCCGGTTCTGGGGGATGAACAGCAAGGCGGTGTAGGAAATCACCCCTTCTGCCTTGGTATGAAGAACCAGCGCCGGTTCATCATGGGCATGGGCCACATGCTGGTAAAAGGCGGTATAAAGGTCCGGGGTAATGTCTGATTTCGGGCGCACCCAAAGGGCCGAGCCATCATTCACCGGCTTTGGGGTTTCATCCGCAGTCTGGTCGGATTTGGGATCGCCATCATCCAGATAGATCGGCACCGAGATGTGATCGGAATAGCGCTGCAGGATAGTGCGCAGGCGGGATGGCTCCAGATATTCTTTGGCATCGGCTTTCAGATGCACATCGATGCTGGTGCCATGCTGATCACGGCTGGCTGGCCGCATCACATAGCTGCCCTCGCCATCGCTTTCCCATTCCCAGGCGTCCGCACTGCCAGCTTTGCGGCTGATCACCCGCACGCTATCCGCCACCATGAAGCTGGAATAAAAGCCCACGCCAAATTGCCCGATCAGGGAGAGATCGGGCTTTTGATCGCCGCTTACCTTCTCCAGAAATGCGGCGGTGCCCGAGCGGGCAATGGTACCCAGATGATTGATCAGATCATCATGATCCATTCCGATCCCATTATCGGAAATCCGCAGGATCGATGCTTTTTTATCGATGCTGATATGGATGGCAAAATCGCCTTCGCCCGCCTGCAGCTCGGGTTTGGTCAGCGCTTCATAGCGCAACTTGTCGCAGGCATCGCAGGCATTTGAGACAAGTTCGCGCAAAAAGATATCGCGATCAGAATAAACGGAATGCACCATCAGCTTCAGCAGGCGAGAGACTTCCGCTTCAAAACCGCGCCGTTCCTCATTGTTTTTGGGCTTTTCGGCGGCGGGCTGATGGTCTCGGTCTATCTGGGCTTGCCGTGTCATCCTCTATCCTCTTTTATCGCCGGATGCTGAGGGGCACCCGGATTGGTTATGCCGATCCGGTCAGGCTTGTTCATGATGATGATGTGGATTTGGGGCGGCGGCGCGCGGGGTCAAGCCCCATCATCCTTTTTCCCGCCATCTTTTGTTATCAGATCATCGCGCGATTTGATCAGGGAAAAGGATGCGGCGGCGGGCAGGCGATAGGCCCAGCGGGCCCGATCAAGGCTGATAGCCTGTTGATCAAGGGCCGCATCCATGGTGAGAATCGCCCACATATCCCCCGTTTCATCCGCCGCCTCATAAAGCGTCATATCCATGCTGTCGCCCTCGAATGTCACCAGCCCGATTGAAGCTTTTGCGGATTGTTCTGTGAAATCAGATGCCGGGCGCACATCTTCGGCGCGCAATTCTCTAAAGGCTGCGGCCACCAGATTGCCGGGCATGGTGGGCTTTGGCTGTTCATCCGGGGCAAGATCGGTCAGCCCGAGCGGATCGCCGGGATCATCGCGTTTGATCAGGATGCGTTCGCCATCCCGATGGACGATCTCGATACCGGCGATCTGGGTTTGATCAAGCTGGAAAATAACCGGATCCAGCCAAGTTGATGCTTCCGGGCGGATTTCGGGCAGGCCCTTCACCAGATAGCTGCGGGGGCCATCAAGGGGGCGCACAAAGCTGTCGAACTGGCGATTATTTGCCTCTCGGTTGCCAATACCAAGGCTTGCCATCGTCTCTCCAGCCTGATCCATCAGGCTCAGGCGCGTGGCCTGCTCAGGATCAAGCCCGATGCGATCATAAAGGGCCGGATCGCTGGTTTTGGCAAGCTTGATACGGGCATCGGCCAGGCTGCGCAAAAGCCTGCCGATCAGGGCCTGATCCGCCGGATGGTCCTGTTTTTCCTCGATCAGCCACAGGCCATCGCGGCGGATAAGCTGCACGCTATTGCCGGGATCGCTGATGGTGATGCTCTCTACTTCCTGCAGTTTTTGTGAAAGATCGGGAAACAGGCGTTCATCGCGCATGGACTGGGTGGGCTTGTTTTCGCCCAAAATCAGCCAGATTGCGGCCAAAACGGCAAAAAGGGTGAGAAAGCCCAGAATGGATGTTTGTTTTTCAGTCATGAAATGCCCTTTCGCGCGCGCAGCCGACGCCGCCAGAAACCCAGCCCCAGTGCCAGGAGTATCAGCAGAGCCGGCACGAGGATGATGTTGATCAGGGCCAAAGTCCGCCCCAGCATGGTGATGTCTTCGATCAGATTGCGCTGAACTTCCCGCAGGTCTTGGCGAATCTCCAGGGTCCGCTGGCGGAAGCGCTGGATTTCGGCATCCTGCTCGGTGGAAAAGCGCACTTCTCCATCCATGGTGGCGGATTGCAGATCGGCCAGTCGCGCTTCAGTTTGGGCGAGTTCGGTTTGCAGATTTTCTTCTTTTTCACGATAGCGGGCTTCCGCCTGGCGACGAATGGCTTCAACCCGGCTGAAGGGGCGCTGGGTCACCCCCCGGCTGCGCAGGCCGATCAGCGCTTCAGAACCGCTGAGCTGTTCCATCGCATTGATCAAAAGATTGGCATTATCGGCAATGGGCACGGGGATGCGCTCGCCAAAAAATTCCTGTATCTGCACCCAGAAGCGATCATCGAAAAAATCGCTGTCTGCGCCCACGATCAGGCTGATCTTTCCCTGTGATCGGGCGAGATGGGTTTGTGCTCCACTTTCCTGTGTCCCCTCATCATCATGGTCTTCTTCATCATTTGCAGGCGGACCATCGGGAAAGGCGCTGTTGAGCACCCCGCTGAGCCGGGCGATCAGCACATGGCTTTGATCATCAGGGGTGATCATCCGCATCACCTGATCGGGATCGGGCATCCCCCGGGCCACAGAACCGGGCAATAGGGCCGAGACCGGGCTTGAGGAGACAAGCGGCTCAAGAGTCAAACCCGATCCCTCGATAAGGCTGATGGCCCCACTGCTGGCGAGATTGATCTGTTCGAGATTGGCGCTCACCGGATCATCGCCCGCAATCATTTCGGCACGCACCGCAAGCCAAAGCGGATAATCCCGCACCGCCCGGGGTCCGCCACTGCCCATATTCACCCGTTGGGCCAGATCCACATCGCCAACCACCTGATCATCGGTGATCTTAAAGCCCCAAGCCGTGGTGAGTTTTGCCAATGACGAGCTTTCCGGCGCGCCGCCCATGCCCAGACCCATCATCGGATCAAAGCCCGAAGTGCTTTCGGCATAAGGATCGGTGAACAGCGCCACATGGCCGCCCGCCATCACAAATTGATCGATGGCATAAAGCTGGCGATCATCTAGCGCGGGTGGATGAACGATCAAAAGGGCCTCGGTTTCTTCGGGAATGGCGGTGAAATCAGCACCAAGATTGTCGATATCGAAAAGCTGATCGAGCTGTTCATAAATCATCCAGCCCGGTTGAGCGGGCCTGCCCGGCCCCGCATAATCGGTGGGGATCATGGGCAGGCTGGTGATCAGGCCGATCTTCGGCTTTTCCGGATTGGCGATATTGGCGATCAGCCTGGTCAGATCATATTCCAGAAAATCCGCCCGATCCTGGCTGAAATAGGGGATGAGGGCAGATTGATCGGTCAGATCCCGGGCCACCAGCCCCATGAAGATCTGCTCTCCCGATGCGGTGGGGATGCCCTGCAGGCCTGCGGCCACGGCGCGATCCTCGGCCTCGGAAAAGGGTTCGGGCTCGATGATCTCCAGATTGAGCATCCCATCCGACAGCGCTACATATTCGCGCAAAAGATCGCGGATGCGCTGGCCATAGGAAAAGATCTGCGGATAATCCCGGGCCACCGATTGGGAGAAGAAAAAGCTGATATTAAGGGGCCGATCGAGATCATCCAGCACGGTTCTGGTGCCATCGGCAATAGAATAAAGCCGATCTTCGGTGAGATCGATCCGGGCCGAGCCCAGACCCTGATTGATGATGATATTCACCGCAATGAATAAAATCAGCCCCAAAGCCCCGACCAGCAGGGATGAAAACATGGTTTTCGACATATCAGCCATCCTCCCTTTTGGCATCGATGATCACATGGGCCAAAAACAGCCACAAAGCCATCAGGCTGAAGAAATAGAGCAGATCGCCCACATCCAGAACCCCCTTCGACAAGGTGGAAAAATGGGTGAGAAAGGAAAAGCTGGCGATCAGGGTGATGAACCAGTCAGGCGCCCAGCCATCCAGAAAATTGAGGATGATGGGCAAGCCGCTCATGGTGAAAATGAAGCAAAATGCGATGGCCAGCACAAAGGCGATCACCTGATTGCGGGTGAGCGCCGACATGGCCACCCCAATGGATAAATAGCCCCCGGCCATCAGCATGGCCCCGATATAGCTGGCGGCAATCACCCCATTATCGGGATCGCCCAGATAATTGACCGTGATCCAGATGGGAAAGGTGAGCAAAAGGGCAATGCTGGTAAAGGCCCAGGCGGCCAGAAACTTGCCCAAAAGTGCATCCATCACCCCCAAAGGCAAGGTGAGCAGCAATTCGATGGTCCCCGATTTGCGTTCCTCGGCCCACAGGCGCATGGAAATGGCCGGGATCAAAAACAAAAACAGCCAGGGCTGATAGGTAAAGAAGGGGGATAGATCAGCCTGCCCGCGTTCGTAGAATCCCCCCACATAAAAGGTAAAGATCCCCGAAAGCATCAGATAGATCACGATGAACACATAAGCCACGGGAGTGGCGAAATAGCTGGAAAATTCCCGGCGGAAAATGCTTCTCATGGCGGATGTCATGCGGCGTCCTCCGTGGTCGAGATGCGTGTTTGTTCCAGATCATTATGCGTGAGCGCCCGAAACACATCATCGAGCCGTCCGGCCTCCAGCGAAATCTGGCGGATCATGATGCCCTGATCCCCAAGACGCTGGCGGGCGGCATCCAGAATATCCCCCCCCTTTTCGGGAAAGAGGGTGAGACGGCTCAGGCCATGTCCATCAAGCTGTTCGATGTCTGAAAGCCCGGGCAGGTCGGCCAAAGCCGCGCGGCTTTGTGCGGCATCCTTCTCGTCGATTTCGATCATCAGGGCATGATGATAGCGGGATCGGGATTTGAGCTCTGAAGGGGTGCCATCGGCCACGATCCGCCCGCGATCGATGATCACCGCCCGGGTGCACAGGGCTTCCACTTCCTCCAGAACATGGGTGGAGATCAAAATCGCCTTATGCGGGGCCATCTGTTCGATCAGACGCCGGACCTCATATTTCTGATTGGGATCAAGGCCATCGGTGGGCTCGTCAAGGATCAGCACATCGGGATCATGTACAATGGCCTGAGCGAGCCCCACCCGGCGGCGATAGCCTTTCGATAAGGTATCGATGGGCTGGCCCAGAACCGAGAGAAGATTGACGGCGCGCGCGGCCCTTTGGCAGGCCCGATCCGCCGCATCCCCTGCCAACCCCCGCGCCCGGGCGATGAAATGGAGAAAAGCATCCACCGTCATATCGTCATAAAGGGGGGCCCCTTCGGGCAGATAACCAAGATGGCGGCGGGCGGCAACGGGATTTTTTTTGATATCGATGCCGCAGATTTCGACATCGCCCGCTGTTGCCGGCAAAAAGCCGGTGAGCATTTTCATGCTCGTGGTTTTGCCTGCGCCATTGGGGCCCAGAAAGCCCAGAACCTCGCCTTTTCCAACATCAAGGGAGAGACCATCCACAGCCAGAAAAGGGCCAAATGCGCGGCTCAAACCGCGGGCTTTGATCAAACTATTCTCGTGCATATGAAATCCTGGTGAAAAATTGGGCAAACGGAACAGGGCTGAACGTCCCGCCGCCTCTCTTATTTAGGACATGAAGACGATCAATAAAGGCCGCTAAACGGCTCTTTTTGCCGAGCGGGCAAGGCCGCCATAAAGATCAAACATCGCCGATCGCCATTGGCAGATCAGATCATCATCAGCCAGAATCTGAAAATCAGAGCAACAATGGGCCCAAACAAAAGCCCCAAAGGCCAGATAATCGGCAAAAGCCGGGTGATCGCCGCAGATAAAGGGCTGATCCTTCAAGGTGGCGCGCAGGGGATCAAGGCTTTGGCGAAAGCGCGGCAAGGCCTGTTCGCGATTGGCTTTTGCGTCTTCCAAACGGCAGCCAAGGCGTTTTTCCCGGCTGGTGCGGAAATAGTCCTGATCCTCGGGGTCGAGGCAGGCGCAGATATCGGCCGCCAACATCGGGAACAAGCCTGCCAGAATCGTCCGGTCCACCCAGTTTTTCATGAAAAAAGCCTGCCCCCGGCCAATAGCCCCGCCAAAAAGCGAAGGCCGTTCGGGATAGCTGTCTTCCAGATAGCAGGCGATGGCCCAGCTATCACTGACCCATTGGCCCTGATCCTCGATCACCGGCACAGTGGATGAGCCCGAAGGGGCAAAGGCCGATTTATCGCCAAAGCGGGTAAAAACCCGCTCGGGCTCGATCCCCTTATGGGCCAGCGCCATGCGAATGCGCCACACATAAGGGGAAAAGCTCAGTTCCTCATCGCTGCCGGTTAATTCGAATAAGCGCATTGTGTCATCTCCCCATGGTGTCTTATTTGCCCGCGGGGGAGTGTGCCTATCTGGGCCGCCAAGTGCAAGCCATCTGCTGTGGCGGTCGAGGCTTTAGGGGCCATGGTGGGCATCAAGCCCTCATTCGCCATCATGCATTTCAAAATTGCCCGACCCTGAAATCGAGACGGATTTGACCAGTGGCTTGCCCGCTACGGACACATCACCCGAGCCATTGATCTCGACCGTGATGCCCTTGCCCGCATAGACATCGGCATCGCCCGAGCCATTGATTTCGATGGCCACCTGATCGCAGCGCAAGGCGCGCATATCGATATCCCCGGAGCCATTGATCTCGTAATCGGCGGATCCGCAGGTGCCATCGGCCATAATATCGCCCGAGCCGCTGATCTCGGCAGAGAAGCGATCAGTTTTAATACCCTTGATGGTGGCATCCGATGATCCATCGATCATGATGGCATTAAGATTGGGCACACTGATGGTGGCCAGCAATTTATCGGATGACTGGAATCGGCCCTTCATATCGATGATCAGCGTTTTGTCTTTGACGCTGGTTTTGATGCGGTCCTGATCATCCTGTTCAGCCCTGATGGCAACCGATTGGCTTCCGCCAACCATGATATTGGCATCCATTGCCCCCTTGATGCGGATTTTTTCAAAGGCGGGCAGGTCGCGTTGTTGGGTGATGGGCTCGGCCAAGGATGGGGCGGCGCCCATCATCAGCACGGCAAGGATGGTGAGGGGAATGCGCTTTTTCAACATGGGATGTCCTGACTGTCGGAGTTATTCATATAACAGATTTATACATATCGAATATGAATATATTGTGCAAGTCAGGACTGTGCATCTGCCATCAAAAAACCGCTGTGCTCATAAAAAAACCCGCTGTGAAGAACACAGCGGGTGAAGTTTGGGGAATGCTCAAGCGCACGATCAGGAAAAAACCACGAACGCGGCGCTCTATTGCATCGGGACCGCAATTGCAAAATAGAATGCAACGAGATCAGGGTACGGGATTTTATGTCTATGTCAACAAAAAAACTTACCTAAAGTTTCTCATTGGTTGATAATTTTGTACTTTATAGTTTCTTAATTGTCATCTGCCGACATCTGTTCAGCGGCGCGGACCCTGGCGATCTGCGCCGCTGTGATGGCGGGGGCATCATTATCGAATGTCTGGCGCAGATAGCTCAACAGGGCGGCCAGATCCTCATCAATAAGCGTGGCAAAGCCCGGCATGATATTATCATGGCTGCGCTGCTCGGGGGGCAGTTCGGCGCTGCCATGCAAGATGAAGCGGATCAGCGCCGGAGCCGGACCATTGAGCCGGGGCGATGACCATAATTCGGGCTGCATATTGGGAACGCCGCCCCCATCGGCCTGATGGCACACCAGACAATGCTGCTCATAAACCGTCCTGCCATGGCTGTTCAGGCTGTCGTCGTTCGCCACTGCAAGCGACCCCGGGACGGCGAGCAGCAGCCCGCCAAGAATGACCTTAACGGCCTTCATAGGTCACCTTCCAGATCCGCCCTGCGGCATCATCGGCAATATAAAGAGCACCATCGGGGCCAATGGCAAGGCCGGTCGGGCGATGCTTGGCGGCGCGGGGCGAGGCGAGTTCATCCGTTCCCTTGAAACCATCGGCAAAAATGATGGGTTCGCCGGTCACCGTGCCCTCCGCATCCATGGGGATGAAGGCGACATTATAGCCCGCCTGGGGCAGGGGGGCGCGATTCCAGCTTCCGTGAAAGGCAATGAACGCGCCATGCCGGAAAGCATCGGGAAAAGCCGTACCATCATAGAAAACCAGATCATTGGGTGCCCAATGGCCGGGGAAAACACTGAGCGGTTCGACGTAATCGGCATCGCTGACCGGTGTTTTGCCATCGCCGCCATATTCCGGCGCCACCATCCGTTCGCCCCGGATATGATCCCAATAGCTATAGGGCCAGCCATGATCGCTGCCTTCATAAGCCTTGTGAAATTCTTCCGCAGGCAATTCGGCATTTTGCTGATCATTATAATATTGCGGGAAAAGCTGGCTTAATTGATCCCGGCCATGGCTGAGGAAATAAAGGGCATCGGCGCTTTTGTTCCAATCCATGGCCAGCCCATTGCGAATACCGGTGGCATAAAGGCTGCCATCCTTGCCATGCACCTGCCCCGTTTCATTGGCATTAAAACGCCAGATTCCGGCCTGAAGTTCTAGCTGCGGGCAAGGCTTCAGCCCCATACTGCCCGGGGTGCGGGCGCGTTCCTGACAGGCATTGGAAGGCGCGCCAACCGTGACAAACATCGCCCCCTTGCCATCAAAGGTCATGGGCTTGGTGGCATGAGTATTTTGTTCAGGAAAGCCGCTGACAATTGTTTCCGGGGCGCTGGTGGGCATGGGTTCATCCCCAAGCTTATAGCGGCCGATTTTGGTATCCGAGCTGAAATAAAGCCAACCATCATGGATCGCCAGACCGGTGCCGCCATAATCGCCAAAAAGTTTCTGGCGATCCGCCTTGCCATCCCCGTCATCATCATTGAGCGCCCAGAGCCAGCCGCCATCCTTTTCGCCATAGAGCGAGGCATAAACCGTGCCATCGGCGCGTACCGCCAGATGCCGGGCCCGGCCCAGATCATCGGCAAACAGGGTGGCCTTGAAGCCCTTGGGCAGGCGGATCGAAAGATCACGATCCAATGTGCCGCTTTCTGCCGACCATTGCGCCCTATCTTGCTTTTGTTCGGATGGATCTTGTATCTGTGCGCTGAGTTGAGCCGGGGCCATCAAGCCAAGGATCAGCAACGAATATGTGGGCCAGCGTTTCATGACGGTCCTCCTTTGAGAGAAATGCGCTTAATCTATTTTAGGGTTCATCCCGCTAAAGACAACCAGAGAACGTTCCATGTCATTGAATAAGGCCCGACCCGAAGCCATCGATGTTTTATTGACCCGTCGATCCGTGAAAACCCGGGATATGATCGCCCCGGGGCCGGATGCCCCGGCATTGGCCCGGATTTTAGAAGCCGCCATGCGCGTGCCCGATCATGGCAAGCTCACGCCCTGGCGGTTTTTCGTATTTGAAGGCGAAGGGCAAGAAGCCCTGTCGGCGATCATCATACGGGCCTTTCAACAGGAAAACCCCGATTGCACCTCAGCCCAATTAGCCAAGATGGAAGGCTTTGCCCGGCAGGCCCCGCTTTTGGTGGTGCTGGCCTCCTGCCCATCGGATGCCAAACCCATCGCGCTATGGGAACAGCAGCTTTCCGCCGGGGCCAGCGCCATGGCGATGCTGATGGCAGCGCATATGCTGGGCTATGTGGGGCAGTGGCTAACCGATTGGCCCGCATATAGCCCGGCCGTGCACAGCCATTTGGGCTTGGGTTCAGGCGACCGGATCGCCGGATTTTTGTTTTTTGGCAGCGCCGCAGCACAGCCTACCGAACGCCCGCGCCCGAATATTGCTGATCTGGTGCGCTTTTTTGGCACAGAGGCGGATGAGGGGGAATAAGCAGCCCCCACCCTTATAAAAGCCTATAAGGACCGCGCTAAAACCGCCAAAGCCTGCCCCTGGGCATCATCGCTTTCGATGGCGGCAATGATGCGGGTGGCCTGCTCGATAGCCGCTACATCGCCCAAAGCCTCGGCCATGGCGACCCGCGCCCGATCCCGCTCGAAACGCGAATCTTCTTCGGTCAGCAGGGCAAGCAGATGATCGCTCAAGGCCTGCACAATGGGCCGGGAACCGGGCAAAGCCGCCAAGCGCCGGATCAGGGCGCTTTGTTCACGCAGGCCCGTGACGGATTGCGCAAGCTTTGCCGCGCGATCAATATGGCCACCAAGGGTGAGAGCATGAACGGCATCGGCAATGGCGATGGGGCGATCATAATCGGATCGCACCCCCGCTGCCAGATTCGCCGCCCGATCCGCATAATCTTCGTAACTGGCTTGGTCCCCCAGCGCCTGGCTGGCCAGGGCAAGCCCGGCATAAAGCCGCGCCCGTTCATGATTGAGGGATAAAGCGCCCAGGGCTTCGCTGGCTTTGGCGATCAGATCCCGGGCCGTTTCGGGCTGGCCGCGCTCTGCCTCGATCCGGGCGAGGCGGGTTTCCCCCAAAGCCTTGAGCAGATCATGATCAAGATTATCAAGGCGATCCATCAGGGCGGATACCGGAAGATCGGCATCATTTTGATCTTCATTGGCCAGCCATTCGATCATCGATACGGTTGAACGCAAAGCCAGCAGCGGTTCCGTGATGCGATCGAGATGATCCAGTGCGGCGGCGATATTGCCGCGCCGGGCCTCGGCGAGAGCAATCTCGCCAAAGGCATCGGCTTTCAGGAAACGATCATTAAGGTCGGAGGCGATGGCGATGGCCTCTTCGCTGCGCCCGATTTCGGTGAGCGGCCCGACAATCAGGGCCAGCTTTTGTTCGGTGCCGATGGAAATGCCAATATCGCGCGCGGCCTCAAGGGCCAGATCAAGGGTTTGGGCGGCGCGATCCTGATCCCCGATACGCGCAAAGCTTTTGCCCAAAGCGATCAGCGTATCAACCCGGGCGATAGGCAATTCTTCTTCGGCGGTGACCAAAAGGGCCGAGGCCAAAGCGCAGGTGCGATTGGGATTTTCCAGGCAGCTTTCGATCATCTGCGCCGAGGCTTTGGGGGTTTCCAATTCAGCCTGTGCCAAAAGCGTGGGGCGATCTTTTGCAACCGCCCGAAAGCCGCTATCAGCGGGTGCAGAGGCTGCCATGCATAAAAAAGCAGCAAAGCCTGTGCAGGCGGTTTTAAGCAGTGTCATGGAAACTCCTGTTCGTCTGTGACCTTGCCCTGTTGGGCTTTGGCATAACATAGGGCCTTTAAAAATGCGACCAGCGCCGGCTGCGCCACCCCGGTGATATGATCGGGCGTAAAATGACGCTGTGCGGCCCGCACGATCTGCATGGTTTTATGATCATAAAGGCCATTAGGGTCGAGATCATAGCCGAAGGCCATCAAGTCATATTGCAAGTCTGTGACAGAAATATTGCACGCCGAGCCAAGGGCTTTGATTTCGGGAAAAAGGCCCAAACCGTGTCGGGCCAGCAAAGCCCAGGGGAAGCGCTCTCCGGGATCGATTTTGCGGGCCGGGGCCACATCGCTATGGCCCAGAAGATGCCAATCGGCGATGGGATGGCGCTGCCGGATATCGTGCAGCAGGGCGATCAGCCGATCAATCTGCGGCGTGGGAAAAGGCCGATAACCAAAGCCATGGCCGGGATTGACCAATTCGATCCCGATGGATCGGCTATTCACATCGCTGATCCCCTCCCAGCAACTTTTGCCCGCGTGCCAGGCGCGATGATCTTCGGCCACCAGCCCATAAAGGGTGCCATCCTCATCAATCAGATAATGCGCCGAAACTAAGGATCGCGGATCGCATAAGCGGGCCAGCGCGGCTTTGGCGCTGATCATGCCGGTATAATGCAGCACCACAAGATCGGGGAGATCCCGCCCCAAAAGCGGATGACGGGGGCCGAAATTGGGCGAAGGCCGATGGATTTGGGTCAGGTGGCTATCCATCTCTATATCCAGATCAGGGGTGGCAGATCAGGGGCGGTTGGTGGCTTTTTGTCGGGCCCGCAGGCTGATGATCAAAACACCAAGCAGGGTCATCGCGCCGCCCAGAAGATCGCTGATGCTCAGATGTTCTTCAAGGAATAAAACGGCGGTGAGCACGGCAAAAACCGGCGCCATCAGCAAAAAGGGGCTGACCAGAGTGACCGGGTATTTCTGGTAAAGATAATTCATCCCGCCATGGCCCAGAATCGAGGCCCCAAGGGCGGAATAAGCGATGGCCGCATAGGCCTGCCATGGGGCTGCGAACAAGGCTTCAGCTTGGCCAAACTCGAAAAGTGACGATAAAAAAAGCGAACCGGGAATGGCGGCCAAAGCGGTCCATGCCTGCACGGTCATGGGATGGGCCCCTTTGATCCGGCGCATCAGGATCGCCACCACGGCATAGGAAAAGGCGGAAAATAAAACAAGGCCGATAGATGTGAGGGTGGTGGTGCCCCCCGGCTCGAACCCCAAAACCACGACGCCGGCAAAGGAAAGGGCAATGCCGGAAATCCGCCAGATGCCGATTCGCTCATCTAAAAACAGAACCGCCAAAATCACTGCAAAAGGCACATTGGTTTGGGCAATGATCGCGACGGGGGCCAGATCGGCAGACACCGCCATCGCCAGAAAAACACTACCGAAATGGAAAATCCCCAAAATACAGGCAAGGGACAGCAGAATTTTCATCTGCCCCCTGACCGGCTTTAAAAAAGGAAACAGAACCGCCAAAACCATGGCAAAGCGTATGGCATTGGCCAAAAGGGGCGGAAAATGATCCACCGCCACCGCGATGGCCGCAAAATTCACCCCCCAAAGCAGGGTGATGAGCAAAACAAACAGGATATGGCCAAGGCTCATGCGGCAGTCCGGGATAGGATGCGTTTTGGCGGCATGATCACTGGTTTCTTTGGGCTTTTACCCGATCATAGGCGGCATTGATGGAAGCCAAACGATCATTGGCAACACTGATGAATTCGCGCGGCAGGCCCATGGCCATCAGGCGATCAGGATGGTTTTCCTTGATCAGTCGATGATAGGCGGCTTTGAGATCGGCATCGGCAATATCGGGTGAAACGCCCAGAACCGTATAAGGGCTGTTGCGATCCGTGCCGATATGGCGCGCCGACAGGGCTTCGAATTCGGCATCGCTAAAACCGAAAATGCCCGCCACCTTGTGCAGGAAATCAAGCTCTGAAGGATGCACCGAACCATCGGCTCGGGCGATATGAAACAAGGCGTCGAGCAGATCCTCTAAAATAATGGCACGATCCTTGAACAGGGCCGCCACCTGCTTGGCATAAACCTCGAAACCGGCGGTATCCTGCCGCGCCATATCATAGACCCGGGCCACATTTTTCAATTCATGGGGGGGAATATCGAAAATGGCGCGAAAGGCATCCACTTCATCTTCCGTCACCTGTCCGTCGGCCTTGGCCATTTTGGCGGATAAGGCGATCACCCCGATGGTAAAGGTGATCTTTCGGGTTGCATCATCCTCATTCTCACTTCCCGTGATAAGGCGAAGCAAGCCGGATGCGGCGGAAAATAATGAGTCCCAAATCGACATGATGTTTATCTAGCCTTCGCTGCTTATGGGTTCCAGCAAAATCGTTTCACATATTTCCATGAATATACACGGGGTTGTGATAAGAGGTTCATTGTCGTTCCCCCCCCACACAGAATAGGGTTTTGTTCTATGGGAGAAACAGGGACCTGATATGATTTCGACAAGCACCAATAAAGCCGCTTTTCCATTATTGCTTCAACGGATTGCCGTTTTCCTGTTCATGGGAATCTGGACCCTGGATAAATTCGTCAATCCCGCCCACACGGCGGGGGTTTTCTCGAATTTCTATGGCGTTGATCTGGCGGCGGAATTGACCTGGGTTCTGGGGCTGGTGCAGGGGATCATTCTCATCGCTTTTCTTTTGGGTTTCATGAAAACCTTCAGCTATCTGCTGGTCTTTTTGATGCATGCGGTGAGCACAGTGGCCTCATGGAAGGTGTATCTGGTGGGATTTGATGGCAATCTTTTGTTCTGGGCGGCGATACCCGTTCTGGCAGGCTTGTGGATTCAATTTGCCCTGCGCGATTTCGATTGCATCACATTGGATGATCGCCTGAAAAAAGGTTTTACCGGCGATTGATCCGGGGCGATTGATCCGGGGCGATTGATCCGGCAATCATTTTACCGACAAGGCTTGAAGTTTGTTCTGCGTGGCGCTTAGCTCTGTTTTGTTGCGCTTATGATTCATAAGCCATGGCAGCAAAATATTTTCTCAGCCGAGCGGGGAACATGCGGTGTCGGATGGCCAATGGCAATTCTGGGTTGATCGGGGGGGCACCTTTACCGATATCATCGGGCGCAGGCCCGATGGCACCCTGATCAGCACCAAGCTTTTATCAGATAATCCCGATCATTATGATGATGCGGCGGTGGCCGGGATGCGGCGTTTGATGGCGGTGCCTGATGATGCGCCTTTTCCGAAAGCCGAAATTTCCGGCATCCGCATGGGCACCACGGTGGCCACCAATGCCCTGCTTGAGCGCAAGGGCGAGCCGGTTGCGCTGCTCATCACCCGCGGTTTTGGCGATGCTTTGCGGATCGGCCAGCAAAATCGGCCGCATCTGTTTGATCTGGATATTCGCCGCCCCGCGCCGCTTTATTCCCATGTGATCGAGGTGGATGAGCGCTGTTCGGCGGATGGCGAGATCCTGATCCCACTGGATGAAGAGCGCTTGTTGGCCGATTTGCAGGCGGCTCGGCGATCCGGGCTGCGGGCGGTGGCGATTGCCTTTGTGCATGGCTATCGGTTTACCGCCCATGAAAAGCGGGCGGCCGAACTGGCGCGGGAAGCGGGGTTCGCGCAGATCAGCATGAGCCATGATGTGGCCCCCCTGATCAAGCTGGTGCCCCGGGGGCATACCACCGTTGCGGATGCCGGCCTCAACCCTGTTTTGCGCCGCTATGTCAGCCGGCTCGATGCCGCTTTGGGGGGCGTGCCGCTTTTTTTCATGCGCTCATCGGGGGGCCTGGCCAAGGCGGATCATTTTCGCGGTCGGGATGCGATTTTATCGGGGCCTGCGGGGGGTGTTGTGGGGGCGGTGGAAACGGCTTTGGCTGCCGGTCATGATCGGGTGATCGCCTTTGATATGGGGGGCACCTCAACGGATGTTTCCCATTATGCCGGGGCTTATGAGCGCAGTTTCGATGCGGAAATTGCCGGGGCCCGGCTGATGGTGCCGCAGATGCTGATCCACACGGTGGCGGCGGGGGGCGGCTCGGTCTGTTCCTTTGATGGTCAGCGCCTGCGGGTCGGGCCGCAATCGGCGGGGGCCGATCCCGGGCCTTTATGCTATCGCAAGGGTGGGCCTTTAACGATCACCGATTGCAATGTGATGCGTGGCATTCTGGCCCCGGATCATTTCCCTGCCATTTTTGGCCCGGATCAGGCGCAAAAGCTGGATCGCGATGGCGTGGTGGCCGCTTTTGAGGCGCTGGCCCAAAAGATCACAGCGCAGCAGGGTGCTGAAATGTCGGCGCAGGCGGTGGCGCAGGGCTTTATCACCATCGCGGTGGAGCATATGGCCCGGGCGATCAAAAAAATCACCGTTGAACGCGGCCATGATATCAGCCGCTACAGCCTTGTGGCTTTTGGCGGGGCGGGGGGGCAACATGCGTGTTTAGTGGCCGATGCTTTGGGGATGACGCGGGTTTTGCTGCATCCTTTATCGGGGGTTTTGTCGGCCTTGGGGATGGGCCTTGCCGATCTGCGGGAATTGCGCGAGCAGGCGGCTGATCTGACTTTGGATGATGATCATGAGGCGGCCATCACCCGATCCCTTGATCAGATCGAGGGCGAAGCCCGCGCTGCTCTGGCCGATCAGCTGGTGCCACCGGATCATCCGGGCGCTGATTTAGGCGCCGAGGCGATCCTGTGCACACGTCAGGTCCATGTGAAATATCGCGGCAGCGACAGCACCCTTCTGGTACCCTTTGAAACAGTGGCGAAGGCAAAGCTGGCCTTCGAGGCGGCACATCGGCAGAATTTCGGCTTCATTGATGAAGGCCGCCCGATGATCGTGGATGCGGTGAGCGTGGAGGCCGTGGCGAAGGGCGAGAAAAGCGCTCTGGCCCTTGAGGCCTGTTCGGGATCGCATCAGCCGCTGGAGCATCGGCCGATCACCTGCCGGGATGAGAATGGCAGGCTGGCGCTTTTAGAGGCGCCTTTCTATCGGCGGCAGGATCTGGCGGTGGATCGCCCCATAGCAGGGCCCGCGGTCATTCTGGATGATACCGGAACCTATGGGGTGGAGCCCGGCTGGCAGGCGGTGCGTACCGATCGCGATGATCTGTTGATGGAGCGGGTGGCGGCACGCCGGATGCGCACGGGTGATGAGGATAAGCCCGATCCGGTGCTGCTCGAGGTGTTCAATAATCTGTTCATGAGCGTGGCGGAAAATATGGGGGTGGTGCTGGCCCGCACCGCCCATTCGGTGAATATGAAGGAACGGCTCGATTTTTCCTGCGCGGTGTTTGATCGCAATGGCAATCTGATCGCCAATGCCCCCCATATGCCGGTGCATCTGGGCTCGATGGGGGAAAGCGTAAAGGCAGTGATGGCCGCCTTTGCGGGGCAATTTCATCCCGGTGATGCGGTGATGATGAACGATCCCTTCAATGGCGGCACGCATCTGCCCGATATTACTGTCGTCACCCCCGTTTTTATGGAGGGCGATGAGGGGGGCGATGAGGGGGGCGGCACACAAAGGGAGCCGCAGTTTTATGTCGCCTCGCGCGGCCATCATGCCGATATCGGGGGCATCGCCCCGGGATCGATGCCGGCGCAATCAAAGGATATCCGCGAAGAAGGCGTGCTGATCCCCCCCTGCCTGATCCGCCACCAAGGCCGGTTTCTGGAGGATGATCTCCGCAAGGGTTTGGGCGAAGGCCCATGGCCCGCGCGCAATCCCGATCAGAATATCGCCGATCTGAAGGCGAAGCTGGCCGCCAATGAGCGGGGCGTGGCCGAGGTGAGGCGGCTCGTCGATCTTTATGGGCTTGCTGTGGTGGATCGCTATATGGGCCATGTGCAGGATAATGCCGAAGCCTCGGTCAAGGCGGTGATTGATCGGCTTGAGGATGGCACGGCGCGCTATGCCATGGATTGCGGGGCGGTGATCGAAGTCGCCCTGCGGGTGGATCGGCAGGCGCGCACCG
>BAYV01000025.1 GCA_000710935.1 Iodidimonas nitroreducens | reverse complement strand
ACGATCTCCCGCCCGCACCCATCATATCACAGCCCCAACACACAGGGGTCCATCTCGTGCAGAGCTCGCGCGTGGCAAAGATGGATCCCGGGTCTCCGCCCGGGATGACGATATTTGTGGCGCGGGTGCCTTTACCAGATGCTCACGCGTTCTTCGGGTGGCAGATAAAGGGCATCATCGGGCTGAACATCAAAGGCCTGATACCAGGCATCCATATTCCGCACCACGCCATTGACCCGGAATTCAGCCGGTGAATGGGGATCGGATTTGATCCGGCGGAGCATCGCTTCTTCGCGATCCTTCGCCCGCCAAACCTGCGCCCAGCCCAGGAAAAAGCGCTGATCGCCGGTCAGCCCATCAATCACCGGCACATCTACACCTTCCGTGGCGATCTTATAGGCTTCATAGGCCACCGAAAGGCCGCCCAGATCGCCGATATTTTCCCCCATGGTGAGAGAGCCATTGACGAATTGGCCTTCGATGGGCTCATAGCCATCATATTGCGCGCCTAAAGATTTGGTGCGGGCTTCGAAATTGGCCCGATCTTCATCGGTCCACCAATTGCGCTGAATGCCATTGGCATCGGATTTCGAGCCCTGATCATCAAAGCCATGGCCCATTTCATGGCCGATCACCCCGCCAATGCCGCCATAATTCACAGCCGGATCGGCATTGGGATCAAAGAAGGGGGGCTGCAGGATGGCCGCCGGGAAGACGATTTCATTCCATGAGGAATTATAATAGGCATTCACAGTTTGCGGGGTCATGAACCAGCGGCTTTTGTCTGTTTTTTCATCCAGACGATCAATCTGATCATCATAGAAGAAGTGGGAGACAGCTTTGGAATTAGCAAAGAGATCGCCCGGCACGATGGTCAGATCGCTGAAATCGAGCCATTGATCGGGATAGCCGATCTTGGGATTGAACGAGGCGAGCTTGGCAAAGGCTTCTTTTTTGGTATCTTCGCCCATCCAATCGATGGCTTCAATCCGGCGACGATAGGCTTCGCGCAGATTTTCCACGAGTTCGACCATCTTGGTCTTTGAATCTTCGGGGAAATGGCGTTCGACATAAACCTGGCCGATGGCTTCACCGAGGCCACCGCGACCGCCCACCAGATTGACACCCCGGCTCCAGCGTGGGCGCTGTTCCTGTTGGCCCGACAACACCTTGCCGAAAAATTCAAAATTGGCGTCGTCGATCTCGGCAGACAGCAGATTGGCATGGCTTTGAATGGCCTTGAAACGCAGCCAGGCTTTCCATGTTTCAAGGGATGTTTCATCGATCAGCTTGATCAGCGGGGTAAGGGCGCTGGGGGTGGTGACATTGAGTTCCTGAATCTCAGGCGTGCCCGCAGCGGCAAAGAAACCATCCCATCCCATGCCCGGAAACTCTTCTTCCAGCTTGGCGAGGGTATAAACATTATAGGTTTTATCGCGATTGCGCAGTTCGGTCCGTGGCCAGTGATGGGTGGCGATTTCGGTTTCAAGGGCCAGAATGTCCTTCGCTGCTGTTTCGGGGTCATTCGCCCCGGTGAATGTCAGCATCTGGGCGATAAAGCCCTCATAGGCGGTGCGCACGGTTTTGAAGCGTTCATCATCGGCCAGATAATAATCGCGATCCGGCAAAGTGAGACCACTTTGGCTGACATTGACCATATAGCGATCAGGATCAACGCGATCGATGCCGATGCCGCTGCCGATGGGGCTATCGAGACCTTCGCGACCGGCGCGGCCAAACATGGTGATCAATGCATCGCGGCTATCGATGGCGGAAATTTCATCAAGCAAAGGCTGCAAGGGCGCAATACCCGATGCATTCACGGCATCCACATCCATATAGCTTGCATAATAATCGCTGATTTTCTGCTCGATGCTGCCGGGTTCAAAGCTTTCGTCGGCCAAATCCTCGATGATGGTTTTCACCCGCTCTTCCGAACGATCACGCAGCACGGTAAAGGCCCCATAGCTGGTTTTATCGGCAGGGATTTCAAAATTTTGAAGCCAAGTGCCATTGGCATAGTGGAAGAAATTATCACCCGGGTCGGTGGCGGTATCGCGGGCATCAAGCTCCACCCCCCATGCCCCCAATTCGGGACTGTTGGCGGCGGTCGTTTGCGCGCTTTCTGCCTTATTTTGGCTCGTTTCACTGTCATTTTGATTGCCACAGGCTGCCAGCGCAAAGGCGCAGCAGCTTGCCAGCAGGAGTGTTTTGATTTTCATTGCATTGATCCCTTTTTATAGTCCCCGAAAGAATTCGTGGCGCAAACTTTAATCCCCCTGCCACAATTTGCAAGGGATCTGCGTTCACAGGCAAGATCAGGGCCCTCAGGGCTTTTTTAAAATTGATCAGAATTTCATTCCATGCGGCCAAATTTGTGATTGACACGCACTCTCATTCTGAATAATGCAGTTAATAATTATTCGCAAAATCAGAGAGGCCTTCTTTATGTCAGTCCACCGTCAGCTTCCAGCTTATCGCGTTTTCAAAGCGGTTAGCCTTCTTGCGCTTTTGCAGGGCGGCGTGGCCATGGCTGAAGAGGCGGATCGCCAGATTGAAGAGATCGTTGTCAGCGGCAAATATCTCTCGCTCGACAAGCTGGATTCTGTAAAGACACCGACCCCGATCCTCGATATTCCTCAAAGCCTGTCGATCATTTCCTCCGAACAGATCGAGAAGCAATCTTTTACCAATCTGGGCGATGTTTTGCGCTATACGCCGGGTTTATCCATTGGGCAGGGTGAAGGGCATCGCGACGCCATCATCATTCGCGGTGTCGAGACGACGGCGGATTTCTTTATCGATGGCGTGCGCGATGATGTGCAGTATTTTCGGCCTCTTTATAATCTGGAGCGCGTGGAAATTCTGCGGGGCGCAAATGCCCTTCTTTTTGGGCGTGGCGGCGGCGGTGGCGTGGTGAACCGGGTCACCAAAAAGCCCGTATTTGGCGAACAGTTCGGTGGCTTTTCTTCAAGCATCGATACATTCGGCTCTTATAATGTGTCCGGCGATTTGAATATGGCGGTGCATGAAGATGCGGCTTTTCGCCTGAATGGCTTTTATGAAGACCTCAATAATCACCGGGATTTTTTTGGCGGTGAGCGCTTTGCCGTCAACCCGACTTTTGCTTTCAAGGCCACGCCGGATACGAATGTTTTGTTGTCTTATGAATATGTCGATGATGAGCGGGTGGTTGATCGCGGGGTCACGTCGCAAATCGTTGAAAACGGACCGGATGTGCCATTGAAGGGCTTTGATAAAACCTTTTTCGGCTCACCGGATGACAATCTCACCACATTGGAAGCGCATATCGCCAAAACTCGGATCGATCATACCTTCACCGATTCCCTGCGGGGAAATCTGACCGTGCAATTTGCCGATTATGACAAGCTTTATCAGAATATCTTCGCAAACAGCGGGATCGCGATTGGCAGCGGATCGCCCCTTGAGGTCGAACTGGATGGCTATCAGGATTCCACCGATCGACAAAATCTGATCATTCAGGCCAATCTGGTCAGTGAATTTAAAACCGGGCCTTTCGGCCATACGGTTCTTTTTGGTGGTGAATTTGGCGATCAGGACACGGCCAATTCACGGAACGACACTGTTTTCGAGGCCAATGGCGATGATCAGATCACCATTGCCTTTACCGATCCCCTTGATATTCCCGCCTTTTCTTTCTCCAATCTTGTGCGGGATCGGGAATCGCAGGTTCAATTTGCGTCCGTATATCTGCAGGATCAGATCGATGTGACCAACTGGCTGAAGCTGGTGGGGGGTGTGCGCTTTGATCGTTTTGATATCGAGGTTTTGGATATCATCGAGCAGAATGATGGAGATGGGCTGGGGGGCAATTTCTCGCGGGTGGATGAGAAATTCACCCCGCGTTTGGGCGCTATTTTAAAGCCTGCCGAGAATATTTCGGCCTATGCCAGCTATAGCGAAACCTTTTTGCCGCGTTCGGGGGATCAGTTCCTGACGCTTAATCTTGATGATGAAAGCACCCGCCCGCAATCTTTCAAGAATACCGAAATTGGCTTGAAATGGGATTTTCGGCCTGATCTCAGCCTCACCGCCGCCCTGTTTGATCTCGATAGATCAAGCTTTACCTCGGTTGATCCCGATGATCAGGGGCAGTTGATCGTGGTTGAAGGGTCGCAAACCCAAGGCTTTGAACTGCAGCTGAATGGCAAGCTCACCGGATGGTGGACTGTGGCTGCAGGCTATAGTTATCTGGATGGTGAGGTCAGGCAGGTTGATGGCGGGGGCAATGATGGCAATAAAACCCGGCAAACCCCTGAAAACATGCTCTCCCTTTGGAATGATATCAGGGTTTCGGATAAATTCAGCTTCGGTGTGGGGGCAACATATCAAGACAGCTATTTCGTTCGCGAAGATAATTCGGTGAAAGTGCCGGATTTCATCCGTGTGGATGCCGCCATTTATTATGCATTGAGCGATCATCTCAGCCTTCAGATCAATGTGGAAAATCTTCTGGATGAAGATTATTTCTCCGATGCTCATAGCAATACCAATATTTCCACCGGGGAACCGATCAATGCGCGCTTTACCCTTGTTGGACGTTTTTAAGCACGGATGATCTCGCCTTTTATGGTGAGGACCCATGCCGGTGGCAATGCCGCTTGATCGCGCTGCCGGCATGGGATAATGACCAGACCCATGACAAAAGGTTCTTCATCGCCGGGCACCCCGGCCATTCTGCTGCTTTCGGGTGGCCTTGATTCCGCAACCGTGGGGGCGATGGCGCGCGCCGATGGCTTTGCCCTTCATGCCTTGTCATTTGATTATGGCCAGCGCCATAAGGCGGAATTGCAGGCAGCCGACCGGGTGGCCAAAAGCCTTGATGTGGTTGAGCATAAAGTGGCCCATATCGATCTGGCGCTGTTTGGCGGCAGTGCCCTCACCGCCGATATCGATGTGCCCAAGGGGCGAACTGATAGTGACCGGGATGCGGGCATTCCCATCACCTATGTGCCTGCCCGCAATACGATTTTCCTGTCTTATGCCCTGGCCTTTGCCGAGGTGCGCGAAGCCCGGCATATCTTCATCGGGGTGAATGCGGTGGATTTTTCCGGCTATCCCGATTGCCGTCCCGATTATATCAAGGCCTATGAGACCATGGCCAATCTGGCAACCGTGCTGGGGCGTTCGGGCACCGCGCGGATTGAAATCCGCACTCCGCTGCTTCATATGTCAAAGGCTGAGATTGTGGCCGCCGGCACAAGGCTTGATGTGGATTATGCGCAAACCACAAGCTGCTATGATCCCGATGAATATGGACGCGCCTGCGGGGCGTGCGATGCCTGTTTTTTGCGCCGCGAAGGGTTTGCGGCAGCGGGGATCGCCGACCCCACGCGCTACAAGGCATCATGACCTATAGCGTAAAAGAAATTTTCTATACCCTGCAAGGCGAGGGGGCAAATGCGGGCCGGGCGGCGGTTTTTTGCCGCTTTGCCGGGTGTAATTTATGGTCGGGCCGGGAAGCCGACCGGGATGCGGCCATCTGCCGTTTTTGCGATACCGATTTCGTGGGCACTGATGGGCCGGGCGGTGGCAAATTCAAAAACGCGCAGGATCTGGCGCAGCAGGTGGCTTTGCATTGGCCCCATGGGGTGCTGCCCGGCGTGCGGCCCTTGGTGGTGTGCACAGGGGGGGAGCCTTTATTGCAGATGGATCCGCCCCTGATCGATGCCCTGCATCAGGCGGGGTTTGAAATTGCGGTGGAAACCAATGGCACTTTGCTGCCCCCCGATGGGATCGATTGGGTTTGTGTCAGCCCCAAGGCGGATGCCGAGCTGCTTTTGCGCCGGGGCGATGAATTGAAGCTGGTTTATCCCCAAAAGGGCGGAATGCCGGATCGCTATGCCGATCTCGATTTCCGGCATTTTTTCCTGCAGCCGATGGATTGCCCCCAACAAGCCGCGCATATGAAGGCGGCGGCGGACTATTGCATGGGGCATCCCCAATGGCGGATCAGCCTGCAAACCCATAAGCTGATCGGGATCGCCTAAATCGCGATCCGGCCGGGGCCATCATCAGGGGCCTTCTCATGATCTGGCGTGGCCCTGTCTTTGATGGCCTGGCTATCGGATAGGGCGATGAGATGAATGATGACCTTGGTGCCCGCGCCTTCGATGCTTCTGATTTCAAGGCTGCCGCCCATTTCCCGGCTCAGGCGCATGCTGATCGCAAGGCCAAGGCCCATGCCTGTTTCATTGGCATGATGGCTATTGCCTGAAAGGCTGCGGAAGGGCTGGCCAAGGATATTGATTTTATCGGCCGGTATGCCGCAGCCCTCATCATCAACGATCAATCTGATCTTGCCATCTGCTGTTTGGGCTGCCGAGACTAAAATTCGCCCCCCCGCCGGGGTGAATTTAATCGCATTGGAGAGCAGATTGAGCATAATCTGATGCATGGCGCGGCGATTGCCATGTATGGGCGCAATATTGCGCGGCACCCGGGCTCTGAGCCGCAGGCCCTGGCTTTTACTCAATCCGCGCACCTGTTTGATCGCCTGGCCTATGGCCATCCGGGTGGGGACGCTTTCAAATTCAAGGGCTGATTCCCCACTTTCAAGGCGGGCGAGATCGAGCACATCATTGATCAGGGACAAAAGATGTTCGCCGCTATGGCGGATATCGGAAATATAGCCTTCATAGCGCTGATGCGAAATCGGACCATAAATTTCCCTCTGGATGAGTTCGGAAAAGCCGATGATTGCATTCAAAGGCGTGCGCAATTCATGGCTCATGGTCGCCAGAAACTGCGATTTGGCCTGATTGGCTTCTTCCGCCCGGCGCGATTGGGCCTCCAGATCCTGCGACAGGGCAATGAGGCGGCTGTTCATCCGCTCCATCTCATTCACATCGCGGATGATGGCGGTGGCAGCGATGCCATTTTCCAGCTTGACCGTGGCAATCGACACCCGGACATGAAATTCATACCCATCACGATGCAGGGCCTTCACGGTGCGGGCCGCCATCTGATAGGGGGCCTGCTTGTTTTTTCGGAGGAAATAATCTGCCGTCCGATGATGCTCGGCGCGGGCTTTTTCAGGTAAAAGCCGGCTCAGGGGCATGCCCATGGCTTCATCCACGCTCCAGCCAAACAGAGTTTCGGCAACTTTGTTATATTCAATAATGATCTGCTGGCCATCCACCGTGATGATGGCATCGGGGGCGGCATGATAAAGCATGCGCAAGCGGGCATTGAGGCGGATATTTTCTGCGATCGATTTATTATGACGATCCTGGGCGCGGCGACGGAAACGCTCAAAAAAACCAAAGACCATGGTGATCAGGATAATGAAAAGCACCGGCGGCCATGATCTGTCGAGGGCGGCATACAGATAAGCCGACCGCTGCAGACGCAAGGCGACATCAAGATCCGAATGGGGAATGGACAGGCGTGGGCTCGCGATCCATTGATCATGGCCCAATAAATCGGCCAGCATCGCCACCCATAAAGGGGTTATCATTTCATCGGGGCTGGAATGGATCAGCGGATAGACGAGGCTGCCATCCCGATACAGAATATCGGCTTCGTATATTTTCATCTGTTCCATATCGCCGGTGATGCGCCTGAAAAACCGATCATCGATGCTCACCACCACCACTGCGATCAGGGTGCCATTGGGGGCCCGGCTAGCGCGTGAAATGGTGATCTGCATCTTGCCATCTTCGCGGCTGGTGATGGGGGGGGAATAGTAATAACCTTGGGTTTGCCGATTAAGATGCACTTTGAAATAATCGCGATCCGCCACCGAAATGCCGCGAGAGGGCTGGGATGGGCGCAGGTCGGTTTGGATGATTCCATCGGGGCTGATGATGGTGATCGTTTTGATCGGCGGCAGGCGCGCGGAAATTTCTTCTAAAAAGGGCTTCATATTAAGGGTTTTATCCGGCGCAGATAATTGGTTGGCGGCGGTGCTGAGCACAAGCTCCAACGCACGCAGGGCATAGCTGATATTGGTGCTAAGATTATAGCTGGCAGAAACGATTTGGGCCCGGGCCTGGGAACGAGAATCGGTGATCGACCAATGGACCACCATGCCAATCAAGATCAGGGGCGCAAGGAGAACCAGAAAACCGATGGATTTTCTTATTTTACCTATAAAACTGAAGAACGGAACTCTCAGGGTTTTATGGACATCGGCAGAGGGCATTTTCAGAATCGTCCTGATCTTGGATCTTGCGTGAAGGCCAGATCATCTGGCCATTAAAAATATTGTGTAAATTGTTAATAAATTACGAAACGTGGCAAAGAGAAGACGGTTCGTGGGGTCTGCCCCTAATAAAAAGGGAACGAAATTTGATAAATTGACATTAAATATTTGATATTTATTTTCGGCCATGCAGGCTATCCAAAGCCCCTTGTAGTATATAGGCGGCGGCCAGTTTATCCACCAGTTCCGCCCGGCGTTTGCGGCTGCGGTCGGCTTCGATCAGCATCCGTTCCACGACGGCGCTGGAAAGCCGCTCATCCCAAAAGGCCAGGGGCAAAGGAAACTTGTCTTCGAGATTCTGCGCAAATTGCCGCACGCCTTGGCAACGCGGGCCTTCTGACCCATCCATATTGATTGGCAGGCCAATGACAAAGCCGCCAATTTTATGGGCGGCGATGATGGCCCTCAGGCTCTCCACATCCTTGGTAAATTTTGTGCGCCGGATCGTCTCGAGGGGGCTGGCGATGACGAAGGAGTGATCAGACAGGGCCAGGCCGATGGTTTTCGTGCCCACATCAAAGCCCAAAAGCCGCTGGCCTTTGCCCAGCCCCCCAACCAATATGCGGATGGCTTCATTCATTGCGCAGGGCCTGGTTGCAAAGCGGTGGCGGTGGCATGTTTTAGAAGCCAGGCCTTGATGCGATCCCGGGCATTGGCGCGTATATCCATGGCAAACAGATGAATATCATAGACATGATAATTTTTGCCGGGCATCAAAAAGCGGTTGAAAGCATCGCCGGGATCGGGGCTGAGATATAAAAAACCGTTTTCCCGGCATTCGGCGGCCAAAGCCTGCGGAAGGGGAGCCGGCAAAGCGGCATCGGGCTGGGACACCGGCGGCACCGAACCCAGATGCGCCGAACGCGGCGCGGCCCCATTGGGCTGCCAGCTTATGGGATTGATGCACAGCATCGGGCTTTGCCCTTTCAACTGGCCATCAAGGCCCACCTGATTTTGATAGCCTTTGATCATGTAGTCTGGATTGCCGGCCTCGCCAAAGCTCTGCCAGCTCAGCACACAGCCGGTATCAAGGGCATTTTCGCAGGCTCCCATGCCGGGCAGGGCGCCCAGATCATGGGTTAGTGAAAAGGTCCATCCCGGCAGATAGGCCGCCACCATCCGCTCGGCAAGAGGCGTGCCCGCAATCCGGTTTTTCAGGAGAAAACTTCCCAATAAAGCTCCCTGGCTATGGCCAACGAGCAGGAAAGGCCGATCACTGCCGCGCATGGCGAGAAAAGCATCAAAGGCCGCATCGATATCGCGATAGGCCAGCATCAAAGCCGAAACCGTATCGGCATTGGCGGCGATAAAAGCCCCAAAAGCCGCTTGGCGATAGCGGGGAGCATAAATTTGGGCGGACGCCGCAAAGGGGCTGGCCTGGGCCTTTAAAACAGCAGGGATCGAGGCCGTGGCCGAGGGTTCATCGATGGGCGCATTCCAATAATCTGTGCCCAGATAGGTGGTGGGATGAATGAAAAACACATCGGCGGCCAGGGGATCAGGCAGGGCGACACCCTGCGGGGTGACGCGGGCATCGGCATCGGCACCGGGCCGCGCCGCCCAGCTTGAAGGTAGGCTGTAATCGGGCTGAGGGCTTTGAGGGGCTTGTGAATAACTTTGCTCGGGGATCATTCTGGAGAGCGCAAACATCTGGGCTTCATCCCAGAATGCATAAAGCACAGCACTGCCGGTAATCAGCAGGCCAATGATGATGGCAATGCCATATAAAAAGATACGTGCCATGTGTTTTGATCCCTTTTGATCGATTTTGTCTTTGTTGTTGCCTTTAAGCGTGCTGCGTGCAAGCTGGAAAAGACGTGCGGCCTCTCTTGCGCGGGCCGAAATCAGCGTGTAGCGTCCGCCGCAATGCCGCCGCAAAAGGTGTTTTTGTGCCTTCGATGCGGATTTCAGATGAAATAATGCCACAGGATACGGAAAACGATGTCGGTTGATAAAGCGACGGTAGAGCGAATCGCAAAACTTGCGCGTATTCGCATCGAAGATCACAGATTGGCCCCTTTGGCGGGCGAATTGAACCAGATTCTGGGTTGGGTGGAACAATTGTCCGCTGTCGATACGGATCAGGTGAAGCCGATGACCAGTGTTGTCGATCATGCCCTTTATTGGCGGGACGATGTCATCGCCGATGGCAGCAAGCGTGATGAAATTCTGGCCAATGCCCCGGCTGCCGAATTCGGGTTTTTTGCCGTTCCCAAAGTGATTGAATGATATGACCGAATTGACCGATCTCTCGATTGCCGAGGCGCGCGATAAGCTCGCCGCCCGCGAATGTTCTGCCCAGGAACTGACCATGGCCAGCCTGAAGGCGATGGATGAGGCCCGCAGCCTGAATATTTTTATCACCGAAACCCCCGAGCGGGCTTTGGCGATGGCCGAAAGCGCCGATGCCAGCCTGAAAGCCGGCACGCACAGCCCGATGACCGGAATCCCGGTGGCGGTGAAGGATCTGTTTTGTACCAAGGGTGTGCGCACCACCGCGGGCAGCCGGATACTCGATCCCTTCATCCCGACCTATGAAAGCACCGTAACCGCCAATTTGTGGCAGGCGGGCGCGGTGATGCTGGGCAAGGTGAATATGGATGAATTCGCGATGGGTTCATCCAATGAAACAAGTTATTACGGTTCCGTTATAAACCCTTGGCGAGCAGGCGATGTTCAAACGGTACCCGGCGGATCATCGGGGGGATCAGTGGCTGCGGTCGCCGCCCGTATCAGCCCCTGCGCCACCGGCACCGATACCGGCGGTTCGATCCGTCAGCCCGCGGCCTTTACCGGAACGGTAGGTTTGAAGCCAACCTATGGCCGCTGTTCGCGCTTTGGGATGGTGGCTTTTGCCTCATCCCTTGATCAGGCTGGACCCATTGCCCGTTCGGTGCGCGATTGCGCCATCATGTTGGGGGCGATGGCGGGTTATGATCAAAAAGACAGCACCTGCGTCAATACGCCCGTTCCCGATTATGAAGCGGCTTTGAGCGGCGATATTCGCGGCTTGAAAATCGGGATTCCCAGGGAATATCGGGTGGATGGCATGTCGTCCGAAATTGATGCCATGTGGCAGAAAGCGATGGATTGGCTCAAGGATGCTGGGGCCGAGATCGTTGAAATCTCTTTGCCGCACACCCATTTCGCCCTGCCTACTTATTATATCGTGGCCCCGGCCGAGGCGTCATCCAATCTGGCCCGCTATGATGGCGTGCGCTATGGCTTTCGTGCTGCGCTTGAAGCGGGGGATGGCCTGACCGAACTTTACGAAAAAACCCGTGCCGAAGGGTTTGGCGACGAGGTGAAGCGGCGGATTTTGATGGGCACTTATGTGCTGTCTGCGGGCTATTATGATGCCTATTATCTGAAGGCGCAAAAGCTTCGCACCCTGATTGCCGATGATTTTGCTCATGCCTGGCAAAAGGTTGATGCAATCCTTACCCCCACAGCACCCAGCGCGGCTTTTGCCTTTGGGTCCAAACCCGATCCGCTGGCCATGTATATGAATGATGTGTTCACAGTGCCTGCATCTTTGGCGGGATTGCCGGGGATTTCGATCCCGGCGGCTTTGTCGGCGGATGGCTTGCCTTTGGGATTGCAGCTTTTGGGCCGGGCTTTTGATGAAGCCACGGTTTTGAAGATTGCCGATGTGATGGAAAAGGCTGCGGCATTCACGGCCCGGCCCGCAGATTGGTGGAGGAAAGGCGCATGAGCATCGCCCCTGAAAGCTATATCGTCCGTGGGGCGACCGGGGATTGGGAAATCGTCGTCGGTCTTGAGGTTCATGCGCAGGTGACTTCGAAAGCCAAGCTGTTTTCCGGCGCCTCTACCACATTTGGATCGGAGCCGAATGACAATGTGAGCCTGGTGGATGCTGCTTTTCCAGGCATGCTGCCGGTGATCAATGCCGAGTGTGTGCGCCAGGCGGTGCGAACCGGACTGGCATTGGGTGCCAGGATCAACCGCTATTCGCGCTTTGACCGGAAGAATTATTTCTATGCCGATCTGCCTCAGGGCTATCAGATCAGCCAGTTTTCCGATCCCATTGTGGGTGAGGGCGAAGTGCATGTGGAACTGGCCAATGGCGCGAGCAAGGCCATCGGGATCGAGCGCCTGCATCTGGAACAGGATGCGGGAAAATCGATCCATGATCAGCATCCGCGCATGACTTTGGTCGATCTCAATCGGTCGGGCGTTGCCCTGATGGAAATCGTCTCCAAACCCGATATGCGCACGCCGGAAGAAGCCGGGGCTTATCTGAAAAAGCTGCGCACGCTTTTGCGCTATATCGGCTCTTGCGATGGGAATATGGAGCAGGGATCGATGCGCGCCGATGTCAATGTCTCGGTCCGTCGTCCCGGCGCGCCCTTTGGCACGCGCTGCGAAATCAAGAATGTCAATTCTGTGCGTTTCGTGATGCAGGCGATCGAATATGAAGCCCAAAGGCAGGTGGATATTATCGAGGCGGGCGGCACCATCGATCAGGAAACCCGGCTGTTTGATCCCAATAAGGGGGAAACGCGCTCCATGCGATCCAAGGAAGATGCGCATGATTATCGCTATTTCCCCGATCCTGATCTGCTGCCTTTGGAATTTGACGAGGACTTTATCGAAGCGGCGCGGCAAAGCCTGCCGGAATTACCCGATGCCAAAAAGGCCCGGTTCACCCATGAATGGGGCCTGGCCGAACATAATGCCGCAACCCTTGTGGGGGAAAAGGAAAGCGCCGATTGGTTTGAGCAGCTGATCGATGAACTTGTGGCCAAAACCGGGCAGCCGATTGCTAAAATCGCTGCCAAAGCTTCAAACTGGATGCTGTCGGATCTTTATGGCCATCTGAATAAGGCGGGCCAAAACATCACCCAATGCCCCATTGATCCGGCGCGTTCTGCGGCTTTGCTGGCTTTGGTGCTTGATGGCACCATTTCCGGCTCTGCAGCGAAAGATGTGCTGGAAGATATGTTTGCTACTGGCCGTGATCCCCTTGTGATTGTTGAGGAAAAGGGCCTGAAGCAGGTCTCGGATACCGGCGCACTCGAAGCCATGGCCGATCAGATCATCGCCGCCAATCCCACGCAGGTGGAACAGTATAAAGCCGGGAAAACCAAGGTCATCGGCTTTTTGGTGGGGCAGGTGATGAAGGAAAGCCGGGGGCAGGCGAACCCGGCGGTGGTTAATGAAATCCTCGCAAAAAAGCTGGGGTCATCCTGAAAATTTTGGGATTGACGCGATTGTGAACACATCATCGCCGCGCTGTGATAAAATTGTCATGGCGCGGTGATCAACTTTGCGCACTCTTTTGCTGATCATAAGGTGCAGATAAGCACATGGTTCGGCCTTTGAACTGGTGAGGCTTATGGACATCATTGAAGCGCTGGCGACGGACGCCCCGGTTGTTGGCCCGGATGCCTTATGCGCGGAAGTCTATGAAATTTTTTCCGGCGAAACCGATCTTCTGGCCATTGCCGTGGTTGAGGATGGGAAGCCCTTGGGCCTTGTTAATCGCCATGAACTGACCTTGCGACTGGCGGATCGTTTTGGCAGGCCTTTGTTCGAGAAGAAGCCGATCACCCGGCTGATGGATTCCACCCCCCTGATCGTGGATGGCCGCATGAGCATCGAGCTTTTGGGTCAGTTCATTCTTGATGAGCGGCCCGCCGCCCTCACCCAAGGGTTTATCGTTACAAAAAACGATCTTTATGCGGGGATCGGCACGCCGCTTTCGATGCTGCAGATGAGCGTGGTGCGCGCCAAAATGCGCTCGGCCGAGTTGGAACAGGCCAAGATCGCGGCGGAAACCGCCAATCGCACGAAATCCATGTTTCTCGCCAATATGAGCCATGAATTGCGCACGCCGCTCAATGCCATCATCGGCTTTACCGATTTCATGCGGGCCGAAACACTGGGCCGGATCGAACCGCGCCAATATGCTGAATATATTGAAGATGTGAATGAAAGCGGCAAGCATCTGCTCAATGTGATCAATGCCATTCTTGATATGTCGAAGGTGGAAGCCAATCGGCTGGTTTTGCAAGAAGATTATGTGGATATTGAGGATGTGGCGCGGGTGGTGATGCGAATGCTGCGGGAAACGGCCATGCGCCGGGGGATCAATCTGCATCTGGATGCCCCGGCTGGCCTGCCTGATATCTATGCCGATGGCCAGTTGATGCGACAGATTCTGGTTAATCTGATCAATAATTCCATCAAATTTTCCGGCGAGTCCAAAGACATTTATATCCGTATGCAGATTACGGAGACGGGCGAGTTTGTCCTGACGGTTGAGGATCATGGCATCGGCATTGCCGAACGCGATCTCGCCCAGGTGCTGGAGCCTTTTGGTCAGGCAGAAGGCCATCTGGCCCGCAAAGCCGAGGGTACCGGCCTTGGCCTTCCTTTGTGCAAGGCTCTGACCGAAGCCCATGGCGGGCGATTGGAATTGCACAGCATATGGGGCAAGGGCACCAGGGTTGATGTCATTTTGCCCGCCAGCCGGATTATCGACCTTAAAACATCCGACCGGATGCAGACACTGGTCTGATGCGGTTAATGGATTCTGATCCTAGGCCCTCAACTTTCAGCTATAAACGTTTAGGGCGTTGACAGACAGAGCCGAGACGAATAAACCCGGCGGCGGAGAGGTGGCCGAGTGGTCGAAGGCGCTCCCCTGCTAAGGGAGTATGGGTCAAAAGCTCATCGAGGGTTCGAATCCCTTCCTCTCCGCCAGCTTCCCCCCCATTTTATTTTCGTTTGGTTTGTTATTGATCGCTATGGACTTGGCAGATGCGGTCCTTGCGACGACAATTTTTTTCAGCATTATTGTGCTCAGTTTATTGTGAATTGGTATCATTATTCACAACTTTACTGATCTCTGCTGCGAGTTCATTCCCAACCCGACGAAAACCCAAGAGCCGGGCAATAGCCCGGGTCAGTTGTTCCTGCGTCATTTCGCCGCTTTCAGACCATATGCGCTCAGCGGCCGCCTTAATCTCCAGAGGGGATATGTAAATGGCTTTGAGGAGGGAGCCGGTTTCAGCACTGCGGTCACGGATGGGTGGGTTCTTGGCCTGTTCATCTGTCAGCAGAAAGTGTTCAGATTGAATGAGCGCTGAATCTCTTTGAATTGCCAGATGGACCGCATGTTTCGTCGCCTCAGCAATCCGTCTCCCGGCCCGAGACTTGCCATGAGCTGAAGTCAGACGTCGCGTTACCTCATCAATATGGATCGGGCCCTCGATTGCGACAATTTTTGCGACTAAATCCGCAAGCTGTTCAACTGGTACCTCGTGCGGTTCGATCATTGAATTTATAAAAAACTCGGCTTTCATATAGGCTGGTGCCCTCAATGGACGGTGATCGATAGGAACTGGCCCTTCTATTTCCGGCTGCATCTCTGGCGCAGCTTGAAAAGTCTCATGATTTGCCCCGCGCACCCGGATGCCATTTTCGACTGCCGTGCGTGCTCGTTCCAGCGCCTCCGCTAGCCGTTCGATTTCTCGTGATCTGTGGTGGAACCAGTCGGTACTCCAGATGCGATGGAAACGCCAACCGAGACCTTCAAGAACATCCTGCCGCAAGCGATCTCGTTCGCGTGCCCATAAAGCAGAATGATAAGTTGCGCCATCGCACTCGACCGCCAGCAGATATTGGCCGGGCTGATCAGGATGGCGCACGCCGAGGTCGATCCGAAACCCCGCCGTGCCAACTTGGGGATCGGCCAGATAGCCCAAAGATCGGATCACTGCAGCGACATCCTCTTCAAACGGGCTATCGGCCTCAGCGCCAGTGGCTACGCGTTCTTCCATATTGCCTGTTTTGGCAAAATCGAGAAAGCGCTTCAGAATTCTTGGACCGACGTGCTTGGATCGCGTGGGATCAATGTCTCCGGGATCAAAGGATGCAAAGACCTCGCAACGTATTCGCGCGCGGGAAAATAATACGTTCAGTCGCCGTTCCCCACCCTCGCCGTTCACCGGGCCAAACGACATGGAGTTCAGCCGCCCATTTGGCTCCTGCGGGCCATAACCGACCGAAATCAGGATCACGTCGCGCTCGTCGCCTTGAACATTCTCGATGTTCTTAACGAAGACATCTTCATGCCGTCCCTCGCGGAGAAAAGCATCAAGCACTGAATCGCGGCGACGCTCGAGTTCCAGCACCTCAGTTAGCATATTGGCTTGAGCCTTGGAAAAGGCGACCACACCGAGCGAGAGATCGGGCCAATTTCGGGCGTGTGATGCCACTGCCTGCGCGACGGCCTCCGCTTCGATCCGATTGGTGCCCTTGCGGCCCGCACCGCTGCGGCCAGAGACATAAATGCCGGGAATATGGCGGAACTTGAGGCCATAATCCGCGTCAAGCTGTAGCGGCGATGGAGGTAGAACGAGGTTGCTGTCATAGAATTCGGCATTCGAAACGCTGATCAGCGAGGGATCGCGGGAACGATAATGCCATTCGAGCATGCGTGAGCGCAGGCCGCTGGCCTCGCACAAGGACAGAATGCTCTCCATATCGGCCGCTGTGGCGCCAACTGGAGCATCCTCATCCTCATCATCGCTTTCTTCGGTATCATCAACCAGACGATCAAAGAACGATGTCGGCGGGAGTTGTTTCTGATCGCCAACCACCACGATCTGCTTGGCCCGGGCGACAACGCCCAGAGCATCCTCAGGACGAATTTGAGACGCTTCGTCAATAACCAGAAGATCGAAAGAGACACTGCCGGGCGGCAGAAATTGGGCGACTGAAATCGGGCTCATCAACATGACCGGCTTGATGCGCTGCACCATGCTGCCGGCGTTCTTCATCATCCAGCGGATGGGTTTGTGGCCGCGCTTGCGCCCGATCTCACGTCGGATTACGCCCATCTCACCCATGGTGCCGCGCGGCATCTGCTCGAAATGGCGCGATAGAATGAGAATCTTGGCGGTATTAATATGGCCTTTCTCTAAATTGCGGAAAAGCCGAACGCGTTCGTGCCGATCAAGCTGCGAGAGGGTGTTCAGTTCGGGGCGTGCGGCCCGTGCTGCATTCCATCGCGCTTCGGCACAGGCATAGGTAAATTCGCTCTTTGCGTCATCCGGTGCGATTGTTCCTTCCGTCACCGCATCGATAATTCCACCGGCATTACGGCTTCGTGCCAAGTCAATAGAATGTACGAGCCTTGTCCAGTCGTTATAGCGTCCTGTATCCGCCTGCATATCTGCAAGGATTGCTGCAAGTTCACCCATCGGCACGGTCTCGATGCTGTTGCCGATTTCTGCCTCTTCCAGATCAAATCGCAACCGCGCTATTGACGTTTCGATGGTTGCGCGGCAAGTCTTGGCACGGTCTTCAAGTGCCTTGGCGATGTCACACGGATCGGGAAAAGCCAAAAGCGCTTCTTTGATCGATGCAGCTTCGGAAAACGTTCCTGAACGCTTGATCTGCGCCAGCCATATACTGATGTTGAGAAGCGAGGCAAAAGGTGTGCGCTCGCCACGCCATTCGGCACCAAGGCAGGATTCTAGCCAGTCTTCTTCTTCAGCGAGGCGCAGGCGTCGAACCTGGACTTCTGCCAGTTCATCCAGAAGCGCCAGCCTTTCTGTCGGATCCTTGGGGAGCGGTCCAGACAAGATACTCGCCAGTTCCACCGACACGCGGCGATAGGGCCCAAATAGCCTTGATAAAAATGAAGTCTGCCCGCGAACGATAATCTGTCGCATGCCGTCAAGGTTGGTCTTCCAAGCGGGAGGCGCAAATTTTTCAGCCGCTGCGGCTTGTGCGGTCGCCCAATCCGCCCCGATGCGCAGGGCCTCCTCCAGTCGAGGCTGCCCGACAAGAACGAATAGCGTTGCCGCTTTTTCTGTCGTTCCGTCGGGTGCGTCGGCAAGCGCGGCAAGCCCCGCGCTTAGCGCCTGTATATCGGACAGGCTGCCCGGTTCCGGCCGATGCAGCATATGTGAAATACGCGCCGCCTCTTGCTGTAATTCCGAGATTGCAGCGACTGTCGCGGTCAGGTCATCTGCGAGCCGTGCCAAATCGGTGGGTTGCAGGTCGAGAGCCTTTGTTCCCCGGAACGGGTGCGCTTCCGGCGGCCCGGATGCCTTGAGCGCTTCGACAAAGGCGGTAATGGCTGCCAAGGCTTGTTTGCGTGCTTCGCGATCAAGATCCGCCAGATCTTCTTGCAAAAGGGAGGGCGGCCTCGTTCCTTTGCCTATGAAGCCGATGATCTCGGAGATCGCATGAAAAGGGCTGTCGTTGCAGGGTGCGAGAGGCGTGTGCAGCAGAGCCGTGATTTTGTTCAATTCGTCGCGCGTGAGGCGCAATTTGGCGGGGTCCGCTGCATCCGGGAGAGCGCGAGCGCTTGCTGACAAGGTGCGTCCAAGTTCCTGCGCCAAGGCCTTCTTGTTGGCCTTGCGGGAATGCAGTTCAAGGCAGATGTCACGCAATCCAGCTTTCATCAAACGGTCATGTACCACCGATAGCGCTGCCATTTTCTCGGCGACGAAAAGTACGGATTTCCCGTCATGCGCTGCTGCTGCGATAATGTTGGTGATTGTTTGCGATTTACCGGTGCCGGGTGGTCCTTGCACGACCAAACTCGACCCATGGCGAACTTCCTCGATCACTTTGGTCTGAGACGCGTCGGCATCGATCACCTGAATGATTTCCGCTGGATCGAGATGGTCGTCGAGCTTGTCTTAGGCCCAAAGAGCGGCGTATCGGCTTCGAAACCGTTTGCCATCAGCCCTGTCAGCAGGTCGTTTTCCGCAAATGCGTCTTCAGGCCAGTTAGTCGGGTCTAGATCACGATGCATCAGAAGCTTTGCAAATGAAAAAAAGCCGAGCTGAATTCCGTTTTCGTCGACCGACCATTCCGGTTGTGTCGATATTGCTTCGATCACCCGCAAAAAATAGTGCGACGGTTGCCAGCTATCGACTTCTTCGATTTCTGGCAGCACAATCCCGAAATCCTGCCGCAGGCGTTCTTGTAAAGGCAGGTTGGTAGTAATTTCGTCATCCCGCGACTGAATAGTGTAGGTCGATGTGCGCTCGTCTCGGATCAACTCCACCGGCAGGAGAATAAGGGGCGCTTCGCGCTGGATTTTTGATGAAGCATTTTCGCGCCAGCGCAGAAAGCCCATGGCCAGATAGAGAATGTTGAGACCTTGCTCTTCTTCGGCAGTCTTTGCGTCATGGGCGAGGCGGAGCAGTCGCCGTGCCAGCGCTTCTGGCCCTGTGGGCGTTTCGATGAAATTATCGGTATAGCGCTCGGCGTCATCGGCTTGATCGATGTCCGGAGTGGCAAGGTGCATGTCCTCATCACCCTCTCCCTTATCTTTGCCCATCGCCTTAAAACGCATTTTTTTTGCGTCGATCCGCAAAAGCGAATAGATATCGTCTGAACGTTCATTGATCACATTCAGGCAATTTGCCCGCTGGTTGGTGCGATTGACATGGATCAGCCGATTTCGTGTACCGGTTTCGAGAAGCTTACGGCGCGTTTTCGCCAGAATTTTTGAAATCTTTATGTTCTTGTCGTCTGGCATGGCTTAAATCCCTTTGGGATAGCGCTATAATGATGGCGACTTTTATTTTTGCCCTCTTCAATTCACAAACGTCCTGTTCACAGAAGCGGCAATTTCTTGCCTTTTGCTTAATGACCTTAGCGCAATGAAAACATTTGTGGTCACCATCTTCTAATTGTCTTTATTCTTGCTATTCTCATATTAATATATCAACCATAAGCGGCAAGATTTTTTATGATTGATATGTCATCTGGCACAGGTTGAGCAACTGACATTGGCGCGAAGCGCATTGTAAGCCCGGCTTTTGATCGGGCGCTCATTTGGTTGCAGCCCCATCAAAACCGCAAGGTGAAGGCTGCGCCGCCGTTGGTTGTCTGTTCGAGTGCGATCGAGCCTTTATGGCCAGCCATGATCTGGCGGGCGAGGGCGAGGCCGATACCAGAGCCGCCGCGCTTTGTGGTGAAAAAAGGGACGAAGATGCGGTCACTGATCTCGTCCCCAATGCCGGGGCCATTGTCGCGCACCGTGATCAACACCCGGCCCCGTACACCGATCCGTGCCGTGATATGGATGGTGGGCGCTTTGGTTACGGATAGGGCCTCCATCGCATTTCGCAGCAGATTGATCAGCATCTGTTCAAGCTGCGCCCGATCGGCAAGCAGGCTGAGCGTAGGGGGCGAGACGCTGCAGCGAAGGTGGATCTGCTGCTGCTCCAATTCGGCGGCGACCAATCGTTCGAGATGATCCAGAAAGTCGAGGAGCGCGATGCTTTCCAATTTTGGCTTTGCCAGGCGCGTCAGGCTTCGATAGCTGCCAACAAATTGCATCAGTGTTCCGGCCCGGCGGGCCACCGTCTCAACGGCTTCGCGGGCGTCCAGAACGGCTTCCGGATCCGTTTCGGCGCGGGCGAGCAGGTCCGAAGCGGTTTTCGAGAGCGAGGCCACCGGCGTCAGGGAATTCATGATTTCATGGGTCAGCACCTGCACCAATTGCTGCCATGCCTCGATCTCGGTTGCTTCAAGCGCGCCGGAAAGATTTTGCAGGGCATAGATTCGTTGCCGCGCCTGGCCGCTGATAATCTCGGCGGCGCTCAGCCCAAGCCTGACCGTGCCATCAGAGAGGCGGACGCTTAAAAGCCGGTTTTCGCCCGGCGCAATATCGGTAAAAATCCCCGGAAGATCGGGGCCAAAATGGGCGAGATCGCTCAATTTCACAGGGCTTTGCGGTGCGAAAAGCCGACGGGCGGCATGATTGAGAAGGACCAGTGATCCATCGGGCCGGAGCTTTAAAAGCGGTGCCGGAACATGATCGATGATCGCCCGAAGCGTGCGGATATCCTGCTCCTGCACTGCCCTGCTGCTTTTAAAATGCCGGATCAGCGCCGTCATCGCAGCGCCGAGTTCCGCGAACCCCGCCCCCTTTTCAGGCATCGTGAAGCCCTGAGTGAAATCGGCATGGCGGACCGATTCCAGAAAGCGGGCCAGGGCTTCGTTCGTCTGACGGATCTGCCCGATCAGGCTCCACAGCATGAAAAGGGCGAGCCCAGAGCCGGGAATGGCAAATGGCAAGGGCACAAGCCCGGCAATCGAAAAGCTGATCAGCAATAGCCCCGCCAATAAAAAAACGAGGCGCAAGATCATGCCGATGCTGAAATGGCTAAAGGCCATGCTTTTCCATCCGCCGGTAAAGGGCCGCCCGGGTGAGGCCCAGCGCCTTCGCTGCGCGCGAGATATTATAGCCATGCTGTAAAAGCGCCTGTTTGATTGTCTGACGCTCCAGCCGGTCGAGATTGAGATCATCGGGCGCGGGGTGCTCCGGCATCGATGGGGGATGATGGGGCAGGGCGAAATCCTGCGGTTGATAATGATCTGTTTGGCTGAAGATCACGGCGCGTTCAGCCGCATGCCGCAGGGCCCGGACATTGCCCGGCCAATCATGGGCCATCAGATGCGCGCGCGCCGCCTCGGACAGCGGCTTTGGCGCCTTGCCATAATGGCGTTCGGCTTTTTCGAGATAATGAAGGGCAAGTGGGGCAATATCCTGACGCCGATCCCGCAGCGGCGGCAGATGAATTTCGATGGTATTGAGCCGAAAATAAAGATCAGACCGGAACCGCGCCGGATCGCCGAGCGCCTCAAGGGGGATATTGGTGGCGCTGATCAGACGGACATCGATAGAGACGCTGCGGCGTGCGCCCAGCGGCATGATGGTGCGGCTTTCCAGCGCCCGCAGCAATTTTGCCTGCTGGCCAAGGGGCAGATTGCCGATCTCATCGAGAAACAAGGTGCCGCCTGATGCCGCTTCAAATCGGCCGACCCGGTCGGCATTGGCGCCGGTGAAGGCCCCCTTTTTGTGGCCGAACATCTCGCTTTCAAACAAGCTTTCGGGGATGGCACCGCAATCGACCGAGAGAAAAACCTCGCCCGCCCGCCTTGAAGCGCGGTGCAAAGCGCGGGCAACCAATTCCTTGCCGACGCCATTTTCCCCCAGCAGCAGCACATTGGCGTCGGTGGGTCCGGCCTGTGTGATGCGCTTTAGAACCTGCGCCATTTCAGGACTATCGCCGATGATCTGATGATCAGGACGGGCGGCATCTTCCATCAGGGCCACCGTGCGGCCGCGTAAGGCCAGGCTTTCCCGGCGGCTGCGGGCAAGGGCAAGGGCGTTCGCAATGGTTGCCAGTAGCCGTTCATTGGCCCAGGGCTTGCTGATGAAATCATTGGCGCCGCGCTTCATCGCCTCCACCGCTGTTGCCAGCCCGCCATGGGCGGTGATCATGATGATGATCACGTCTGGGTCGATGGCCCTGATCCGCTCGATCCACTCCAGCCCCTCCGCCCCCGAACTGGCACCGGGACCGAAATTCATATCGAGCAGGATGACATCGAGCGGCCCGGCTTCGAGGCGTTCGGGCAGGCCCTCTGGCTGATCAAGGGATTCAATATGGCGATAATCGCGTTTTAACAGCAGCCGGGCTGCCGTCACAATATCCGGGTCGTCATCAATGATCAGGATCCGGGCGTCGTCCATCCTGCACCTTATCTGTGGGGGAATCTGTTCATATTCGTACAGCTTATGTCCGCTATCGGACAATACCCTTTGTTGATGGCGGCCGCTTTATTGCAATTCCGGCGGGTTTTAGGGTCAGGACCCTAATTGGCACGGGAATTGCTGTGATCCGGTTAGCGACCAAGCCGACGGAATAGACCACACGGAATAAACCACACGGCCCGGGGACCGACAGCGATGATAATGAAAACAGAAAAAATTGACAGGATACACGGCGATAAGAGCGGCGTTCGCATGGATCGCAAGATCGAGCGTCGTTTTCCGAAATGGTTGAAACCGGCGGCTGCCGGGCTTTTCGGCCTGATTGTGATCATTCTTGCCGCCATGATGCTGATGCCCGAGGCGGGGCGGGCTTTGCGGCTTGATGCGGGGCGCGTGAGCATTTCCACAGTCAGCCGCGGGGTATTTGAAGATTTTATCCCCGTGCGCGGCCGGGTGACGCCCCTGCGCACCCTGTTTCTCGATTCAATAGAAGGTGGCCGTGTGGAGGAAATTTTCGTTGAAGACGGCGCAACTGTGAAGGCTGGCGATCTGCTGGTGCGGCTTTCGAATACGTCATTGCAGCTCGATGTCATCTCGCGCGAGGCGGAGGTGACCGAACAGCTCAATAATCTCAATACGTTGGCACTACAGCTTGAACAGAACCGCCTTGATCACAAGCGCAGCCTTGTGGAGATCGATTATCAGATCATCCGCTTGACCCGTTTGGCCAATCGTCGGCAAGACCTGTCGGCCAATGGCCATGTGAGCCTGCAGGATCTGGAAGCGACCGAGGATGAGCTTAGCTATTGGAAACGCCGCCATGATGTGACCATCGAAGCCCAGACAACCGATGAACGGCTGCAGAAAGCGCAGATGGTTCAACTCGAAAATTCGGTGGCGCAGCTCAAAACCAATCTTGCCTTCGCCCGCCGCAATCTTGATAATCTCGATGTCAAGGCACCGATTGCCGGAAAGCTGACGGCCTTCACGGCGGAAATCGGCCAGTCGCTGGCGCGGGGTGAACGGCTCGGCCAGATTGATAGCCCCGAGGATTTCAAGCTTTCCGCCTTGATCGATGAATTTTATCTGCCGCGTGTCGATATCGGCCAAAGCGCCAGTGTTGAGATCGATGGGAGAACCTATCTGCTCTCGATCGCCAAAATTTATCCGCAGGTGCGCGATGGCCAGTTCGAGATCGATCTCGTTTTTAGCGGCAATATGCCATCTGATATCAGGCGCGGACAAACGCTGCAAACGCGCCTTTCGCTTGGCGATCCAACAGAGGCGGTGCTGATCCCGAATGGTGCCTTCTATCAGGATACGGGGGGCAATTGGCTGTTTGTGATGACGCCGGATAGCACGCAGGCGATAAAGCGCAGCGTCCGGCTTGGCCGCCGCAATGCCCGCTTCATCGAGGTGCTTGAGGGGCTTGAGCCGGGCGAGCGTGTGGTGACCAGTCCCTATACCGGCTTCACCGACATGGACCGGCTGGAATTCGACCAATAAGGGGGCATGGCCCTCGCCTTTTTAGATGACCCTAAGGCTGGATTGATTTTGGAAGGAAAGACGCAAGATGAATGACGACAGGCAGAATGGCGCGATGATCCGGCTACAGGGGCTGAGCAAATCCTATCAGACCGCTGATATCGAAACACTGGCGCTTGATGGGATCGATATCGCCATCGAGCGCGGCGAGTTCGTCTCCATCATGGGGCCATCGGGCTGTGGAAAATCGACGCTGCTCAATATCATCGGCATGCTCGATAGCCCCACTTATGGCCATTATTTTTTCCTTGGCGAGGATATTGCCGGCTATGGTGAAAGAAAGCTCGCCAATATCCGCAAAGCCCATATCGGTTTCATCTTCCAAAGCTTTAATCTGATTGATGAACTGAGCGTGCGCGAGAATGTTGAATTGGCGCTGCTTTATCACAAAATTCCGGCAAAAGAACGCCGCGCCCGCGCCGATATGGTGATGGAAAAGGTGGGCATTATGCACCGCGCCAAGCATATGCCAAGCCAGCTTTCGGGTGGCCAGCAGCAGCGTGTTGCCGTTGCCCGGGCGTTGGTTGCCGAACCCGATCTGATCCTTGCGGACGAGCCGACCGGCAATCTCGATTCCGCCCATGGTCAGGAAGTGATGGATATGCTGCGGGCGCTGAATGACGAGGGCGCAACCATCGTCATGGTTACCCATTCCCCAAGCCATGCCGATTATGCCAAACGCACCATCAATCTGTTTGATGGCCATGTTGTGACCGAAGATATCCGCGAGGTGATCTGAAGGCGGGCCACATATCACCCGCCATCAGAAGGCCGTTTCATATACCCATGATTTTGGAAAAACCTGCTGCTGCTTTCAAAAGCGACAGCGGACTTCGTATGCTTGAGGCTCAGTTGGGGGCCGGATTGGCAGCGGCACGGGAAAAGGCAAGGAAATCGACATCAAGCGCCGCAATTGTGGTGGGAAGGTTGCTTTTCAGTGCCGTTTCTCCCGTCTCCAGCCACGATGCCATCGTCCCGCCCGCCTTTAGATGGCTTGCGATCTCCAGAAACACCCGCTCATTGCTGGTGCGTGCCAGCAGATAATCGATGAAGCCACGGGTTTGGGTGTAGAAGTTAAGGGTCTCGTTCGATGAGGCGTCCGGTGTTGCCTCGGGCGAATTTGAGACATTGAAGGGCGTGTTGGGTTCAGGCGTTCCGTGCTCGCGTTCGATCCTTTTCAAGACCGGATGATGCATGATCAGGAAGGTGTCGAGGGGAATAAAATCGATACCGTCTTCGATCATCTTGACGAACGCCCGGCGACGCTGCGCATTGAGAACATCACCCTCCATAAGGATGGCGGCGGCTTCATCAAGCCAATCCGGGGCTCCACTGCCATAAGCCGAAGCCGTTTCAAGGCGGGCCTCGTCCCAAATGACGACACCAAACAGGTTATGTCCCACTTCATGGGCCAGTGTTTCTGCGGCGATAGCATGGCGTTTCTCCGCATTTTTGGTCGGACCTGTATCACCATCCGCATCCTGGTCTGTCGATCCTTCAACAAGGGCGCGCGCCCGGGCGACGATGGGCGCTTGCTGGGAACTGAAGGATCGCAGCAATGTCTCGCCAAGGGCTGTGCGTTGTTCTTCGGAAAGATTTTTAAAAGCCTCGCCCATTCCCGCCTGCGCTTGGCTGAGCAGAAATTTTTTCAAGGCTTCGGGGTTATCGATGGCTGCAAGCAGGGCCATTGCCTTCTCGCGTTCCGATACAGAATTTGTTTCAGGGGCCTGTTGCCCGATGCGAAAGCTTTCAAGCGACCAGCGCAGGCTCCAGACAAATTCCGGATCGTTGGGATCCGGATTCGACAGGTCGGATGTATTGTCAAAAATAAGGCCGCGACCCGCCGGCAGTTCCCCAAAAAAGCGCTTGAAAGCAAGACCGGCACGGTCGAGGGTGGTGGATAGGCGCGCAGCATCCAGCGTTTCCGGCGACGCAACAAGTGCCAGATCATGGTTTAATTGAAAAGCCTGCCCAGTTTGGCTTGGCGTCTGTTGCGCGCACGCAAGAGATGCCTGCCCCGTCATCGCGGCGGCCAAGGCAATGGCGAACAATCGCCGAAACATGAAATCAATGATCATGATCCGTCCTTCATTCGCTGATTTTTTTCATATAGATGGAGCCCGCTTCCCGAGGTTTGGAGTTTGGAGGGTAAAGAGTGACGCCATATATTTCATCACCCTCGCGCTTTCCTTCAAATTGGATAAATCCAATTTTCGGCTCCGGGTGCATCGGGCTTGTTGTCGTAGTTTTGATTTTGAAAAATACTTTATCACCCTCTAACCGCAGATCGTAGAATGGGTTTAAATGATATAGTTTTTCATTATCGATAAAATTTTTCCATATCACTTCTATCTCGTCTTTTTTATTATAGTGGATAATGAGGACATCATTCTCTTCATGCTCCCCAAAAATATATCTGGTCTGATAAGAGCCGATCAGTTCATCAACATTATTCTGACTAAAGGCAGAACCATTGAAGTGGAAGAAAAAGAGGCAGGTAAGAAGAAGATAAATAGTCCTCGGCATGTCGGATAATTTCAGGAACATTGTTGATTTCCCTTTTTGGTTGTTGAACGTTTCGTAGAAGGCGACCCTATCGAGCGGGGTCAATTCTCGCTCCTGAGAAACAGGATCGGCGAGCGTCGGCTGGCGCTGAGCATGATCGGCAGAACGGCCCCGAGGGCGGCGAGAATGGCGAGAATGACCCCGAACAGAAAGGGCGTGGGGCCAAGCTCGATCCGTTCGGAGAAGGTCTTCAGCCAGGTGGCGTTGAAATGAAAAGCAATCGGCACGGCCACGATAGCAGCACCGGCAAGCGGGGTCAGGATGCGGCGCGACAAAAGGCCGGTAAGGAGCAGAGTGCTGGCCCCATGCAGCTTGCGCAATGCAAGTTCGCGCCCCTGTTTATGGAGATAATTGGCGGTGAGGCCATAAAGACCGATCAGCGAGAGCGCAACAGAAATGAAGGCAAATCCAAGGACAGCATGCAAACGACCCCGCTCATCGGCAAGCAATGCCTGATATCTGACTTCAAGGCTATCGCCGGCAATATAGCTGCCAATCTCCATTTCCGCCCAGAACGCCGTGAGCCAGGAATGAAATGCGGTCGCGTCTTTCGCTGCCAGGCGATAAAGAATGCCAGCTTCCGGGTTCCCTTCAAAAACATAAAGCTGTGGGGCCGGGTCTGCACGGCCCTCGCCCCAAACGATATCCGGTGCGATGCCGATAATTTTTACCAGAGCCCGCGCCCCTTCCATTACCAGATTGAGATCGGTTCCGAGCGCATCCTCGGGCGATGAGAAACCCAATTGGCGCAATGCGCCCTCGCTGATAACGGCGGAGCCGGTGCGCCCTAATTTGCGATAGCCCAGACGGTCGACATCCATGGCCGGATCGAACCAACGTCCTGCACGCATCTCGATCCCGAAAAACTTATCGAAACCGGGCACCACATTCATGAAACTGACGGTCAGATCGCTGTCACGTGATCCCGACTGCCCTACAACCGAAATCTGAACTTGGTTCTGACCATTATCCGGGATCTTTTGCCCGACCCTCGTCACCGCGAGAACACCTGATTGTGCGGCAATCCGTTCGGCCAAGACATCGAGGCGATGCTCTGTCCCGCTATCAGCAGATACAGCATAAACGCTTTCCAGATTTAAACCCCGGTCGAATTTATTCAGATGATCTATCTGCCGAAATATGACAATCGCGGAAATGATAAAAAATATTGTGCAAGTAAATTGTATGAATATAATAACATTTCTATATATAGTTATAATTTTGTCATTGTAATATGAAAGTTTTTTATTATGTGCAATGCGATAAGTTATATTGTTAGCATATATGGACAATAATGCGATTATTGATATAAAGAAAATCGCAATTTTTATTGAAAATTTAGAATTAAATAAATTTGTATAATCTATATTTATAAATGTAATAGTTTGCAGTAAATTATTAGAGATGTATGCAAACAAAAATAATGCAATAATGCAAAATATTATCGATACACTATACATAATGATGATTTCTGCAATCATCATATATGTTGATATTCCAAATAATTTTTTTAATATTATTTTTTTTCTACTGTTATTCAAAATATTTGTTTCTATTAGAACATAATTCATAACAGAAAGAACCATCAATATGATACCAAAATATAACAATATATTGATATAATCAATATTAGCCCTCTTTTTCATATAGTGGCTATCGCTTTTGGATTTAATTCTAAGATCGTTTATTCTGTAGATGTCAAAATGAACGGCATTCGTTTCTGTGTTTGAATTGAGATGTCTCACATGGTTACGTAAAAAAGGCTCCATCGCATCAGTAATCGCTAAGGAATCCAAGCGCTCATGCGTTTTGATATAGGTAAGAACAGTGGCTGGCTCCCACATCGCATCCAGAAAGGCCTGGCCCCGCGATAGGGGTGATGAGACGGGTGCAATCATGCCGAAAAACCGGAAATGCGTTCGGCTTGGCAGGGTTTTCATGACCCCGGCGATGGTGAGCGGGGCGCCGCCATCCACGGCAATGGTTTGGCCAAGCACATCGACGCGACCAAACAGCCGGATCGCTTCTTCCTCCATGATGACCACGCGCTCCGGGCTTTGCAGTGCGGTAGCGGGATCGCCGGAAAGCAGCGGAAGGCCAAAGAATGTAAAAAAATGCGGATCCACAAAATTGATCGCCGTGCGTGCGGGTGCCCCTTCTTCCGGCCTGATGGCAACAACCGATGGCCGATAGATCCGAACGGCATCTTCGATAAAGGGGGCCGAGGCTTTAAGGGCCGGTGCCAGAGCCGCAGGGGCGCTGGTCGAATAGGAGGTGATCCCTTGCCCGTTCATATTATGAAGCGAAAATTCAACGCGATGGATGCGCTCCCAATCAGGGAGCCAGGTATCATAGCTGGTCTCATGAAAATGGAGGAGCATCGCCATGAGCAGAATGGTCGTGCCAACCGCCAGCCCAAAAAGGCCGAGCGCGCGCGGCAGGCCCCCCGACCGGAATGACCGGAAGGCCTGCCAAAACGCAATATGAACCTGATCGAAGGCGAGCAACGCCGTTCTGCTGATGGCTTTATCCGCCATAATCACCGCCTCCGGCCATAGGTTTCAATCTTAGTCGGCGAAGGAACCCAGAGAGATGTGAGTATGGCCTTTTTCGCAATCACAACACACGCCAGCGGTGTTATCTTTGTCGTCGCGCTTGGCCCAAGCATCCCATTGATATTTTTCACGATCTTCATTCTTTCCATCAAAAAAAGAGATCATCACTCTATATTCGATATATATCAGAATATAATATCAAACTTCGTTTTCAGTTGTAAGGCATCACTTCGCGCCATCACCATAAAGTGAAAATTATAGAAAATTCCCGCCTCACGATTGCGGGGATTTTTTAAACACATTTTTGGGGGGTGCGGGCATGGCTTGGCCAAAGATAAAGGGCATGATGCTCTGGGCTTTAGCGGGTTTAATGCGGCCTGATCCCAATAATATCTATGCAAAGGTCTGAGCCTTGCCTATATCTTTCGGTCAGTTTGCGATGGGTGTTACAGGGAGTTTGGCCAATGGTTGCCGAAAAAGCCGGGGCCACGGTAAAAACCGGGACCACAGAGAAAACTGGCCAAAAAACCAGCAAGAATGATAGCGAATATCTGCTGACCTTTGCCCGTGGCTTATCGGTTTTGCGTGCCTTTGATAGTGATCGCCCGGAAATGACCCTGAGCGAAGTTGCGGCGGTCACGGGGCTGAATGCCGCTGTCGTTCGGCGCTGTCTCAATACATTGCTGGAATTGGGCTATGTTGCCAAAAATGGTCGGCTGTTTTTGCTGACGCCTGAAGTACTTGGCTTTTCATCGGCTTATTTGAATTCGATGAATTTGGAAACCATCGTGCAGCCTTATTTGCAGGATGTGTCCGATAAAACCGGGGATAGCACCTCGATGGCGGTTTTGTGGCGCGATGAAGTGTTATATCTGCAGCATGTATCCACCAATCGGATGATCCGATTGGCGGCGGGCATCGGCACCCGTTTTCCCGCTTATGCCACGTCATTGGGCCGGGTTTTGCTCGCTTTTCAATCCCCCCAAAGCATTGCCGATTATTTCGATCACACCGAATTGGTGCCGCTCACCAGCCATACCACAACATCGCGCAGCACATTGGAAATCATTCTGGAAGAAACCCGTGCCCAGGGCTATGCCAGTATTCAAGATGAGCTCGATTATGGAATCGTTTCGATTTCTGTGCCGATTTTTGCCGAAAAGCGCGAGATTTTATGCGCCATCAATTGTTCCACCTCCACCGCCCGGATTGATAAAACCGAGATCATCAAGGATCGCCTGCCGATTTTGAATGAAGCCGCCAGCCGCATCGAAGCGGCGATCCGCCAATGGCCGCCGCTCGCCCATTCGATCAAGATGCGCTATGCCCCCACCAAGCGGGACAAAATATCGTCCTGAATGTCCTTAAGCCGAGGGATCAGGCGAGAAAGCCACGGATAGCGGCATGATAGGCATCGGGATGGGTGAGATTGACCAGATGCCCGCCCCCCGCCACCACGGCTTTTTGGCCAAATGGCAGGCCATAGGCAAGAGCCGACGCCACCAGATCCAGCCAGCGCGTATCTTGCGCCCCCACCAAAGCCAATGTGGGCACATCAATCTGCGATAAGCGCGCCGCCATGCTCTGATCGGTGCTGGCTTCCCCTATTTTTTTCAGCCCCGGAGTTGAAGGTGTGGGGGCGGGATCGTGCAGCAGATCAAGGCCGCGATAGCCCGCCAGAATGCTATCAACCAGTGCCTGCACCTCGGGCTGATCATGGGGCACCTGCATCAGCCTGTGGGTGCGCCAGGCGGATCGCACATCATCCATGCGCCCGGCGCGGGCCCAGCGGCGATATGTATCCAGCGGGATCTGCTCATCGCCTTTGGCCAAAGGCAAAAACCCCTCTAAGGGGGCCCCGTGTAAAATCATGGATCTAAGGCGTTTTGGCGATTGGGCTGCATAGCTGAGGGCGAGCCTGCCGCCTTGCGACATGCCGATCAGGCTGGCCTGCGGCAGATCGAAATGATCCAGCACCCGATCGATATCTGCAAGATCTGCTGCCAGATCGGGGGCCGCATCATGATCGCCAAAGCCGCGTCTGTCGATGGCGATGACCATGAAATCCTTAGCGAGTTCCGCTAGTTGTGGGGCCCACATCCGGCGGTCTAATGTCCAGCCATGGAGCAGGAGCAGGGCCGGGCCGTGCCCCGCATGGCTGACCGGGATGTTGGTGCCATTTCCAGAAACTGTGATGTCTGTCATCGGATTTCCCATGCTTTCGCTGTTCTTGCACAATTTCGATAAATGAATATAATTTCGATCAGCGACATTTGTTCAAAGGAGAGTCAGTATGCCCGAGCCGCAGTTCGATCAAGCCACTTATGATAAAAAATGCAAAGCGCGTCAGGCGAAAAACAAGGTTCGCATGATGCATCATCATGCCTATCTGGCCAAAGACATGGAAGAAACGCGCAAATTTTATGAAGATCTGCTGTCGATGCCCTTGATCGGCACATGGATCGAACGCACCAATCCGGTGACGGGTGAGCCGGATAATTATATTCACACATTTTTTGAATTGGGGGATGGCTCATGCCTTGCGTTTTTCCAATTCAAGAATGTGAAGCAAAATGCCGATCACGCCATCCAAAGATTCGAGCAGATCAATCCTTTCACCCATCATATCGCCATCGAGGTGACGGATGATGAGGCTTTGCAAGACTATCGCAAGCGTTTGGATGAGGCCGATTATCCTTATGTGCTCACCGATCATGGCTATTTATCATCGATTTATCTGCATGATCCCAATGGGATGCAGGTGGAACTGACGACCCGGGTGCCAAATACGGATGTGATGATGGCCCGTGCTGGCGATGATGCCCGCAGCATTCTGGATCGCTGGATGGCTGAAGACGATGTGCCCACCAATAATTTTGAGCGTGGTGCGGGCTGGGTCGCCAAAGATGCCAAAGCTTGAGAGCATTGCTCCCAAACCATTGGCCTTGAGCGATTTTTCGATGCCCCCCGGAATTGATCAAACAATCAGATAGCCATTTATGCCGCTTTGGTTTCATCACCGAAGCGGCATTTTTTCGATTTATGAAATTGACTTCGTAAATCGAAATTCTGTAAACTACATTCATCAGAGGTCAAAAAGTGACAGCCGACAAGCATTCTCCAAAAGAAGGGATGCACAGGTGCCCTTCGGATCGGGGCGCGCTTTAAGGCCAAAGGCAGCGATGAAAGACCAGCCATGCATTTGTCTGGATTCTGCATCGATCAACCCAAGGGGAGGACAAGGCATGTTCAATAGACAGACACGATTGCCGCAAAACACGAGGGCCCTGTTGCTCAAAACAGCATGTATGGTGCCATTCCTTGTGGTTTCGGCGCAGCTTTCGGCACAGGAGCAGGGCGGAGCCGAAACACAGGATGCAGCCCCGGAACGTATTCTTCAATTGGAAGAAATCGTGGTGACATCGCGTAAGCGCGTTGAAAGCTATCAGGATGTGCCGATTGCCGTGACTGCCTTCACCGCCGGTAAAATCGAGCGCGCGGGGATTGAAACGCCACAGGATTTCATCAATCTCACATCCAATGTGAATTTGATCCAGACTCAAAATCAGGGCGCTGCCTTTGTGGTGGTGCGTGGGATTGGGCAGGCGCGAAACAGCGAACCATCGGTGGCGGTGGTGGTTGATGGTGTTTTGCAAAGCAATCCTGAAATGTTTAACACCGAATTATTCGATCTGGAGCGGATCGAAGTTTTGAAAGGCCCCCAGGGCGCGCTTTATGGGCGCAATGCCATTGGCGGGGCGATCATCATCGAAACCAAAGAGCCCAGCATCGATTATGAGGGCCAGGTCGAGGTGGGTGTGGATAATGGCTTTGGCTATCAAACCAAAGGCAGCTTTTCGGGGCCAATCACCGATAGCCTTGGCTTTCGCATTTCCGGTTCTTACAAGGATACGGATGGGGTCATCCCCAATACCTTCCTTGATGAAGAAGCGCAGCCTTTTGAAGACCTCTCTTTGCGCGCCCGCCTGCTTTATGAGCCATCCGAAAAGCTGAAGGTGGATGTGATCGGCAATATCATCAAGACCGATGCCCGGGCCTTTACCTTCGCCATCACGCCTGATGTTAATAATGTTTTGCCGGTGCGGGTGAACAATCCCGGGGTGAATGAGCGCGATAGCTATAATGCTTCCGTGCGGGCGGAATATGATGCCGGTTTTGCAACCCTGACATCCGTGACCGCTTGGAACAAAACCGATGAGCTGGCAACCGGCGATGCCTTCGATTTCCTACCCATCGAGGATTCGTTTCTGGCAGGCCAACTCGGCTTTCCAATCGATCTCAACCAGACTGCCTTATTCAAAACGGATTCGCTCAGCCAGGAATTTCGCCTGACCTCGGAAAGCGGAGAAAAGCTGAGCTGGGTGGTGGGAACCTATATGATCCAAACGGATCGGCTGGCTTCTTTGAGCACGCGCTTTGATACCGGAAACGGGATCGATCCGGAAAAAATCAATCCCAGCACCAATCCTTTGAATCTGCCGACTTCATTCCTTGCTGATAAGCAGGATAATTTCGCCTATGCCTTTTTTGGCGATCTTGTCTATGAACTTTCGCCCAGTGTGCAGCTTCAGGCTTCGGTCCGCTATGATAATGACCGCCGGCGCATCACCACGCTGACCCCGGATGAGCCCTTCTGCTTCCCCGATGGGGCCACACCCACCCCCTGCCTGCCTGGCAATTCGGCCTTTGAGGGGCAGGAACGGCAAACCCGTTTTGACTCCATCCAGCCAAAATTCACCGCCCGTTACCAGCCCAGCGATACGGTCAGCCTTTATGCAAGCTGGGGCAAAGGCTTTCGTTCAGGCGGGTTCAATCAATCCGGTGTGGGGGCCGTGGCTGCCGATCTGGGCATTGCCGGGGTGGATGATATTTTTGAAGCCTCCACCGCCCGCACGTCTGAAGTTGGCATGAAGGCGCAATTATTCAATAATCGTGTGAATGTGAGCGCTGCCGCCTATCACACGGATATGAAGGGCGAGTTGTTCTTTGTGTTCATCGCCCAGAACTCAACCCAGAATCTTGGGACCATCGACAAGGTTGATCATAATGGCTTTGAAATCGAAGCCGATGCCCTGCTGATCGAAGGCTTGCGGCTGAATGCGAGCCTTGGTTTCAATGACAGCGAGATCAAGGATTTCGTCGATCCCTCGGCCATTGGCAATGAATCGCCGCTCAATACCCGCCTCACCACCAATCTGGGGCTGGAATATACCTATCCTTTGGGGATTTTGGATGATGCTTATCTCATCTTGCGGGCCGATCATATCCGCTTTGGCAAAACATGGTGGGAGCCGTTCAACACCACGGTGCGCAATCCGGTGAACCTTGTCAATCTGCGGGCCACGATCGAAAATGATGATTGGAGCCTCACCGCTTGGGCGAAAAATGTCGGCGATAAGGATTATAATGCCGAATTCTCACCGGGTGGTTTTACCTTCCGCGCGCAGCCCAGAACATGGGGGGTCGATCTCACCCGTCGGCTTTAACATGACAGCTTAGGATTTCGTCATTCCATCGCCCCGGCCTTCTGGCCGGGGTGTTTTTTTGTGATACGGGGCTGAGCAGACGGTTGTCAGAATTTTTCTGTTTTATCCTTCATCGCCATGTTTTTTTAAAATGATTTGATTATATAGTGGATGTGCGTAGGCGCTTGTCTCCCGCCATGCTATAAATCGCTGCGCAAAGCCGTACCCTTATCAAGGCCCTCATCAAGGAAAGACGAGAGTTCATGAAAGCTTACCGGACCGGACACCCCCCACTCATTGATGGCTCTGCCCCGAAAGCCGATATTCAATGGGGGTCAACGATCCCGTTCATTCTGGCGCATCTGGTTTGTTTTGCCGCCATCTGGACCGGGGTTCATCTGGTTGATGTGATGATCGCTCTTGGGCTTTATGCCCTGCGCATGTTTGGGGTCACCGGTGGTTATCACCGCTATTTTTCCCATCGCACATTTAAAACCGGGCGCGTATTTCAATTCATTCTGGCCTTCATCGCCCAAAGCTCTGCCCAGCGCGGCGCTTTATGGTGGGCATCCACCCATCGGCATCATCATCGCCATTCCGATACCGATGAGGACGTCCATTCACCCGTAAAGCGCAGCTTCATTTATTCCCATATGGGCTGGATTTTTGATCGCAAGCATAATGAAACCGATCTTTCAACGGTTCCTGATCTTGCCAAATATCCCGAATTGCGGTGGCTGGATCGCAATCGCTATCTGCCCCCCATCCTTTTAGGGTTTGTGGTGTGGCTGCTGGCGGGCTGGTCGGGCCTTGTGGTTGGCTTTTTCTGGAGCACAGTGGCCCTGTGGCACGCCACATTCTTCATCAATTCGCTGGCCCATGTGCATGGCAATCAGCGCTATCTGACCGGGGATCAATCCCGCAATAACTGGTGGCTGGCGCTGCTGACCTTTGGCGAAGGCTGGCATAATAATCACCATTATTATCAAAGCGCCGCCTGTCAGGGCTTTCGCTGGTATGAAATTGATATCAGCTTTTACATCCTGAAGGGTCTGGCCTTTATTGGTGTGGTGCATGAGTTGAAAACACCCCCTGAAGCCGTCGTCAAAAATGAACAAAGGCTGGGCCGCGCTGTGGTGGAAAAAGCCGCGCATCAATTGGCGGGCAGCTTTCATCTGGATATGATCAGCTCTGAATTGCGCCAGTCGCTTGCGAGCGGCCGCGCAAGCTTTGATGCCTCGATGGAAGATCTGTCGCACAAGATGGATGGCCTGCAAAAAGACATCAATATCCTGCTCGATCAATGGCAGGCCCAGCTTGATTTCAAGATGGAACATGCCCGCCATGAAATGGGTGCCCTCGTGCATAATCTGCATCTGCCCGATTTGCCTGATCTGCCCAATGGCCAGCAATTGCGCGAACGGGCTTTGCGGATGTTTGCGCAAACCCCATCGATGAATGAGATACTGGAGCGCGCCCGCCAGATCATGATCGCCAGAGTGCGGGACTCTCTGATGCATCCGCACACCGGCCCTGTGCCTGCTTCAGCCTGATTTTTCTTGCTCGGTTTCTGGCCCGGCTTCTAGCCCGGTTTTTGGGGCCTGATTGTGGCGAAGCACGGATGCTGTGAAATAAAAGTTGCCCGCCCCGGCTTTCAATCCGGCGGCGGGCTTCTGGCGGCTGAGGCCAGAGGGTTGGGGCATGAAACCAGAAAGATCCCTTATGTAATCAGGGGATAACAATTGGCGATCATGTGTCCCAAAGGGTTGCGGGCCAAGCCTGCACCGCAGATCATCATCAAAATGACATGCCGATTGAGAAGACCACCGTGGCATCGGTTGTCGTCCCGGCTTTGCTGGTATCCACATAGGCTGCGGAGACATTCAATCCCTTCCAACTCCCGGAAAGGCCAAGGCTCCAATCCACTTTGTTATCGCCAAAAGCGCCATCCTCATAGCCAAGGGTGCCATTAAGGGAAAAAGGCGTATCGCCCAAAGCCAGCGAACTGGAATTATATACATAGATATTATCGTTATTGCCGATATTGGATTGATCCGGGGCATAAGCGGCGCCAAATGTGGTGCTAAAGGCGCCAAAGCTGCGGCCCACGCTGAAATAGGGCTCCACATAATCCGTATTCTGTCCATCGGGGAACAAAAAGGCCGTAACCCCGGCGGTGATGGCAAAGCCTTTCAGGGTGAAACCATAGCCGGCGTAAAGATCAAGCTCGGTTTCGGCGCCGTTAAAGGTTTCGATGCTCGATGCCCAGGTGCCGATGAAAAATCCCGGTGCGGTATTGAGGCTGATGCCCCCCTGGATGGCGGCATCTTCATCGCTTAATGAAACGCCGCGAAAGCGATAATCGGAAACAAGGGCCACATTGCCGCTTATGGTAAAGAATTCAGGTTTTTTCTCAGCCTCTTCGGCTTCTTGGGCCTTGGCGGCGGGGGCGGCCAGCAGCGCCGATAAGATCATGGCCAAAGCGCTGAAAGATGTAAAGACGCGCACTTTATCGGCGGCAGGCTTCAGGCAAAGGGGGAGTGTGCGTTCCATGATGGGTTCCTTCCATGGACGTTGAAATGCGATCAATACTGGAGGCCGGGCTTTGATGTTTTGGTGGATCAAGGGCGTTTCAGAGCCGGATCACACCCCTGTTCCAAAGATGCGGGAAACCAGCCCCAAGCCATGCTGGCTCCCGCGTCCTCTCCTCATGTACCTCGGTATTTATGCGAACCGCCGCCAAATTCGGGATAGGCTTCCAGCCCCAATTCAGCGATATCCGATCCGATGGTTTCTGCTTCTTCATCCAGCCTGATTCCAATGCTGTATTTCAGGATGAGCCAGAAGATGGTGCTGAGCACGATGACGAAGGCACCGATGGCAACAACCCCGATCAACTGGGTCAGGAAGCTCGCATCACCATTGGTGAGGGGAACCGCCAGGGTGCCCCAGATGCCGCCCACCAGATGCACCGAAATGGCGCCAACAACATCATCGATCTTCAGACGATCAATGAAAGGAATGGCAAAAACCACCAAAGCCGAGCCGATCGAGCCGATGATGATCGCCTGCCCGATGCTGGGGGTCAGCGGCTCGGCAGTGATCGCCACCAGACCCGCCAGAGCCCCATTGAGGCTCATGGTCAGATCGACCTTTTTATAAATGATCCGGGTGAGGATCAGGGCCGTTACCACACCGCCGGCAGCAGCCATATTGGTATTGGCAAAAATCTGGCTGATGGCGATGGAATCCGCCGCCGATCCCAGAGCCAATTGCGATGCCCCATTGAAACCAAACCAGCCAAACCACAAAACGAAGGTTCCCAATGTGGCCAGTGGCAGGCTGGAACCGGGCATGGCGCGCGGACGGCCATGGGCATCATATTTGCCAAGCCGTGCCCCCAGAATGATGGCCCCCGTGAGCGCCGCCCAGCCGCCGACCGAATGAACCAGCGTCGAACCTGCGAAATCGGCAAAGCCCATTTCTGAAAGCCAACCGCCGCCCCAATGCCACGCCCCCTGAATGGGATAGATGATCCCGGTGAGCAGAGCGGTGAAAATCAGGAAAGGCACCAGCTTCACCCGTTCGGCCATGGTGCCGGACACGATCGAGGCGGCAGTCGCCACGAAAACCATCTGGAAAAACCAATCGGATGCTGCCGCATAGCCAGCTGAAAAATCACCCGTCTCGGCCAGGGCCGCGCTATCATCGGGCGACCAGAAGCCGATGGCGCCCATGAAGCCGCCATCAACGCCATCATACATCAGGCGATAGCCGATGAGATAATACATGATCCCGGCAATGGAATAGAGCGAGATGTTCTTGAGGCAGATATCGGCGACATTTTTGGAGCGCACCAGCCCCGCTTCCAGCATGCAAAAGCCAGCCGCCATCCACATCACCAGAAAGCCACCAATCAAAAACAGCAAAGTATTGAAAACAAATGCTGTTTCTTCGGAGACAGCGGCAAAGACCGGGGCCGGGGCCAGCAGCGCCGAGACCACCAGCCCGGTGGCGGCACAGGCTCGCAAAAGGCGCATCCGCCCCTTCATCTGATCAAAGAGCCGCTTCATTGCTATCCTCCGTTCTGATGCGCATGGCAAATTCCACCGGCAGGACGAAAATTTTCCCGTCTCCCATCTTTCCGGTTTGCGCTGCTTTTTTGATTTCTTCGATCGCGGATTCCATTTGTGCTTCGCGCACAACGGTTTCGATCTTGATCTTGGGAACAAAGCTGATGGCATATTCCGCCCCACGGTATATTTCCGTGTGGCCTTTCTGTCGGCCATAGCCCTGCACTTCGCTCACGGTCATCCCCTCAACCCCGATAGCCGACAAACTGTCTTTCACGGCTTCAAGGCGGGATGGCCGGATAATGGCAATAATCATTTTCATTGGCGCAGCCTTTTCGACTTTGTGTTTCTGTTTATGTCAAAAACAGACCGTCTTATTGTGCACCGCAAAAGATTCCGTTATAGTCCCCAAAAGGGTGACAGGATAAAAAGGTGCCGCCATCACACATGATCTGGAAGCGCTGGTTGAATCCATCGGGCTGCCCAATTTCGATGAGGTTTTATTGCAAAGGGCCATCAGCCTTGGGCAATGCCATGTCAGCCTTGGATTTTTATATCTGCCCGGAAGGGTGATCGTTTTGTCGGCGGCGGGCGATGGGCCTTATGGCGAATTGGCAACGCTTGCGGCCCTGCGCTATGGGGCGCGCCTGTGGCCCGATGATCATAGCCTGAAATCTCATCTGAAAGGTCTGGTTGAAAAACAGACACGCCTTCATCTCACTGATCGCGAGGATGTGGGGTCAGAAGCCATCGGCCTGCGGTTGTTCGATTTTCTCGATGCACGCACGCAGATGTCTTTTTATCGCAAGCTGGAAGATGGCATCTATATTCTGCGTTTTTATGCGGCCAAGGCTTTCAGCAAAAAACAGCATCGTGCCATGGAGCAGGAGGGCGGCATGATCATGGCGGCGCTGGCCCGGCATGGCGAATTGCGTAAGAAAAGCCATCGCCCGGTGCTGAAACAAAATGCCCGGACCATGATCGCCGATAGCCTCACGCGGGCGGATCGCCATCTGACCGCGCGTGAGGTGGATGTGTGCAAAAGCACCTTGTTGGGAAAATCGGTGGAAGCCATCAGCCTTGATCTGGGGATCACCGAAAACAGCGTGCGCACCTATAAAAAGCGCGCCTTTCGCCGCTTGGGCATTTCATCGCAAGCGCAGCTTTTCGCCTTGTGCTTTAATGATGCCACCGAACGCTGAGATTGGAGCCTTAGGCAATCAGCGCCCGATAAAGATGCCAAGTGGCATGGCCAAGAATGGGGAAAACCACGGCCAATCCCACAGCCATCGGCAAAAATCCCACAAAAAGCCCAGCCACAACGATCAGGCCCCAATAGCCCAGGGCTTTGGGATTGGCGATCACGGCCCGAATGGAGGTGGCAAGGGCCGTTGGGGCGTTCACATGCTTATCCAAAAGCATGGGAAAGGATACGACGCTGATGGTGAAGCTGGCCACCGCAAAAACCGCACCCACGATATTGCCCACAAAAACCATCATCCAGCCTTCGGTGGTGCTGAACATCCCGGCCAAAGGGGCCGCAGGGCTGGCGATGGTGCCTAAAGTGTGGCTGTAGATCAGCACGGCGGCCAAAATCCACAAGGAAAAAACCAGTAAAATGAGCAGGCCCAGCATCAAAATCTGGCTGAAGGCGGCGGAGCGGAAAACCCCGAAAGCATCGCGCCAGTGGATTTCCCCTGTTTCTTCGCGCCGCCGGCTCATTTCATAAAGCCCCAAAGCGGCAAAGGGCCCCACAAGGGTAAAGCCTGCAATCAGGGGATAAACAAGGGGCAAAAGATCGCGCCCGGTGACTGCCGCCACCAGAATGAAACACAAGATCGGATAAAGCAGCCCAAGAAAGATGGCATGGGATGGCCTTTTGAGAAAATCGCCATAGCCCGCGCGCAAGGCGGCTTTCACATCGCTGATTTCTATGTGCCGGATTTTGGAAACATCGGCAGAGTGCTCATTCGAGCCAGAAACATTCTGAGCATGTGCAGTGTTCATGGGCGTTCTCCTTCTTGGTGATCGATTGCGATCAACGCCCCACCATTATGCGACATTCTGCCGCGCAGGTCATCCCATCCCTGTAGAAAAGTCATAATTTATCGTGAAACATCTGTGATAGCGCTGGGTCCTGACCCTATGCTTTGCGGCTTATATCATCAGGCTGTTGATCGCCAGACCACAAAGGGCGGCGAGAATGACGGCGGCCGCGTTCAGAAATCGGTCGGTGAGGCTGATCGGTGCATCCGAAGGCTGGTTTTGCTGTGTGCACATCGAAAATCTCCTTCATCATCAAAAGCCATAGCGATTGCGTTCATCGGGAGTCTGGCGATTGTTGCGGCGCAATGGAAGCTCCGAATGCAGCGCGCCTGCCATGCATCATCTGCATAGGTCTGCGGCACGCATGTAACCCGTGAATTTTTTGTCATTATCTGTAAGGCTATGTGATCGACGCAGGCGCATTCATCACCATGGAGCCGATATGAAGATCACATTTTTGGGCGGCGTAGGCACGGTGACTGGCTCCAAATATCTGATTGAGCACCAAAAAAAACGCATCCTTGTGGATTGTGGCCTGTTTCAGGGCTATAAGCAGCTTCGTTTGAAAAACTGGCAGCCCTTTCCCATTGCCCCCGCATCCATTGATGCTGTCATCCTGACGCATGCCCATATCGATCATTCGGGCTCTCTACCGCTATTGATCAAAAATGGTTTCAAGGGAAAGGTTTATGCCACAAGCGGCACCTGTGATCTTTGCCATATTCTGTTGCCGGATAGCGGATTTCTGCAGGAAAAAGACGCAGACTTTGCCAATCGCCATGGCTTTTCCAAACATCGGTCCGCCCAACCGCTTTATTCTCAGCGGGATGCCGTGCGGGCTTTGGAGCATCTAAAGCCCGTGGCATTTGACGCGCCTTTCGATCTCGATGGGATTGGCACGGTTTTATTTCGGCCTGCCGGGCATATTCTGGGCGCGGCCATTGTTGAGCTTCAAATAGCGGGGCGCCGGATCGTTTTTTCCGGTGATCTGGGGCGGAAGGACAGCCCGATCATGATTGATCCGGCGATCCTTCATCATGCCGATTATCTGGTTGTTGAATCCACCTATGGCAATAAAGTGCATGATCCGGGCGATGTGGAAACCGCGCTGGCCGCCATCATCAATCAAACTGCGGCACGTGGGGGAACGGTTTTGCTGGCCTCTTTTGCCGTGGGGCGGGCGCAAATGCTTTTATATCATCTGTGGCGATTGAAAGAGGCCCGAAAGATTGGCGACCTGCCCATTTTCCTCGATAGCCCCATGGCGATCAATGCTACCGAGCTTTATGCTCGTCATGCGGGCGAACATAAATTATCCCCCGAGCAGTGTGAAAAGATATTCTCCGCTGCCCGTTATGTGCGAGAGGTGGAAGACTCCAAAGCCCTTGATCATGATCCCATGCCCAAAATTCTGATTTCAGCCAGTGGAATGGCCACGGGTGGACGGGTGCTGCATCATTTGAAAAGCTATGTTTCCGATCATCGCAATTGCATTTTATTCACGGGATTTCAGGCCGGGGGCACGCGCGGTGAAGCGATGCTGGCGGGGGCGCAATCGATCAAGATCCATGGGGCCTATCATCCGGTGAAAGCCGAGGTAAAAGCGCTGCCCATGCTTTCTGCCCATGCCGATAGCAATGGCATCATGGATTGGCTGGGGCATCTGGAAAGCCCTCCGCGCTGTACGTTTATCACCCATGGCGAACCGGCGGCAGCAGATTGCCTGCGCCGCCGGATCGAAGAGGATTTAGGCTGGAAAACCCGGGTCCCCGATTATCGGGAAGCTGTGGCTCTGCGCTGAGAGGATTGCGGACGGCGAGGATTTTGGCCTGCCGGTGCGCCATGGCGTTTTGCGCCCTCATGGCCACGGGATGCGCCCGCAGATGATCCAGTGCGACCCCCACGCCCGCCGCCACCGCTCTTGCCGCTTCTGGCTGAGCGGATCGAGGCCACCGGACCGCTGGGCGGCGTTCCGCCAGCCAGATCCAATGTTCTGCGGGTCAGCTTTTCGATTTCGCGCAGCAGGGGATATTCGGTTTCATCACAAAAGCTGATGGCAATGCCCTGGGTGCCCGCCCGGGCCGTGCGCCCGATGCGATGAACATAGCTTTCCGGCTCATGGGGCAGGTCAAAATTGATGACATGGGTGATATGATCCACATCGATCCCCCGGGCGGCAATATCGGTGGCCACAAGAATACGCGATTGGCCGGATCGAAAGCTGTTTAAAGCTTTCTGGCGCGCATTTTGCGATTTATTGCCATGGATGGCATCGGCGCTGATCCCGGCACGTTCGAGTTGGGTGGCGATCCGGTCGGCGCCATGTTTGGTGCGGCTGAAAACGATCACGCGGCTTAAGGCTGGATCACCCAGAATTTTGGTGAGCAAGGCACGCTTATCATTTTGCGCCACATGATGCACATGCTGCTCGATCCGATCAACAGTGATGGTTTCAGGGGTGATATCGACCCGCACCGGCTGATGCAGAATTTCATCGGCAAAGCGCTGGATGGGCGCGGGCATGGTGGCGGAGAAAAGCAGCGACTGACGGTTCTTTTTGATCAGTGCAACAATTTTGCGGATATCATGAATGAACCCCATATCCAGCATCCGGTCTGCTTCATCCAGAACCAGAAAATCGCAGCCATCAAGGCGCACATGGCGCTGGCTGATGAGATCGAGCAGGCGACCGGGGGTGGCGATCAGAATATCGATGCCGCGCGCCACATCACGCACCTGTCGGCCCATGGGAACGCCGCCCACAACCACGCTTTGCGAAAGCCGGCTGCCCTTAGAAAAGGTGCGGATGGCATCCGAAATCTGCAAGGCCAATTCCCGCGTGGGGGCAAGGATCAAGGCCCGGGGTTGGCCCGGCTTGACGGTGATGGGGCTGCTGGTCAAAAGCTGGATCAAAGGCAGGGAAAAGGCGGCGGTTTTGCCGGTGCCGGTTTGGGCAATGCCCAGCACATCACGGCCTGAAAGCAGCGGCGGAATGGCTTGTGCCTGAATGGGGGTGGGTTGGGTGATGCCCAGTTGATCAAGGGCGGTGCTGATGGTCTTGGTCAGGCCAAGATCTGCAAAGGTCGGGTTGGTCACGAAGCGTAACTTTCTGCACGGCGCAGGCCAGCCATCAATGGCAGCCGGGCGATGCGTTGCCGCAGCCCACACGCATCCGGGCCATGGAAAATAAATATTGAAATGTCTCGAGATGAGAGGCCGTTTAAATCGCTATGATCCGGCGGCGTTTCGCGTGATCGCGAGAAATCAGAAGGTTCAATGCGCCTCATTAGCGCGAATGTCAAGGAGATTGGGCAGGTCAGTACACATGTAATCTCGATCTGTAGAGCCTATCATTTCTCAGGCGACTTTTTTCCGTTCATCCAGCGTTTGCAGATAACCATCCACTTCGGTGCGGAGATTTGATGCAATCGACAACAGCACTTCAGAGAGTTCCGAGACATTGGTGGCGCTTTTGCCGGTCAATTCAATATCACGGACCACGGAGGCGATCATTTCCGATATGCCGGCCGTGCTGTCGGCAGCTTCAGAAATAGAGCGGCTGATTTCATCGGTGGAGGCCTGCTGTTCCTCGATGGCGGCGGCCACAGCGGTTGAGACTTCATCGATTTTCTGAATAGACAGGCCAATGTCATCTACTGCCGAAGCCGTTTCGCGGCTGGCTGAATGGATTTCCGTGATCTGCCTGGAAATGCTTTCCGTGGCTTTTTGGGTTTCACCGGCCAGGGTGCGCACTTCGGCGGCCACGACAGAGAAACCCCGGCCCGCTTCACCGGCCCGCGCGGCTTCGATGGTTGCGTTCAGGGCGAGCAGATTGGTCATATCGGCAATTTCATCGATCAGCCCCACCACGCGGGTCACCTCGCCCACCAGCTCCACCATTCTCTGGGCAGTTCCCTTCACCCGACTCTGCTGGCTGACCGCTTCGCTGGTCACTCTGGTTGATGCGGCGATCTGCCTGGCAATTTCCTGCACGGAAGCGGCCATTTGGGCTGCCGCCGATGCCACGCTTTGGGCGTGGGATGTGGCGGTTTCAGAGGCCACCGACACATCGCTGGCCGTGGTTTGCGATTTCGTGACCGCCGATCCCATGGTGCTTGATGCGTCTTCAAGCTCATGCGCAGACGACACCACCTGATCCAGGGTGGAGAAAACCCGGCCTTGCAACAATTCGATCACCGATTGGGCCATGGCTTTTTGCTGTTCAGCCTGCCTTGTCAGTTCTTTTTGCTGCTGCGCGTCACGGGCCTGCTTTTCTTCTGCCAGCCTTTGGCGTTCTTGTTCCTGGGCTTCGCGCTGGGCTTCGCGTTCGGCATTCATCTGGTCGATTTTCTTGCCATTTTCGCTGAAAATCGCCACGGCGCGGGCCATATCGCCCAGTTCGCCAGGATTATCGCGATAGGGAATATCGGAATCCTGTTCCCCACGAGAAACCGCTTTCATCGCATCGGTGATCTGGCGGATCGGCATGACCACGGATTTTTGCACGGTGACAACGATCGACAGGCCACAAATAATCAGAATGGCAATCGCCGCAAATCCCAGCAGCGATGCGAGCCTGCTATCTTTATCCACCAATTGCGCGGCCATTTCGGCATCCTGGCGGGTTTTGGCCAGCAGAGCGCTGATGACCCGGTCATTTTCCGTGATCAGGTCCCGCGCCTGTGCCATCAGGGCATCGCCCTTGCTGCGCTCTTCCATCATATATTCGACCAGAGAATCGAGAGAGAGCTTTTCGATCTGCTCGGCATTGCGGATCAGCTTGTCGCGTTCCTGTGGGCTGAGGGCCTTCAAATCCTGTGCACTGGCGCGAAAATTTTTGAGCGCAAGCGCGCCTTGCTCTTCGGCCTCGCTCGACAAGCTATTGGCGAGATCGGAAAACCAGTATTTCATATCACCGAATGCTTTTTGCATACCATTGGTGCGCTCGAGCGTATCGAGATATATGGATTGGTCTGAAATAGCCGTTCTGGCGCCAAAAATCTGATATTGCACAAGCATCAGACCGCCGATCACCAGAAAGCCCAATATACCCAGAAGAAACAGCATTTTCCCTTGGATAGAAAGGACGGCAAATGCAGTGGTCGCTTTTTTAAACATGGAGTTTTCCCACAGGGATCAATCGCTGAAATTATAAAGCACCATCACGGATGACGGCGCATTGGCCATTTCTTCTGCCGTGACCACAGCAAATCCGCCGGGAAATTTGCCGACCAGCCGAAACAGAACACGATCAGGCCCCACTTCCCGCGGGGGGGTTTCCCCTTTGGTTTGTTTCATGCGGGCCCAATGATTGCTGCTTTCCGATCCTGAAAGCCCAAGCACCTGCTTTTCAAAGGCAAGCTGCACCGCCGAGCCGCTTTCGCGGCCGAAAGGCTCCGCCGCCAGACCATTCGGCCATTGGGTCAGTTCTTTTAAATAAAGCTGCTTGATGATTTCACGTGCCGCATTGCCCGCCAGATCAATTTTATTATCGCTATGAATGATCACGGCATAATCAGCAGCCTGCGCGACATTGGCCCAAAAAGCCGGACCGATCATCATCATGAAGGCGGCCAGGCTGTATTTCATCGTTTTGAACATGCTATGGCCCCGCCTTAGAATGAGAATGTTGCTGAAAGCTGATAATTTTCGGCATTGGCACTTGGGAAGTCATTGCCCGTGAGGCCGGTGCCGGCATCAAAACGATTGAGCCTTGCGATGGCGCGCAAATGAACCTGCGGAATGGGCTTGAAGGTAAAGCCGATGGAATGCTCTTTACGGTCGCCGGCTTCAGTGCCGTCATCCAGGAAATCAAAGCGGTAGAAGGCCGTCCAGCTATCGCCAAAACGCAGGCCAGGCTGGGAATAAAAGGCCAGCCTGTCGCCGCCTTGATCCTCGCTGGTGACGAACAGCTCGTTTTTCCACAAGATCATGCCCTTGTCATAGAGCAGATCGGCACCATAAAGCACATAATCGCTATCGCTTCCATCGCGCCGACCGCCGCCCACATTGGCGCCGAGAGTGATGCCAGTATCGGCAAAGCTCCAAAAGGCGCGGCCGCCATAATTCACGCTGTCGCTATTTCCGGTAAAGGTCCCGGCATAGGCGGCATAGCCAAAGGTGCCATCGATACCGAATGGCTTATAAAACTGGCCGCTGGCCTTCGCCCCATTGAGGAAATTGGCAAAGATCGTTTGTCCGCCAAAGGGACGCAGGAATTGCGGCTGTTCGGGATCAAGCAAAATGGCCGGGAAATGCTCGATATTGACGATACCATGAGGCGTGATGAAACGGCCCATATCGAGAACGAATTTGTCATTGGCTTTATAGGTGGCGGTGGCAATCACCAAAGGAGAGGATGACCCGATATTGAAATTGGGATCGAGCCGCGCCCCCGGATCGATGAAATTGATATTGGATTCCCGGATGAAAGCCTGCGCCACGAACAAGGACCATTTATCATTCAATTCCGCCTTGGCAAACAGCTCGAAGGTCAGGCGGTTGACGGCAAATTCATCATTATTCTGGCCATCGACGAAGGTGGCGGCGGTATGGAGCATACCCCCCAGATCAAAGCTTTTGGCATCAAAGGCGCGCACCAAAGCCCGGCTGCCCACCCGCTCATCAATATCAAAAGCGATATCTTCCACATCATCGAGGCGGGCATTGGTTTCAGCGACGGATGCCGTCACCTCATCAAGGCGTTTGGAGAGATCAATGGGAGACAAAGTGTCGGCGGAAAGGTTTTGAGCCGGGGCGTCGCCGGGGGCTGCATTGCCTGGCTCGGATTGGCTCGATTTCAGCGCCTTCAGTTCCTGGCTCAGGGATTGCACAACCCCCAGAACCTGCTGCAATTGCTGTTCCAAAGCCTCTATCCGGGCCTGTTCATCGGCCGTAGCCGATTGGGCCATGGCTGGGGCGGCACACAGCAGGATAGCAAGGCTGGCGGCAGAGTGCATGAGTCGCGTACGCAACCTTTGGGCTGCCGCATTTGCCTGATAAGCCATATAATTTGATTGTGATTTTAAAAACACGCTTTCCCCCGCAAACAAACAATGTTGATCTATGATGATGACCAGACCCGGCCAGTGCGTTTTGAAATATCTCGTCATGTGACAATAATCTGGCCGATAAATGATTAAATTTGATTAAATATCCAGCCTGAATGACGAGATGAATAAAACAATACAGAAATGTATTATTAAGAAATTTGCAGCTTTAAACAGAGATCACAGGGCTGTGATCGTAAATACTCACCCTAATAAAAAATGCATGGGTTCAAAATATATAGGATATGCGCCAAAAAATGCCTTATTTCCCCATTAATAACAATATTGTGTGGTTAAACTTATAAGCCCTATGAAAACCCCAATATGAAATATATTGAAATAATATGGCGATGGATCGGATTTGAAATTTTTGTGAAACCTGAGAAGAAATGCCTCCCGCCTATGCGATGAAGGGGTGATCCTCCCTTCAGATTGTGCTTAATCCTTCTTCATCTTTCCTGATGGCAGCTGAGTCTCATGACATATCCAAGCGCTTTTTTCCTGTTTCTGATCGGTCTCAATGTGCCCATCAGTGCGGCTTTGGCCCAAAGCATGCCGCCTTCTCAATCGCCCAAGCGTTCGGTTTTATCGTTCCAAAGCGAAAATGATCTCTATGGCGATGGCAAGGATCGCTGGTTTACCAATGGATTTCGTATGGCTTTGGCTTTGGCCCCCGATGATCGGCCCGGCGCTGTCTCTTTCATCGGGGATTGGCTGCCCTCCAAACCGGCGGCAAAAGAGACCGATCTGTTCATAGCGATTGGACAATCGATGTTTTCCCCTGAGGATATCACGATCCGCGAACGCCAGCCCGATGATCGCCCTTATGCGGGCTGGCTTTTTGTGGAGGTGGGGGCTTCGGGCCAGGTGGGGAATATGCAGGAAACCCTGACCTTGTCGCTGGGGGTGACGGGGCCACCTTCGCTGGCGGAGCGGACCCAGAAATTCGTTCATACCCTGACCAATTCCCCCGAACCCCAGGGCTGGGATTATCAGATCGAGGCCGAACCCACCGTGCAGCTTTATTATGAGCGAGCCTGGTTTTATCAGATTTTTGAATGGGGGGATTGGCTTGCGGGGGATCTGTCGCCGCGTGTGGGTGCCGATCTTGGCACGGTTTTTGTTGATGCGAATCTGGGGCTTGTGGGGCGGATCGGCAATTTCCTGCCCCATGCCTTGCCCCCACGGATTAATCCCAGCGCCACGGGATCGGGCAAAATCCTGCGCGCCAAGCCCAATGGCATCGGCTGGAGCCTTTTTGCCGGCTATGAAACCCGGGCGGTGGCGCGCAATC
>BAYV01000026.1 GCA_000710935.1 Iodidimonas nitroreducens | reverse complement strand
GCATCTCCCTTCTCTCATCAACACTGTCAAAGAGCGAATTCTACCCCCACGACTGCCGAAGCATTCGCAAAAACCTTTTCGGGTTGTAAGGCAAAATTTTGCCGTGCTCACCAATGTGAACATGCGCAAGACCGTCATATAAGCGTCTCGAATGAACGAGTCAAGCAAGAAGCTCAAGTGCCGGTGCCGACGTTTGCCGCCGACGAGGGGGTTTCTATGCCCTTGAGCCGCTGGGGTCAAGCGGCTTTTTTACCGATGCGTCATTTTTTTTACAGTTTGGGGGATATGCCGTCATATTTCATCATGAATCCGCAGAATTCCGCCGATTGACAGACGCATCCCAACAAGACATGGTTATTTTAACCTTATTCATCGAAGAGTCTTCCCCATGAAGGCTCAGGAGATTGCTGTGACGGATAACGCATCGAATAGCCCTCATGATCAGGCCGGAAATCGTGCCAATAAGCATAAGGGGCATGGCCCGCGAAACTGCTGGCTGGGGCGGCGTTCGTCTGCTTCAGCCTCTGCACCCTGGCCGCTGGTGATCGATCTGTCGCGGAACAAGGGCGAGCGCACATGGTGGGCCGGGCTTGCCACATTAATGGCCGGGCTTGCCCTGGCCCTTGGCATTGGATTGTCATCAACGGGCACGCGCTTTGATCAGGCGACTGCTTTAGCGGATGCGGCTGAAACAGCGGCTGATTCTAAAAATATGGCCGATAGAACCGAAAGCCTGGGGCCATGGGCCGCCGCCCCCACCCCGCAATATTTCCCAATCATGGCGGGGCATAAAGAGAGCGAAAGCGCTGATCAATCGGCAGCGCCCTTCATCCGCACCATCACCATCGGACGGGGCGACACCATGACCGAAGCGCTGATGCGCGCAGGCATTGATCGGGCGCAGGCCCATGCGGCGATCACGGCTCTTTCCAAGCATTATGATATGCGGCGTCTGGCGATTGGCCAGATCATCGATGCCACATTAGAGGCAGATGGAAAGGCCTTGAGCCTGAACTCGCTTGCCCTGCGTGCCAGCTATGATCGCCTGATCATCGCAGATCGCCTTGCCGATGGCCGCTATGAAGCGCGCAATGAAGCGCTTGAGGTGACCCCTTTGCTGGCTTATGGCAGCGGCACCATTGATGACAGCCTTTATCTTTCGGCGCGGGCGGCGGGGGTGCCTGCTGAGGTGATTGTGGAATTGATCCGGCTTTACAGCTTTGATGTCGATTTCCAGCGGGAAATTCGGGCGGGCGACCGATTCGAAATTCTCTATCAGCGCACCATGGCACAGGATGATGGGGCCATTGAAGATGGAGCGATTCTGTATGCCCGGCTTAATCTGCGGGGACGCGATCTACCCCTTTATCGCCACACCCCGGCTGATAGCGGCGATTGGGATTATTTCGACGAAAACGGCAAAAGCGTCCGCAAGGCCCTGATGAAAACCCCGCTCGACGGAGCGCGGCTGACCTCGCGATTCGGCAAGCGCAAGCACCCCGTGCTTGGCTATGTGCGCTCGCATCAGGGGGTTGATTTCGGAGCCCCCACCGGCACACCGGTTTTTGCCGCCGGCGATGGGATCATCGAGCGATCAAGCCGCTATGGCTCTTATGGAAATTATGTGCGTATCCGGCATAATGGCACCTATAAAACCGCTTATGCCCATCTCAGCAAATATGGCAGGGGCATCAAGCAGGGCGTGCGGGTGAAACAGGGCCAGATCATTGGCTATGTGGGGGCCACCGGCCGGGTCACCGGGGCGCATCTGCATTATGAAGTTTATATGGGCGAAGAGCGCGTTGATCCGCTGACCTTGAAACTGCCATCCGGGCGGGTTTTGACCGCCGATGCCCTTGATGCCTTCATCGAGGCCCGGCAGCAAACCGATGCAGATCGTCTGGCCCTTTCAAGAGCGCAGGCGATTTTGCTGGCAAAAGCCGATTGATCGCAGGCACAAAGGGCCTCCCTTTATTATCAAGTTGAAACGGAACCGGCATGCCTATCACGTTCAACCGCCCCCGGCAGCCCCTGATTGCCGCCGCTGCTTTGCTGCTGGCCCCTCTCATGCCCCATCCGGCGCAAGCGCAAAACCCCGAGCGTCCCAATAGCCTTTCGGGGCAGATACAGGCCTGTCGGCAAATCACGCAGGATGCGGCGCGGCTGGCCTGTTTTGATCGCATCGCGCTTGATGCATCCCGCATCGAGATGTCGGACCGGTCACAAACTCTCGACCGACAGATGCCGCCCCCCAAAGACGACACCCAAAGCAGTAAAGAGAGCAATAAAGCCGAACGACAAAGCGATGACAGCCAAAGCCAGGAAGATCGCTTTGGTTTTGCCCCGCGCCCGGAACCAGGCCAATCCGATGAAGAGCGCAGCATGACGGTGGAGAGTGCCGAAAAAACCCTGCGCGGACAATGGATCATCCGCATGGAAAATGGCCAGATCTGGCAACAAGTGGATACCGAGCGACTATCAAGGATCAAGGGGGGCCTTAAAGCCGATATTGAAAAAGGCGTGATGAGCAATTTCATCATGACCATCGATGGCCGCAGCTTTCGTGTGAAACGGCTGCAATGATCAGCAATTCGCACCATCAAAGCTGGGCCTGGGATCTTTATTGGAAGGCCGACCGGCTGCAATCCTGTGTCCCCCAAAACAGCACAGGCAGCGGCGATGCGGCGGTGGCGCTCGATGCGGCATGGATGGCGTGGTTTGCCAGCCTGCCGAACCAAACCCGCCTTCTGGATGTGGGTACCGGCAATGGGGCGCTGGCGGCACTGGCGGTGAAATCGGCCCGCGAGCGAAAGGTGGATTTCACGATTGATGCCGTCGATGCCGCCGATATCGATCCTGTTCAATATGTGAAAACAGGGGGCGAGGCTCTCCAGAACGTGCGTTTTCACCCCCGCACCCTGATGCAAAAGCTGCCTTTTGATGATGGCACCTTCACCGCCATCAGCGGCCAATATGCACTTGAATATGCGCCCATTGATGAAGCCGTTCCCGAAATTTTGCGGGTCTTGGCCCCCCGCGGCGCTTTCCGCTTTCTGATCCATGCCAAAGATAGCGTTCTGATGACCCATAGCAGCCAGCAGATGGCGCAATTGCAGATGATCGAAGACAGCGGCTTGATCGCCTTGATGCGCGAACAAATCCCAGCGATCAAAGACATGGAGCAGCGCGTTCAGCATATCCGCGCATCCGGCACATTGAATGCCCATGATAGCCATGCCCTGGAAGCCAAAGCCCGGGAAGCCAGCCAAAGCCTGGCCATCGCCGTAGCCCGGCTGGTGCGGGATGGAACCGCTTTGGGCGCGGGCGATATCTTCAAGGCCTTCATGGAAAGCGCAGGCTGGCTGTTCGAACAAAGGCACAAGCTCGACGATGCCGCCATAAAAGCGCTGATCGATGAAATTGATCTGAAGCGCGCCGCTCGCCATCAGCGCTTATCGGCCCTGCTCGCCGCTGCCCATGATGAAGACCAAGGCCGGGCGCTCCACGATCTGTTTGCCAGATATGGAAGGCACAGACATGGGGGGGGAAGAGTCGCCATCTCACCGGCCATTTTCGGCACTCAGCAGATCAAGCTGGGCTGGTGGCTGACAGGAAACCGCTCATAAAGCGGGGTATTTGTTGCATCATGGCAACAGCTTTATGAAAGAATGATGAATAGCCCCCGAATTCTACTCTATATGCCTGTACAGGCAACCGCGTTTAGGTGATCTTACGCGTCGCATAAGATGCACTCGCATTTTTTTCTCTACGGACCGCAAAATCAAAAAGGAAGCGCCTATGTCTCGTAACGGACCCATGAAGCGCAGAGCCCTCCTGCTCGGCAGTGCAGCCACTGCGCTGGCTGGCAGCCTGCTCTCGGTTTCTGCGCTGGCCCAAACCCAGCAAAATTCTGAAGTGGCCGAAATCGAACAGATCGTGGTTACCGGTTCGCGCATTGCCCGCACCGATCTCACCAGTTCCAGCCCGGTTTCTGTTGTCACCGCCGAAGAATTCAGGATTTCCGGCACGGTGAACGTTGAGCAGCTGCTCAATACCATGCCCCAGCTCATTCCTGCGGCCACCGCCTTTTCCAACAATCCCGGTGGCGGCGCGGCAACTCTCGATCTGCGTGGCTTGGGTGTCACCCGCACGCTGATCCTGGTGAACAATCGCCGCTATATGTTCTTTGATGCCAATCAGATCACCGATGTGAACACCATTCCATCGGCGCTGATTGAAAGCACCGAAGTGGTGACCGGTGGCGCATCCGCCGTTTATGGTTCCGATGCCATCGCCGGTGTCATCAACTTCAAATTGAAGGATGATTTCCAAGGCATCGAGCTCGGCGGCCAATATGATATTACCAGCCGTGGTGATGCGGATCGCGCCAATATCGATCTGACCATGGGCGGTAATTTCGCCGATGGTCGCGGCAATGTCGTGCTGTTCATGAACTATTTCGATCGCGATCCTGTGATGCAGGATGCCCGCGATTTCTCGACCAATGCATTGATTGATAATGTGGATGCCAATGGCAATCCGGCGCTGGTCGCTGGTGGTTCGGCCTCCGTTCCCAATGGTCGTTTCACCGGCCCCAATGCGGGCGATGTCAATCAGGCTCTGCGCCCCGGGCTCATCACAGCCCTCAATAATGCCAACCTTGGCAGCCTTGGCGGGTTGGGTTTCCTGCCCGATAACAGTGGCCGCAATGCAAGCCCGTTCAACAATCCGGGCGATCTGTTCAACTATGCGCCCGACAACTTCCTGCAGGTTCCTCAGGAACGCTGGTTGATCGGCACCATGGCCAGCTTTGATATCAATGATAAGATCGAAGCTTATGCCGAAGGCACCTTTGCCAATAACCGGGTGAATACCGAGCTTGCCCCCACCCCCATCACCGGCAACTTCCTATTCAATGTGAACAATCCCTTCCTGTCGCCCGAATTACAGGAAGTTTTACGCCAAACCGACCTGAGCGAAGGGACGATCACTGGCACAACACGGGATGATGATGGCAATCTGATCAATCCCGGCACCCTGACCCTTGCTGGCACCGCAGGTGATGGTCAAACCACTCTGGGCATCGGTCGCCGTTTGGAAGAAGTGGGCCCGCGCCAGAATCTCGATGAACGCAATAGCTGGCGGGTGGTCACCGGTCTGCGTGGCGATCTGGGTGATTTCAGCGACACCATGTTCAAGAACATGACCTATGATGCCTATTACATGTTCTCCAGAACACTGAATACCCAACGCCAGTTCGGCAATGTCTCGCGCAGCCGCTTCCAGCAGGCCCTGCTCACCAATGAAGATGGCACAGCCTGCGCCGATACCTCGAGCGACTGCGTTCCCATCAATATCTTCGGCCCCAATATCACCCCTGAAGCGGCTGGTTTTGTCCGCATCAATGCAACCAATGTCGAAGAATCCCAGCTTCAGGTGGCATCGGGCGTGATTTCCGGTGATATTATCGATCTGCCTGCTGGTACCGCCGGGGCCGCTTTCGGCTTTGAATATCGCTCGGTCTCGGCCCGCTTCAGCCCTGATTTCGCCCTGTCGTCAGGTGATGTGGTCGGCTTCAATGCCGGTCAGCCCACCCAGGGTGGCTATGATGTGTGGGAACTGTTTGGCGAAGTTCGTGTTCCTGTGATTGCCGATCTGCCCTTCGCCCAACGTGTGGAGCTGAACGGCGCCTTCCGTTATTCCGATTATGATCTGGATAATGTGGGCGGTGTGTGGACCTATGCTGGCGGTGTGGATTGGCGCGCTACGGATGATGTGATGTTCCGTGGGCAGTTCCAGCATGCCGTTCGGGCGCCGAATGTGCAGGAACTGTTTGGTGGCCAGTCACAGGGCTTCCCACCTGCTACCGATCCCTGCTCTGATCGCTCGGCCAGTGATCGCACCCAGGCACTGCGTGATATCTGCGTCGCCAGCGGTGTTCCGAATGGCAGCGTCTTTGGGGCCATCCAGCCCAATACGCAGATCCAGGGTCTTTTTGGCGGCAATCCCGATCTTGAAGAAGAAGAATCGGATACCTTCACCGTGGGCGCGGTGATCACCCCGCGGGCCATTCCAGGCCTCAGCGTCACGGTCGATTACTATAATATCGAGCTTGATGGTGCCATCAGCGTGCTGGGCGGTTCGGTGAATAATGTGCTCGATCTGTGTTTCAATGTGGTGCAGGATATCAACAGCCCCTTCTGTCAGGCTGTTAATCGTGGCCCCGATGGCGTTATTCAGGAACCCAATTTCGTTGAAGTTCTGAATGAGAATATCGGCAAGATCGAAACCGACGGGATCGATGTTCAGATCGCCTACACTATGGATCTGGGCCGCGGGCTTTTGAGCGAAACCAGCAGCCTTGACATCTCCTTCGCCGGTACCTGGCTGAATAATTTCGATATCACCCCGGTGGCCGAACTGGCTGATCGGATCGACGAATGTGGCGGTACTTTCGGTAATACCTGCGGTGAGCCTTTGCCGGAATTCAAGACCAACAGCCGCGTGACCTATCGCACCGGTCCGCTCAATCTCAGCGTTCGTTGGCGCTGGATTGACAGCACCCGGGATGATCAATTGCTCGATCCGGCCGTTGATCCTGCCGATCTTGCGGCACCCAAGCTTGCAAGCCAGCATTATTTCGATCTGTCATCCACTTATGATGTGATGGAAAATCTGCAGATCTATGGCGGTGTCGATAATATCCTCGACAACAAGCCCCCCTTGGTGGGTGACACCTCGGAGCAGGCCAACACCTTCCCAAGCACTTTCGACGTGTTGGGCACGCGCTTCTTCATGGGTGCCACGGTTCGCTTCTAAGACCGAGCCACCCGATAGATATGGAAAAGGCGGGGATCATTCCCCGCCTTTTCCTGTTTGATCTTCAACTGATCCGGCTTTTTGACAAGGATCAATCCGGCACCACATCAAAAGCAATGGTCAGCCGTTCGGCCTCATCATCGAAAGGGATGGTGCCGTGATAGAAATAGGATGGAAACAAGACCAGACGGCCGGGCCTGGGCTGGATCACCCGCTGGATGGCATCCACTCCGCCCAGGCCAAGGCTTGATTCGCCAAATTTGATCCAGCCCTGCTGGCCATCACCCTGATGGGTGGAGGGCGGCAGTTCCACATAATAACACGAACTGATCCAGCCCTTGGCATGCACATGGTTCACATGAAAGCCATGGCGATGAAGGCGCACCGACCAGGACCCCGAAAAGCTGAAATTCCGGGATTTGCGATTTAAAAACACATGCGCCGGATCATCAGGCAGGGCTTTGATATAAGCCTTGATCGCCGCCTCGAACAAGGCGCGAACCTGCTGGATTTCCGGATGATCGCGGGAAAACAGGCTGCCCATGGTTTGCGATCCGCCACGCAGGGTCTGCTCCATGGGGTGCTGATGAGCTTTATGCAAATCCCGCAAACAGGCGGCCAGCCTTTCATTAAAAGCTTCAATGCTTGCATATCCGGGCGGGGCGGGCAGATCGAACACCCCGATGAAGCGTTCATAATTATTGAGATCAGGCTCCCGCGCATCACCCAGAAACCGCCAGGAAAGAGCGCGCCAAGCCAGCGCTTCCTGATCCAAAGGGGCCCGGCGCAGGGCTTTTTCGGCGGCTTGCTCTGCTTCCCTGTAGGATTTAGCCAGAAGGCAACAGCGCGAGAGATCAAGGACGGCGGCCAAAGGTGCATCAGGCCGATCCGTGGCATCAATGAGGGCGGTTTGCGCTTTACCATATTGCCCCATGCCCATCAGGGCCCGCCCCAAAACATGGGAAAGCCGGGCATCATCATGGCCCTGATCCAAAGCCCCCGCCACCACCGCCACGGCCTCGGCGCACTGCTCGGCCAAAATCAGCTTATCAGCCCAATCAATCCATAAATCCAAAGCCTGCGGCACTTTTTGCAGCGCCGTTTGATAGCTTTTCAGATAATGATCGCCCATCCCATGCTGCCAGAAAAGCTTGTTCAGGGTATCATGGCCTTCGCGATAATCGGGGGCGAGGGCAATGCACAGTTCATAGCTTTGGATGGCTTCATCGGTCCGCCCCAATTCATAAAGGGCATGGCCCCGATTATAATGGGCAAGAGCCAGATCAGGCTGCCGCGCCAAACATTGATCGAGCAATTGAAGGGATTGTTCCGCCCGCCCGGCCACGAAATGGGTGACTGCCAGATTATGGAGGGCGGGCACATGATCGGGCTTGATCCGCAAAGCCTGTTCAAATGCCGCCACCGCCTGTTCATAATCCGCCAGGGCCCGCAAGGCTCGGCCGTAAGCAGACCAGATCTTCACGCTGCCCGGTGCAAGTTTTGTCGCCTGCGCCAGCACCTGCCTCGCCTCATCAAGATACCCGTCATCAAGCAAAATTCGCCCTAAATTAAGCCGTGCATCGGCATAATCCGCATCAAGGACAATGGCCCGCCGATAAGCCGCCACGGCTTCATCCCGGCGGGCAGATGCCAAAAGCGCATTGCCCAGATTGTTCAACACATGAGGCTGCGCGGGGTTCAAAGCCAAAGAGCGTTGAAAAAACTCTATGGCCGCAATCTGATCCCCCTGCCCGCGCTTTACCAAACCCATCAATTGCAAAGCATCGGGCTGATCGGGCCATTGCTCCAATAGCCGTGATAAAATCGCCTCCGCCTCGCCCAAGCGGCCCGATTGTGCCATGGACAGGGCGGTTTGCAGGCTTTGGGAAAGCGCCGTGTGTGAAGCCGTCATGGGCAAATCCACCATTGGATCGGTCTGTCGATCCTCAGAAAAGCACAGAGTCCCCCCAAACTGTCAATGCGCATCATTTACAGCCGCGCGCGCGGGCGTTATCGATAGATTATAAAGGCAACAGAAAAAAGCGAGACCCCCATGCGCCGCCCCCTCATTGCAATAAGCATGCTGTGCTGCACAGCGCCCCTTTTTTCCGCCGCAGCACAAAACCGCACGGATACGGCGCAAAATGTGCTGTCGGATTTTCTGTCCTGCGATCCCCTGATCATCGCTGCCGAACGCCTTGGCTGCTATGACAGCCTGCTCAAGAAATACAAGATCCGCTATGGCCTGATCGAAGCGACACCCGAAGCCATCGCCGAGGCTGAACGCGACAGGCCGCGCCAGATCACCAGCCCCCGCGCCGTGCCCCAAGGGCGGGTTGGGGAGGAAGGTCTGGACAGCAATATCACCAACGAAGGTGCTTACGAATCCAGCACCATAAGGCAGGGTGATGTGATCCGAGGCCGCGTGGTGGAGCGTGAAGCCAGCGCCGATGATCTGGCTCTGCCCTTAACCACCACAATCACAGGATACAATTCCAACAGTGTGGGCGATTTCAAAATCCGCATCAGCGAAGGCTTCGTTTTTGAAAGTGCGGGTCGCAAAATGCCTGCTGGAATTGAACCAGATGGTCAAACGGTCGTCCTTAGCAAAAATTTCCTCGGCCAATGGCGGATGAAGCTTCCCAATTATGAAAAGCTATTTGAAATCAGCCCGGTATCAAATTAACCGATCCACTTTTTCGGCATCGCTATCCATTTAATGCAGCGCCATTCCAATTATGACAATGGCTTTCCAGGCGCCATAATTGTGACCAAATTGTCACAGGAAAAACTATATTCAGGAATGGCATTCTCTGCAGGTTTACAACTGAGACAAAGCATGGCTTTTTTCCTGTCGAGTAGTGGCATCAGAAAAAGCCGCACTTCACGATGACAAGATAAAAAAATGAAATAAAATTTCACGCCAGCGCGGGACTATCAGTAACAATAATAGTGTTGAGGAGGGATAGAATGCACCCGCAAGATTTAAAGAAAAGCAGACGATTAAGGCTGCTTGCCGCTTCGTCCATCGGCATTCTGGCGATGACGTCAAGCGCCGTCTGGTCGCAGGAATCAACGGACGAAGAAGACGAAGAAGCGCTCGAAGTTGAAGAAATCGTGGTCACCGGCTCACGCATCAGTCGTGCCCCCGGCATGGAAGCCAGTCCGGTTTTGTCCATTGATGGCGATGCCGTCAAACTCTCTGGCTTCAACAATCTGGCCGATTTCTTAAGCGATATTCCGGCTCTGCAGGGATCTCAGGTTCCTGATGATACCACAGGCGCTGTTCTCGGCACATCGGGCCTGAGCCTGCTGAATCTGCGTCAGCTTGGCGAGCAACGCACACTTACGCTCATTGATGGTCGCCGTCAGGTCGGGTCCGATCCCGGCACGGCTGCGGTGAATATTGATACCCTGAACTTTCTGATGGTTGAACGGACCGAAGTTCTGACCGGCGGTGCCTCCTCCATCTATGGGGCCGATGCCGTTTCTGGCGTGGTCAATTTTGTGCTCCGCAAAAATTTTGAAGGGCTGGAACTTGATGGTCAGTTTGCAATAGATGAAAATGGCGAAGGGCAATCCGCACGTTTTTCAGGCATTATGGGTGGCAATTTTGCCAACAACAAAGGCAATGCCATGCTTGCCTTTGAATATCGCCAGAATGAAGAAATCCTGCAAACAGATCTCGATTTCTTCAATCGCAATCGCGCACTTGTAACGGTTGATCAGGATGCGGTCACGGTGGATACCGATGGTGATGGGGTCCCTGATTTCGCCCCATCGGATGGTGTTCCCAATTTCTTTCTGACCGAAAATGCTGTTTTGAACATCATCACCAACGGCGGCCTGGTCAACACATTCACCAATGCCGGGCAGTTTGAATTCGGGGCGAATGGCCAAGCCATTCCCTTCAATCCCGGTACGCAATTGCCCTTCAGCGATGATCCCGAATCGGCTGGCCTTCCCAGAACCACTCAGATTGGCGGCACCGGTGTCCTAGTTAATGAGTTGCAGGCTTCCCTTACGCCCGATAGTGAAACCTATAATATTCAGGCCAAATCAAACTTTGAAATTGCGGATGGTTTCAGAACCTTCGTCGATATGAAATACACCTATATCGATTCGCAATTCACGTTCCAGCCCTCCTTCTTCTCTGGGGCGCCAAACGGAATTGCCACGGCCAATGCTGATCGCACACTGCCAACTGCAGCCGAAACCTTTAATATCGGCGCCTTCACAGGTACCGACAATGCTTTCCTCGATCCGGTTGTGGGCCAAGCCATTGATAATGGCTTTGGGATCGGCAATATCCAGCGTTTCATGTCTGAATTCAATCGGGGGCAGAATGCAACCCGCCAAACATTCCGCTTTGTGGGTGGATTTGAAGGCGAATACAAACTGCCGATCATTGAAAAGGAATGGAATTGGGATGTTGCGGTAAACTTCAGCCGTGATGATGCCACCAACCGGCAACAAAATTCTCGCCTGAATCCCAATTTCTTTGCATCCATCGATGCCATCCAGATCAATGAGGATGATATTGCTGCTATTGAAGCCGCTGGGAATACGCCAACATTTGATGTGGGCGATATTGTTTGTCGTGTTCAATTTCTTGAACAGGCAGGGCTTCCCACCACCATCAATGGTGTGGGTGCAGTGTCGCAAAATACCATCGATAATTGCGTTGCCGGCAATATTTTTGGTGTCAATTCGCTTTCACAGGAAGCCATTGATTTTGCGTCTGTCGATCTGAATGACAAATCCAAAACAGAACAATTGATCGTGTCGGCCAACTGGTCTGGTGATTTGTTCAATCTGACCGGCGCAGGGGATATCGGCGTTGCCATGGGCTATCAATATCGCCGTGAAGATTCCGAAACACGGCCTGATGCCCTTCCACTGGTTGTGGATAGCTTCTCCAATGCTATCAACCCAACCTTTGGGCGCTTTGATGTGCATGAAGGTTATGCCGAAGTGAATGTTCCCCTGATCAAGGATATGTTCCTGATCAAGGATCTGCAGATCACCGGGTCTGTGCGTCAGTCGGATTATTCCACCATTGGGGCCACCACAACATGGTCTGCATCAGGTGTGTGGCGTCCTGTGGATGATGTTGTGTTCCGCGGGGGCCGCAGCCGATCTGTTCGTGCCCCCAATATCGGGGAATTGTTCCAGGCCCCGGCCCAAACCTTTATTCAGATCGATGATCCCTGCTCGCAGGAAAATCTGAATGAAGATCCCTCGGTTGCGGCAAATCGCATTGCCAACTGCCAGGCTTTGGGTGTTCCTGCTGATTTCGTTGATCCCAACCCCAATATCAGCAATCCGGGCGCGAATGGCGGCAATCCTTTTGTTGAAGAAGAAACCTCGCGCAGCTATTTTGTGGGCACCACAATCACCCCACGTTGGGTTCCTGGCCTCACGCTCGTGGCAGATTTCTTCGACATCAAGATTGATGATGCGATCCAGACAATCGGCATTCAAACCATCGTTGATGATTGTTTTGATGCTGCGGGTGGTCCGGCAGAAAATCTGTGCAATCTTTTCACACGCGATGCCAACACAAATGAAATCATCGATTTCATCCAAGGGCCTGTGAACACGGCGCAATTCAAGGTTCGTGGTGTTGACTTTGAAGCCCTTTATCAAACCGAATTGAACAAATGGCTGCAGCCGGCTTTCAATTCAAATTTTGATTTTGGTAATCTTCGCATTCGTGTTCAAGGGACCGCTCTTCTCAAGCAAAATGATCAAACCGATCCGTCTGATCCGACAACGCTGAATATGAGCGAAGGCGAATTGGGAACGCCAACCTATCGCTTCAATCTCAACACATCATGGAACCGCGGACCTTTGACCATTGGGCATCAGCTCAACTGGCAAAGCTCACAGCGGATTTTTGATGAAGACAGCTTCTTCTCCACGGAAGATCAGTTGAATTCACCCTTTGCCTTCACGGGTGATTTCTCGCAGCATGATTTCAATATCACCTATGATTTCCTTGAGAATTATACGATCCGTGGCGGTATCACGAATGCTTTCGATCGTGAGCCACCGGGGTTTGCTGAAAACAACATCTTCGACTTCTTTGGTCGTCGTTTCTTTGTTGGGGCCAGCGCCCGCTTCTAATCCTTTCGAGGATTGCACAAAAAAGGCCCGCTCCCTGATGGGGGGCGGGCTGTTTTTTTTGGCACCGTCTCAATCCGGTGTCAGGCTCATCGCTTTTCAGGCGGCGATTTCAGCCGGTGTTTTCAGCCGGTGTTTTCAGGCGGCTTTGTCCTGCGGGTTTCTCAAGGAAAGCGCCAATTGCCCGCCATCGCCAACGCCCACCTTCACCGTCTGGCCATCCTTCACTTCACCACGCAGGATCATTTCGGCCAGTGGATTTTGCACCTGCCTTTGGATCGTGCGCTTTAGGGGCCGCGCCCCATAAACGGGATCATAGCCCGCCTCTGCCAGCCAATTGCGCGCCGCATCATCCAGTTCCAGCCTGATCTTGCGATCATCCAGCAGCTTTTGCACCCGCTGCAATTGAATATCCACAATCCCGGCCATTTGATTGCGGGCGAGCCGATGAAACAGAATCACATCATCCAGCCGGTTGAGAAATTCCGGCCGGAAAGCCCCGCGCACGGTCTCCATCACCTGATCGCGGGCTTCTTCCACATCGGCCCCATCGGGCAAGGCGGCAATCGCCCCGCTTCCCAGATTGGAGGTGAGAATGATCAGCGTATTGCTGAAATCCACCGTGCGGCCCTGCCCATCGGTGAGCCGCCCATCATCAAGCACCTGCAACAGCACATTGAAAACATCCGGATGGGCTTTTTCCACCTCATCAAACAAAATCACCTGATAAGGGCGGCGGCGCACCGCTTCGGTCAAAACCCCGCCTTCTTCATAGCCCACATAGCCCGGCGGCGCCCCGATCAACCGGGAAACCGCATGTTTTTCCATAAATTCCGACATATCGATCCGCACCATCGCCTGTTCATCATCAAACAGAAAATGCGCCAAAGATTTGGTCAGTTCGGTTTTGCCAACCCCGGTCGGCCCTAAAAACAGGAACGATCCCAAAGGCCGGTTCGGATCCTGCAAACCCGCCCGCGCCCGGCGCACGGTATTGGAAACGGCGGTGATGGCTTCTTCCTGCCCCACCACGCGGCGGCCCAGCCCTTCTTCCATGCGCAAAAGCTTGTCGCGCTCGCCTTCCAGCATTTTTTCCATGGGAATCCCGGTCCAGCGCGAAACGATCCCGGCAATGTCATCCGCCGTCACTTCCTCACGCAGCAAACCTTCGGGGCTGCCATCGGCGCTTTGCTCGGCTTTGGTAATGCGCTTTTCCAGATCGGGAATAATGCCATAAGACAATTCCCCCGCCCGGCCCAGATCGCCGCGCCTTTGCGCCTGTTCCAATTCCAGCCGCGCCTGATCAAGCTGTTCCTTCAGCTTTTGCGAGCCGGTCAGCTTTTCCTTCTCGGATTGCCAGCGTACCGTTAATTCCGCGCTCGATTGCGATAGATCGGCCAGTTCCTTTTCCAGATTATTCAGCCGATCCCGCGATGCCTCATCCTTCTCTTTTTTTAGGGCTTCACGCTCGATCTTAAGCTGAATGATCCGGCGGTCCAGCGCCTCGATCTCCTCGGGCTTGCTTTCCACCTCCATCTTCAGCCGGGCCGAGGCTTCATCCATCAGATCAATCGCTTTATCGGGCAAAAACCGATCGGTGATATAGCGGTTCGATAAAGTGACCGCCGCCACAATCGCCCCATCGGTGATCCGCACCCCATGATGCAGCTCGTATTTTTCCTTCAGCCCGCGCAAAATGGAAACGGTATCCTCAACCGTGGGTTCGCCCACAAAAACAGGCTGAAACCGGCGCTCCAGCGCGGAATCCTTCTCAACATATTTGCGATATTCATTAAGTGTAGTGGCCCCGATGCAGTGCAATTCACCCCGGGCCAAAGCCGGTTTCAAAAGATTGGAGGCATCCATGGCCCCATCGCTTTTGCCCGCGCCCACAAGGGTATGCATTTCATCGATGAACAATATCACATCCCCAGCGCCACCCGTCACCTCATCCAGAACACCCTTCAGCCGCTCTTCAAATTCACCGCGATATTTCGCCCCGGCAATCAGGGATCCCATATCCAATGACATGATCCGCCGATCGCGCAAGGATTCGGGCACATCGCCATTGGCCACACGCAGGGCCAGGCCTTCAACGATGGCGGTTTTGCCCACGCCCGGCTCACCGATCAGCACCGGATTATTCTTGGTCCGCCGTGAAAGCACCTGAATGGTGCGGCGGATTTCCTCATCCCGGCCGATCACCGGGTCCAGCTTACCATCGCGTGCGGCCTCGGTCAGATCGCGGGTATAACGTTTCAGCGCCTCGAAGCTGTTTTCCGCCCCGGCGCTATCGGCGGTGCGACCCTTGCGCACATCATTGATGGCGGCATTCAGCGCCTGCGCGGTCAGCCCGGCATCGGCCAGAATCCGCCCACAGGTGGATTTCGTTTCGGTGGCCATGGATAGCAGCAGGCGTTCCGCTGTCACAAAACGATCACCCGATTTCTCGGCCAGCTTTTCCGCACTTTCAAAAATCCGGGCCAGGGCCGGGTCCAGATAAATCTGCCCCGCGCCCGATCCTTCCACCTTAGGGATTTTGGCAAGAGCGGCTTCGGTTGCGTCCAATGCCTGCTCAGGCCGCCCTCCGGCAGCCCGGATCAGATTGGCAGCAAGGCCTTCCTTGTCATCCAGCAAAACCTTCAGCAGATGTTCGGGAGTGAATTTCTGATGATTGGAGCGGATGGCAAGGCCTTGGGCCGATTGAATGAAACCTCTGGACCGATCAGTATAATGTTCGATATCCATGGATCTTTATCCCATGTTGTGGCAGGCCCCAACATTGGCAGCGCTGCGCTGTGATCATCACGGAGCAAGGCTTTCATTGGCACGGAAGATCCGCCCGGCTCGCTCTCGTCCCTCCTCGATATGGGGAGAAACCAGCGCCGCTCAAGGTTTATTTAAGCAATCTTCGTCGTCCCGGCCGGAGACCCGGGTCCATCTCGTGAAGGGCTGAGCGTGGAAAAGAATGGACCCCGGCCATCTTTTTGATCTCGCGCCAGTTCGCTACGCTCACGGCTCCGATGGGGCGGCGCATAAGCGCCAGCGCTCAGTCGCGCTAACTCTCTCTACCCTCTCCCAACTTTCGTCATTCCGGGCTTGACCCGGAATCCATCTCGTGAAGGGCTCGTGCGTGCCAAAGATGGATCCCGGGTCAAGCCCGGGATGACGATGGGATTAGCCATGAGCGTAGCGAATGCACGCGAGATCAGGATCGCACCCGACGATCAATCAGAAATCGCCGGGGCTTCTTCCTTATCTGCCACCGGTTTGCGCCGACGGCGGGGCTTTGGCTTCTCTGCATCCGATAGATTGGCAGATGGCTTTTCGCTGGCCACGGCCTTTTCACCTTCAGCCGCTGCATCGGCCTTTGGCTTTGCCGCCGGGGCCTTTCTGCGCGGACGCGGCGCAGGCTTTTCCGCAATTGGCGCATCATCCGCCGCCGGACGCTCAACCACGCGCTCGGCAGTCATGGGCAATTCGCCTTGCGGTGCGGATTTCGGCGCCTCTTCTGCGCGATCATAAAAATCAGGACGCGCCTGATCCCCCTGATACCCTTGATCTCGTTGGTCCCTGCGCGGAGCCTCTGCATCATTACGGCGCGGTGCCGGACGCCGCCGATTGCCATGGCGCGGGCGCTGGCCACGATCCCGGCCATCCGCATCCCCATCCTCTGAAACATGCTCATCGGAGCGATCCGCACGCTCTGAGCGCTCTGGCCGTTCAAAACGCTCTGGCCGCTCTGGCCGTTCAAAACGCTCGGATCGATCCGCATTGCCCTGCTCAGACAATGCGGCATCTTCGGCCCGCTGGCTGCGCGAACGCTGTTGGCTGCGAGGCTGTGATTGCTGAAGATCATAATCGTCTTCATCGTCGTCGTCATCTTCATCATCATCGACGACCGGGCTCACCCCAAAACGTTCATTCACCACACGCTGATAGTGATCGGCATGCTGGAAATAATATTCCGCCAAAACGCGATCACCAGACTGCAAGGCATCACGGGCCATCAGCTTGTATTTATCCAGCGCCTGTTTTGGATTGCCCCGGGCCCGATTATCATTCCGAAGGCCACCGCCCCCACCCTTGTTCGGGCGTTTCGGACCACGACCGCGCGGCCTGCGCGGACTTTGAGGTTTGTTCATAGAATAACTACCAGTACTTGCTGTTTTCGGTCACGGCACACCACCCCCGCAGCAAAGCCAAAAGACCGCCGCTTTGCGATATCAATTTTTATCATCGGGGGGCCCGGAGGGAGCGGTTCACTGCTTCTCACCGTGCCTTGTGAGCCAGACCCTAACCGTTTCAGAATCATATTCCAAGGTTTTTTCAACCGCGTCCGCTTCTTTTACCGGCAAACCCGCTTTGCTGGCCAGAACCACCCGATCAAAGCCTGCCAAATCCTTGTAAATCTGCGGGGTTGTGCCACAGAGCAACGCCATCATCTGCGCCACGGCATCGGCCTGCCCTGCCCCCACCTCGAAGGCCAAAAGACCCCCATCCGCCAAAATATGCGAGGCCGGGCCCATCAAAGCCCGATAAACATCAAGCCCATCCGCCCCGCCATCAAGGGCGCGCAAGGGCTCGTGATCACGCACATCCGCCATCAGATTTTGCACATCACCATGGGGGATATAAGGGGGATTGCTGATGATGATATCATAGCTCCGGCCATCATGCGGCACCCCCGCCAGCCAATCGCTTTCCAAAAAATCGGCACGCAACCCACAGCCCAGGTTTTCCGCATTCCGGCGCGCCATCAAAAGCGCATCCGCACTGATATCAAGCCCTAAGCCTCTTGCCTTGGGCAACGCCATAAGGAGGCTGAGCAACAAACATCCACTGCCGGTGCCCAAATCCAGAATCCGATAGGCCCCGTCGCGATCCGGCATTTGATCAAGCACCGCATCCACCAGCGTTTCACTATCAGGACGGGGGATCAATGTTGCGTGATTGAGGCTGAAATCATGGCCATGAAATTCCCGCTTCCCCACAAGATAGGCAATGGGTTCATGCCGCATCCGCCGATCAATAAGCGCATGATAGGCAGCGATCTCGGCCATGCCGGGCTCGATGGCCGGGTTCATCACCAGATCCATCCGCGACCGCCCCAAAGCATGCGCCAGTAAAATTTGGGCATCAAGCCTTGCCGTCTCGATGCCTTGGCTGATCAGCTTTTCCCGGCCCCCGCTAAGCAGCGCAGCCACCGTCAAACCCTCAGCCTTTTGATGATCGGGCATCAGGTCATCTGCTCCATCGCCGCCAAACGCTCCGCCTGATCATAAGATAAAAGGGCATCCACCACCTCGGATAAGCCGGGACCGGCCAAAATCTGATCAAGCTTGTGCAGGGTGAGATTGATCCGATGATCGGTCACCCGACCTTGAGGAAAATTATAGGTGCGGATGCGTTCAGAGCGATCCCCCGATCCCACCTGCTGCTTGCGGGCATCGGCCCGTTCGCGATGCACCTTTTCGCGCTCATGCTCATAAAGCCGGGCGCGCAGCACCTTCATCGCTTTTTCCCGGTTTTTATGCTGGGATTTTTCATCCTGCTGACTGACGACAACACCGCTGGGCAGATGGGTGATGCGCACGGCGCTATCGGTGGTATTGACCGATTGGCCGCCGGGGCCAGAGGCGCGGAAAATATCGATCCGCAGATCTTTTTCATCGATCTTGATATCCACATCCTGTGGCTCAGGCAGCACCGCCACCGTGGCCGCCGAGGTATGAATACGCCCCCCCGATTCCGTAACCGGCACCCGCTGCACCCGATGGACGCCGGATTCAAATTTGAGATGGGCAAAAACGCTTTTCCCTACCACCGAGGCAATCAGTTCCTTCAGCCCCCCGGCATCGGATGCGCTGGCCGACAGAATTTCAAATCTCCAGCCCTGCTGTTCGGCATAGCGCTGATACATGCGCGCCAGATCAGCCGCAAAAAGCGAGGCTTCCTCACCCCCCGTGCCCGCCCGGATTTCCAGAATGGCGGGCAGATCATCGGCTTCGTCTTTCGGCAATAAAAGGCGCTGCAAATCCTGCTCCAGCGCCTCGATCCGAGCCTTGCAGGCTTTCATTTCATCATGTGCCAGCGCCCGCATATCGCTGTCATCGCCGCTCATCAGATCGAGCAGGCCCGCCTTTTCCGCCAGCGCTTCATCCAGCATCCGGGCAGCCGACACCACCGGATCGAGATCGGCCAGTTCTTTTGAAATCCGCATGATCTCGGCCGCCTGAAGATCGGTGGATGTGTTCATCCTGTGCTGCAATTCAGCATGACGATCAAAAAGCGCCTGCAGCTTTTCGCGCGGGATCATGGCTGCTCCGCATCGATCACATCGCGGCTTGCCGCAGGTGAAATATCCGCAATGGGGGGAGCGGCCAGCATCATCCGCACCTGATCATGAACCGCCCAAAGAGCGCAATCTTTTTGCGTGCTGTGATCCAGATCGCGCACCACCACGGCCCCCCGCGCCACTTCCTCATCCCCAATGATCAGGGCCAAACGGGCATCGGCTTTGGCCGCACGATTGAGCCGTTTTTTCATATTGCCCTTATAATCCATCAGGGTTCGCAGCCCCGCCGCCCGCAGATCGCGGGCCAGCACCAGCGCCTGTTTTTCCGCCGCATCGCCCATGGGGATCAGCGCCACTGCCCGCATCGGGGCTGGCGGTTCATCGATCAGCATGGCCAAACGCTCGATCCCCGCGGCCCAGCCCACGCCCGGGGTGGACGGCCCGCCCATCATTTCGATCAAACCATCATAGCGCCCGCCGCCCAAAACAGTGCCTTGGGATCCCAAGGCATCGGTGACGAATTCAAAAGCCGTGTGAGAATAATAATCAAGGCCGCGCACCAGCCTTTGATCATGGATGTATGGAATCCCAAGGCTTTTGACACCCGCGCACACCGTTTCAAAAAAAGCGCGCGACCGCTCATTCAAATAATCGGCAATCTGCGGCGCATCGGGAAGCAGGGCGCGATCACCGGGATCTTTGGAATCGAGAATGCGCATGGGATTTTTCTGCAAACGCATCCGGCTGTCTTCCGACAGGGCATCCACATGATCGGCAAAATAAGCCGTCAGCGCCGCCCGATAGGCAAGGCGGCTTTCCTGATCGCCCAAGCTGTTGAGATGCAAAACAATACGATCCGAAATCCCCAGATCGCTTAAAAGCTGCCAGGCCAAAGCCAGCAGATCAACATCGGCGGCAGGTTCGGCGGCCCCGATGATTTCGGCATCCAACTGATGAAATTGCCGGAAACGGCCCTTTTGCGGCCGTTCATGACGAAACATCGGCCCCCAGCCAAACAGGCGCGATACCCCTGCCTGCGCCATCCCGCCCGACATATAAGCCCGGGCGATCCCCGCCGTATATTCCGGGCGCAAAGTGAGCAGGTCGCCCGAACGATCCTCGAAGGTGTACATTTCCTTGGTCACGACATCGGAGGTTTCCCCCAAAGTGCGTTTGTACACTTCGGTAAACTCAAAGATCGGGGTGCTGATTTCATCAAAGCCATAAGCCTGTGCCAGTCGCTCGAAAATCCGCACGACATGGCTGAAACGGCGCATATCATCGCCAAATATATCCCGCGTCCCCCGAACGGGTTGCAGCTTGCTCATGGGTTCTCATTCCTTATTGATGCCGCCCATACCGATCTATCGAGCCTTTAAAAGGCCCGCAGATGCACCTTGTGATCAGAAGGGCGCCTTATTCCGCTGCATTCGAGCGGGCTTTTTCCGCTTCGATCTCCGCCTCGATGGCCGCCGCTTTTTGTTCCACCAGATCAACGATATGATCCACCATCTGATCATCGGCAATATGATGATCGGTCACCCCGGACAGATACACCATATGCTTGCCATTGCCGCCGCCGGTGAGGCCGATATCGGTTTCCCGCGCCTCGCCCGGGCCATTCACCACACAGCCGATGATCGACAAGGACAAAGGCGTTGAAATATGCGACAGGCGTTCTTCCAGAATCTCAACCGTTTTGATCACCTGAAAACCCTGCCGCGCGCAGGAGGGGCAGGAAACGATCCGCACCCCGCGATGGCGAAGACCAAGGGATTTGAGGATCGAAAAGCCGACTTTCACCTCTTCTTCCGGCTGAGCCGACAGCGACACCCGAATGGTATCGCCAATGCCCGACCATAAAAGCATCCCCAAACCCACCGATGATTTCACCGTGCCATCGCGCAGGCCACCGGCCTCGGTGATGCCCAGATGCAAGGGATAATCGCAGGCTTCCGCCAGCCCCTGATAGGCCGCCACCGCTAAAAACACGTCAGAAGCCTTGCAGGAAATCTTGGTGTTGAAAAAATCATTGTCTTCTAAAATGCGAATATGATCGAGGGCGCTTTCGACCATGGCATCGGGGCAGGGCTCGCCATATTTTTCCAGCAGATCCCGCTCAAGACTGCCAGCATTCACGCCGATGCGAATGGCACAGCCATTGTCCTTGGCGGCCCGCACCACATCCTTCACCCGATCAGCCGAGCCGATATTGCCCGGATTGATGCGCAAACAGGCGGCCCCGGCATCGGCGGCTTCCAGCGCCCGCTTATAGTGGAAATGAATATCGGCAATGATCGGCACATTGGCTTCGCGCACGATGGTTTTCAGTGCGGCGGTTGATTCTTTATCGGGGCAGGACACCCGCACAAGATCAACACCCGCCTCTTCAGCCCGACGAATTTGCGCAATGGTGCCGGAAATATCATGGGTCAGGGTGTTGGTCATCGTTTGCACGGTGATCGGCGCATCCCCCCCCACGGGCACATTGCCCACCATGATCTGTCGGCTTTGACGGCGAAAAATATCGCGATAGGGGCGGATGCTCATGGTTATCCTCTTTCAACTGGGCAGCACAACATCACAATAGAACACGGCCCCGACCTTTGAAAGAGTCGCGGCAGTTCAATCTTTGAGGAAAATGATGGAGTTTGAAAGGAAAGGCAAGGCCCGGTGCGATCACTTAACGCAGGGCCAGTTTTTCCCGCTTTTTCAGACGATCAGGATTGAGCGAGACATCCCGCACAACATCGCCCGCCTTACCTAAGGCAGACAGCTCCTCGCCATCCACAAGGATACGCAAAGCCCCGGCATTGCTGGTCATCAGGCGCAAACCAGAACGACCAGAGGGAGGCGACCAGCGCTCGCCGGTGCGCAGCACGCCGTTCCACACTTCCCGATTGGCATCATCCACAATATAAAGCCAGGCATCCGACCGCGCCTGCAAAACAAGACGGCTACCCAGAAGCGCCGCCCCATCATCGCCAGAGCCTGCATCAGGAGAAGCGGATTCGACAGTGGGTTCGGGCTTTGCATCACCTGATATGCGGCTTTGTTCGGCAGATGAAGACCCGCCCGCAGCCTCGCCCGCAGGCACAGATTTGGTAACTGCCGAAGCGATCACCTGACTGACCTGATCACCCGGAGCCTCAGGGTTGGATTTTTGCGCCTGATCAAGCAAAGCGGCATCCACGGCGAGCCCCGCCGCAACAGCCTTGCCATCGGCAGCCCTATCAGTGAGATGCGCGGTCAGATGATGCGGCACGGGATCAACTTGTGATTCCGCCATGGATATAGTGCCAAAATCGGCGATCCAGCCAAAATAAATGGCCAGCATCCCCGCAGACCCAGCCAAAAGAACAGCCCGCCCCGGCAAGCGGGAATCCGCCACAGGCTCGGGAAAATGCAAATGCGATTGTTCATTGACCGCCCCCGCTTCCCTGCGGAAGGATTGCGCTAACGCTTGCCCATCAAGACCAAAAAGAACCGCATAGGATCGCACGAAACCGGCACTGAAAGCGGGCGGCGGCATATCCCCATAGCGGCCATCTTCCAAAGCGGCCAGATATCGGCTTTTGATTTTGAGTTCTGCAGCGCTCTCTTCAAGAGAACGGCCCTGCGCCAAACGTGCCTTTTGCAGAATGTGCCCCACAGATAAATCGGACCCTCCTGTATCGGGGCTCCTATCATCAGCTTGGGATAATTCATGCATTTTGGATTGGCGCTCATCAGTCATGGCTTGCAACTTTCCGACTCAGTTTTCTATCCGCAGCCTTCAGTTTCATTCACAAGTATCTGGCAATAAATATCTGGCAATTTTGAATGGCATCTCAGGGCCATCATGCAGCCATCCTCACGAGAGCAAAGCCCTTCATCTATGAAAAGCGCTTGAACCAAGCCAAGCCCCATCCCTTTTTGCTTGGTTCTACCCCTATGGCAAAGATGGACCACGCCCATTTCCAGCATTCCGTTAACGATAGCGTATCATATAGGACACAGGTCAATAGAGGATTAATGATTAATCGCAATATTGTTCTAAAAAAATCTTATTTCTTCGTAATTCTTAGGAAAAATCACAAATCGACGGAATGATCCCGTGCATAATCCTTAAATTTTACACGTAATGAGTGATCAGGCGATTGGAGCATATCCAGAATATAGTTTTCGATCTGCCGCACATTAAGCGAACGAATCATCCGGCGCACCGGGCCGATGGTCATCGGTGAGATGGATAAGCGCCGCAAGCCCAATCCGATCAGGGCCATGGCCTCCAGGGGCCGTCCGCCCATTTCGCCACACACGGTCACCGGCACTCCGGCCCGATCACAGGCCTTCACCACCATGCGGATAAAGCTCAAAACCGCAGGCGACAAAAGATCATAGCGATCAATCAAACGCGGATTGGACCGATCACTGGCAAAAAAGAACTGCATCAGATCATTGGTGCCAATAGACACGAAATCAACCAGTTCAAGAAGCGAATCAAGCTGCCACGCCAAAGCCGGCACTTCGAGCATGGTGCCGATCTGAAGATCCACAGGACCCTTGAGGCCAAGACGCTCGAAGCGCTCCATTTCCTTTAAGGCAATTTTGCGCGCCGCCTTGAATTCGGCAACATCGGCGATCATGGGAAACATGATCGAAAGGCTGCGCCCGGCCGCCGCCCCCATCAAGGCCCGTAATTGATAGCGCAACAAAACCGGCCGATCGAGGGCAATGCGGATCGCCCGCCAGCCCATTGCCGGATTTTCTTCTTCTTCATGCTGCAAAAAGGGCACGGCCTTGTCGCCCCCGATATCAAGGGTGCGAAACACCACCGGCCGCCCCCCCGCCGCATCCAGAACCGCTTTATAAAGCTCTTGCTGGGTTTCAAGGCGGGGCAAAGTGGAACTGACCATGAACTGAAATTCGGTGCGAAACAGCCCTACACCATCAGCCCCCAAAGCATCGAGATGCGCCATATCCGATTGCAGACCGGCATTCATGTGCAAATGGATCCGCACCCCATCGCGGGTCACGGATGGCAGATTCCGCTCGGCCCGAAACTGAGCCGCCTGCTCGCGCTTGATCAGGATGCTATCGCGATAGGTTTCGCACAGATCCTCGCCGGGGCGCACCAGAACCTGGCCACTATCGCCATCCAGAATAAGCCGATCACCGGCCCGCACATGCTCGCCGATATCAATGCAGCGACCAATCAGCGGAATCCCCATCGCCCGCGCCAGAATCACCACATGGCTGGTGGCGCTGCCATCTTCTAAAACAACGCCTGCCAGCTTGCTGCGATCATAATCAAGCAGTTCCGCAGGCCCCATGGTGCGCGCGATGATGATCGAATCCTCACTCAATTCCTGACCATTCTGGCGACCCGCCAAAGTCCGCAGCAGGCGATTGGCCAGATCATCAAGATCTGACAGGCGCTCGCGCAGATAGGGATCGGGGCTGGCAATCATCCGTCGCCGATTTTGCTGCTGCACCCGTTCCACGCTGGCCTCGGCGGTCAGGCCTGAGTCGATGGCATCGAAAATGCGCCTTTGCCAGCCGCGATCATAGGCGAACATCTTGAAGGTTTCGAGAATATCGCGATGTTCGCCCGCCGTGCCGATTTCGGGCAGGGCAATCATCCGATCCACCTGTTCGCGCATGGTTTCAAAAGCTTCGAGCAGGCGCGCCTTTTCGGTTTCCAGATCTTCGGCCACAAAGCGGGTGACCTCAACCCGGCCTTCATGAAAAACCGCCACGCCAAGGGCAATACCATCCGCCATCTTCTGGCCCTTGATGGTGAGCGGCAGACCCGATTGATTCAAACCATCGGCGATTTCATCGGGATCGACCAATTCCCCCGAGCCCACCAGTTCGGCCAGAACCATGGCCACGGTCAGCAGGGCTTCTTCTTCTTCGGCGGAATATTCCCGTGGCTTGACATTCTGCACCACCAGAATGCCCGCAACTTTATTATGCCGAACAATCGGCACACCCAGAAAAGAATGATAGGTTTCTTCGCCGGTTTCCGGGCGATAAGCATAGCGCGGATGGCTAGACGCTTCCTGCACATTAAGGGGCAAAGCGCGCTGCGCCACCAGCCCCACCAGCCCTTCGCCAAAGCGCAGGCGGGTATGATGGACCGCTTCCTGCTTCAGGCCCTCGGTCGCGAAAAGCTCAAGAATTTCGCCCGCCCGAACAAGATAAACCGAACAGACTTCGGCCACCATATTCTGGGCGATCACGGTCGTCAGCCTATCAAGCCGTTCCTGCGCACTGCCGGGCCCCGCCATCACCTGGTGAAGGCGGCGCAAGAGCAGACGGGGACGACTGGCCAGATCGTTCACATCAGATCCAATTCTGCTGCATGAAATTCTCAGCCATCAAAGCTTGGAGCCGAACCGGCCCGATCAAGATAATGGGCCGCCTCGATCATCAATTCAGCCATGATCTCCTGCACCGATTGTTCCGATCTGACCAAACCAACACTTTGTCCTGCCATCACCGAACCCTGTTCCACATCACCCTCGATCACCGCGCGCCGTAAGGCACCGGCCCAAAATCGTTCAATTTCAAGCTGCGCATCCTTGGGGTTCAAGTCCCCCTTATCGACGCAATCAATCACCCGGCGCTGTTCTTCCATGAAACGCCGGGACGCATCATTTTTCAAGGCTCTTACCGGGATCACCGGAAAGCGAGGATCAAGCTGCACCGATGGCACCGCATCCCGCGCCGAAGCCCGGATAAAGGCCTGCTTGAATTTCGGATGCGCCGTTGATTCGGTGGCGCACACAAAGCGTGTGCCCAATTGCACCCCCGCCGCCCCCATTTCAAGATAAGCGGCCATCGCTTCACCCCGGCCAATGCCGCCTGCCACAAAAATCGGCACGGCATTGATATGGGGCAGAATTTCCTGCGCCAGCACGCTGGTTGAAACCGGGCCGATATGGCCACCGGCTTCCGAGCCTTCGACCACCAAAGCATCAACACCCGAGCGCACCAGTTTTTTCGCCAAAGCCAAAGCCGGGGCAAAACAAATCACCTTGATCCCGGCGATTTTCAAACGATCGATCGCCCAGCCCGGCGGCAGGCCCCCGGCCAGCACCACATGCCCCACATCCTGATCGATGCACACCGCCACCAGTTCATCCAATTGATGATGCATGGTGATCAGATTGACCCCAAAAGGCTTAGGCGTCAGCGCCTTGGTCGCCGCAATTTCAGTGGCCAGCAAATCCGGGGTCATCGCCCCACAGGCCAAAACCCCAAATCCCCCGACATTGGAAAGGGCCGAGACCAGATGGCGTTCTGAAAGCCAGGTCATGGCGCCGCCCAGAATGGCCCGCTCCACCCCTAAAAACGCACAGCCCCGGGCCATCAGATGGGTCAGCCGCCGATGACCTTCAACCGCCTCTAAAGGCTGCGGCGGCTCGGCGGCCTCCGCCTTCAGATCTTTCATGCCCGATCATCCTGCTGCTGCACCGCATCCAAACCATAGGCGGTATGCAAAGCGCGCAGCGCCAATTCAGTATATTCCGAATCGATCAGAACGCTGACCTTGATTTCCGATGTGGAAATCGCCCGGATATTGATGCCGCGATCCGCCAAAGTTCGGAACATGATATTGGCGACCCCGGCATGGCTGCGCATTCCGATCCCGATCACCGAAAGCTTGACCACATCGGAATTGACCTCGATCGATTGATAGCCGATACGGTCGCGATGATTGGCCAGCACCTCCTGCGTGCGCGCCAGATCACTTTCCGGCACGCTGAAGGTCACTTCGGCCTCATCCTTATGGGGGGCCTGGCTTTGCACGATCATATCAACAATGATATCGGCTTCGGACAGCGGGCTGAACAGATCCGCCACGGTGCCCGGCCGATCCGGCATTCCATAAACCGTTACAACCGCATCGGCACGCGAATAAGCAAGGCCGGTTACCAGTTCTTTTTCCACGATTTCATCCTCATTCACCACAAGCGTTCCGGGCGTATCCTTGAAACTCGATAGCACCTGAACCCGCACAGCATGGGTCATGGCCATGGCCACCGACCGGGTTTGCAATACTTTTGCACCAAGTGATGCCATTTCCAGCATTTCTTCATAGGTGACACGATCAAGCTTTCGCGCGCGCGTCACAATCCGGGGATCGGTGGTATAAACACCATCCACATCCGTATAAATATCACAGCGATCCGCCCCCAGGGCCGCAGCCAGCGCCACCGCCGAGGTATCCGATCCCCCGCGCCCCAGAGTGGTGATGCGGTTATCGGGCCCAATGCCCTGAAATCCGGCGATCACCGCCACCTGACCTTCGCCCATGCGTTTTCGTAATTCGGACACATCAATATCTTCGATCCGGGCGGCCCCATGCACGCCACTGGTGATCATCGGCATCTGCCAGCCCAGCCACGATCGCGCCGGCACCCCCATGCCCTGCAAAATGATCGCCATCAGCCCCACGGTCACCTGTTCACCGGTCGAGACGACTGTATCATATTCCCGAGCATCATGAAGGGGAGAGGCTTCCGTGCACCATTTGACCAGCTGGTTCGTTGTCCCGGCCATGGCCGAGACCACCACGGCCACTTCATGGCCTTCATCAACGGCCTGCTTCACATAAGCCGCCGAAGCCCGGATACGATCGAGATCGGCCACCGAAGTGCCACCGAATTTCTTGACAAGACGCGCCATAGAATGGTCCTTGAATCGAAGCAACGAGGACAGCACAACATCAAGATCGTCATGCCGCCCGCAACAAAGGTGGCGTATTCATAGGGCGAACTTTGCCTGCTCGCAAGTTACCCAAAGGATGATCGAAAGGTTTCTCATGAGCCCCAATACAGATCACAGCCCTAAATCCGCCACCATCGACCCTGCTGAAGCCCGCCAATTTGCCGATGTCGCCGCCCATTGGTGGGATCCAAAGGGCCCTTTTCGCCCCCTTCACAAGCTCAATCCCGCCCGACTCGATTTCATTCGCAAGGCCATCACAGATCATAAAAAATGTGATGCCGGATCATTAAGACCGTTCCAAGGCCAGCAGATGGTCGATCTGGGATGCGGCGGCGGATTGATCTGCGAGCCTTTGGCGCGTTTGGGGGCCGATGTCACCGGGCTTGATGTTTCCGATGAAACCATCGCAATCGCCCAAAGCCACGCCCGATCCATGGGCTTGCCCATCAGCTATCTCAAGGCCAGCGCCGAGGATCTGGCCGATGAGGGCAAGCGCTATGATGTGGTTTTAGCGCTGGAGGTGATCGAGCATGTGGCCGATCCGAAGCTGTTTTTAAAGGCCGTGCGGCAATTGGTGAAGGCGGATGGGCTGGTGATCTTTTCCACCCTTAATCGCACGGCGCGGTCTTTTGCCATGGGGATTGTGGCAGCGGAATATCTGCTGGGCTGGGTGCCCCGGGGAACCCATGATTGGAAAAAATTCGTCACCCCCGCCGAAATGACCGCACTTCTGGGTGAGCAGGGCTTTGAGGTGGGCGCGATCGCGGGCCTGTCTTATGATCTTTTAGGGGATCGCTGGCATCCATCCCATGATTGCGGGGTGAATTATATCGGCTGGGCCAAACCCCTTAAAACCGGCTGAAAGGCAAAACCGGCCTCATGGCTGGGGGGGCTGGGGGGATGAGGCCGTTCAGGCATCTGATCGCCCGCGCCCGCCGGGCAACGGCATCACATCCACCCCTTCATCAATCAGCTCGGCAGCGTCTTTGAGGCTGGCCTCGCCATAAATATCGCGCTTTTCGGTTTCGCCATAATGCATGCGGCGGGCTTCTTCGGCAAAACGATCCCCCACATAATCGCAGTTTTGTTCCACCTGCCGTCGCATCTCCAGCAAAATCTTGTGCAGGGAATCCGGCATTGTTTTGGGCGGCATCGCTGTGGGCGGACTCGTTCTGGATGAACTCGTTTTGGATGACCTCTGGCCGGGGGCTGCCCGCGCATCATGGGGCATCGGGGGCGCGTGGCCTGCCCCTTTCTCATCCCGTTCACCAGATGAGGAGGCGGCAGACAGCCTGCCGCCAGTCCGGCCCTCACCCTCATCCCCAGAGTCGCACAAGCCCCCAGCGCCGCGTAAACCGGCAAGCTTGGGCGCTGAAAATGCTTTTGAAATTTCTGCCGATCCACATTCAGGACAGCTTAAAATCCCGGCATCGCGCTGACGGCTGAAATCATCCCGCCCGCGAAACCAGCCTTCAAAGCTATGGCCCCGGCCACATTTCAGATCAAAAACGATCATGCATTGTCCCTAAAACAAAAAGATCAAGCATCCCAAAAGGGATCAATCCCCCCATCCTTTATCGCAAAACAAGCCGCCATCAAGAACGAAACGGCGATCAGATGGTCAAAGGCCGATCATGGCCAAGGGCGGGGATCCGCGCCCGCGCCGCCGCCACCGCATCCAGATCGATGGTGAAAAGGCTCACCCCCCGATCCCGTCCGGCATCCACCAGAACCTCGCCCCAGGGATCGACCAACAGGGAATGGCCAAAGGTATCGCGGCCATCCGCATGATGGCCCGATTGCGCCGGAGCCATCACAAAACACCCCGTTTCAATAGCCCGGGCGCGCAGCAGAACATGCCAATGCGCCCGTCCGGTGGTTTCGGTAAAGGCGGCGGGGATGCTCAAAATGTCTGCGCCTGCCTGCGCCAAAGCCCGATAAAGATAGGGAAAGCGCAGATCATAGCAGATGCTAAGCCCCAGTTTTGCAGGCCCGATATCGGCCAGAACGGCCTGTGCACCGCCCTGATAGGTTCGCGATTCGCGATAGCTTTCACCCGCCCCCAAAGACACATCAAATAAATGGATCTTGTCGTAGCGGGCGATGATCCCGCCATCCGGGCCGATAACAAAACAGCGATTGGCCAAACGCTGCCCATCGTCCCCAGAATCGTCCTCCTTGCCATCGCCCTCTTTGGCATCGGGCTCAAGAACGGGCAGTAAAATCGGCATCGAGCCGATCACAAGGGTGATGCCGCAATCCCGGGCCAGCGCCCGAAAAGCCCTGAGCGCCCGATCCTCGGCTTCGGGCCGGGCCGTGGCCAGGGCACGATCCCGCTGGCGCACAAGGCAGCTTGTCATTTCAGGGGTTGCGATCAGCTGCGCCCCATCCGCCGCCGCCTGCCGGATCATGGCTGAAGCCGTGGCCAGATTATCCTCCACATCATCCGAGGATGTCATCTGCACCATCGCTATGCGCAGGGGGCGCGGCATGGGTTCAGGCCCCCAGCAGGGGATCAAGCCCACCCTTGCGATCAAGGGCCACCAGATCATCGCAGCCGCCGATATGGCGATTGCCGATGAAAATCTGCGGCACGGTCGAAGCGCCCCCCGCACGTTCGATCATCTCGGCGCGCTTGGCAGCTTCACTGCCAATATCGATTTCGCGGAACGTCTGGTTCTTTTTCTTCAAAAGGCTTTTGGCGCGCACGCAATAAGGGCACCAGGCCTTAGTATAGATCACCACATCCGCCATATCGTCTCCATTTCTGTTGAATGCGCCCCGAAAAGCGCCATTGAGCCTATTGATGCGCAGGAGAAAGCACCCGCGCCACCGTGAGTACAGAGATATGGGCAACCCCCGCCTTGCGCAAGACCCGGGCGCAGGCATTAACCGTGGCTCCGGTGGTATAAACATCATCCACCAAAATCACCCGTCGCCCTGAAAGCGCCGCCCGGCTCCGCGCCGATCCCCCCAACGCAAAGGCTTTGCGCACATTTTTCATCCGCTCGGATCGATTGAGGCCCCCCATGCTTTTGGTGCGCTTCACCCGCACCAGCAGCGTGGGATCATGGGGAATACCGCTTTGCCGCGATAAGGCCCGGGCCAGAAGTGCCGATTGATTGAAGCGCCGGCTGAAAAGGCGGCTATGATGCAAGGGCACGGGCAAAAGCAGATCCGCATCCGCCAGCATAGCCCCACCGGCCCGAGCCATTAAAAGCGCCAGAGGCGCGGCCAGTTCGGTGCGATCAGCGCGTTTATAGGCAAGGATCAGGGAGCGACTGGCATCATCATAAACCAAAGCGCTCAGCCCCCGATCATAAAGCGGCAAACCCGCCAGACAGGCACCGCACAGGGGTTCGCCTGCCATGGCATACTCGAAAGGATAGCCGCAATGATGGCAGCGCGGATCGGTGATGAAGCGCAAGCCGCCCCAGCAGGCTGCGCATAAGGCCCCCTGCCGATCCACCAGAGCCCCGCAGCCATAGCAGCGTGGCGGCAGGATCAGGTCGATCCCCTGCCGCAGCATGGCCCCCACGGCCGCCAGCCGCCCCCCCATGAACGAGCCTGCCGTGATCCCCACCCTTATCGAGGAGAGAGGATCGGGATCGGGATCGGGATCGGGATCGGGCTTCATGCGCGCCATGGATCAGATCATCCGGGCCGGGATGGATGGGCGCAATCGGGCTTTCAACTGATCTTCTTCAAACAGGGCGGCAAGCTGTTCGGTCATCGCCCCGCCAAGCTGTTCGGCATCAACGATGGTCACCGCCCGGCGATAATAGCGGGTCACATCATGGCCGATGCCGATGGCCAGCAATTCCACCGCCGAACGGCTTTCGATCCAGCCGATCACCTGCCGCAGATGCTGCTCGAGATAGGTGCCGGAATTGACCGACAAGGTGCTGTCATCCACCGGCGCGCCATCGGAAATCACCATCAATATCCGGCGTTCCTCGGGTCGGGCGATCAGCCGGTTATGGGCCCAGAGCAGCGCTTCGCCATCGATATTTTCCTTCAAAAGCCCTTCGCGCATCATCAGGCCCAGATTGCGCCGCGCCCGCCGCCATGGGGTATCGGCGGTTTTATAGATGATATGGCGCAGATCATTGAGGCGCCCGGGATGGGTGGGCTTGCCTTGATTGAGCCATTTCTCGCGGCATTGCCCGCCCTTCCATGCCCGGGTGGTAAAGCCCAGAATTTCGGTTTTCACACCGCAGCGCTCCAGGGTGCGGGCCAATATATCGGCGGAAATGGCGGCAATCGAAATCGGCCGCCCGCGCATGGAACCGGAATTATCAAGAAGCAAGGTGACCACCGTATCGCGAAATTCGATATCGCTTTCGGCCTTGAAGGATAAAGGCTGGGTGGGATTGGTGACCACCCGGCTCAGCCGCCCGGAATCGAGAATGCCTTCTTCCAGATCGAAATCCCAGCTCCGGTTTTGTTGTGCCATCAATCGCCTTTGCAGCCGATTGGCAAGCTTGGTCACCGCCCCCGATAAATGCACCATCTGCTGTTCCAGATAGGCGCGCAGGCGATCCAGTTCTTCGCTTTCGCACAAATCTTCGGCCCGGATCATTTCATCATAATCGGTGGTAAAGGGGCGATAGGATGGCAGATCGGGCCGGGTTTCCGGCGGATTATTCGATTGCCAGGGCATGGCCCCTTCCAGATTGTCGTCGCTTTCATGGGCTTCGGCCACATCCTCGCCATCCAGTTCCACAGCATCGCCATCCTCGCCTTCGGCGTTGCTTTGATCGTCTTCGGCATGATCCGAGCTATCGGCGGCGCCATCGCCTTCGTCACCTTCCCCCTCTTCGCCCTCATCGCGGCCATCGCCTTCATCGGATGCTGTGTCGGGGTCGTCCTCCTCGTCGCGATCCTCGCGCTCATCGGGGTGATCGGCCAGATCGAGATCGGCCAGCAAACCGCTCACCTGCCGGGCAAAGGCGCGCTGATCGCTCATTTTATCGCTCAAGCCATCCAAACGATCGGCGGCGCGTTCCTCGACCCAGGCGCGCATCACATCAAGCGCCGATTGCGCTGAAGCCGGTGAGCCTTCACCGGTCATCCGTTCGCGGGCCAGAAGATCAACAATATCCGACAGGGCCACTTCGCCCGGTTCATGCACCCGATCAAGGCCACGCGCCTTGCAGCGCCGATCCAGCGCATGGGCCAGATTGGCCTTCACCCCGGCCATGGCATTCGCCCCCAAACACTCCACCCGCGCCTGCTCCATGGCATTATAAACCGCCCGGGCAATCTCGCCCGCCGGGGCATGGGCGGCATGAAGCCGGGGATCATGATGGGCAAGGCGCATGGCAAAACCATCGGCATCTCCCCTGAGATCGGCAATCTCATCGGGGGAAAGCCCGCGCGAAGGCGCTTTCAAATGCAGATCGAGCCCCGAAAGGCCCGGCCGATCATGGCTGAAGCTCACCTCCAGCTCCGGCTTGCCCGCCAGGGCCCGGGTGGCCCCGGCCACACTGCGCTTGAAGCTTTCCGCTGGCGATCGATCCTGTGCCGCCATAAAGGCCTTATTCCTCTCTAGCTCGCGCGGGCGATGCGGGTCGCGGATTCAGGCAGATCCGTGCCAAAGCAGCGCTGATAATATTCCGCGACCAGCGCCCGTTCCGCCTCATCGCATTTATTGAGAAAGCTGACCCGGAAGGCAAAGGCCACATCCTTGAAGATTTCGGCATTCTGGGCCCATGTCAGCACCGTGCGCGGGCTCATCACCGTGGAAATATCCCCCGCCACAAAGCCGGCGCGGGTGAGATCGGCAACATTGACCATCTGGCTGACGATTTTGCGGCCCGCCTCATTCTGATAATGGGGCACTTTAGCCAGCACAATCTCGGTTTCCGTATCATGGGGCAGGTAATTAAGCGTCACCACCACATTCCAGCGATCCATCTGGCCCTGATTGATCTGCTGGGTGCCATGATAAAGCCCGGTGGTATCACCCAGGCCCACGGTATTGGCGGTGGCAAACAGGCGAAAAGCCGGATGCGGGCGGATCACCCTGTTCTGATCGAGAAGCGTGAGGCGGCCCTCTACCTCAAGCACCCTTTGGATGACGAACATCACATCCGGCCTGCCCGCATCATATTCATCGAACACCAAAGCGGTGGGTGATTGCAAAGCCCAGGGCAGCAGCCCTTCGCGAAATTCGGTCACCTGCTTGCCATCACGCAGAACAATCGCATCCTTACCCACCAGATCAATGCGGCTGATATGGCTATCGAGATTGATTCGCACGCAGGGCCAGTTCAGCCGCGCCGCCACCTGTTCGATATGGGTGGATTTGCCGGTGCCGTGATAGCCTTGGATCATCACCCGGCGATTGAAAGCAAAACCGGCGATGATGGCCGCCGTGGTTTCCTGATCAAACACATAAGTGGGATCATGATCGGGCACATGTTCGCTCGGCTCGGAAAAGGCCGGAACATCCATATCAAGATCGATACCAAAGGTTTCACGAGCCGAAAGGGTGATATCGGGGAGGCGCGCGCTATCGGGTTTTTCAGAAACGGTCACGTCAGGTCTATCCAATCTGTTCTTGTCTCACTTTTACGCATCGGGCTCATCGGGCGGGCTTATCCGGCGCTTTGCCGCTCATTTCATTGCCTTATCATCTTGCGTCAAATGTTTATACGCACCGATCACGGCGTTCAGATGAGGCTCATACCGCCGGTCGCCGCCATGGCTGTCGGGATGATAGCGCCGCACAAGATCCTTATAGCGGTTCTTTATGTCTTGCCTTGAAGCCGATGCGTCAAGCCCCAGAATTTCGAGGGCCGCCCGGGCCTTGTTGTGACCCCCCCTATAATCCTGGGCCTTATGATCATGCCCTGCGCCCGTCGCTGCCTTGGCCGACCGGGGCCGCTGGCTTTGGGTTTGGGTGAAAAGATCATGGGGATCATGAAAGGACGGTTGCCCGCCGGCACCCCCATGGTCAGCAGGCCGGCTGCCCATCGGCCAGGTTTTACGTTCCCACATCGGCGCGGCATGGCGCAGGCCATCGATTTCATCCTGATCCATGCCCATGGTATAATCCCATGATGCATTAAAAGCCCGGATATGCGGCAGGCAAAACCAATGCCAGCCCGCACCGCCATCCCGGCGGGGGGCGCGAAACAGGCCCGCATCATCGCAGCCTGCCTCGGCACAGGGGCGAAGGATGCCATCCTCCACCTTGCCATGAAATCGTTCGGCCCGTGTCATGGCCCCAATATCGTTGATCGGGGCAGCGGCGACAAGCCCATGCATCACCCCCCTTTATCCAACAGCCAAAGAACGCTATCTATAAAGTCCCATCATCTGATCAAGGCGAGACGAAAGAGCCCCATGACCCATCAAAACACGCAGGATTCATCGCAGGATTCAATCGAGTCTCTCGAATCTCTGGGCCCTGCCGGTCAGGCCCTGCAGCAAAAGCTTGCTGCCGCCTTCAGCCCCGATCATCTGCGGCTTCGTGATGAAAGCCACAAACATGAGGGCCATGCAGGCCATCGCCCCGAAGGGGAAAGCCATTTTCATCTGGAAATGACCAGCAAGGTTTTCAGCGGGCAATCGCGTGTGGCCCGCCAAAGAATGGTTTATGCCCTGCTGGCCAATGAATTAAAGCAACAGGTGCATGCCCTGAGCCTGAGCCTTGCCGCCCCCGATGATAAAAGCAAATGATCGGCTTTTGCGATGCGCAAGGCTTGACGTGCCAGCCGATGCGGTGTAGATGCCCCCGTCTGCCGTGAATGGAACCATCCACGCGGCTCTTTGGAAATAGAATGCCCTGATCGGCCCTTTTTTTCTGATCGGGCGCTGATAACAAACAAGAGGATCAAGACATGTCCCGCCTGTGCGAACTGTCTGGCAAGCGTGTTGAGACCGGCATGAAAGTCAGTCACAGCCATATCCGCACCAAACGCCGCTTCATGCCGAATCTGAAGCGGGTTCGTTTGCTGAGCGAAACACTCGGCCGCGCCGTCAGCTTCCGGATTGCCGTGAGCACGCTGCGTTCGGTCGATCATCGCGAAGGTCTTGATAATTATCTGCTGAAGGCAAGCGACGCCGAGCTTTCCATCAAAGCCCGCCGCCTGAAAGCCGAAATCAAAAAGAAAAAGACGGCTGCGCCCGCCGCCCTCGCCGCTGAATAAGCGCTGCGTATAAGGCTGAGGCGTCCAAGGCTGTTGGACATTAAAATGAAAGCGCATTGGGATCATTCTCCTGATGCGCTTTTTCGTGTTGGATACCCTTAAGCCTGCGGGACCCTTATGGCTGCGGCATCTTATAGCGCAATAAAATCGTGCGTTGCAGCGGTGAGAAATTATCATCCGAGATAATCGTGATCATCCACTGCCCGACAGTATCCACATGCACCGCCAAAGCTTCCATATTATCCACCATTAGGGGCGGTTCCAGCCGCGCCAGTTCATCGCCCTTGAGCACCGCATCGGGCAGGATGGCAGCGAGATCGATGCGCAAAAGGCGGGCCCGCACCCCCCTTAGGGGCGAATAGCTGCGCAGCAAAAGCAGCACATCGCCATCGGGCAAAAGGGCCGCATCGGTGGGGGAAAAACCTTCCGGTGCATCCAGGGCCATCGCCGCCGCTATGCCATCGCGATAAAGCCAGGCTTTGAGCGGTCCCTCCTTCTCCTTCCGGCCATGCTCTGAAAATGCGAGCACGGCGCCATTGGCCAGGCGCACCATCGCTTCAAGGCCGCCATTGCCGGGATGATCAAGCATCATGAGGGGCACATCCACCGCCACGCCGGGTGCCAGAAAAAAGGGGGTGGGATCAGCAAAAACATCCACTGCCGCGTTTGTCGCCCCATCAATCCCTTTGGACGCAAAGGCCAGCACCCGATCCTGGCTTTCATAGCCAACCCAAAAGCCATCTTCCATCAGGATCAGCGATTCGGAATCCCGATCACCCGCCGCCAAAGGCACGCCATCAGCACCGCGCATCGGGGCGATCCGCGCCGCCCCCACCCCTGTGGGGCGACCATCACCGGCAGCAGAGTCTAATTCCATCCAAAGCCACTGCCCGCGATCCGTCAGCCCGATCATGGTTTTTCCATCCGCGCTGATCTCGATCGAGGAAATGCCACCAAAATCCTTGTTTTCGCTTGTGAGTTCCAGAGCCGTAACAAATTCGAGCCGACCCACGGTTCGCGACTTATCGGGATCGGCGGAGCGATCCATGCCGATCTCCCGACTTTCGATCACCAGCCCATCATCACCCATGCCCAAAGAGGCGCCATCGGAGGATGCGGTCTGATCGGCATGGGCAAAACATCCCGCCAGAGAAAGACCCATCATCAGGATCAAAATCCGGAGCAGACTTTTGCGGGCCATCCGGACGGGCTGTGCGATCATGAGAAACTCCATATCAAAAGCCGCTTTGATGGAAGGGATTGCGGCGCTATGCTGGTTCTTTATCAAGGGTCTGGATCGTTTCTTCAACCCAGCACAAAAATACAGGAGCCGATCATGGATGGCATCAGCACGCTGAAAACCGATGGCCTGATGGCCCGCCGCAATCTGTTGAAGGGGCTTTCGGCCCTGCCGCTGGCGGCTGTTCTGGCAGACCCGCGCCTTGTCCGGGCGGCGGCGGCCGGTCTCAAAAATGTCGAGATCAAAGGCCCCGATGGCCGCACCCTGCGCGCCGCTTTGGCCCTGCCCGAAGGGGCCAGTGCGGACAATCCCGCGCCCGCAATCATCACCATCCATGAATGGTGGGGGCTGAATGATCAGATCAAGGCGGTGACCGCCGATTTCGCGCAGCAGGGCTATGCCGCTTTGGCCATCGATCTTTATGATGGGGCGGTGGCCACAAGCGCCGATCAGGCAGGCACATTGGCCCGGGAAACAGACCCCGACATCGCCACCCAAACCCTTCTAAGCTGGGTTTCATGGCTGCGGGCCCATGCCGCCACCAGCGATAGGCTGGGCACGGTGGGCTGGTGCTTTGGCGGCGGCTGGTCATTGAATGCCGCCATTGCCGCGCCTGTGGATGCCTGCACCATTTATTATGGGCGCTGTGATCGCCCGGCCAGCGATATGGCCCGGCTCAATGGCCCGGTGCTGGGGCATTTCGCCACCCGCGATGGCTATATCGATGAAGCCATGGTGGGCCGCTTCAAAGCCGCGATGGATGAAGCGGGCAAGCCTTATGATGTCTATTGGTATGAAGCCGATCATGCTTTTGCCAATCCCACCAGCGCCCGTTATGACCAGGAGGATGCGGCCCTTGCCTGGAGCCGCACCCAGGCCTTTTTCGCAGCGCATCTCAAAGCCTGAAGATGAGCGATCCGGCCCTTGTTTTTGACCGGCGGCTTCTGCGCCAGCGCCGCAGCAAAGCCTGTGCGGGCATGGCCAAAGCGGGCTTTCTGCACGAGGAAGTCGCCGCGCGGCTGCTGGAACGGCTGGGCGATATCAACCGCCCGTTCGACAGCGCTGTGGCCTTGGGCTGGGATGCCCCCCATCAGCCGCTGCCCGCCCGCCACAGCTTTTATGCCGATCTTTCGCCCGGGCGCGCGGCCCGGATGCCCGGCCCGGCTTTGGCCTGTGATGAAGAATGGCTGCCTTTGCGTGATGATAGCCTGTCTTTGGTGATCAGCAATCTCGCCCTCCATTGGGTGAATGATCTGCCCGGCACCCTCATCCAGATCAATCGCGCTTTGCGCCCCGATGGCCTGTTTCTGGCGGCCATGCTGGGGGGAGAAACATTGATGGACCTGCGCCGCGCCCTGATGGATGCCGAGCTTGATCTGTGCGGCGGGGTGCGCCCGCGCGTTTCTCCCATGGCCGATCTGCGCGATATGGGTGGCCTGCTCCAGCGGGCCGGATTTGCCATGCCCGTGGTCGATAGCGATCTGATCGAGATCAGCTATGGCGATCCTTTGGCGCTGCTTCATGATCTGCGCGCCATGGGGGAAAGCAATGTTTTATATGATCGCCAGAAAAGCCTTTGGCGGCGCGATGTTCTGATGGAAGCCATGCGCCTTTATCAAAGCCGGCACAGCAATATGGATGGCCGCATCACCGCCCGCTTTCAGATCCTGTTTCTCACCGGCTGGGCCCCGGGCCCGGGCCAGCCGCGCCCCAAACAGCCGGGCAGCGCCACCCGCCGCTTGGCCGATGCTTTGGGCAGCCGGGAAATCAGCATCAAAAACAGCCGCGACCCTTGATCCGTCGGCCCCCATCTGATCGAGCTTGCGCTAAAGTTCTTGTTTTGTTCTAATTATCGGCAATCAGCCGATTCCCTATGAACAAGGACCATCCCCCCATGCGCAAGCCCCACCGCCTTGAGTGCATGTATATTGATTTTGATGGATTTTTCGCATCCGTTGAAGAACAGGCGCGGCCCGCTTTGCGCGGGCGGGCGATTGGGGTGATTCCTTTTGAACATGCCACCGCTACCATCGTCATCGCCGCCAATGCCAAAGCCAAACGCTATGGCGTGAAAACCGGAACCGATGTGGTGGAAGCCCGGCGTTTATGCCCCGAAATCGCTTTGGTTCCGCAATCGCCCGATCTGTATGCCCGCGCCCATCACAAGCTGATTTTAGAAATCGAATCGGTGCTGCCCATCGATGTGGTGTGCTCGATCGATGAACTGGCCTGCACCCTGAAAGCCGAGGATCAGGACGATCCGCATCAATTGGCCCGGCGGATCAAGGATCGCATCCGGGATCGGGTGGGGCCTTATGTCACCTGCTCCATCGGCATGGCCCCCAATCGGCATCTGGCCAAAATCGCCAGCGATATGAACAAGCCCGATGGCCTGACGATCCTTTATCCCGATGATCTGCCCGGCCCTTTGCTGGATCTGGAGCTTGATGATCTTCCCGGCATTGGCCGGCAGATGCAGCGCCGCCTGAATGCGGCAGGGATCTGGAGCCTGTCGGATTTATGGGATACCCAGCCCAAACAGCTTCGCGCCTTGTGGGGCAATGTGAATGGCGAGCGATTCTGGTATGCGCTTCATGGCTATGCGGTGCAGGCCGAAGCCGCGCAGAAATCGATGTTTGGCCATGGTCGGGTGCTGCCGCCGGATCGTCGCGGCTATGATGATGCCAGCGATTATTCCCGCCTGCTGACCATCAAGGCCGCCCGCCGGATGCGCCGAGAGCGCTTTCTGGCCCGGCGATTTGGCCTGTGGCTGGTGATGAAGGATGATCGCTGGTCGGGGGAAATGCCCCTGGCGGAGAGCAATGATGATCACAGCTCGCTTCATGCCCTGGAACAGCTCTGGCAGCGCGCGCGGGCCAGCCTGCCGCCGGGCCTGCGGGTGGTACGGGTGCATGTGGCGCATTATGATCTGGTGCCCGAAGGCCACCGGCAGCTTGATCTGCTGACCCCGGAAACGCATCAATCCGAACGCTGGCGGAAAATTTCCGCGATCATCGATCAGGTCAATGCCAAATATGCCGCCACAGTGATCAGCCAGGGGGTTTGGGCCCCGCCACCGGGGGGCTATGCCGGGGCCAAGATCGCCTTCAGCCGCATTCCCGATATCGAGGATGGCTGGTGATGCCCCATGATCTGCATCTGAGCGATTATCTCGATGGCTATCGCTTTATCTGCCGCTGCCCCCATTGCGGCATCACATGGTCTGTGCGGCCTGCCGATCTTTTGCAACGCCCTGATCTGCATGGCCGCATGACCCTAGATGAACTGGCGGCGATCCTGCCCTGCCGCCGCGCCCGGGATCATCAGGGCCGCATTCAGGAACGCGAATCGGCAAAAACCGCCAAAGACCTGCGGATCACCCCGATCAAAAGCCGCCCCGATCATCATTTCATCGCCGGGATGGTGTAAAGCCAATCATCGATGAAAGCCGCCCCCGCTCAGCTTTTTGCTCCATCATCAACGATCAGGCGGAAAATATCGGGCCGGGCATAATGCCCCGCCACATCGAGATCGAATTTGCCCCGCGCCAGATCGCCGCGATCAAGATCGGCCAACAGCACCGCATCCTCGCCATAAACCGGGCCCGCCAAAATTTTTCCCAAAGGCGAGATGATCACAGAGCCCCCATTGATAAGGGTCGTTTCGGGATCGTTTCCTTCTCGGCAATCAAAATCATCGGGCAGATCCCGCCGCTTCAAATGCTGGCAGGCCGACAGCACGAAACAGCGCCCTTCAAGGGCGATATGGCGCATGCTGGCCTGCCATTCCTCACGCTCATCCACCGTGGGGGCGCAATAAAGGGTCACCCCTTGGGCATAAAGATGGCTGCGATAAAGGGGCATATAATTTTCCCAGCAGATGGCCATGCCGATCCGCCCGATGGGCGTTGGCACCACCTCCATCGTTGATCCATCGCCCTGCCCCCAGATCAGGCGCTCCATCGCGGTGGGCATCAGCTTGCGATGTTTGGCCAGCAGGCGGCCATCCGGGCCAAAAACAAGGCTGGTGCAATAAAGCGTGCCGCCCGCGCGCTCGATCACCCCCACCACCAGATAAAGCCCGCAATCACTGGCGATTTCAGCCATGCGATCCACCGCCGGACCGGGCAGATCAATCGCCGCTTCATGATAGCGACGAAATTGATCCCGTCCTTCAGGGCTGCGCGAGCCCAGCCGGGTGCCAAAATCGATCCCCTTGGGATAGCCTCCGATAAAGGCTTCGGGGAAAACCACAAGCTCAGCCCCGCCCCGCGCGGCATCGGATGCCAGATCCGCCAGCTTTCCAAGGCTTTTCTGCGTTTCAAAACCGGCTGATCCGGCCTGCACCACAGCGGCTTTTATCCCATCATCCATCGCCTTCATCCTTCCGCTTTTGAGCCTGCACTCTTTCGATCCAATCCGGAAATTAGCATGAAAGCGCGACAAAAAAGCCACCCGATTGATCACAAAACGGGCATCCAAAAAGGCAACCATCTGCTAAGCTTTCCATGTCATTGTGTGATCATTCTTTCTTTCATTTGCACGGGTTTTCATCATGCCAGATCGCAAGCCATCCGGGCGCGCCCCTTTATTTCTATCAAGCCTGCTTGGTGTTTGCCTGCTGCTCGGCGCCTGTGGCGGGGGCGGATCGGCCAGCAATCGCCCCAATACCGCCCCTGCG
>BAYV01000027.1 GCA_000710935.1 Iodidimonas nitroreducens | reverse complement strand
GTAGGGCGGCTTTGGTGGCGGGGGGATTTTCTCGTCATTTCTATCTGGTGTGGTGGGATTGCCGGGCCGCGCCCATGGGGGTCCGGTGACCCCCAATCAGCCCTATATGGTGGGTGAACAGGGGCCGGAATTGTTTGTGCCGCGCACGGCCGGGGATATTCGTCCCAATCGCCCGGCTTCGGGGCCGGCGGCGGCGGGTGGCAGTGGGCGGCCCATTTCCATTGTTATCAATATGACGGGTGGCGGCGATGGGGCGGATGCCCGCCAGCAAAGCGCCACGCAGATTGCCTTGTCGGTGCGTCGGGCGCTGGCACAGGCCCAAAGGTTTGATTGAGCCATGCTGTGGCTGGCCTCACAGGCGGATCGCTTTGACGAGCGATCCGTCACCCGGTTCGATCCGCGTTTCTGGACCGTCAATTTCCCCCGTCCGATGATGGCGGCGGTGACCAATCCCGGTGGAGAGGCGCTCAGGGCCTCTTTGGTTTTTTATCGCCGCAATGATCTGGCGGGCCTCATCTGGGATAGCGAGGATCATTTCGATCATCCTTTGCTGGGTTATGAAACGAACCGCGATTATCGGGGCCTTGTGCTGCGTTTTCGCTGGCAAAGCACGGGCTTGCGCACATTATCCGAAAGCTTTGGCCCGACCCTTACCATCGAGGGGCGGGATGCCGCAGGCGTACCGCGCACCTGGTTTGTCAGGCTGTGGAACTATGCTGTGGGCACCGCGACAAATGCGATCATCACCCTTGATTTCGATGATCTGGACGGGGGCTTTTTCCTACCTGCCGAGGCCGATCCGGTTTATGCCGGCGATCTGGATCGGATGTTCATTTCGATGGTCGCACCCGGCTATGATCCTGATGATGAAGCCCCGCTCACGGGCGGTGCTGTTGAAGGATCGGTGCTGATCAGCGATCTATCGGTGCGTGGCGGGCGGGCCGATCTGGCCCTTGGTGATGACGCCATGAAGCCCCATAGCGTGCGCATCGCCAATGGCTATGATGATAGCTTTAATATCACCCCCGCCCGATTGCTGCGCAATATCGTGCAGATGGGCTATCGCGACTGGTTTACCCATTATGTGGGGATGAGCCATTATTATACGCTGGGCTGGCGGGCTGATGAGGAACGCTGGGTCGTCGATCCTGATGCTCCGGCGCTCAATCTCGCCACCCGGGCCTGGCATCAGGATCTGTTTGCCCGTTTGGTACAGATGAAGATGACTTTGGCTTTGTCTTTGTCGTTTGAGATTTTTGCCGCGAATGCCCCGGATGAATGGGCGCAGCGCGATTATGACGGCAATCGTGCCCTGACCGGCTGGGAGCCGCCTTCAACCCTGATCGCCCCCACGAATGGGGATGCGCTTTTTTATCTTGAACGGGTTTATTCGGCCTTTGGTGATCTGATGATGGCGGCGGGCCTGCCTCCGGTTTTTCAGATTGGCGAGCCCTGGTGGTGGGTATCGCTGGGCGGCGGACGGGTGCCGCATTTTTATGATGAGGCCACACGCGCGCTTTATTTACTCGAAACCGGGCTGGAGATGCCTGTGGCGCATCAAAGTGCTTTGGAAAGCCCCGATGGTGATCAGCAGCTCTTTCTCGATTGGCTGGGGGAAAAGCTGGGGGCCGCCACCCACCGGCTGCGTGATCATGTGAAAAATCGCTATTCCGGGGCGCAGGTGACCTTGTTGTTTTTCACGCCACAAGTGCTTGATGCGCAAGCACCGATGCTGAAAACAGCCAATTTCCCGGCCTCCCATTGGGCTTATCCGGCTTATGATTTCGTGCAGATCGAAGATTATGATCATGTCATCGATGGGGATTGGTATGCCCATGAAAAGGGCATTGAAACGGTGGTGGCCGAATTGGGTTATCCGCTTAATAAAACGCAGTTTTTCAGTGGTTTCGTTCTGCTTCCCGAAGATCTGCATATCTGGCCCAATATCGAATGGGCCTTGATCGATGCCGAAAAGCGCGGATTTTCCGAACGGGTGATCTGGGCCTATACCCAGATCATGCGCGATGGGGTTGTGGTTTTTGATCAGGATATGGAGGAGCCGGATATGACCGGATTTCATGATGTGCGCCTGCCCGAAGCGGTGAGCTTTGGATCGACCGGCGGGCCGGGATTTTCCACCCGGGTGGTCTCAACGGCTTCGGGGCATGAACGGCGCAACCGGGAATGGGATCAGGCCCGTGCTGTTTATGATCTATCGAGCGGTTTGCGCTCGGCTCACGATCTTTCGGTTCTGATGGCGTTTTTCCGGGCGCGGGCGGGGCGGGCCTATGGCTTTCGCTTTCGCGATTGGGCGGATCATAGCTCGGCGGTGGATATGGGGACGCCATCCCCCCTTGATCAGCAGATCGGCACCGGTGATGGGGTGACGCGCGATTTTCAATTGATCAAGCGCTATGGAGCGGGGGAAACAGCGCATTTGCGGCGGATCACCCGTCCGGAAAAAGAAACCGTGCGCCTTGCCATCGATGGGGTTGAACGCCTTGAGGGCTGGACCTGCGATGCCGCTATGGGGCTGGTGCGCTTTGATAGCCCGCCGCTGGCGGGCGCGGTGATCACGGCGGGATATCTGTTTGATGTGCCGGTGCGCTTTGCCGAGGACCGGCTCGCTTTATCCCTCGATGCTTTTGATGCCGGGCAGATCCCGGCCATCCGCCTTCTGGAAATCAGGGAGTAGGCCATGCGCGCGATTACCCAGGCTTTTGGCCGGCATCTGGCAGAAGATGTGACCAGCCTAGCCCTGTGCTGGCGGCTGCAAAGACGCGATGGGGTTATGCTGGCTTTGACATCCCATGATCGCGATTTGCGGGTCGATGGCCTGATTTATCGCGCCGATGGCGGGCTTTCGGCCAGTGCGGCGCGGGAAACTGCGGATCTGGCCATCGATAATCTGGAAATCGATGGGGTGCTGATGAGCCGAAGCCTTTTGGCCGAAGATCTTTCCAGCGGACGGTTTGATGATGCCCGGATTTGGGTGTTTCTGGTCAATTGGATGGACCCGGATGCGGGCAGCCTGTTGATCAAACAGGGGTCATTGGGGCGGATCACCCGGATCGATGATCGTTTTCAGGCCGAAATGCGGGGGATGACCCATGGCCTTTCAGCGGTGATGACGGAAAGCTATTCGCCGGGTTGTCGCGCCGAATTGGGGGATCGCCGGTGCAAGAAATCCCTCAATGCCTTCACCGAAACCGCCGGGCTGACGGCGATCATCAATGAAACCACCTTTCGCGGCTCCTTTGGCCCGAAACCTGCGCGCTGGTATGATTTCGGGAAAATCCGCTGGCATACGGGAAAAAATGGCGGCCTGATCAGCGAGGTGCGCAGCCATCAAGGCGATCAGATCAATCTTTTACAGGCACCGCCACAGCCCATGGCGGTGGGGGATATTTTTACCATCATCGCCGGGTGCGATAAAACATTGGCGATCTGCCGCGATAAATTTGACAATATCATCAATTTTCGCGGCGATCCCTTTGTTCCCGGTACGGATGCCCTGCTTGATTATCCGGGTCTGCTTTAGGGGCAAACCCGGATCGCTATCAGGTGTCTTTGCCTGATTTGGCCGCTGGTTTTTTACTGGCCGCACTTTTTGTGGGCTTTTTGGCATCGCTGGTTTTCGCTGCTGCCTTGGCTGGTGCCTTGGCACCCGATTTAGCAGGGGCTTTGGCGGGGGCTCTGGTCTCAGCTTTTGCGGGAGCCTTGGTTTCCGGCTTGGCTTCAACCGGGGTCTCAGCCTTTTTGGCTTCTGTGGCCGGGGCTTGGCTGGCGGGTTCATCGGCCAGCGGCGCCTCTGTTTTCAGGGGGCTGATGCTATCAGTATCGTCTGCGCTATCATTGGCGGGTTCTTCGGCGCGACCTTCGCCGGCTCCGCCAAGGCCCATCTGCGGCCCACTGGCGGATGGAGCCGGGCTTGTAGCAGGGCCGTTTGCGCTGTCCTGACCATTGGGATTTTGGGCATTTTGCGCGGTCTGGCTTTGCTCCATGATTTGTTTCATGAGCACTTCCGCGCGGCGACCGATTTCTTCAATGGCTTTGGCAAGATTGCCCAGATTATAGCCCACGCCCCGAAAAACCAGAATCTGGCTGGTGGTATCATAAAGCCGATACACGCTCGATTCTTTCAAACCGGGCAGATTGATGGTTTTGGGATCGCCCACGAAATCGAACAGAACGCGCTCGCCCTTCGTGGTTTTGACCCAATCATCGAGTTTTTCATCGGCATGTTCCCACAGCTCGACAAAGCGGCGGTCGCCTAAAGCATGGCTTTCAGGGAGCTGCAGCTTTTCGCGCAGCACTTCGCCCCGGCGACGGGCACGGGCGCGCGATGGCCATAAAATAGCCCCGACCTGAGCCGCTGCAGAGAGTGCCGATTGCCCGGCAAACAGAACGCCTGTCTGGTTTTTCTGCTCAAGGCACTGGTTGAAAATATTCAGCGCCGAATGGGTGTAGAGGCACTGATTGCGAAGTTCGTGCAGATAGATAATGAAAGAGTTGACGTCCATGATTCCTCACTATGGTGATGAGGCGATGATCGGTTGCGGACCGGATATTGCCTGTTCAGAGAAAAGCGATAGCACAGGCAGTGCGCAAAATAGAAGAGCGGTTTCACAATCTGATATTTTAGTGACGGCCAGATCGGCTTTGGGAACCCCCTTTCGCCATCAGGGGCGGACGCCTCAACACGGCTTCGATTGTGTGGGGCTGATCTTGTGGGTGGCCTGGGAGCTTGATCTCAGCCGCTATGACCAAAGCGGATATCCGCGCAGTTTTCGCGATGATCGCCTTTTGAAAGGGGCGGTGGCGGCCGGCTTTACCCCTGTCGATTGGCCCGAAACCGGGGATATGATCTGTTTATCCCTGGAAGGCGGCGGGGTGAGCCATGCCGGTATTACGACCGGCAAGGGCATCATCCATGCCTGCGAGCGCGTGGGCAAAGTGATCGAACATCGCATGGATGCCGCTTGGCGGCGCTCCATTCACTGCGGCTTTCGTTTTCCGGGGATAGAATAATGGCCAGTTTGCTTTTGCGCACGGTTGGGACGGCTCTTGGTGGATCCATCGGGGGGCTTTTGGGGGCCGCTGTGGGCGGGATCATCGATCGCTCGATTTTTTTTGGCAATGGTGGGGAGCGGGAAGGGCCGCGTCTTGATGATCTGAGCGTTCAAAGCTCGGCCCTTGGATCGCCCATTCCATTGGTTTTTGGCACGGCGCGGGTGGCGGGCAATGTTCTTTGGTCGAGCGGCCTGATTGAAAAGCGCACGCAATCAAAGCAATCTTCGGGCGGTAAGGGGGCAAAATCCGCCACCACGGTGGAATTCAGCTATTCCGTCTCTATGGCGGTGGGGCTGAGCGCCCGCCCGATCCTTGATATCGGCCGGATCTGGGCGGATGGAAAATTATTGCGCGATCAGGCGGGGGCGTGGCTTTCGCCTGCGCGCCTGCGGGTTTATCGCGGGCTGGAAACGCAAGAACCCGATCCCCTGATCGAAGCCCATGAAGGTGTGGCCAATGCCCCGGCCTTTCGCGGGCTGGCCTATGCCGTTTTAGAAGGTCTGGAACTGGCTGAATTTGCCAATCGCGCCCCTAATCTGAGCTTTGAGGTGATGGCGGATGAGGGGCTGACATCTGGCCGATTATTGCAACAGATCGGCGCTGAGGCAGGCATGAGGGATATTGCCCTTCTCGATATGGATCAGCCGATCACCGGGCTGGCCGTGGCCCGGGATATTGCGGCACGGGCGGCGATGGAGGGTGTTTTGGCCCTGTTTCCGGCCAGTGCTTCTGAAGGTTCCGGGGCTTTGGGGTTTCGCGGGCTTTTGAGCGGCGATGAACGGACCGTGCCGCTCAAAGATCTGGGCACGGCAGCAACCGATGGTTCTGGGGATCGGTTTTCGGTGCGGATCGAGCGGGAGCAGGGTGCGGATTTATGGCAGGAAATGGCCGTGCGTTATGGTGATCCTCAGCGTGATTTCCAGCCCTCGGTTCAGCGCGCCCGCCGCCAGCAAAGCCATACGGAGCGCCGCTTTACTGTTGATAGCCCGCTTTTTGTGACGGCGGATCGGGCCAAAAAGCAGGCCGAACTTTTGCTGGCCTTATCCTGGATGAAACAGGAAAATCACCAGCTTTTATTACCATCCGATTATGCCACTTTAGAGGTGGGGGACCGGATCGTTTATCCGGTCGATGGCCGCATGTTCCGCCTTTTGATCACCGAGATGACGATTGCTGCCGATCATGTGGAGGTGACCGCCCATCCCATTGGGCCCTTGCCGGATCTGGTTCTGGCCGGTGCGGCGAGCGGGACCTTTACCCCGCCGGTGGTTTTGCCGGTGGGCATCAGCCTTGTGCATTTGCTGGATCTGCCAGGCCTGGGTTTTGGCTCGGGTGTTGTTGCGGGTACGCCCCGATTGCTGGCGGCAATGGCTGGGCCCTCGCCGGGTTGGCGGGGGGGATCGGTTTATCTGTCGCGCGATCAGGGCGAAAATTACGATCTCATCACCAGCAGCCGGGCCAGCGCCATCATCGGGGAAACGGTGACGACCCTGCCTGCGGGGACTGCGGTTTATTGGGATGAACATCATGAGCTGTTCATAAGGCTGGTGCGCCCCGACATGGCTTTGGAAAGCCGTTCGGCTTTGGCAGTGCTTAATGGTGCCAATGTGGCGGTGGTAGGCGATGAGATCATTCAGTTCCGCAATGCCCATTTGGAGCCGGATGGTCGCTATAGGTTAAGGGGCTTGTTACGGGGTCGTAATGGAACGGAATGGGCGATGCACGGGCATCAGGCGGGGGAAAGATTCATTTTGCTTGATGGCGGCGCGCTTATAGAGATCGATGCGCCCGTGGCCCTCTTCGGGCAATCAACCCTGATAAAGGCGGTTTCGGTCAATGCGGCCCTTGATGACACGGATGCCAGTGTTTTCAGCTATGGTGGGCGCGCCCTGATGCCCTTGGCGCCCGTGCATGTGCGGGCCCAGCGGCTGCCTGATCTTGATCTTGCCATCCAATGGCTGAGGCGCACGCGGGTGGGGGGCGATTGGCTTGATGGCCGCGATGTGCCTTTGGGTGAAGAGGCTGAGGGCTATGAGCTTGATATCCTCTCGAACGGGACACGCCTGCGGACCCTGAGCACATCAACCCCATCGCTGATCTATAGCCTTGATCAGCAAATGGCGGATTTCGGCAGCCCCCAAAGCCGGATCGAGATTGCCCTGTATCAGATGAGCGCCAGTGTCGGGCGCGGCTTTGCCGCATCCGGCTTTGTGGACATGGCATAGCCAATTTCGCGATCAAATCGTCAGCTTCATTTCAGAATATGTGTACCGGAGACCATCATGACTCAATCCCCAAGATATGCCTTTCCTTTTATTTTGACCAATCAGTCTCAAAAAGAAATCACCCATAATGAGGCGATTGCCCGCATCGATCTTTTGCTGCATTTGCATATAGAAAGCTCTGTTTTGGCCGCTCCCCCGGAAGAACCGCAAAATGGTCAGGCATGGATCGTGGCGGCCGGGGCATCGGGGGCCTGGGCCGGGCATGAAAACAAGATTGCCCAATGGCTTGATGGGGGCTGGGTTTTTGTGCCGCCGGTCACCGGAATGCGGGCCTGGCTTGCGGATCGCCTGTTTGATACGATTTATGATGGCACATTCTGGCGCAGCGGCGATGTGTGGGCGGATCGCTTTACCATCTGGGGGCAACAGGTGGTGGGGCCGCGCCAGTCTGCGATTGCCGATCCCTTGGGCGGCGAGATCATCGATGCGGAGGCGAGAGCCACGCTGGGGCAGATTTTATCGATGCTACGCACCCATGGACTGATCGGCAATTGAGTGGAGATTGATCTGCGCGTGCAACAACCTAAGATCATGATCATCATGATTTCGACAAATTTTAAAGGCTATAAATTTAAAGGCTCATCTGGCGCTGTTTGAGGCGGTGCGTTAGGATATGCCACAGTGGTCGGTAAGACATAATATTTGCGTTTATAAGGGGATCATCGTGAGAATATCATTGGTTTTGTTGGCATCATGCAGCTTATTGCCATTCGGGGCATTGGCGATGGCGCAAGAAACAGCCCAAGGCGAGGCCGGAAATTTTTATGGTGCTGTGCGGGCCGGGATCAACTGGGCTCATGACGAGGCATTGGAAGGCGATTTCAGATCAAAAGATGAGCGCGATACCGGGTTCGTTCTGGGCGGCGCTTTTGGTTATGATTTCAAGCCTATTCGCCTGGAGCTTGAATACCTTTATCGCCGCAATGATCTTGATAGGCTTGATGTGCGTGAGGATGGGGGTGCTGGAGCCGCTTTGGGCCTTGCGCCTTTTTCGGGGCCTGTGGCCTTAGATGAAACCCGCGCCACCGCATCGACCTTCATGCTCAATGCTATCTATGATGTGCCCGTTGTGCGCGGATTTCAGCCTTATCTGGGGGTTGGCCTTGGGATGGCTGTGGTGGATTTGGAATATCGCTTGGCCAGCGGCGAATCCCTTTTGAACAATAATGATGCGGAACCGGCTTTTCAGGCTTTGGCTGGTTTCAGTTCGGCCCTGAGCGAGCATTGGACGGCGGAAGTGGGCTATCGCTTTCTGGTGACGGGTCAAAGCGATCTTCGGGTGGCGGATCGCATCGATGCAGAAGCGAAATACAAGGCGCATTCCGTGCTTTTTGGCCTGCGCTATGCCTTTGGCGGCAATGGCCAGGCGGCCCCCAAACGCACCGCCGCACCGGCTCCTGCACCGGCTCCTGTAGCAGTTAATCAACCACCGCAGGCCAATGATGATCGCGCCCGGGTGATGGCGGGAGAAGGTGTTGAGATTAATGTGTTGGGCAATGATCGTGATGCTGATGGCTCGATCACCGGCATTGCCACCATTGGTGAAGCCGGGCATGGCACCATTACACGCGGCGAGGCGGGTCGTTTGCGCTATCAGGCTGACCCCCGCTTTGTTGGTCAGGATCGCTTTACCTACAGCATTCAAGACGATGCGGGCGATGTGGCAACGGCTACGGTGGTGGTGGATGTTCTGGCCCCCGAAATCGGCCCCTTCATCGTGTTTTTCGATTTTGACAGCACAAAGATAACAGCGGATGCCCAGCAGATATTGCAGGATGCGGCCGATGCCTTTGCCAAATATGGCATTGCCCGGGTTGAGCTTGTGGGCCATGCGGATAAGGCTGGGCCGCAAACCTATAATGAAGGATTATCGCAAAGGCGCGCGGATCAGGTGAAAGAGGCTTTGGCCCGCATCGGGGTGCCGGACGGGGTGATGACCACGCTTGCCAAAGGCGAGCTTGACCCGCTGGTGCCCACCAATGACGGGGTGCGCGAACCGCAAAACCGCCGTGTGGAGATTTTATATCCCCAGCCCGGCGAATAAGCGGGCAGCGCTCTTTTAAAGCAAGGCCTGAAGCCTTATTCCGGAGGCTTTATTGGGCGCTATCGATTTTATTCGGCGTGCTTGCCCGATCATTGGACGCCATATTATCGGATGCTGGACCATTGGAAGAGAGGATGCTGGCGGGAGCGTTGTTTCCCGCCATGCAGACCCGGGGATTGGCCGATAGAGGCAATGTGATCGGCAGATCGACAATTTGTTCCAGATCTTGTGATCCATCCCGAACGATTTTGCCAAGGGCTGCAATGCGCTGGCAAAAATCAGGCTGGGTGCGAACGGCGGCTGAAATCTGATTGGCCAATCTGGTGATGTGTTTATCCAGATGAGTTTTGTGGGCCGTGCCATATTCCCGCTTGAAATAGGAAATAAGCGCGGCTCCATGTTCGGCGAGGGCGCTTTGGTGGCTTTCCACGAACTGATTATAAAGCTGCCGCTGCCCCAGATCCTTACGCCCCCGGCATTGCAAAGCGCCCACCATCATCTGGGTTTGCAAAATCCGCACCTGATGCGCCACGCGATCATCGGCAGACAGGCATTGCGCAAAGGCTTTTTCAGCCCAAAACAGGCTTCCCAAAGCTGCGATCAGAAGGATAATGGATCTGCTCAACTTCATGACACCTGCTCCTGTAACGACACCCAATGAGACACCTATGGTTCATGAGTGTCGAGGACAGAGCTTAATGAATGGTCAAACTGACAATTCATGTAAAATCTGGTGTCAAATGCAGATTTATGAAGCTGGAGAGATCACCGCAAGCCAGCGTTCCACACGTTTGCGATTGGCACCAAGATCGGAATGACCATAAACGGATCGGCTATAGATGGCCAGTGTTGATCCGCCATCCCCTGCAGGATAGATGCGGACCGTGATGATATCGGGGAAGCGCATCACCGGGGTGCGTTCTATGAAATCATATTGCGCATTGGCCGGGTCCATCGTTCGGGTTTGGATATTCGGGGATTTATCCACAAATTCCAAAATGCGATCCCGCAATTGTTCGGGGTTGGCTTCAAAAACCGGGGCTATTTGATCGGGGGTGGATTGAAGGCAGGTGTTTAGAGGGCAGAGCAGATAGGTATTAGGGCTATCAGGGCGCTTTAGGGTAGCAAAATCAATCTCAGGCAGGGGTTTGGTCCCAAAGATGCTTTCAAGTTGGGCCGGGGTCATGAATAAAAGCCCAAGCCCCACGATCACGATCAAAATCGACAAGGCAATGGCCGTATAGCGAATGGCATCAATGATCGACATAAGACAGCCTTTCAGGCGCGGAGCAACAGCTTGGCCATGATATTTTTTTGAATTTCATTGGTGCCACCATAAATCGTTGCGGCACGCGAATAAAGAAAATGCGCAACGCCGTTGGCCGCACCTTGTGGCCCGCTTTCGGGCATATTGCTGCCATGGTCACCACGGTTTGTGGGGTAGGGCAAGGCAAAATAGCCCAAAGCCTCGACATAAAGTTCGGACAGGGCCTGCTGTAATTCGGTGCCACGCACTTTCAGGATCGAAGGCTCAAAACCGCGTTCTTCGCCGCGTAATTGGGCATCGAGAAAACGCAGCTCGGTATATTCAAGGCCGCTGACCTGAATATCGAGATCAGTCAGTTTTCTGGAAAAATCGGGATCTTGTAATAGAGGCTTGCCATTTGCATTGATCTCAGTAGCGAGAGCGCGCAAACGCTGCAACATGCGCTTTTTCGCCCCCAGATCGGTGATGGCCTGACGCTCATTGGCCAGCAGAAATTTGGCGCAGGTCCAGCCCGCCCCTTCTTTGCCGATCCGGTTTTCCACCGGCACCCGCACATCTTCAAAGGTCACCTGATTGACATGATGCTCCCCATCGATGGTGATCACCGGATCGATGGAAATGCCCGGAGTGGTGATATCCACCAATAAAAAACTGATGCCATCCTGGGGCTTTGCCTCATTTGATGTGCGAACAAGGCAAAAGATCCAATCCGCCCAATGGGCCATGGTCGTCCAAAGCTTGGTGCCATTCAGGATATAGTGATCACCATCACGCACCGCCGCCATCCGCAGGGATGCAAGATCAGACCCCGCCCCTGGCTCGGAATAGCCCTGCGCCCACCACACATCGCTTTTCAGGATGCCCGGCAGATGCTGTGCTTTTTGTGCTTCATTGCCAAAGCTATAGATCACTGGGCCCACCATATTGAGGCCAAAAGGAATGGGCCGCGGGGCCCCCGAAAGACCCAATTCCAGATTGAAGATATATTGCTGCGTGGCATTCCAGCCGCAGCCCCCGGCCTCTTTTGGCCAGCCGGGGGCGATCCAGCCTTTATCATAAAGAATTTTTTGCCAGCCCACATAATCGCTTTTCAAAAGCGGGGCACCCTGATCCAGCTTGTCGCGCAGGCTATCGGGAATGGATGTTGCCAGAAACTGCCTGACCTCATCCCGGAACGCGCTGTCTTCGGCGGTGAATGACAAATCCATCTTTGTGCGGTCCCTTGTTGCTGGGCCATATCCCGATTGGTCGGTAAATTCGAGGTGATCGGCCCGAATAGTTAGGCACCGATTCCATGATCAGGCTTTGCGGGCGAGCCGATGATAGCTCAAAGAGCGCCAGCAAGCTGCATGGCTGCGCCCATATCGCCTTCCACCTTCAGCTTGCCCATCATAAAGGCCATCTGGGCATTCTGGCTGCCATCCATGATATCGCGAAAATCATCGAGACTGACTTTGATCGTGCAATCGGCATCGCCATCTTCATTATCCACGGCGGGGGGCTTTTGGCTGCCATCAATGCGAATCACGCCGGTTTCCCCCAGATCGAATTTGATGATGCTGGAAATGCTGGAATTGGCGACTTTGCCGCGCACAGTTTCGGTCAGTTCGGTGAGGCTCATAGATCAGTTCCTGTGAAAAAGGCGTTTGCCCTGTTGATATCAAGCCAAAGGCTAGCATGGGCCGACATGGATGACAGCCCCCCGGCAATGGGAGTGGCCAGATTTATTTGCCGTCCTCTTATCCACCGGCGGGCGGATCGGCGGGTTCCTCAGGCTTTTTCTTTTTCAAAAGCCCGCCGAGCCCGGAGTCCTTCAGGCCGGATTTGACGCTCTCCTCGATCTTATCTGTTGTGCCTTCGGGCAGCTTGTCTGTTTGTTCCTTCAGGCTATCGCCGAGCTTGCTTTTGGCTTTTTCCAGTTCCTGATTAAGTTCCTGCCGGGCCTTGCCTTCAAGATTATCAAGCTTGGCGCGTGCATCGCCCAGCAATTGCCTGCCCAGATCGCTGGCCAAAGCCGCCTGTATCTGCGGCATCACCGCTTTTAAGATCAGTTGAGCGGCATCGGCGGGGGCCATGCCATTCGCACCGCCAATATCCTCGAGATGAATATCGGCGAGTGTAAGGGTTTGATCGGAAAAGCCGATGGAACCGCCTCCGATCGAAATGACGGCGTCATTCAGACGGAAATGATCGATAAAGATATTGGCGGTTGCGGCTTCTTCCTCTGCCGGCTGCTGGGCGATGAAGGATTCGATATTTTTCTGGATGGTTTGCAGATTGGTCGTACCCGGGCCCGGTTCGATATGAATTTTTGGGGCATCGATGGTGATGTCATTGATTTTAATCAGATCGGTTAGCACGGAACGCGGTTCGAGCCTGATCGACAGGCTATCCAACTGAAGCGCATCGGCATCGGAATAGCCATCGGGATTGCCGATGCGAAATCCCTTAATCCCCGCGGCGCCGCTGAAGGGTGAAAAGGAAACAGCCGCAAGGGAAACCGGCGCACCCAAAATGGGGGGTGTATGGCGTTCCAGCCCGGCGCGTATTGCCTCTTCACCTTCGGTGTAAAGCCAAAAGGCCCCACCGCCGATCACCAGCAGCAACAAGACAACAATCGCCAACAAAATCTTGCGCATGATCATCCCTTTCTGTGCAGACAGAGTCCTGTTCAACCTTAAGGCCTGATCGCTCTGAAAGCGACACTTAATAAATTATTAACTATTATCTTGATCCTAGGGATTCAATGGGCCATGATTCATTCATATCGGGATAAGACACATAAATACAGTGTGTTGATGGGTTTTGTTCTAGTGATTTATGAATGATCGGAGATGCAGATGGACGGTGCATTGAGCGAACGGAGCAAGCCGTTCCAACCCTTGACCCTTCCTTCTTTGGTGCGCAAGCCCGGTCCCTCCGGTTTATTCGATACGGTATTTGAAGAAACTGAAGCCGGGCTTTTGCTTCTGGATATTGATCTGGCCCAGCATCGGGTCAGGATTTCCGATGCCAATCGCGCGATTTGTGATTGGCTGGGCTGCCCAAAAACCGATCTGGCCGGGCAAGATTTTGTTTCGCTGATTGATGATCAAACCATGTGTTCGGAAATCGAGCGTTTGAAAAAAACCCTGATCCGACAGTCTGAGCTGTGTATCTCGGGCTATTTACGCCATGCCGATGGCACACGCTTTTCATGCTCCATCACCTGTCGCCCCATATCGACGGGGACAGTTGGATCTGCCGGTCCGAGGCTGGTGGCGATCATCCGGCGTGATGATCAGCAGGTGGATCAGGCCTTGTTGAAAGCCCAGCAGGATCGGGATATGGCCCTGCAGGCGCGGCAAAGGATGCTGGCCCGCATCAGCCATGATCTGCGCACGCCCTTGAACGGGATATTGGGCTTTGCCGAGGTGATGGCGCTATCGTGCAATGGCGGGACCGCTTGTGATCCGCCACATAAGGATGAAGAGAAGGGGGCTGGGGGGCGGCAGATCCAGATGATCCAGACCTATACCGATCATATCATGAACGCCGGGCGTGAGCTTTTGGCGCGGATCGAGGATCTTTTGGCGGCAGCCGAGGAGGGGGCCCCGGTGGTCCGGCGCTCTATCAGCCAGATCAGCCCGGCTCAGCTCATTTCCGAAAAAGCCATGATTTATGAATCCCGCCTGATCCGTGCCGATTTGCGCCTTGATCTCAATATCGAAGCGGCCTTGCCCGCTTTGCTGGCAGATCAGGGGGATTGCGATCAGATGATCGCCGCCATCTTCGAGCATGTGCTTTTATCGGCCCCGCGCCATGGCACCATTAGCATATCGGCGCATTTGGATAGCCACGGCCAGTTGGTCTTTGGTTTTTATGATGATGGTCCGGCGATCAGCCTGAAGCAGGTTGATGCCGCTATCGCCAAAACGGCGGAAGACGAGGATGTTTATGCCAATCCGGTGGCGCGCACGGTGGCTGGCCTGCCTTTGGCGCAAAGCCTGGCTCTGCGCAATGGCGGGGTGATGCGGATCGGTGATCAAGCTGAAAATGCTGCACTGACACGCCCCAGGGCGGGCCGATTTTCATGCGAATTGTGCTTTTCTGCTGATTGCCTTGGCGGTTAATGGGTCCTGACCCTAAAGCCGCTCTTTTCAGCGACCCATCCCTGCGCTAGGTTTCATCGAAATGTCTGAGGGGCGCAGAGACAGCATGACAATTTTTCTTTCCTTTCTGGTTTTTTTCTCTTTGCTGGCCACGGCCATTGCGGCCACGCTGATCGTGCCATCCTATGCCGCCTGGCCCCAGTCTTTGGTGGCATTGGTCGCTTTTTCTCTGCTGGCCGCCTTCGTGGTTTTGCTGATGCTGCTCAATCGCCGCCATGTGGATAAGCGCCTTGCCGGCCTTGAACGATCCATAGATCGTTTGGCGCGGGAATCGGATCGTTTGGCCCTGCGGGTCACATCGGTGGACAGGAACAGCGATCAGGATGATGAAAAATCAGGCGATATGATCCGCGAAATGCGGGTTTTGCAAACCCTTCTGGGTCAGATTATCGGCCGGAGCGGGGTGGGATTGCGCAAAGGCGACATCAATATCGATGCGGTTTTGAAGGGCGCTGCGGTGACAAAAGCCGCGCGCGATACCCTTCCCCCGGAAATCGAGGCGGATATCCTGACCGTGGTGCAAGGGGCCTTGTCGGAAAATCGGGTGGATCTCTATCTGCAGCCAACCGTTGCCCTGCCATCGCGTCGTCCGCAATATTATGAATGTTTTTCAAGGGTGCGGGGCGAGCATGACGAGGTGATCTATCCCCAGCAATATCTGCCGGTGGCGGAAAGCTCGGGTCTGATCGGCACGCTGGATAATCTGTTGCTGTTTCGCTGTATTCAGCTTGTGCGCAAATTGGGGCCACGGCGCCCGAATGTGAAATTCTTTTGCAATATCTCGTCAGCATCGGTTCTGGATGAAGATTTTTTTCCCCAGTTCATCGATTATATGGCGTCGAATACCGAATTGGCCGAGCGGCTGGTGTTCGAATTTCCACAGGCGGATCTGCAGGCTTTGGATCGCAAAACCCGCAATCGGCTGATCGCTTTGGGGGATCGCGGCTATGCTTTTTGCATGGATCATGTCACCTCGGTGCGTCTTGATCCATCAGAGCTGAAAAGCTGGAATATCCGCTTCGTCAAGATCGATGCCGATCTGCTTTTGGGCGATAAGATCGATATCCATCCCGCAGATATTCGTCGCAGTCTGAAAAAACAGGGCATCGACCTGATTGCCGCCCGGGTGGAAGATGAAAATCAGGTGCCTGAATTGCTCGATCTGGACGTTTCCTTTGCTCAAGGCTATGTCTTTGGCAAGCCGCGCCTCAATCGCGAAGATGCCGGCACCGAGGATGAATAAGCCTATGTCTGTTCCGGTCTTGCCCGGCTTGTCTGCTTTGGTCGCGGATCATCCTTATATCATCTGCGATATCTGGGGTGTTTTGCATGATGGCGAGGTGGCTTTTCCTCTTGCGGTTGATGCTTTGTGCCGGGCGCGGGCGGCGGGGGCGATGGTCGTTCTTGTGACCAATTCCCCCCGACCGGCGCAAAGGGTGGCGGCGCAATTATCGGCTTTTGGCATCGATCAAACAGCTTATGATGGCCTTATCACGTCAGGGGAATTGACCCGCCATCATCTGCAGGCGCATTTCACCGGGCAGCGTTTTTTCCATATCGGCCCTGATGAGGATCGCGACACGCTGGCGGGCCTTGACCTTGTCGAAGGGGCCGATAGCGATGATGCCGATGTGCTGGTGGCGACCGGGCTTTTCGGGCCTGATCTTGATGCCCATGCGGCCCTGATTGCCCCTGCCGCCCGCAAAGGCGTGCCCATGCTCTGCGCTAATCCCGATCGCGTGGTGCGGGATGGCGGCAAAATATTCATCTGTGCCGGGGCCGTGGCAGATGTTTATGAAGATATGGGCGGGGCGGTGCGGTGGCTGGGCAAGCCTGCGCCGCCGCCTTATGAGGCCTGCCATAAAATTTTCAGCGCAAAAGCCGGACAATCAGTGACGCCGGATCAGCAATTGATCATTGGCGATGGATTGGCCACCGATATTACCGGCGCTTTGGGGCAATCGATCAAGGCCATTCTGATCGAATCCGGTATTCATCATGATGATCTGCGGGCTCATGGCCTGGATCATCTGATCGGGCAGCATCGGGCCGCACCGGATTACCGGATGCACAGCCTGGCCTGGCAGGATCAGGGCTGAAACGCCAAAGGCGCGGTTTAGAGGTCTTGTCCCCTAATTGAACAGGGCGTCGATTTCGTCCTGACTGCTGGAAACCGGTGCACTTGCGCCTGATGTTTCAGCTGCTTTCTCAGGGGCTTTTGGGGGGGCTTTTTCGGCAGGTTTTTCTGCTGCTTTGGCCGCTGGCTTGGGTGGCGCTTTAGCCGCTGGTTTTGCTGCTTCGGCTTTGGGCTTTGGGCTTTGCGGTTTTGGCGCGGCCTTTGCCTCTGGTGCCTCTGTTGCCTGGGGCGCCGGGGGCGCAGGAGGCGGCGCAACCACAGCAGGCTTCGCCGGGGCAGGCTTGGCCGATCCCATCAAGGCATCCACAGCATCCTGATCGATGCCTTCACCCGCCAAAGCCGGGCCGCGCAAAAGGCTGCGATCATCGCCTTCAGGATAACCATCTTCCGCAGCTTGCGAGACATCATCATCGGTGATGCCCAGCAGATTGCGCAATTCATGGATGCGTGTTTCCACATAGGTCAGGGTTTGCACAACCTTGGAAATGCGTTGGCCGGTAATATCCTGAAAAGAGCAGGCTTCGAATATCTGCATGATATTCTCCTGCACCGTTTCCTGAAATCCTTCCACATCACTGGGATCGGCCCCCATGATCGCTTCGGCCGATGACATGATGGTGTTGGTGGCTTCTTCGGTTTGCTGAACGATGGCATCCAGCTCCATCCCGGCGCGGGGGATCCGGTCGGTTTCCAGATCCTTGGGCTGAAGCGCGGCAATTTCCTTCCGGGCATTGCCGATATAATCGCTCAAGGTGCGACATTCCCGATAGATATTGGTATCGATCGATCGGAAATAGGTGCGCATAGTGCCGATCAGCACTTCGGTGACCGAAGCAACATCGGCAAGCGAGAATGTTTCATCCCGTTTCCCCCGAAGATGATCGACCAGAGCCTCGATCTTTTCCGGGAGTTCTTCGGCACCCATCAGAAATCTCCAAGCACAGCCGAGAGCTTTTGCTTGAGCGTCGCAGCGTTGAAGGGCTTGACGATATAATTGTTCACGCCCGCTTTTTTAGCAGCGATCACATTATCGGTTTTTGATTCCGCAGTCACCATGATGAAGGGCAAGCCTTTGAGCTGGCCATCGGCACGCACTTCTTTCAAAAGCTCATAGCCGGTCATTGGTTCCATATTCCAATCGGAAATGACCAGGCCATAATTCTTGGTGCGAAGTTTTTCCAGTGCCTGTGATCCATCAGTGGCTTCATCCACATTATCAAAGCCGAGCTGCTTGAGCAGGTTACGCACGATTCGAAGCATCGTCTTATAATCATCGACGATAAGGATGGGCATCGCCTTATCTACGGCCATAACTGTTCAAACCCTTGAAATTGATACTGAATTGAGACGAGAAAGTGCCCCCGCCGGCTAAGAGGTCATCAGAGTAATACCGGTCATCTAAAAAACTGGTTAATTGCTATCAAACAATATCTATCTCTGCTATCGGCTTTTTTGAAAGGCGTGCCGGGCCGATAGCCTTGTGCGTTTTTTGGCCCAGTGCTTATAGTGCACGGCCTTTATATAAAGACCCGATCATGGGATCACGATCCGATCCTCAGCTTATGGTCATCTTTTTATAGCAAAGATCAAGGAGCCAGATACCCCGTGGACCTCATAAGCCAGCCTGGCTCACTTCCCGAAGATTTGCGCGGATCAGTGGCAGCATTAGGCAATTTCGATGGATTTCATTGCGGCCATCAGGTCGTTGTGGGTGAGGCGGGCCGCTTGGCGCGGGCTATGAATGTGCCCTTGACGGTGATCACCACCGAACCGCATCCGCGCAGTTATTTCCGCCCCCAAGATCCCCCCTTCAGGCTCACGCCCCATCATGATCGCGCGTGGCTTTTAAAACAATTTGGTGTGGATCTTTTGGTCAGCCTGCCGTTTGATCAGGCCTTATCGCGCCTTTTGCCCCAGGAATTTGTGGAAACAATTTTATGTGCGCAACTGGGGGTGGTGCATCTGGTGGCGGGCTATGATTATCGTTTTGGGGCAAAGCGGGCGGGCGGCACCGATCTGCTCGCTTATATGGGCCAGATGGAAGGCTTTGGCCTGAGCGTGGTGGAGCCGGTGCGCTTTCCACCTCTTGATGATGCGGGGGGCAAGTCTCCTGAAGGCGGAGTGGTTTATTCCTCCAGTCTGGTGCGGGAAACCCTGAAGGCCGGCAATCCCCGGCTGGCAGCCCGGATGTTGGGCCATTGGTGGTCGATATCGGGGACGGTGGAGGAAGGTGACAGGCGGGGGCGCACCATCGGCTTTCCTACCGCTAATCTCAGGCTCAAGGATATTATGGAACCGGCATTCGGGGTTTATGCCGTGCGGGTCGAGATCGCAAAAACGGGTCAGGTTCATGAGGGTGTCGCCAATCTGGGCCGACGGCCGACCTTTGCCAGAACAGATGTGACGCTGGAAGTGTATCTGTTTGATTTCGAGGGCGATCTATATGGATGCGACCTGCGGGTGGATATGGTCGATTTCATCCGGCCTGAGCAGAAATTTTCAGGCCTCGATGCCTTGAAGGCGCAGATTGCAATTGATTGTGATCGGGCGCGGCTGATTCTGGCCGATCCGGCCCATGATCGCCGCCATCATCTTCCCCCCCGCCTTGAAAGCTATCTGGCGCAGCACCCCACCCTCTTGGCCCGCTTGCGCTGAAAGGCGCGGCAGGGGGCTTATTCATGGGTCGTGCTCTGGGGTCGTGTTCTGGGGTTGTGATCAGCAGGCTTGCCCGTTTCATGCAGCATTGATAAAAGGCAGGCCATGAGAATGAAACCGATCTGCGGCATGGCTTTCGGGCTTGGAAAAAGCGCGCGAATTACCGGCCCGGCTCTCGATCAGGGGGCCGGGGCGTCTGTATTCTGCGTGATCTTTTGCCTGATTTGAGTGAGAATTGAATATGTCTGGTGATGAAGCCGCCAAAGCCGATTATCGCGCCACTGTTTTTCTGCCGGAAACCGATCTGCCCATGCGCGCCGGATTGCCCCAGAAAGAGCCGCAATGGCTCGCCCAATGGGAGCAGCAATCCCTTTATCAAAATTTGCGCACCGATGGCCGGGGGCGTCCTCGGTTCATTCTTCATGATGGCCCGCCCTATGCCAATGGGGATATCCATATCGGCCATGCGATGAATAAAATCCTGAAAGATGTGATCATCCGTTCGCAACAGATGACCGGCCATGATGCGCCTTATGTGCCCGGCTGGGATTGCCATGGCCTGCCCATCGAATGGAAGATCGAGGAAGCCTATCGCAAAAAGGGCCGCAATAAGGATGAGGTGGAGCCCATCGAATTTCGCAAGGAATGCCGGGCCTTTGCCGCCGATTGGATTGATCGCCAGAGGGAACAGTTCAAGCGCTTGGGGATTTTGGGGGATTGGGATCATCCCTATACCACCATGGCCTATGAGTCCGAGGCGAAAATCGTTGAGGAGCTTTTGAAATTCGCCACGTCTGGGGCGCTTTACCGAGGATCAAAACCGGTGATGTGGTCGCCGGTGGAAAAAACCGCTTTGGCTGAAGCGGAAGTGGAATATCACGATCATAGCTCGACCCAGATCGATGTGGCCTTCCCGGTGATCTTTAGCGATCAACCTTTGCTGAAAGATGCCTCCATCATCATCTGGACCACAACGCCTTGGACCATTCCGGCCAATCGCGCCATCTGTTTCGGACCCGAAATCGATTATGTGCTGGTTGAGGTCGAAAGCTTAAGCAAGGGGGCATTGCTGGCGCGTGGGGCGCGCTTTGTGGTGGCCGAAGCTTTGCTGCCGGCTGTTCTGGATCGTGCCAAAATCACCGGCCATCAGTGTCTGGGCCGGATGACGGGGGCCGATCTGGCCGGAACCCTGTGCGCCCATCCATGGCGCGGGCAGGGTTATGATTTCGATGTGCCGCTTTTGCCGGGGGAGCATGTCACGGTGGAGGCCGGCACCGGCTTTGTGCATACCGCCCCCAGCCATGGCGAGGATGATTTCATCATCGGTCAGCGCCATGGCCTTGAAACCCCGATGACGGTGGCCGATGATGGCCGCTATTATGATCACATGCCGCTGGTGGCGGGGGATCATGTTTATAAGGTGGGCGATAAAATTTGTGCTCTGCTCACCGATGTGGGCTGCCTGCTGGCCAGTTCAAATTTCATCCACAGCTATCCCCATAGCTGGCGGTCCAAGGCCCCGCTGATTTTCCGCAATACGCCGCAATGGTTCATTTCGATGGAAAAAAACGGCCTGCGCGAAAAAGCGCTGGCGGGGATTGAGGATGTCCGCTGGATTCCGGCGCGGGGGAAAAACCGTATTCGCGGCATGGTGGCGGATCGCCCGGATTGGGTCATCAGCCGTCAGCGCGCCTGGGGCGTGCCGATCACCGTGTTTGTAAAGCCGGAAAGCGGTGAAATCCTGCAAGACGCCCGAGTGAATGAACAGATCGTGGCGGCGGTTCGGGCCGAGGGCGCGGATGCCTGGTTTGCGGGTGACCCCAAGCGCTTTTTGGGGCCGGATCATCAGCCCGATGATTGGGACGCGGTGACCGACATTCTCGATGTCTGGTTTGATTCGGGCTGCACCCATGCCTTTGTTTTGGAATCCCGTGATGATCTGGATTGGCCTGCCTCCCTTTATCTGGAAGGGTCAGATCAGCATCGCGGCTGGTTTCAATCAAGCCTGATGGAATCATGCGGCACGCGCGGGCGGCCCCCTTATGAAGCGGTGCTCACCCATGGCTTTACCCTTGATGCCGATGGGCGGAAAATGTCGAAATCGGCGGGCACCGGCCTGTCGCCGCAGGATATCGTCAATGAATATGGGGCCGATATTCTGCGCTTGTGGGTGATGTCCACCGATTATTTCGATGATGTGCGGATCGGCAAGGAAATCATCAAGGGTCAGGTGGATGCCTATCGCAAGATCAGGAATACCCTGCGCTATTTATTGGGCAATCTGGCAGGATTTGAAGAAGCCGAACGCCTGCCTTATGATCAGATGCCGCCTTTGGAACGCTGGGTTTTGCATCGTACCGAAGCCCTTGATCGGCTGGTGCGGGAAAAGATCAATGATTTTGATTTCAATCCCTGTTTTCAGGCCTTGTATCAATTTTGCATCCTCGATCTTTCGGCCTTTTATTTCGATGTTCGCAAGGATGTTCTTTATTGCGATCAGAAAGACAGCATCCGCAGGCGGGCGGCGCGCACCATGCTTGATCTTTTGTTTTACCGGCTGACAAGCTGGTTCGCCCCGATCCTTGTTTTTACCGCCGAAGAAGTGTGGCAGGCCCGCTTTGGGGCAGAAGCAATGAGCGTGCATCGCCAGCAATTCCCCGAAACCCCTGCGCATTGGCGCAATGATGCTTTGGCCGAACAATGGTCTGCTGTGCGGGCCGTGCGCCGGGTGCTGACGGGGGCGCTGGAAGTGGCCCGGCGCGAAAAACAGATCGGGTCATCATTGCAAGCGGCCCCTATCCTTCATGTGGCGGATGAAACGCTCTATCAGGCTTTGCAGGATGTGGATCTGGCCGAGATCTGCATCACCTCATCGGTTGAGATCATCGCGGGTGAAGGTCCGGCGGATGCCTTTCGCCTCGATGATGTGGCCGGGGTCAGCGTAGAGATGGCCATGGCATCGGGTGAAAAATGCCAGCGCTGCTGGGTGGTGAGCAAAGAGGTGGGCAGCCAATCGGGCGCACCCGATCTGTGCACACGCTGTGCAAAGGCCGTCACCTCAATGGATGAGGGATCATTATCCGGCCAAAATGGGCCGGGTCGGGATCAGGGGTGAAACCGCTTTTTGCATCCTCCTTACGCGCCCAGCGCGCCGCCCGCCGCATCGGCTGGTCGGTGGCGCTTTTGGTTTTGGTGCTCGATCGGCTGAGCAAGCTGTGGATTTTGCGTGATCTGGCGATGCAGCCCGGGGATAGCCTGCCCCTGTTGCCCTTTTTAAGCCTGACTTTTGTGTGGAATGAAGGGATCAGCCTTGGTCTTTTACAACAGGGCAGTGATGGCGGGCGGCTGGCTCTGATCCTTGTCACCGGGCTGATATCACTGCTTTTGGCGGTGTGGCTGCAACGCACCCGCCTGCGGCTCCCGGCTATGGCCCTGGGCCTTATTCTGGGGGGGGCGGTTGGCAATATCTGGGATCGCGTGGTTTATGGCGCGGTGGCCGATTTCGTCCATGTCCATAGCGCTGGCTGGTCTTTTTATATTTTCAATGTGGCGGATGCGGCGATTTCTGTCGGCGTTGTTTTGCTGCTTTTGGATAGTTTTGTGCACCCGCATGATAAAAATCCCTGAATGATTTTTTGATGCGCCTTGTTGTTTGCGCGGAAAGTCCCTAAAAACAGAGACAACGTTTCTTTGATCTCATATGATGAACGAGGAAAATCTTTGACCTTCTCATCCGGTTTGCGCGTTTTGATGCGGCTTTTGGTTTCGGGGTCCGTGATGCTGGCCCTTTCGGGCTGTGTCTGGGTTGGCGAGCTTGTGGGCTCGGGCAAAAATCCCCCCGATGAATTTGTGGTGGTGGATAAACGCCCCCTTGTGGTGCCGCCCGATTTCCAATTGCGTCCGCCGCGCCCCGGTGTGCCGGTGCCCCAGAATATTCAGCCCACGGCGCAGGTCATCGATGCCCTGTTCCCCGGCCATACATCGGTGCCCCCGGCGCCATCGGATGGCGAGATTGCCTTTCTAGAGAATTTTGAAGCCACCAGCCCGGATGTGCGGTCGCAAGTGGGGGGCGATACCGAAACGGTGGATAAGGGGCCGATGCTCTCTGAATTGCTGAGCATGGAACCGCGCCGATTGGAAAGTGATGGCGCCACCATCGAGCGGATCAAGCCTAAGCGCCGCTGAAAATCCGGCGTCGCTGAAATCCGCTGCTGGTAACCAGCGTGAAGGCGGCGCTGAGCCCGGCGCGCTTCCCTGCCGGACTTGGCCCTGATGCAAGATGAACATGGATAATCCCCCAACAGGCAAAATCCATCGTCTGGATGAACGCACGGTCAATCAGATTGCCGCAGGCGAGGTGATCGAGCGACCGGCCAGCGCGGTCAAGGAACTGGTGGAAAATGCCATCGATGCCGGGGCGCAGCATATCGAAATCACGTTGCGCGAGGGCGGTCGGCGGCTGATTTCGGTCAGCGACGATGGCTGCGGGATGACCGGCGATGAGCTTCTGACCGCTATCGAGCGTCATGCCACGTCAAAATTGCGAACAACCGATGATCTGGCCGCCATTGCCACTTTGGGCTTTCGGGGCGAGGCGCTGCCTTCCATTGGCTCGGTCAGTCGGCTTGGTTTGCGCAGTAAGGCACAAGGTGAAAAAGACGCTTGGGCCTTGGACGTGGATGCCGGGCGCATCGGCGATCTGTTGCCCGCCGCTCAGGCCGAAGGTACCCGGATCGAGGTGCGCGATCTTTTTTATGCCACCCCGGCGCGCCTCAAATTTTTAAAAACCGACCGCACCGAAACCGCCAATTGCCTTGATGTGGTGAAGCGTTTGGCCATGGCCTCGCCGCAGGTGGCCTTCAGCCTTTCGGATGGGGATCGCAACCTGTTCAAGGTGGAACGGTCGATGGCCGAACCTTCGGCAGTCCTTAAAAATCGTCTGGCCGATATTCTGGGCCGGGTCTTCAGCGACAATGCGATGGCTGTGGATGCCGAGCGCGAAGGCATTCGCCTTTATGGGCTTGCGGGGCTTCCCACCTATTCAAGGGGCAATGCCCAGCAGCAATATCTGTTTGTCAATGGCCGCCCGGTCAAGGATCGCCTTCTGGTGGGGGCCGTGCGCGGGGCCTATGCCGATTTTCTCGCCCGGGATCGCCATCCTGTTTTGGCCCTGTTTGTCGATCTTGATCCCCGCTTTGTGGATGTGAATGTGCATCCGGCAAAGGCTGAGGTGCGCTTTCGCGATCAGGCGCTGGTGCGGGGGTTGATCGTCTCGGGCCTGCGCCACGCCTTGGGGGATGCCGGGCATCGGGCATCCAGTTCGATCAGCCATGCCGCCTTGGGGGCGGTGCGCCCCGGCGGGTCCATCCCTTATCGCGGGGGTGCGGCCTATCCCGCGCGCCCGGCAGGTGCCGGGTTTCATGACCCTATGCTGCATTGGCAATCCCCACCCCAAGGATCGTCTCCCCCGGCTGTTTCGCCCGCACCCACCCCGGATGGCTCCGGCTTTTCCTTTGCCCCCTCGGCCCGCCATGAAATGGCTCGCGAGGATGGAGCCGCTCTCGCCGGGGCCTCTGGGGCATCCGAAGACCACTATCCCTTGGGCGCAGCGCGCGGGCAATTGCATGAAACCTATATCGTGGCGCAAAATGCCGATGGCATCATCATCGTTGATCAGCATGCCGCCCATGAACGGCTGGTTTATGAACGCATGAAAACAGCGCTGGCCACCGCATCCGTCCCCCGCCAGATGCTGCTTTTGCCCGATGTGGTGGAACTGGAGTCCACGGCTTGCGAGCGATTGACCGCGCGAATCGATGAATTTGCCGAATTGGGGCTGGTTCTGGAACCCTTTGGCGAGGGTGCGATGGTGGTCCGCGAAGTGCCAGCGATGCTGGGCAAGGTGGCAACGGATCGGCTGGTGCGGGATCTGGCCGATGATCTGGCGGAACTGGATCAGGGGCTGAGCCTGAAAGAGCGGCTGCTCGATATCTGCGCGACCATGGCCTGCCATGGCAGCGTGCGCGCCGGGCGTCGGCTGACATTGGATGAAATGAACAGGCTTTTGCGGGATATGGAGGCAACCCCCCATTCCGGCCAGTGCAATCATGGCCGCCCCACTTATGTGGAATTAAAGCTCAAGGATATCGAACGGCTTTTCGGTCGGCGCTAGGATGAGGGGCTTTCAGTGCGGAAAAACCACAGCCTGCTTTTGCCAATGGCGCGGCTGTCGTCCATAACCAGCCCGGCCACCGGCGGCAGGATGCTTTTGCTGTCGCTTTCCACGATGATCAGGCCCGAAGGCTTGATCCAGCCCCCCTTTTGCAAGGATTGCAAGGCCGGGATGGCCAGATTCTCGTGATAGGGCGGATCGAGAAAGATCACATCGGCGGGGCGCTGCGCCTTGGGCAGGCGGGTGGCATCCACGGCCAGCAGATTGGCATGGGCGGTGGCCTTCAGTTTGGCCAGATTGCTTTTGAGCAGAGCAAGGCTTTGGGGCGCGTTTTCAACAAAGGTCACATGCGCCGCCCCGCGAGACAGGGCTTCCAGCCCGAATGCCCCGGTTCCCGCGAAAAGATCCAGCATATGCAGCCCGGCAAAGGGGCCATCCGGGTCATTGTCCCCGATAGCCTGATGGCGCAGGCGGTGGGAGAGAATATTGAACAGGCTTTCGCGCATCCGATCACTGGTGGGGCGGATGCTGTCGTCTTTGGGGCTGTTGAGGGATTGACCGCGAAAGCGCCCGGCGATGATCCGCATCAGTCGCGCCCATCTTTCGGCCTGTTGCCCCGCATGGGTTTCGCCGCACCTTTGGCTTTGTCATTCACTTTGGTAGCGGATTCAGCGGATGCCATGGGATCGCGGGGGGTGGATCGCCGCGACCTCAGCTTTGCTTTCGGTTTGGCCTTGGCCCATTTTTTGGGATTGGGGATTTTGCGATTCTGCCCGGCAATGGATTGATCGGCCATTTGCCCCAGAATGCCGCCGCAATGGGTGTAAAGCGCTTTGGTGGCGATTTCCACCACCGCCCCGCGCGGCAGGCTGCCAAGGGTGAAGGGGCCATAAGCGGTGCGGATCAGGCGATTGACCTCAAGCCCGATCGAGGCCAGAACCCGGCGGACTTCGCGATTTTTGCCTTCCCGTAATCCTACGCTGAGCCAGGCATTGCTGCCCGATATCTTGTCGAGCCGGGCCTCGATGGGTTCATAAACCACGCCATCCACCACCACCCCTTCGGCCAGGCCCTGCAGCTTTTTTTCATCGATGGCGCCATGTACCCGCACCTTGTAACGCCGCAGCCAACCGGTTGTGGGCATTTCCATCCAGCGGGCCAGCGCCCCATCATTGGTCAGCAGCAAAAGCCCTTCGGAATTGAGATCAAGCCGCCCCACCGAAATCACCCGGGGCAAATGGCTGGGCAGGCGATCAAAAACCGTGGGCCTGCCATTGGGATCATGATGGGTGCTGACCAGTCCGCGCGGCTTATGATAGCGCCAAAGCCTGGTGGCTTCGGCCTGCATCACCGGCTTGCCATCCACTGCGATCCCATCCAGAGTTTCGATCACGCAGGCGGGGCTTTTCAAAATCTGGCCGTTGATTGCCACCCGCCCGGCTTCAATCATCCGCTCCACCTCTCGGCGCGATCCAATACCGGCGCGGGCCAAAGCCTTGGCGATTCGTTCCTGCGTGGCCTTGGGGGTGGGGTTGTCTTTGGTCATATCAAATGGGCGCTCATATCGGTCCTGTTTTTTCGATTGCAGACCATAAGCCCGTGCAGGGCCCACGGCAATCATCTATCCGTGCTTTTAGAGCCATGCTCTCTGGCCTTGACCACGGGCTGTGGGCTTTGCATGTTGATCTGATGCATAAAAACGATCCAAGCCCGATGGCCCTGGCCTTAGACGAAGCGCGCAAGGCTGCGGCCCGCGGCGAAGTGCCGGTGGGGGCGGTGATCTTATCGCCCTCAGGCGATCTTCTCGCCCAAGCGGGGAATGAGGTTTTGGCGCGCAAAGATCCCACCGCCCATGCCGAAATGCTGGTGATCCGGGCGGCGGCGGCGATGATCGGCTCTGAACGGCTGAACGGCTGCGATCTTTATGTCACGCTGGAGCCTTGCGCCATGTGTGCCCAGGCCATCAGCCTTGCCCGTATCCGGCGGCTTTATTATGGCGCCGATGATCAAAAAAGCGGCGGCGTGCGCCATGGCGGGCGGATTTTTTCCCAGCAAAGCTGCCATCACAAGCCCGATATCTATTCCGGTTTTGCCGAGCGAGAGGCGCGCGATCTGTTGCGCGGATTTTTTCGTGATCGCCGGGATACCGGTTGAGCCCATTATTTTGCTGGTTTTTCACATCTTTCGCTTCGATACTGCGGCGATGGAATCGAACGCCCCCGCCCCATTGCTTGAACATTTAAACCGCCTGTCCGAAATCATCGGGGCGTGGCTTGGCAGCGATGTGTTTTCTTTGGCGGGTGGCCTTCAGGGTCTGGTCCTTGGGCTTTCCTTGGGGCTGGCCTGGCTTTTGGCGGGGATCATCCATCAAAGTTTTGAACGGGCTTCTTTTGAACAGGCGGTGGTGCGTCGTCTTGGCCAGATGATCCGGCCTCTCATGCCTCCCTTGCTGGCCTTGCTGCTGTTGGCTTTGGGGCGCATCCTCCTCACCCAAACCGGATTTCCCACAGGGCTTGTGGCCGGGGCGTCCAGCCTTATCACCGCATGGCTGGTGATCCGCTTTGCCGTCACCTTCATCCGCTCGGCCCTCATCGCCCGGCTGGTGGCGCTCTTTGCATGGTCTTTGGCGGCCCTTGATATTGCCGGGTTGCTCGATCCCCTGATCGGGGTTCTGGATGCGGTCCGCTTTTCCGTGGGAAGTTTATCGATTTCCGTCCTCGCGGTGATCAAGGGCTTTTTGGCCTTCGTTCTGCTGATTTGGCTGGCTCTGGCTCTGTCGCGCCTGCTGGAGGGACGTCTCGACAGCCTTCATGAAATCAATGCATCGACCCGCGAACTGATCAAGAAACTATCGCGCATCACCCTTGTGATCATTGCCCTTCTGATTGCCCTCAATGCAACGGGCATCGATCTCACGGCCTTGGCGGTTTTTTCCGGGGCTTTGGGTGTGGGCCTTGGCTTTGGCCTGCAAAAGGTGGTGGCCAATTTCGTATCCGGTGTGATCTTGTTGATGGATCGCTCCATCAAGCCCGGTGATGTGATCGAAACCCAGGGCACCTATGGCTGGATCAATCATCTCAGCGCCCGCTATACCTCGATCATCACCCGCGATGGCACGGAATTTCTCATTCCCAATGAGGATATGATCACCCAGCCGGTGATCAACTGGTCTTTTTCCGATAGCCGGGTGCGGCGCAAGATCGCCTTGGGGGTCAGCTATGATAGCGATATCCGCAAAGCCATGCGCCTGATGGAGGACGCGGCTTTGGGCATGGAGCGGGTTTTGCCCGAACCGCGTCCGGTGGCCTGGCTGATGGGTTTTGGCGATAGCAGTGTGGATCTGGAATTGCGGTTCTGGATCAATGATCCGCAAGCGGGGGTGGCGAATGTTTCAAGCCAGGTGATGCTTAATATCTGGGATTTGTTTCATCGCGAGGGGATCGAATTTCCCTTTCCCCAAAGGGTGGTGCATATGGCCCCCCAGTCTAAGGATAAATCCCAGTCTCAGGATAAATCCCAGTCTCAGGATAAAGACGAATCCTGAAGCCCGGGAAGCCCATCGAAATGTTGCCTCAACATATCGCCGATCATGGCATTCACCTGATCGGGCATCACCATATGATTGAAATGTCCGGTGCCGATGGTCCGCCCCCAATGCAGGGTTTTGACCAGCGCCCGGATATCCTCCTCACGGTTTTGCGGGCGATCCGCATTGATGAATAAAAGCGGCACGGCCACATTTTTCAGTGCGATTTCGGCCTGATAGCCCACAATCGCATCCCATGTTCTGATGGCGGCCTCTTCATCGGTTCTGGCGGCGATGCGCTGCACGTCATCGGGCAGTTCCGGGGGATCAGTGCGGCGAAAAAACACCTTGTCGCCCAAAATCTGCTGGGTACGGCGTCGTCCGACCTCCCTGATCATCTGCTGGGTGCGGGCGAGCGAACGCTGCACCGATGGGCTGCGGATAAGGGGGGCGGGATCGATCAGGATCGCCAAAGGATGGGCCGCATCGGGCCGGGCGGCCAATTCCAGTGCCAAAAGCCCGCCAAGGCTGTGGCCAATGGGGATGATAGATGATTGCGCCAAGCCCAAAGCGGCGATGAAGGCGGAAAGCCTTTGGGTGTAAAAAGCGATGTCATAAGCCGCACCGGTTACCGGATCGCTCTCCCCATGGCCGGGCAGATCCACACAGATGGTGCGATAGTGCGGCGCAAAATGGGCGAGCTGCCTTGCAAAGGTGCTGTGATCGGATGTCCAGCCATGGATGAACAGCAGGACGGGCGCAAGGCCCGCGCCCTCAGCATTGCCGCCCTCAGCATTTCCGCTGTCGATATAGGCGATGGCGGCCCCATCAATCAAAAGCCTGTGCATCAATATCAGCCCTTATGGATTTGCGACCAGGCAAGATCGGCCAAAGGCCCACACATCTGGCCCTGAGCTTCGGCATGTTTGCTGGCTGCGGTGCCGCGCTTTACCCGCCCCCTGATGCCGTGCAAAATAGCCGCCAACCGAAACATATTGAAGGCGACATAAAAATTCATGTCGTGATCGGGAATGGGGTCGCGCCCCGTGCGGGCGCAATAGCGGGCGATATAATCCTTTTCAGATGGGATATTGAGGGCGGCAAGATCGGCGCCCAAAAGCCCGGTAAAGCCGGTGGGGGGCATCCGATACATCATCAGATGATAGGAAAAATCGGCCAATGGGTGGCCCAAAGTTGATAATTCCCAATCCAATATCGCCAGCACCCGTGGCTCGGTGGGATGAAAGATCATGTTATCGATGCGGAAATCGCCATGCACGATGGTGGTTTCATCGCCGGGGGGGATATTCTCGGGCAACCATTTTACCAATCGGTCCATGGCATCGAAGCGCCCGGCGTCTTCGTCTTGTTCATATTGCCCGGCCCAGCGGGCGATCTGGCGGGCGAAATAATTGCCCGGCTTGCCATAATCCCCAAGGCCGATGGCTTCATGATCAACAGAATGAAGGGCGGCGATGGTGGCATTCATGGCATCGAAAAGGGCGGCGCGTTCGGCATTCTCAACCTGCGGAATGGCGGCATCCCAAAAAATCCGCCCCTCCACATAATCCATGATATAAAACCATGTGCCGATCACCGTCTCATCGGTACAAAGGGCATGGGTGCGGGCCACCGGCACGCGCGTTTTCTGGCCAAGGGCGGTGACGACGCGATATTCGCGATCCACGGCATGGGCGGATTTCAGCAAGACCCCGGGGGGTTTGCGGCGCAAAACATAGCGCTTCCCCGCCCCATCGATCAGCCGATAGGTGGGATTGGATTGCCCGCCCTTGAATTGCTCCACATGAAGGCCGGGGCTATAGCCCGCCACATGCGCGGCCATATAGGCATCGAGGGCCGCCTCATCAAAACGATGGCGCTCCCGCACATCCATGGTGCCGGAAAATGTCTCCTGACGACTGGTCATGCTTTGCGTCCTTTATCTATTTCTGCGCCTATTTCGCGTGCACATCATGGAGGCCTTGTTTTTTTGAGGAAGAATTTCGACCTCAAGAAAAAGGGCCTTCCTTATAATTGATTTGCGTTTTGGTTTCATAATCCTCATTTTCAAATCTGTTCATGCGTGCTGTCATGCTGTTTTTTTGCAGCAGTTTTTTTAACGGAATGGAGCGAGGCCATGCAACATAAGCAAAAATGCGCGTCTTTTCCGCCCGAATTGCAGGTTTTGTACGATCAAGCCAAGAACATACCTGTTTCGGCAGGGGATGCAGAAGCCCAGCGGCAAAGTTTTGCCTATGGGAACGCAAAGATTGAAAACGATAGAATCACGCCCAATATGATCGCTCAGGCAGCAGATCATTTAAAGGGATAGGTGCGTGGGGGCCGATGATCGCGAAAGCATTGCGCAAGCGCCAAACATTATAAATGATCCGGATGCGATAGCCCGGAAAGAAGCGGAAAATGCCCTGCGTCAGTTTGATGCGGTGCTCGATATCATTGATGAAGTCGCCCGCGATGGCAGGCCTTTCAAGCTCAGGCCATCCCTGATTTTGGCATTGCATCGGCTTGCGCTGGCTGATCTCTCGCCCTATGCAGGTGTTTTTCGGCCCGGGTCTGTAAGCATCGGGAAAAGCCGTCATCAGCCCCCGCCCGCCCATCTTGTGCCCAGCCTCATCGAAGAGATGTGTGATTATGTGAATGATCATTGGCAGTCCGAGGCGCTTCATTTATGTGCCTATGTGATGTGGCGTTTGAATTGGATTCATCCCTTTACCGATGGCAATGGCCGAACCTCACGGGCTATGTCCTATGTGGTTTTATGTTGCCGCATCGGAGATCGTCTGCCGGGGCGTCAAACCATACCGGAAGCTATCTCAAACAATAAAACACCTTATTATGAAGCGCTGGAAGCCGCTGATGAGGCTTTCACCAAAGGCCCGGTGGACGTGTCAAAATTGCAGGAACTCTTAAAAACTTACCTAGCGCAGCAGCTTAAAAGCGTTTTCGAGGATGCCCTAGCCGAAGGCGGCAACAACTCTTCGGATCGCAAATTTCACTGATCACCTCCGAATGGCCCGCCAGCCGATATCGGATCGGCAAAAGCCCTGCGGCCAATCGATCTCGCGGATCGCGGCATAAGCCCGCGCCTGTGCTGCCGTCACGCTTTTTCCTGTGGCGGCGATATTAAGCACCCGCCCGCCATGGGCCAGCACCTCGCCCGCAGGCGTGCTTCTGGTTCCGGCATGAAAGATTTCCACCCCCTCCATCAGGGCGGCTTTATCCAATCCCTTGATCACCGTGCCTTTTTCATAAGGGCCGGGATAGCCCTTGGCGGCCATCACAATGGTGAGGGCTGCATCCTCATGCCAGCGGGGCTTTTGATCGCCCAGCGTGCCATCGATGCTGGCCAAAAGCAGGGGCACCAGATCGGATGCCAGCCGCATCATCAGCACCTGACATTCGGGATCGCCAAAGCGGGCATTATATTCGATCAGCTTCGGCCCTTCGGCGGTGATCATCAGCCCGGCATAAAGCACCCCCTTATAAGGGCAGCCTTCGGCTTTCATGGCGGCCAATGTGGGCGCGATGATCTTTGCCATCACCTCATCTTCCAGCGCCGCATCAAAGATCGGGGCGGGGGAATAAGCGCCCATGCCACCGGTATTGGGGCCCTGATCGCCATCGCCCACCCGCTTGTGATCTTGCGCATTGCCAAAGGAAATGGCCCGCTCGCCATCGCATAAAGCGAAAAAGCTGACCTCTTCGCCCTCCAGAAAAGCTTCGATCACCAGTTCGGCCCCGGCCTCGCCAAATTGCCCGCCTAAAATATCGTCAATGGCGGCCTCGGCCTGGCGATGGCTATCAGCGATGATCACCCCTTTGCCAGCGGCCAGCCCATCGGCCTTGATCACCAGAGGCAGCGGCTGTTGGCGGGCATAGATGCGGGCGGCATCCGCATCATGAAAGCGGCGATAGGCCGCCGTGGGGATATGATATTTGGCGCAGAGATCCTTGGTAAAGCCTTTCGATCCTTCGAGCCGCGCCGCCAGAGCCGAGGGGCCAAAAGCCTTGATCCCGGCGCGGGCCAGATCATCCACAAGCCCGGCCACAAGGGGCTGTTCCGGGCCGATGACCACAAGGCCAATGGCCATGCTGCGGCAAAAATCGATGATCGCCTGATGATCGGCCAGATCAAGGCTCACCGAGTGGGCCAATTCGGCCGTGCCGCCATTGCCCGGCGCGCAGAAAAGCGCTTCGCAGACAGGGGATCGGGCCAAAGCCCAGCACAGGGCATGTTCGCGCCCGCCCGCACCGATGACAAGGATGTTCATGGAAGGCGTTCCTTTTGTGATCGTCATCTTGCGATGATCCATGCCGATGCGCCCTGCTTTTAAGGACCGGGGGCGAGGCTGGCAAGGGCCGGAGATTCTGGCGGAGATTCTGGCAATGATTCTGGCGATGATTTTGGCAGAGATTATGAATGAGCGGCATTGAAGCCGGGCCCGGCGCGGTTTACAAGGGGCTATGATTGAACCCAGCCACAATATTCATGAATTTACGGTTTCGGAACTGGCTGGCGCCCTGAAGCGCACGGTGGAAGATACCTATGGCCATGTGCGCCTGCGCGCCGAGTTGTCTGGGGTAAAGCTCCATGGATCGGGCCATCTGTATCTGAGCCTGAAGGATGATCGCGCCGCCATTGATGGGGTGTGCTGGCGCGGGGTGGTGGCAAAGCTCGGCTTTCGTCCTGAAGATGGGCTCGAGGTGTTGGTCACCGGCAGGCTCAGCACCTATCCTGCGCGCTCCAAATATCAGATGGTGATCGAACAGATGGAGCCAGCAGGGGCGGGGGCCCTGATGGCGCTTTTAGAGGCGCGGAAGAAAAAGCTTGCCGCTGAAGGGCTTTTTGCCAGCGAGCGCAAGCGGCCCTTGCCCTATCTGCCGCAGGTGATTGCGATTGTCACCTCGCCCACGGGGGCGGTGATCCGGGATATTCTGCACCGCTTATCGGATCGCTTTCCGCGCCGGGTGATGCTTTGGCCGGTGCCGGTTCAGGGCGAGGGGGCGGCCGAGAAAATCGCCGCCGCCATTCGCGGTTTCAATCAGCAGGCAGACCGTGGGGCCATCCCCCGGCCCGATGTGATGATCGTGGCGCGGGGTGGCGGTTCGATCGAGGATTTGTGGGCCTTCAACGAAGAAGCGGTGGTGCGGGCGGTGGCCGAAAGCGCCATCCCGGTCATTTCGGCGGTGGGGCATGAAACCGATACCACCCTGATCGATCATGCCTCTGATCGTCGCGCCCCCACGCCCACGGCGGCGGCGGAAATGGCGGTGCCCGTGCGCAGCGAATTGCTGGCGCAACTGGCCCAGCTCAATCATCGCCTTGATCATGGGAAATCGCGGTTTTTTGTGCGGCTGGCCGATCAAATACACAGCCTGGGCCGTGGCTTGCCTCGACCACAGGATCTTTTGGGGCTTTCCCGGCAAAAGCTCGATGATCTGGCGGATCGCCTGCCCCGGGGCTTGCGCTTTGTGGCGCAAAATCGGCGGCTGGCTTTGGGGCAGGTGGCCCCGGCTCTTGGCCCGGCCCGGCTGCAGCAGATGCTGGTTTATAAACGCCATGAAATGCAGGCGGTTGGCCGCCGATTGGAGCCCGCGCAAAAGCAGATTTTAACCGGCGGCGCGCAGCAGATCAGCGCCCTTTCCCGGCTTTTGCAAAGCCTGAGCTATCAGGGCGTGCTGGCGCGCGGCTATGCGGTTTTGCGTGATGAGGCGGGCCGCCCGATCAGCGAGATTGCCGCCCTGAAGCCCGGCACGCCGGTCGAGGCCGAATTGCATGATGGTCGGGCGCGGCTTCTGGTTGAAGCGAAGATCGCGCGATCCAAGGCCGAAGCCCCAGCGAAAGCCCCAACAAAACCTAAAGCCAAACCCAAAAGCACGGCCGGGCAAGGATCATTGTTTTAAAGGCAGGGATCACTGTTTTAAGCGCTAAAGCAGGCTGTGCATTTCGGTGATGCGGGCTTCGGCCTCGGCGATGGTGCGGCGGATAATCTCGGCGGCGGGCACGATATCATGGATGGCGCCGGTGCCCTGGCCTGCGGGCAGGCAATCGCGGGCAATATCCAATGGCTCCAATATCCCGGCGATGCCGCCTAAAACTCCGGCCTGCTGGCTCATCATCGCCTGCATGGGAAAGGGCTGAATATCCTGGGGGCGGTTTTCCCAATCCGCCACATAAGCATTCTGCACCACCCGCATGGGCTTGCCGGAATAGCAGCGGGTGACGATGGTATCGGCCTCGTTCGCGGTGATCAGGCGATTTTTATAGGCCGCCCCGGCATGGGCTTCGCTGGAAGCGATGAACCTTGTGCCCATCCACACCCCCGCAGCGCCCAAAGCCAGCGCCGCCGCCAATCCCCGGCCATCCACAATGCCCCCTGCCCCCAAAACCGGGATGGAAACGGCATCCACGATCTGCGGGATCAGCGCCATCCCCGCCACCTTGCCGGTATGGCCTCCGGCTTCGGTGCCTTGGGCGATCACGATATCAACGCCCGCATCCTCGGCCTTTTTGGCATGATCAACCTTGCCGCACATGCTCATCACCAAAAGCCCGGCTTCATGCAGCCGTTCGATGATCGCTGTGGGCACCCCAAGCCCGGCAATGAAGGAGGATGCGCCTTCTTCGATGATCACATCCACCGATTGGGTCAGGGACTGGGGCAGGGCGGTGAGCAGATCAACGCCAAAGGGCTTATCGGTCAGGGTGCGCACCCGGCGCATCTGATCGCGGATGTCATCGGGCCCCAGCATCGCCATGCCAAGGGTGCCATAGCCCCCCGCTTCGGAAACGGCTGCGCACAGCTCGGCATAGGAAACCCCGCCCATCCCGGCGAGCAGGATGGGATGATCGATTTTCAGTTGATTACAGATCGGCGTTTTCAACGGCATTGCATTTCCCCCAACACATGGTTGACTTGCCAGCCCGGCACGCGCAAGAGCATAAAGGCGCAGGGCACGCTGTCGCCATCCCGTTTTTGGCGGGTGCGTGGCGACGGGGAAGAGGACCATCAAAGGATCATGGATAGCACAAAAGACCCAACACCGGTCCCCGTTTCACCGGAAAGCCCTGCTGAAAATGCAGGAGAAACCCCCGATCTGAACTGGGTGCAATGGCGTTTGAGGCGGCATCTCACCGAATTGCTGCGCCTGTCGGCCCCGGCGATGGCCACCCGGCTTGGCATATTGGCGCTGGGTTTTGTGGATACGGTGATGGTCAGCCGCTATGCCACCGCCGAACTCGCCTGGCTGTCCTTGGCCAATCGGTCGGTGATCTCGTTTCTGCTGGTGGTGGCCATCGGTCTGTTGATGGGGGTGATCGTGTGCACGGCTTCGGCCTATGGCCGGGGCGATGAAGCCGAATGTGGCCGGGTGTGGCGGCGCTCCATGCCCTATGCTCTGTGGATTGGTGGCATCATGCTGCTGTTATCCCTGCCCGCGCATTTTTGGATGCGGCTTTTGGCTGCCGATCCGGTGATTGCTGCGCAATCGGCGGATCTGGTGATCATTTTGGGGCTGGGCCTGCCCGCGCATCTGATCTTTTTCTGCTGCACCGGCTTTTTGGAAGGTATCAGAAAACCAATCATCCCGATGCTGGCGCTGATTGGGGCGAATGGCGTTAATGTGTTTTTGAATTATGGGCTGATCTATGGCCATTATGGCTTCCCCGAAATGGGGGCGGCGGGATCGGCCATCACCTCAACCTCGGTGCGCTGGGTGCTCGCCTTCATGCTTTTGGCCTATTTATGGTATGCCCCGGCCATGCAGCGCTTTGGCCTGCGCCGGCCCCATGGCCTATCTTGGCGCGATTGGGCCCATCAGCGCACCATCGGCTATGCCTCGGCGGTCAGCATCGGGGCCGAGGTGGGGGCTTTTTCCGGGCTTGTGGTGATTGCGGAAAAGCTGGGGGCTTTAAGCCTTGCCGGGCAGGAAATCGTGTTCAATGTGCTGTCTTTGCCCTTCATGGTGGCGGTGGGCATTGGTTCGGCCACGGCGGTGCGGGTGGGGATTTCCCATGGGCGCGGCGATCCTCTCGATACCGCCCTTGCGGGATGGACGGGGCTTTTCCTGTCGTTTCTGCTGATGGCGGCGGCGGCTTTGGTGATTCATGCCGTTCCCGAATGGATCTATGCCCTTCATTCCGATGATAAGCTGCTGGCGGCGATCACTATTCCGGCGATCATCTTTGTGGCTTATGTCACCATTTTCGATGGCGGGCAGGCGGTGATTTCCATGGGCTTGCGCGGTTTGGGGGAAACCTGGTGGCCCACCGCCATTCAGGGCGTGGCCTATCTGGGATTGATGCTGCCCCTGTCGTGGTTTTTGGCGGTGACCATGGGGCATGGCCTGATCGGATTGCTAGAAGCCACCCTCATTGCCAGTATTTTTTCGGTCATTGTGCAGTCGATCCGCTTCTGGTGGCTAACCGGGCGTGAAAAAGCCTTTGAAAGCAGTGCCGGATAAAATCGGCTGAGGCTTTTCTTCGCAAGATCACATATTTCAATTGACAAGCTGTTTTTGATCCTTAGTTTCCCCGGTGGGCCACGCCTCCCCAATGAGGCGCGCGCTCTCTGTAAGGAGAGGAAACAGAATGAAACCGACGAACCGTCCTGCGCGGCCCCTGTTTTCATCAGGGCCCTGCGCCAAACGGCCGGGATGGACGCCCGCCGCTCTTGCCGATGCACCCATTGGCCGTTCCCACCGCTCGAAGATCGGTAAGAAAAAGCTTGCCGCTGCCATCGAAAAAACCCGTGAAATCTTAGGCATTCCCGCTGATTATCAGATCGGCATCGTTCCCGGCTCCGATACCGGTGCCGTTGAATTGGCGATGTGGAATTTTCTGGGGGCTCGCCCCGTTGATCTGGTGGCTTGGGAAAGCTTTGGCGAAGGTTGGGTAACCGATGCGGTCAAGCAGCTTCGCCTGTCAAATACTCGGGTGCTGACCGCCGATTATGGCCAGATCGTTGATCTGTCGCAGATTGATCCGCGCCATGATGTGGTTTTCACATGGAATGGCACCACCTCGGGGGTGCGCGTGCCCAATGGCGATTGGATCGCCGATGATCGCGAGGGGCTGACCATCTGCGATGCCACCTCGGCGGCTTTTGCCCAGCATCTGCCTTGGTCAAAGCTCGATGTCACCACCTTTTCATGGCAAAAAGTGCTGGGTGGGGAAGCCGCTCATGGGATGCTGGTTTTATCCCCCCGCGCGGTGGAACGGCTGCGCAGCTATACGCCCGCATGGCCCCTGCCGAAGATTTTTCGCATCAAAAAGGGCAATGATCTCAATACGGGGATCTTCAAGGGCGAAACTATCAATACGCCCTCGATGTTGTGTGTTGAAGATTATCTCGATGCCCTTGGCTGGTCGGAAAGCATTGGCGGGCTGGATGCCCTGATTGCGCGGGCCGATGCCAATCTGGCGATTGTTGCAGATTGGGTGTCGCGCACCGATTGGGTGGATTTTCTGGCTGCCGATCCGGCGACCCGCTCCAACACCTCGGTGTGTTTATCGATCATCGATCCCTGGTTTATCGCCCTTGATGGCGATCAGCAGGCATCTTTGGCGAAGGCCATTGCGGCCATCCTTGATCGCGAAGGCGTGGCCTTTGATATCGGTGGCTATCGCGATGCCCCCCCCGGCCTGCGCATCTGGTGCGGCGGCACGGTTGAAGCATCGGATCTAAAGGCCCTGATGCCATGGCTGGATTGGGCCTATGCCACGGTGAAGGCGCAAGCGGGCGATGATCAGGGCTGAGTGCCCCCCCGTTGCCGATGAAAGATGCCGATGATCGGGCCAAAGGCCCAAGTCGCTTATGATCGGGCCAAAGGCCCGCTCAGCACGGATTTAACCGCGATATTTGATCTCATTATGTGGCGCCCCCATGGCAGCCGCCTATAAAGGATGAACCTATGCCTAAAGTTTTGATTGCCGATAAAATGAGCCCTCGCGCGGCGGAGATTTTCCGTGAGCGTGGGGTTGAAGTTGATGAAAAGCCCGGTCTGGATAAGGATGAATTGGCCGCGATCATCGGGCACTATGATGGCCTTGCCGTGCGCTCATCCACCAAAGCCACGGCAAAGCTTCTGGAAGCCGCCGGCAATCTGAAGGTCATCGGCCGGGCCGGGATCGGGATCGATAATATCGATCTGGCGGCCGCCACCAATCATGGCATCGTGGTGATGAACACGCCCTTTGGCAATTCCATCACCACCGCCGAACATGCCATTGCGATGATGTTTTCGCTGGCCCGGCAGATCCCCGATGCCAATGCCTCGACCCATGCCGGAAAATGGGAAAAATCGGGCTTCATGGGGGTGGAGCTCGCCGGGAAATCCCTTGGCATCGTGGGCTGCGGCAATATCGGTTCCATCGTTGCCGATCGCGCCCAGGGCCTGAAAATGCGGGTGCTGGCCTTTGATCCCTATCTTTCAGCCGAGCGGGCCAAGGAAATGGGCGTCACCAAGCTCGAATTGGATGAGGTGCTCAAGCGCGCCGATTTCATCACGCTCCACACGCCGCTCACCGATAAAACCCGCAATATCATCGATGAACGGGCTTTGGGCCTGATGAAAAAAGGGGCGCGGATCATCAATTGCGCCCGGGGCGGGCTGATCGATGAAGTGGCGCTGAAAAAAGCTCTGGAAAGCGGCCATATCGCCGGGGCAGCCTTGGATGTCTTTGCCCAGGAACCAGCCACCGATAATCCGCTTTTTGGCACCCCCAATCTGATCGCAACCCCGCATCTGGGGGCTTCCACCACCGAAGCGCAGGTGAATGTGGCCATTCAGGTGGCGGAACAGATGGCAGATTATCTCCTCACCGGTGGGGTGACCAATGCCCTTAATATGCCTTCGATGACTGCCGAAGAAGCCCCCCGGCTTCAGCCCTATATGGCTTTGGCGCGGCAGATTGGTGGCTTTGCCGGGCAGCTCACCCGCAATGGCGTGACCAAAGTGACCATCGAATATGAAGGCCATGTGGCAGGCCTCAATACCCGCCCCTTAACAGCGGTGGTGCTGGAAGGGCTTTTAAAGCCCATTCTGGAATCGGTGAATATGGTCAATGCGCCGGTGATTGCGCGGGAACGCGATATCGATGTATCGGAAGTGGTGCATGAACGTGAAGGCGATTATCACACCCTGATTCGCCTGACCGTGACCACCGATGCTCAGACCCGGACCGTTGCCGGGACCCTGTTTTCGAATCGGGCGCCGCGGATCGTTGAGGTGCATGGGGTGTCGCTCGAAGCCGAGCTTTCCGATCATATGCTTTATATCATCAATGATGATCGTCCCGGCTTTGTGGGGGCGCTGGGGGCCACTTTGGGCAAATATGATCTCAATATTGCCACCTTCAATCTTGGCCGATCACAAAAGGGCGGTTACGCAGTCGCTTTGATTGCCGTGGATCAGGAAATTTCCAAAGAGATGCTCGACGCGGTGCTTGCACTGGATTATGTCCAGCAGGCGACGTGTCTTCGCTTTTAAAGGCAAGCGCGCCTGAGCTGTTCTGATCAATGGCCTGGGCTGTTCTGATCAATGGCCTGAGCTGTTCTGATCAATTCTGATCAATGGAGAGTGGATCATCATGACTGCGCCCAACCGAGCCCCACGCGCCTTGTTGCCCGAAGGCTTGCGCGATGATCTGCCGCCCTGGGCGGAATATGAAGCGCAGATGGTGGATCGGCTGATGGCGGTGGCAGCCCAGCATGGCTATCGACGGGTTGCCCCGCCTTTGGTTGAATTTGAAGACAGCCTTTTGGCGTCCTCCGCTGATCAGCGCGCCCATTTCCCCGATCATGCGCAAGAGCGGATGGCCGAACGGGCGCAATCCATGTTTCGGCTGCTCGATCCGGTGAGCCAGAAAATGATGGCCGTGCGCTCGGATATGACCTTGCAGGTGGCGCGCATTGCCACCGCCCGAATGGGGGCATGGGGGCGGCCCTTGCGCCTGTCTTATGCGGGCCATGTTTTACGGGTGAAGGGCACCCAATTGCGTCCGGCGCGTCAATTTCGGCAGGCGGGGGTGGAATTGATCGGCTCTCGCAGCCTTAACGCCGATCTTGAAATCATCGCGCTGGCCACTCTGGCTTTGCGCGATCTGGGGATTGCCGGGCTTTCGGTCGATCTGGTTTCCCCCACCTTGGTGTCGGCGATTGCCCAGCAATTGGGGCTCGATGATGCTGCTGCCCATGAAGCCCGCCGGGCGCTGGATGCAAAAGATGCAGGGGCTCTGGCCGATTTCGGTGATGAAGCGCGCGGCCTTCTCACCGATCTGATGGCGGTGGCGGGATCAGCGGTCGAGGCCCTTGATCGCCTCGATGCCTTGCCGCTGATCGGCGAGGCGGCGGTGATCCGCGATAATCTGGGTGATCTGGCCCGGGCCGTTTCTGATCGCATCGATGATCTGGCGGTGACCATCGATCCCGGTGAAAGCCGGGGCTTTGAATTTCAAACCGGGGTGGGCTTTGCTTTTTTTGCCGCGCATGTCTCGGGCGAACTGGGCCGTGGCGGCCGTTATGAGGTGATCGCCCCCGATGGCCGCGAGGAAAGCGCCGTGGGCTTTTCCATGTATCTCGATAGCCTGTTGCGGGCGGTGCCGGAACCAACGGAAAAGCCGCGCATCTACCTTCCTTTCGGAACCGAAATGGCTGATGCCCAGCGCCTGCGGGTCGTGGGTTGGCGAACGGTGCAGGGTTTGGAGCCGGTGGATGATATCATTGTGCAGGCTGGCCTTGAAGGCTGCTCGCATGTCTATGAAAACGGATTGGCCCGGTCTCTTGATGATCGCACGCCACTGAGTGAGGAGTAACGGACGATGGCCAATGTCGTGGTGACGGGTTCGCAATGGGGCGATGAAGGAAAAGGCAAGATCGTTGATTGGCTGAGCGAACGCGCCGATGTGGTGGTGCGTTTTCAAGGGGGCCATAATGCCGGCCATACGCTGGTCATCAATGGGGTCGTCTATAAATTATCTTTGCTGCCCAGTGGTATCGTGCGTTCGGGAAAAATCTCGGTGATCGGCAATGGGGTGGTGATCGATCCCTGGGCGCTTAGGGATGAAATGGCGCGCCTGCGCGGGCAGGGTGTGGAGATTTCGCCCGATAATCTCAAAATCGCGGAAAACGCCACCCTCATCCTGCCCTTTCATCGCGAGCTTGATGCCCTGCGCGAAGATGCAACATCGGGCGTGAAGATCGGCACCACAAGGCGCGGCATTGGCCCAGCCTATGAAGATAAAGTGGGCCGCCGGGCTTTGCGGATGTGCGATCTGGCGGATCGCAAGGCGGTGGAAACCCGCCTCGATGGCCTGCTCACCCATCATAATGCCCTGCGCGCCGGATTGGGGGCCGAAGGCATCGATAAAGCCGCCCTCGCCGATGATCTGATGGCCATTGCGGGGGAAATTCTGCCCTATCTGGCGCCGGTGTGGCGCACCTTGGCCGAGGCCCGGGCGGCAGGAAAGCGCATTTTGTTTGAAGGGGCACAAGGCCAGATGCTCGATGTGGATCATGGCACTTATCCCTTTGTCACCTCATCCAATACCGTGGCGGGGCAAGCCGCAGGTGGTGCCGGTGTGGGGCCGGGCAGCCTCGATTATGTTTTGGGGATCACCAAGGCCTATACCACCCGCGTGGGATCGGGGCCTTTTCCCACGGAATTATCCGATGATGTGGGCCGCCGATTGGGCGAACGGGGCCGCGAATTCGGCACGGTCACCGGGCGATCGCGCCGCTGTGGCTGGTTTGATGCGGTGCTCGTGCGTCAGGCGGTGCAGATCGGTGGCATCGATGGCATTGCCCTGACCAAGCTCGATGTGCTCGATGGTCTGGATGAAGTGAAAATCTGCATCGGCTATCAGCTGAATGGAAAGAGGCTCGATTATCTGCCCTCCGATATGGAAGGTCAGGCGGCCGTGGAGCCGGTTTATGAATCCCTTGAAGGCTGGTCGGAAAGCACCGAAGGGGCGCGGAGCTGGGGCGATCTGCCCGCCACAGCAGTGAAATATGCCCGGCGGATCGAGGAACTGATCGGCGCTCCGGTGGCCATGCTGTCCACAAGCCCCGAGCGTGATGATACGATCCTGATGCGCGATCCCTTCCAATAAAAGGCCTTATCGAAGGGGGACCGTTTCCCTCGTAAAATCAGCGCAGGTTAACGCGTATTTAAGGGCCATTGAGTTTAAATCGGGATTAAATGATGATCCTGGTGAATAAAGCCCCATGGCCGAAGCAAATCTGCAAATCAGAAAAGATAAAATCCCGGGCCCATCCGCCGGGAAAGCTTCGGTTGAAAGCGGGGCCAAAGCCCCTCGATCAGCAGAGGATACGCCAGATGAAAAGGCTGGCGAAACGGCACAGGATCAGGCCGGCGGGGATGGGCAGGGATCATCTGCCGCCACCCTTTTGGATGGTCGTTATAAAATCAATCTCGATCGGCCTTTGGCCTGGCTCAGCAGCCCCTGCGCCGATGCCTATTCAGTTACCGATATCAAGGATCATGCGGCCAGCTTTTATGCCCTGATCATGCGGCCCGGCACCACCCATCGGGGCGACGTGCTGGATGCTCTTTTGAAAGCACCTACCACCAGTCTTCTCAATCCGGTGCGCAAACAGATCATGCGTCCGGTTCCCAAAGGGCCTGAACGTCTGGTGATCATGGTGCAGGCCCCCACCGGGCCATCTTTGAGCGAAGTGGCGGCCAAGAATGTCATCAGTGGCCATCATTTGCGCAAATATGTCATTCCCTCGCTCATTCAGGCGCTATCGGCCCTGCACGCCCGAGGCATCCCCCATCGCGCCATTCGCCCCGATAATATCTTTTTCACCAGTTCCGGGCTTGAAGATGTGGTTTTGGGGGAATGTTTCAGCGCCCCCCCGGCGGCGGCGCAGCCCACGCATTTCGAGCCGCTGGAGCGATCATCGGCAGATAGCCTGGGGCGGGGCGAGGGCAGCCTGCACTGCGATCTTTATGCCTTGGGGGCAACATTATTATCGTGCCATATCGGGCGTTTGCCGGATGCGGTGAAGGATCAGGACAAGATGTTTGCGGCCCGCATGGGACAGGGATCGTTCTGGGCCCATGCCGCAGGGGTAGAGGTGCCCGGGGTCATTGGCAATCTTTTGCGCGGCCTGCTCAATGATGATCAGGAAGAACGCTGGACCCTGAAAGAAGTGCGGGCCTGGGCGGAATCGACGATGCCCAATCGTCGCTCGGTGAATGTGCTATGGACCTTTGCACGGCCGGTCACTTTTCGCCGGATAAGCTATTCTGATCGGCGGCTTCTCGCCCGCGATTTCGCCCGCAATCCCCTGGATGCCGCGATTTTTTTGCGACAGATCGATTTTGTGTCCTGGGCGCAAAATATGATCACCACCGAGCTTTTCAGCGAAAAATTTGAAAAGCTGATCGATGTTCGGCGGGAAGGCGATCTATCGAGCGGGCGGCATGGGGATCATGCTTTGGTGGCGCGGGCCTGTGCCTATCTCGATCCCATGGGGCCCATGCGCTATCGCGGCATGTCGGTTTGTCTCGATGGAATCGGGCCGGCAATGGTCGATGCCTTTCATGCCGAAGATGAAACCCGCCAAGCCATCGTTTCGCATATTTTCGATAATAATGTGCTGCCAGCTATCGTTGAAATCACCCTTGATCGCAATCCCGCCGCCAATGCTTTGCAGATCGAATTGAGGCAGGCGGTGGATATGATGCGCCGGAATAAAGGCCGGATGGGGCTTTTGTGCATTTTATATAAGATGAACCCCAGCCTGCAATGCCTAAGCCCGCGCTTGAAGGATTATTGGATCACCTCGCCTAGGCGGTTGCTGATGGTTCTTGATCATGTGGCGAAAAACAGCTCCGAGCTATCGCCTTTGCTGGATGAGCATGTTCTGGCCTATTTCTGCGCCCATACCGAACAGGCCGAACGCTATGTGCGCCGCCTTGATATCAGCCGCCGGGATCCCGTGCAATTGATGGCGGCGGTGGCGGATCTTCTGGCCTTTTTGCAAAGCAAGCTGAAGGCGGGATTGCTGGTCAATCTCAGCGAACATCTGGTGAAAAGCCTGAAACCATTGGCGAACACCCTGAAAAGCCGCACCCGCCGCCGCATGGTGACAGAGCGCTTGGATGAACTGGCCAAAACCGGCGATTTGGGCAGGCTCACCGCGATCATTGATCTGGCGCATTTGAAAATGGTGGATTATCGCGGCTTTTCAGAAGCGAAAAACAAGGTTTTTCATCTGGAGCAGGCGATGAAGCGCCTGCGGCGTGGGGTGAAGCCATCGGATAAAGGGGCTCGTCTGGCTGGTTTTCGGGCGGCATCGGCGCTGGGCTGGCTGGTGGTTTTGATCACTATCAGCATTTTATCATTGCAGGCGCAATAAATGGCCAAAAAACCGACATCACCCAAAAAAACCAAAACAGGGGCAAAAAAAGCCTCGGCCCGGGGGGCGGGCGGCAAACGCTATGGCGGCGGCGGGCGGCTCATTGCTTATATGGCTTTTGCCGGGATGCTGTTCACGGCCCCACCGATTGCGGCTTTGCTGATCATCGGCCTGTTGCCCACATTGGTGCTGCTTTTGGCGGATGTGACGCCCGAGCGGGGGATCAGGCTCAATGCCATGTTTGCGTTCAATCTTTCGGGGGTTTTGCCCTATCTGGTAAAAATGTGGGAAGCGGGCCCCAGCTTCGTCTTGCTGATGGAGATTCTCACGGACCTGATGGCCTGGACGGTGATGCTGGGGGCTGCGGGGGCGGGGGCCGCGCTTTTATGGGTTTGCCCGGTCATCACCGCAGGCATCCAGCACTATCTTAATCAGGGCCATGCGGAACGCTTGGGCGAACAGCGCACAGCCATGATCAGGGAATGGGGGGAGGGCGTCTCCTCTTTGGAAGAACGCCCCGCCGATCCTTAGGGGGTCATGACCCTTGTTCAGGCCACAGGCTGATGATCGATCTCGGCGGTGCCATATTGCTTCAAGGCAGCATTGCGCATGGCCTTTTGCAGCTTTTCAAAGGCGCGCACCTCGATCTGGCGCACGCGCTCGCGGCTGATATCATAAACCTTCGATAAATCTTCCAAGGTCATCGGATCATCTTTCAGCCGCCGCTCGGTGAGGATATGACGTTCCCGCTCATTCAGGCTTTTCATCGATTCCAGCAGCATGAGCCGGCGATCATCAAGCTCTTCGCTTTCGGCATAGCGGCTTTCCTGATCGGGGGTATCATCTACCAGCCAATCCTGCCATTCGCCATCGCCATCGGCGCGCATGGGGGCATTGAGGGAATGATCGCCTGCCGACATGCGGCGGTTCATCGAAATCACCTCATCATGGGTGACCCCAAGCTTGGTGGCGATATGCTCCACCTGTTCGGGGCGCATATCCCCTTCATCCATGGCCTGAATCTGCCCCTTCATCCGGCGCAGATTGAAAAACAGCTTTTTCTGGGCGGCGGTGGTCCCGATCTTGACCAAAGACCATGAGCGCAGAATATATTCCTGAATGGCCGCCCGGATCCACCACATGGCATAGGTGGCCAAACGAAAACCTTTATCGGGATCAAAGCGCTTTACCGCCTGCATCATCCCCACATTGCCTTCAGAAATCAGCTCGGCCACCGGCAGGCCATAGCCGCGATAGCCCATGGCGATCTTGGCCACAAGGCGCAGATGGCTGGTCACCATCCGATGGGCGGCTTCGGAATCTTCATGCTCGGCCCAGGCTTTGGCCAGCATATATTCCTCATCGGGCTGAAGCATGGGAAATTTGCGAATTTCCTGCAAATAGCGCGTCAGGCTGCCTTCGGGGGAAAGGCTGGGAAGATTGATGTCGGCCATCATGTGGTCTCCTGATCTTGACAAGCGATCCTTCGCAGCTTTTGCCGCAGTCACCTGTTGATAACAGCCGGATGGGCCCGGTTCTGTTTTATCCGCTCAACTGTCGATTTCTTATACACTGGAAAAACGTCAGGCGCTGCCAAAACGTTCCAAAAGACGTTCAAGATTGTCCATATCATATGGCAAAGGGCTGCTGAATTTCAAGAATTGGCCGCTTTCGGGATGAATGAATCCCAGATCGGCGGCGTGCAGGGCCTGACGTTTGAAGCTGCTGATCGCCTGGGTCAGCAGGGGAGGGGTGCGGGCAGGCGGGCGCAGGCTGCGGCCATAAAGCGCATCCCCGATCAGGGCGGTGCCGATATGGGCCATATGCACCCGCACCTGATGGGTGCGCCCGGTTTCAAGGCGGCATTCCACTTTGGCGGCAAAAGGCGATCCCCCGGCCACCCACCATGCCGCCAGCATCTGATAATGGGTGATGGCGTGTTTGCCGCCCCGGTCCACCACAGCCATTTTCTTGCGATTGACCGGATGGCGGCCAATGGCCCCCTCGATGCGCCCTGCTTGGGCCGGGGGATGGCCCCGGGTGAAGGCGATATAGCGCCGTTCCACATCATGGGCGGCAAATTGTGCGGCCAGTCCCTGATGGGCCTGATCGGTTTTGGCGACCACCAGAAGGCCGCTGGTATCCTTGTCGATGCGGTGCACGATGCCGGGGCGGCGCACCCCGCCAATGCCCGAAAGGCTATCGGCGCAATGATAGAGCAGGGCATTCACAAGGGTGCCATCGGGCGCCCCGGGGGCGGGGTGCACCACCATGCCCACGGGCTTGTTGATCACGATCAGGGCCTGATCTTCATAAACGATATCAAGGGGGATATTTTGCGGCTGCGGTGTAGCGGCTTCGGGCTGCGGAAGATCGAGGCTGATCCGATCTTGCGGTTTGACGCTGGCCGAAGGGTTCAGTATCGTCTGCCCGTTCAAGGTGACGGCCCCGCTTTCGATCAGCCCCTTGATCCGCGAACGGGTGAGTTCGGCCACATGCGCGGTCAGCCAGCGATCAAGGCGATCCGGTGCCGATTGCGCATCGGCCATCCCGATGAAGCGGGTGTCGGCGCTGTCTGCTTCATCCTCAAGAAAGTCCGGGGGCGGAGGGGGGCGTGACATGGCAATCCTGATGGGGCTTTAAAATGCAAAAAAACGAAAAGAATCAGATCGGGGGCACAGTCCATCCCCCAGTCTCCCAAACTGTCGGCCAAACTGTCGCCCAAAGAGACGTTGATCGCCAGGACGCCAGCTTATCCGATCATCAGCGGCGCAATCGGCGCGCCCTTAAAATCATGCTGGTGGTTTCAATCATCACAGCCCTTGGGTTTGTGGGTTTGCTGGCCGCCATTCTTTACAAGATGATGGGGGATGGGGAAAGCCCCCGCGCGGCCCATTGGTCATCTTCCCAAGCGGGGGAAGTCGCACGGCCATGGGATGGCGGCAATCCCGGCTGGTTATGAACCACCTTCAGCTTGGCTCGCATCTTCTGGCGCAGATCGAGGATGCCGCCCGTGCCGCCGCCCCGGCGGAATGTTGCGGCCTGTTGATCGGGGTGGGGCGCAGGGTCACAAGGGCGGTGGCCTCAGCCAATAAGGCGGTAGAGCCCAACCGGTTCGAGCTGGATGCCGGGGTGCACCTGCGCTGGCAGCGTGACCTCAGGGGGCGGGATGAACAGATCATTGGGATTTATCATTCCCATCCGGGCGGGCTGGCCCGGCCATCATCCACCGATCTGGCCGCTGCCATCTATCCCGGCTGGATCTGGCTGATCACGGCCCTCTCGTCAAATCCGGCGAAAAAGGCGGGGGTGGCTGCGGCCATGGGGCAGGCCGCGTGCGTGACCACCGCCTGGCTTCACCGGCCCGGTGGGTCTTTCGAGCCGGTGGAGATCAGCCTGATTGATGGCAATTCAGATTAAGCGCAAAAACCGGGGATCATTCCCAGCCCTTAAGCTCATCCCCGGAAATCCAGGCCAGATGCAGCACATTGGTGGCCCCGGGGGTTCCAAAAGGCACACCTGCGGTGATGGCAATGCGATCCCCGCCGCTGACGAATTTATAGCGCAGAGCCATGCGCTTGGCCTTTTGATACATTTCCTCGAAACTATCGACATCGCGGGTTTTCACGGCAAATAATCCCCACACGATGCACAGCCTGCGGGCCACCCGTTCATTGGGGGTCAGCGCCATGATCGGCACGGAAGGCCGCTCGCGGGCGGCGCGCAGAGCCGTTGCCCCTGATGAGGTGAAGGTGACGATGGCTTTCGCTCCCACCGTTTCGCTCACCTGCCGGGCGGCGGCGGAAATGGCATCTTCTGCGGTGGCATGGGGCGTGAACACATTGGCCAGTGGGCGGTTCTTGCCGCGATCCCCTTCTTCTTTCACCGCGACTTTGGCCATCACGGTCACCGCTTCGATGGGATAATCCCCCACCGCCGATTCCGCCGACAGCATGATGGCATCCGCCCCATCATGCACGGCATTGGCCACATCCGAGACTTCGGCGCGGGTGGGCACCGGGGATTTGATCATCGATTCCAGCATCTGGGTGGCCACCACCACGGGCTTGCCCATTTCGCGGGCAGCGCGGATGATCTTGCGCTGGGCCCCGGGCACATCCTCAACCGGCAATTCCACGCCCAGATCGCCGCGTGCCACCATCACCGCATCGGCCAGTTCAACGATGGCTTCGATCCGGTCCACAGCGCTGGGCTTTTCGATCTTGGCCAAAACACCGGCGCGCCCGGCCACGATCTTTTTCGCTTCGGCCACATCTTCGGGGCGCTGCACAAAGGAAAGCGCCACCCAATCCACATTCTGATCAAGGGCAAAATCCAGATCGCGCAGATCCTTCGGCGTCAGCGCCGCCATGGGCAAAACGGCATCGGGCACATTCACGCCCTTGCGATTGGAAAGCGTGCCGCCCACCTGCACCCGGGTGACGATGGCCTGATCGCGGCGCTCGATCACCTCGAGCCTGATTTTGCCATCATCCAAAAGCACCTGCATGCCCGGCTCTAAAACCTCGATGATTTCGGCATGGGGCAGATAAACCCGTTTGCCATCGCCCGGTTCATCAACCAGATCAAGGGTGAAACGCTGTCCTTTCTTGAGCAGGATCGAGCCTTCGGCAAAGGTGGCGATGCGCAATTTGGGGCCCTGCAGATCGGCCATGATCGCGATGGGTCGCTTGATTTTTTTCTCGATTGCCCGGATTCGCGCCACAATATCGGCCTTGTCGGCATGATCGCCATGGCTCATATTCAGGCGGAACACATCAACGCCCGTGTGCCAGAGCTTTTCCAGCATTTCGGCGCTTGATGAGGCAGGACCAACGGTTGCAATGATTCGCGTGCGGCGAAGGCTTCTGTTTTCGGTAGGGGAATGGCTCGATGACATGGGGTCTCGCGCTTCGGTGAGTGGACAGGAAAGACTGAAGACCGATAGGCTTACCGATCAGACCGGAAAGGTCCAGCAATAATCTTTACAATCGGATGCACATTTTTGCGATGATGGATGAAAAGAGTGAGGCTCCGCGCATGTATCGGTCCGAAGGCCGGGGCGGCGTGCTGATTTTATGCGATCATGCCAGTGCCCATATCCCTGATGATTATGAGGGGCTTGGTCTTGATCGCGCGGTGCTCTCCACGCATATCGCGGTGGATATCGGGGCGGCAGAGGTCAGCCTTTTGCTTGCTGATCTCCTTGATGCACCGGCTCTTCTGGCCCCGGTTTCGCGCCTTGTGGTGGATCTCAATCGCGATCCCGAAACCCAGGATCCCTGCCCCCCGATCAGCGATGGCATTCCCATTCCCGGCAATACGGCCCTTGATGAAGCGGCCCGCGTCGCCCGCCTCGATCGCTGGTTTCACCCCTATCACAAAGCCGCCGAAGATCAGCTGGCCGCCATGATGGCGCGGGGTGAGCAGCCCATTGTCATCGGCCTCCACAGCTTTACCCCGGTGATGAAAGGGGAGCCGCGCCCGTGGCAGATCGGCTTTCTTTATGCCGGCGACAATCGCCTTTATCGGGCCATGCAGCCAAAACTGGCCAGCGATTGGGGCCTTCATGTGGGCGATAACCAGCCTTATTCAGGGGCCGAGCTTTATTATACCATGCACCGCCATGGGGAACGCCATGGCCTGATGCAGGCCACCATCGAAATCCGTCAGGATTTGATCGCCAACGCTGAAGGCCAAAGGCACTGGGCCGATATTCTGGCCCAGACCTTGCGGCCGCTTTTGCTTAAAAGGGCCCCCCTTCTGCCTAAAAAGGATTGAGGGTGCTTTCCCGGGTGATTTTATAGGAGCCGACATTGGCCCCCGCCCGCAGGCCCACACCCAGCCGGATGGGGGCAATGATCACATCGCCGCGCTGATGATAGGAAACCCCCAATCCGCCGATGAAGTAGAATTGCCCTTCCACCTGCGGAAAACGGCGATAGATATCGGCGGTATCATAAAGATTATAAACCAGCGTAAACACCTTGGCGGCATCGCCCCCCACATCAAAGCCGATGGATGGCCCGGTCCAGTGCACCGGCATGGCGCCTTCGATCTTGTGATGCAAGGTGCCATTGCCATAGCGCAGGCCCACGATCAGGGCGCCCCCCGCTTCTTCGCCCGCGATATAGGCATTGGGCCGCCCCAGATCGGCGAAAATGGCTTCGATGATGCCACCAAGGCCCTCGGCCCCTTCGCCGAACACATCTTTGCTGGCATCCAGAATCGTGCGCTGATCAAAGCTGTTATCATCGGTTTGCTGGGTTCGGTCGGTTCTTGGGGTTGCCCCATCATTGCTTGTCGAGGCGCAGGCCGACAGAAGGGCAAAAAACAGGCCGATCGTGGCCCACCGCAAAGATGCGGGAACAGTCTTGATCATCATGTGAGCTTTCAGCATAAAATTCGCTTTGGATAAAAAGGGCGGAAAAGGTTTCAGACCCTAACATGATTGCAGGAAGATGCGGCATAAGTTTGGCATCCTTGGGCGGAGACAGGATGCGAGACATCACGCTGTCCTCGCCCTATCCTCACAGCCCATCCTCACAGCCCATCCTCACAGCAGTGGGAGGCCATGCGTGTTTCGATTGCGCCCTTTGGCCAAGTGCCTACAATCAGGCCCAAGGATCACAAGAATTGATGGATCAAGAAGGGGAGTATGATGCAAGGATTGATGCAGGATTGGCCGCTTTTGCAATCGAAATTGATCGACCATGCCGCACGGGCCCATCCCGAACGGGAAATTGTCACCTATTCCGTTGAAGGGCCGGTTCACCGCACCAATTACCGGGAATTGCATCTGCGATCAAAAAAATTGGCGCAGGCCATGCAGCGCCTAGGTGTTGGGCTTGGGGATCGTGTGGGCACGCTGGCGTGGAACACATGGCGGCATGTGGAATTGTGGTTCGGGGTCTCGGGCATGGGGGCGGTGGCGCATACCATCAATCCGCGCCTTTTTGCCGAACAGATCACCTATATCGCCAATCATGCCGGCGATAAGGTGCTGTGCCTCGATCTCACCTTCATTCCGCTGATCGAACCCCTGCTCGATCAGCTGCAATCCATCGAACATTTCATCATCATGACGGATCGGGCGCATATGCCCGCTGCCACCAAAATTCCCAATCCTTTGTGCTATGAAGATCTCATTGCCCATGAAGATGGGGCCTATTCATGGCCCGATCTGGATGAAAATACCGCCGCCGGTCTTTGTTATACATCCGGAACGACAGGCGATCCAAAAGGTGTTTTATATTCACATCGGTCGAATCTGTTGCATACCTTCGCCGCCGCTGCCACCGATACGCTGGGGGTCAGCGCCCGGGATGCGGTTTTGCCGGTGGTGCCGATGTTTCATGCCAATAGCTGGGGCGTGCCCTATCTGGCAGCGATGGTGGGGGCAAAGCTGGTGCTGAATGGTCCCCATCATGATCCCGAAACCATGTGGACCCTTCTGGATAGCGAACGGGTGAGTGTCACCGCAGCGGTGCCAACCGTGTGGCTGGCTTTGCTCACCTATCTGCGGGCCAGCGGTAAATCCTTGCCATATCTCAAGAATGTCACCATCGGCGGCTCGGCGGCCCCGCGTTCGATGATCGAAGCGTTCGAGCGCGATTATGATGTGCGGGTCTGCCATGCCTGGGGGATGACCGAATTAAGCCCATTGGGCACCGTGGGCACCCATAATGCCCAGACCGCCGAACTCGATTTTGATGGCCGGATGGATGTGCAGTGCAAGCAGGGCCGTGCTGTTTTCGGCGTTGAAATGCGTATCGTCGATTCTGAAGGTCATATTCTGCCCCATGATGGCAAGGCATCGGGGCATTTGCAGGTGCGCGGACCGTGGACGGCCAAAGCCTATTTCAATCGTGATGACGAAATTCTTGATATGGATGGATTTTTCGATACCGGCGATGTCTCACAAATCGATACCTATGGCTTCATGCAGATCACCGATCGCTCGAAAGACGTGATCAAATCGGGGGGGGAATGGATCAGCTCCATCGATCTTGAAAATGCTGCCGTGGGCCACCCGGATGTGCGGGAAGCGGCGGTGATCGGGATCGCGCATCCCAAATGGGATGAACGCCCCTTGCTCATTATCGTGCCCGAACCGGGGAAAAGCATCAGCAAGGATGACATGCTGGCCTATCTGCACGGGCGGGTGGTGAAATGGTGGATGCCCGATGATGTGGTCTGCCGCGATAGCATTCCCCATACCGCCACCGGCAAAATCCATAAAATGGCCCTGCGTGAACAATTCCGCGATTATCGCTTTCCGGGCTAGCTTTGCGGTCCATCTTTGTTTGCTGACCAGCGTCCGGCGCGGCGCAAGTTGATGGCGTCAAATAAAAATCGTCACCCCGGGCTTGACCCGGGGTCCATTCTTTCCCACCCTCCGCCCTCCAAAGATGGATCCCTGTGTGTTGGAGCTGTGATATGATGGGTGCGGGCGGGAGATCGT
>BAYV01000028.1 GCA_000710935.1 Iodidimonas nitroreducens | reverse complement strand
GGCGGCGCGATCCGGTCATGCCGATGCCGGGATCATCCGGGCGGCGGCGGGATCGGCGGCGCAAAGCTGTTATCAGATGGCCTTATATGCCCTGGCGCCTCATGCTAAACAGGATGGGCAGGATCATCCTTTCGTGAGTAAATTCAGATTGTTCGAGGCGGGGCGTTGGCCGCTGACCATTGCCGCAAACACATTCCACATTTTTTAAGACAGAGACGGAAGGGACTTCATGACTTACGTTTTCACACCACCCGCCATTCCCAGTGTTGAAGTGTCCGGCACGCTGGAGCGCTTTCCCGTGCATCGGATTTATTGCGTAGGGCGCAATTATGCCGCCCATGCCCGCGAGATGGGCAAGGACCCCGAGCGCGATCCGCCGTTCTTTTTCTCAAAGCCCAATGATACCATCGTGCCGAATGGCGCTTCGGTGGCTTATCCGCCGGAAACATCCAATCTCCATCATGAAATCGAACTGGTGGTGGCGATTGGCAAAGGGGGCCAGAATATCCCGCGCGAAAAAGCGCATGAGCATATCTTTGGCTATGCCGTGGGTAATGATCTCACCCGTCGCGATCTGCAGCTTGAAGCCCGCGATAAAGGGCGGCCATGGGATACCGGCAAAGGCTTTGATCAATCCGCGCCGATCACCGCCATTCGCCGGGCCAGCGATATTGGCCATCCCGAAAAAGGCCGGATCTGGATTTCCGTGAATGATCAGATCAAGCAGGATGGCGATCTTTCGGAATTGATCTGGTCGGTGACTGAAATCGTCTCGATCCTCTCAGGCCTGTTCAAATTGCAGCCCGGCGATCTCATCTTCACCGGCACCCCCGCGGGGGTTGGCCCGGTGGAGCGCGGCGATGTGATGACCGGCGGTGTTGACGGTGTGGGCGAGCTTTCGACCCGCATTCTTTGAGGGGGCGACGCATGAGCACAGCACAAGCCGGGCGCGATTTATCGGCTTTTTTCGCGCCGCGTTCGGTCGCCATCGTGGGGGCAAGCGCACGCCCCACAAGCTCGGGCGGGGCGATCCTGCATATGATGGAGGAGGCGGGCTTTGCCGGTGCGCTTTATCCCATCAATCCCAAAGGGGGTGAGATGTACGGGCGGCAGGCTCTGCCCGATCTGCGGGCGCTGCCCAGCCCCGTGGATCTGGTGGTGATCGCCATTCGCCCGGATTTCATTTTGGATGCCGTGACCGAAGCTGCCGATACCGGGCATAAGGCCATCCTGATCCTGCCCGGCGGCTTTGCCGAAGCCGGTGATGAGGGGGCCGAAAGACAGGCCGCCCTTGATGCTTTGGCCGAAAAACACGATCTGATCATCGCCGGGCCCAATTGCGGCGGGATCATCAGCCTGGGCGATCAAACCCGGCTGGCCGCCACCTTTTTTCGCGATCTGCCTCCCGGCGGGCCGATTGCCTTCATTTCCCAATCCGGGGCGCTGGCCGAAGAGATGATCGCCCATGCGGTGGCCTGCCGGGTGCCCTTGGGGCGCGTGGTATCAGTCGGCAATTCCATGCATCTGGGGGTGGAAGATCATCTGCGCCATCTGGGGGATGATCCCGAAACCGGGGCGATCCTGCTCTATCTTGAATCTGCGCGCGATATGGCCTCTTTGGCGGCCACGGCGCGGAGCGTTTCATGCAGCAAACCGATTGTCGCTCTCATCCCCGGTCGCACCCAAAAGGGGCTGGATGCCGCCAAGGCCCATACCGGGGCCAGCGCATCATCTGATGCCGCCATCGATGCCCTGTGCCGGGATGCGGGGATCGTGCGGGTGAAATCCCTGCGCGATCTGCAATTGGCGGCCCGGGGCTTGGGCTTTTTCCCCAAGGGCTTTGGCAAACGGGCGCTGATCTTATCAAATTCCGGCGGGCCGGGGGTGCTGACCACCGATGAAGCCACCCTTTCGGGGCTTGACCTTGTGGATCTGCCCGCCCCCATGGCGGCGGCCTTGAAAGATGCCCTGCCCAAAGAAGCTTCGGTGCGCAATCCCCTTGATCTGCTGGCCGATGCCCGGGAAGATCGCTTTGGCGAAACTCTGGCCATCGCCATGGCGCACAGAGCGGCTTTCGATGTCATTTTGATGATCCATGTGGTGCCCTTCATGGTGGATGCCGATCCGGTGATTGCCCGCCTTGCTGAAAAGGCCGCAGCCTGTGATCTGCCCCTGATGCACAGCATGATGGGCACTTTGGAACAGCGCGATCGCTGGTTTGCCAACATGGAACAGGCGGGCGTGCCGATGTTTTCCAATAGCGAGGATATGGCCCGCACGGCGGGGATTCTAGCCCAATGTTATAGCGTTCGCGATCACTGAGCTGAGTTGAAAGGATCGATCTCGATGAAATTATCCACCTATTTCCGCAGCTCCGCTTCTTATCGGGTGCGCATCGCTTTGGGCCTTAAAGGGCTTTCATGGGAACCGGATTATGTGAATCTGCCCAAAGGCGAGCAGCGCGATGCGGATTATCTGGGGATCAATCCCCAGGGATTGCTGCCGGCTCTCACCACCGATGAGGGCGGGGTGCTGACCCAATCCCTGGCGATCATCGAATATCTTGAGGAAACGCACCCAACCCCCGCCTTGCTGCCATCCTCTGCCCTTGATCGGGCCAAAGTGCGGGCAATGGCGCAGTTGATTGCTTGTGATGTGCATCCTTTGAACAATTTGCGGGTTTTGAAATATCTCAAAAATCCGCTGGGCCATGATCAGGCGACAGTGGATGACTGGTATCGCCATTGGGTGGTTGAAGGGCTTCAGGCTCTTGAGGTCATGGTGAAAGATTACAGCGATGGCAAGCATTGTTTCGGGGGCGAACCGGGTTTGGCGGATATCTGTCTGGTGCCGCAGATGTGGAATGCCCGGCGCTTTGCTGCCAATCTGGAAAGCTGCCCCACGCTTTTGGCCATCGATGCGCATCTGCAAAAACTGCCCGCTTTTGCCGCCGCCGCACCCGAAGGCCAGCCGGATGCTTTTTGAATCCCGACCGCCTGTCGATCAGTCGTCCGTCTCGCGATTGTCCAATGCCTCTTCCTGATTGAGCCATTCAAGCTGGCCGCGCAGTTTTTCCAGGATGATCCGAAGGCTTTCGCGTTCTTTTTCCGATAAGGCGGATTCAACGATCCGCTTGCGCATGATCGAGACCGGGGCCACCCGATCATGCAGTTCAACGCCTTTTTCGGTGAGATAAATAAGCTGCCGCCGGGCATCTGTGGGATGCGCGCAGCGGCCCACCATGCCATTGCGCTCCAGTTGCTTGATGGCCCGGCTGACGGTTGCCTTGTCAAAAGCGGCGCGGCCCACAAGATCGGATGCGCTCGATGGCCCATAATGGCCCAGAATGGCAATCACCCGCCATTCCCTGATCCCCAGATCAAAGCGCGATAAAAACAATCGGCTGACCCCTAATGAGAGCAAGGCCGAGACATGCACAAGCTGATAGGGCATGTGATCGGGCAGATTGGTTTTTTCCGACACTTGGGGAAAGCCATCTTTCCGGGGCACCGGATGCGCAGCCACGCCCGGCTTTTGTGCCGGGCTGTTTTCTGGGAGGGGCGGGTGTTTTTTATTGTTCATCATCTAAACCGGATTGAAGGTGCAAAGCCCCGGACCAGAGAAGGGCCAAGAGCTGCTTTATCCAAAATATCATGTTCAATTTAATGATTGGTGCGTTTCAGATGCAACAGTTTATCTGAAAAATTTTATCCGGCAGTTGAGAATTCCATGATTTTTCACAGTCCGTGTGAAAAATACTGTTTATTTATAGAAGATTAAAGTTTTTTAAGGATAAGGGCACCTAATCAACAATGGGCAATTGACAATTCTGGCGTAGGGTTTATCGTTGAATGTGCAACTATCAATGTGGCTTTCCGCTCTCATAATAGAAAAACATTAGGGGCGGCGATCAGGGGAGGAATGAGATGAAGCGGTTATCAGCAACGGCATGGTTGTTCATGGCGGCAGCACCGGCGGCTTTGGCCGCAGGTTTGATGGCCCCCACCGAACGGGCCTATGCCCAATCCCAATCAGCAGCACAAGCGCCCGCAACGGGCACGGATGATCAGGCCATCCAGCTTGAGGAAATCATGGTCACCGGCTCGTTCATCCGCCGGGAAGGCTATAATAACCCTTCACCGCTGGAAGTGATTGATCGGTCGGATATGGGGGCGCAGGGGGCCACCAATATCACCGATATCGTGAAGAATGTGGCGGTGAATACCGGTTCAGAATTCAATTTCGACCGCACCAATCAGAATTTCACCTTCGGCACGGCGCAGTTCAATCTGCGCGGTCTTGGCCTTGGCTCTACCCTGACCCTGATCAATGGGCGGCGGATCACCCGGTCGGCGGCGGTGGCCAATGATGGCTCGCAATTTGTCGATGTGAATTCCCTGCCGATGAATATGATCGAACGCATGGAAATTCTGAAGGATGGCGCATCGGCCCTTTATGGCACCGATGCCGTGGCCGGGGTGGTGAATATCATCACCCGCAGCAATTTTGAAGGCTTCGAACTGGAAGGCCGCTATCAAACCACCACCGAAAACAGCCAGGAAGATATCAATCTCAATGCCGCCTTCGGGGCGGGGAATGATCGCAGCCATATCTCGGCTTTTTTCACCTATTTCGATCGCACGGATCTGCGCGGCATCGATCGCGATTTCTTCCCCAATCGCTTATCGCCTGAAACCGATACCGGCCAGGGGATGCCCGGCACCTTTTTCCCGGCGATTTCCGATGGCAATGGCGGCTTCATTCAGGCCCCCGGCGCCCCCGGTCAGCCTGCGGGATCGCTGGCGGTGCCGCCGCCCTCTCGGCAAACCGGCACCGGCCCCGTGCCTGATCCGCGCTGTCTTGATCAAACCGGGCTTCCCGATGCCTCGGGCCTGAAGATCATCGGCCCCGGAGCGGATACCCGTGCAGGCATTGGTGTGGGCGCAAATGTCGGTGTTCTGGGTCCGGATGTGCGGGGCTTTTGCGCCTTTAATTTTGCCGAAAATTTCTCCATCGTTCCTGATGAGCGGCGCGTTTTGTTTTTCACCGAAGCGCGGCACAAGCTGAATGACAGGTTGGAGCTTTTCGCCGAATTCAACTATGCCGATAATCGGTCCACGGTGGATGCCTCGCCGTCCTTGCCCAATCAGTTTGAAGCCATTTTGGTGCCTGCCAATAATCCCTTCATCCCCACGGTTGAGGAATTGGGGGGCATCAATCCGGTGTTCCATAATCCCGATGGCAGCCCGCGTGCGGTTTTTGCCCAATTTCGGGTGAAAAATCTGATCGATGGTTCGGGTCAGATGCAGGTGGATTCCGAAACATGGCGGGCGATGGCCGGGCTGCGTTTTGATCTCAGCGATAACTGGTTTGGCGAAGTGCATTATCAGCGAAGCGAGAATGAAGTCAGCTTCACCGATAATGCCGCCACGGTGTTCAGTTTCACCGAAGATGCTTTGGCCGGCACCCTGCGCGGCTTTGAAGGGCAGTTTCTCAATCCTTTTGCCAGCGAAATCTTTGATCGGCCAACCGATCAGGCATTGGAAGATGCGGTGATGCGCACCTCCGAACGCTTTACCAAAGCCGAGCAGACCACGGTCGAGGGTTTTGTTTCAGGCACCATCGAAAGCCTGCAATTGCCCGGTGGTTCGGTGGGGGTGGCCTTTGGCGGCAGCTATCGCAAGAATACATTCCTGCTTGATAATGATGGCCTGCTCGAAATCGGCGACAGTTTTTTCCAGCCGCCATCGCCTGATGGATCGGGGGATATCGATGTTTATGGCTTTTTTGGCGAAATTTCCCTGCCGGTGACATCGCGGATCGAGCTTTCGGCGGCGGTGCGCTATGAAGATTATGGCAGCGCGATCGGCGATACCATCGATCCCAAGATTTCGGCCCGCTGGCAGGCCACCGATTGGGCCGCGCTTCGTGCCTCATTCGGCACCTCATTTCGGGCTCCCAATGTATCGCAAACCGCTATTTTCGAGACGGGCACCCAAAGGCTGAATGATCCGTTCCTGCCCGGTCCCGGCGGCTTGAGCTGTGATGCCAATAACGATAATGCCATCAATGTGGCGGGGGGAGAAACCCGCCCGATCAACACCGCTTTTGGCAAGGTGGGCAATCCCGATCTCACACCCGAAGAATCGACCAATTTCAATGTCGGCTTCGTGATCGAACCGCCGCGCAGCAATGTGCGCATTTCGGTCGATTATTGGAATTATGACGTTGATGATGTGATCCTGCTCGAAGATAATCAGGCGATTGCCTTCAATGATTGCCTTGATGATGGCATCGCCAATGATCCGCGCATCACCAGAACCGCCAGCGGCACGATCATCGATGTCTCGCGGGCCTTTTTCAATGGCGCGTCTTTGGAAACCGATGGGGTGGATCTCAATGTCAGCTATGATCTGGCAATGGGCCGTTTTGGCGATCTCAATGCCTCGGCGGTGGTAAGCTGGATCAATAGTTTCGATATCGATCTGGGGGCTTTTGGCTCGGGCGAGGTGATTGATGGCGTCGGTTCGCGCAATCGCACCAATCCTTTCCGCTCGGTCCCGGAATGGCGGGCGAATTTCCCGGTCAACTGGTTTTACAAGAACCATAATCTGAATATCACGGCGCGGATCGTTGATGGCGTGTTTGATGATCAGTCTTTGGTGCAGGTCGATGCGGAAACCACTTTTGATGTGCAATATCAATATCGTCTCGATGGGCTTTTGAGTGCCGAAGATGCCATCACCCTCACCGTGGGTGCGGTGAATGTCTTTGATAATGAAGTGCCGGTGATCCCGGGGGAAACCTTCCGCTTTGATTCAAAGCTTCATGATCCCAGACAGCGGATGCTTTATGTGCGCCTGAAATTTGAAGGCTGACCCTTCGCATCTTTGATCGGTATTATAAAAAAAACGAGGACACATCATGACAATGGCTGATGGGCTGGCCGTATTGGCGGTTATCTTATGCGCGGCGGCGATTTTGCCGGGAACATTGGGCATTTTGATGCTCACCAACAAGATCGCCGTTTCGGAATCCGGGGCGCGCTATATTTACGGCAAATCCTTCTGGGTGCTTTTGCTTTCGGCGGCGCTTTTGCTTTATGCCCTGTTCGGGGCTTTGGATGGCGGTGCTTTATCGCCCATCCTTATCGGGGCGGCTGTGGTTTATGCGGGCATTTTGGTGTTTGGCTTTTTCATGCACACCAAGCTGATGTTCCGGCCTATTCGCAAACCCACCTTCATTTCGGTGGATGAGGCTTTGAAGCGTTTTGGCCCCAATGAAGAGGTGGTGGGGGTGATCGATGAGGGCGGCAAGCCCTGGGGCTTCATCGCCCGATTGGCGCGGCGGCCTCATATCGTTTATCAGCCCGAAGGGGATCATCCCTTCATCATGACCCATTGCATTCTGGCGCATAGCTCGATGTCGTATGCGATGGCGGATCGCTTTCGGCAGCCCGATATCACCATCACCGCGGCTTTGGCCAATAATATGGTGTTTTATGATAAATCAAACCAGTGTTCGGTGATCCAGATCCAGAATGGATCGCTTAATGGCAGCCTGCCGCTGAAAACCATTACCACTCAGGCCATGAGCCTCAAAGCCTGGAAAGATCGCTATCCCGATAGCCCGATCTGGATGCGGCCGATTGCCTGGCGCGATATTTTTTATCTGAAGCTTTTGGCCCGCGCCGATGTGATCGATCCGAAAAGCCCGGTGATGGTCTATCCCCTGCAGCATGACAAAGATGAGCGCCTGCCCCTTAAAGCCATGGTTTTAGGGGTGGAAGCCGGGGGCGTGAGCAAAAGCTATCCCCTTGATCTGTGCAAAAGCGAAAAGCTGATCGAAGATCGCTTGGGCGATGTCTCCCTGCTTGTGGTCTCAGATGATCGCGGTGATTTCACGCAAGTTTTTGATCGCGAGGTGGATGGCCGGGTGCTCTCGTTTAAGCTGGCCCCCAATGATCAGATGACCGATGCCGAGACCGGCAGCCTTTGGGCTTTGCATGGGGTTTGTTTGTCTGGCGAATTGCGCGGGAAAGCCTTGACCCCCATTCCCCATTACAACAAGATTTTCTGGTATGTCTGGTCTGATTTTCATCCCGGCACGGCGATTTATGATGTGCCCGATCGCACACAGGGTGCGGCCTGATGGGCGGTTCTTGATGGGTTTGGGCTTGATGGATTTGGGGGCATGAGATGGGCTTTTTGAAAGGCGTCCTCATCTGTCTTGCCCTTTTTGGGTTTGGGGCCATCCTTGTGATGAGCCCCCGCCTCTTCATGTCGCCTCCTGTTGTGGCGGCCGCTCTGCTCGATGATCGTGGGAGCGAGGAACAGCCGTCAAAAGCCGTGCCTACAATTTTGCGGCTGGGTATTTTCGTGCCGGATCGGGTGGTGCATGTGCGTCATGCGATGGTGCCATGGTTGATGCGGGTGAATGAAAAAATCGGGCCCATGGGATACGAGATCCAGCTTTTTTCAGGGGGGGCGCTGGGCCATGATGGCGAGATGCAATTGCGCTTGCTGATGGCTGGGGTCACCGATATCACCTGGTTTCCCTTTGGCTATGTGGCGGGGCGCTTTCCTGAGATATCGCTTTTGGAAATTCCCCTTTTATCCGATGATCCCATGGCCCTCACCCGGGCCTTCTGGCGCCTTCATGAACGCGGCTTTTTCCCCGGACTCGATGATGTAACGGTTTTGGGGCTTTCGGTTTCGCCTGCCAATTATCTTCATATGGCGGATGATTTCGATGGTCTGAGCGGCTTGAGCAATCGCAAGATCCGGGTGGCCAATGCGGCGCAGGCCCGCATCGTTGAAGCCATGGGGGCGACGGCAGTGGGCGGCATCACCGCCACACAGGTGGCGGAAAGCCTGAGCCGAAAGATGATCGATGGCGTTTTATTTTCCTGGCACGGTACCAAAGCCACTGGGATCGAATTGACCACCCGCAGCCACATGACCCAGGCATTGGGCTTTACCCCATCGGCGGTGGTGATGAACAAAGATCGATTTCGCGACCTCCCGCCAAAGGTGAAAGAGGCGATCCTGTCGGAAAGCGGCGAGGCTTTTTCTCTGGCGCTGACCGCTTCGATGATGGCGGAAGCCGATAAAGCCATCGCCCGGGTGAAAGAAAGCCCCGATCATCAATTTTATCGCCCATCCCCGTCGGAAAGTGCGCATCTGATGGCGGCCTTTACGGCCATGGCAGAGCAATGGCAGGGCACGGATCAGGATCGCCGCGATCTGCTGCGCGCCTTAAGCCGCATTCTTGAAGACATGGCTGCTGAAAAGGCCCCTTTATGAGGCTGGATCGCATGCAGGGCTGGGTTAAAAAGGCTGAAATGGCGGCAAAGACCGGTGCCGATGGTTTGGCCATCATCGGGCTGGTTCTTTTGCTGGTGCAGGGCTTTGCGATCACTGGCGATGCCTTGTCGCGCTGGCTTTTGCGTGCCCCCATTCATGGCCTTGAAGATCTGAATGGCCTGTTGATCGCTGTAACCCTCACCTGTTTCATGCCCTTGCTGATGGCCCGCCGGGGGAATATCACCATCCGCCTTTTGGGCCAAAGCCTTGGCCCCTCTTTTGCCTTATGGTTTGATGCTTTTGGCCAGATCATGCTCACCGGCTTTGTTTTCGTGGTCACATGGCATTATGGGCTTTATGCCCTTGATCTGGGGGTGCAATACAGCCCCATCGTGGAAATCCCCCGCCAGCCTTCGGCCTTTGTGGCCACCGGGCTTTTGGGTATCACCCTGATCGTGCAGATCATCAGTTGTCTGGCCAGCATCGGACAGGCGATCCACCCCGAAAAGGCGCAGCCATGACCCCTTTGTTGATTGCCCTGTTCGGGGTGATTTTGCTGTTTGTGCTCATCGCCCTACATGTACCCATCGGCCCGGCCATGGGCATTGCCGGGGTGGTTGGATTTGCGCTTTTGGCGGGGATCGATCCGGCTTTGGCCATTCCCGGTATCGAGGCCGTCAGCGCCTTCAAAAGCCTTGATCTGGCGATCATCCCGCTTTTTTTGCTGATGGGCAGTCTGGCCGCCATCTCCGGGCTTTCGGCGGATTTATATAATCTGGTCAATGCTTTTATCGGTCATAAAAAGGGTGGGCTTGCGGTCGCCACCATTGGCGGCTGCGGGGCTTTTGGTGCGGTGTGCGGATCATCCATCGCCACGGTGGCCACCATGACCCGCGTGGCCCTGCCACAGATGCTGGCGCATGGCTATCGTCCGGCTTTTGCGGCGGGGTCGATTGCTGCCGGGGGTACCTTGGGGATCATCATTCCCCCCTCCCTGATCATTGTGATTTATGCGGTTTTATCGGAACAATTCGTGCTGGCGATGTTTGCGGCGGCTGTTGTGCCGGGTATTTTAGCGGTTTTGTTTCAGTTGCTCGCCATCGGGGTTTATGCCCGCCTTTATCCTGATCAGGTGCCCGCACAGGGTCGCAGTTCATGGGGCGAACGCTGGGCAGCGGTGAAGCAGGCGCGCGCGGTGATCCTGCTTGGGCTTTTGGTGACTTTGGGCATTTATGGCGGCATCGTCACCGTGACCGAAGCGGCGGCTTTGGGGGCGGTCTCCGCCTTTATCCTCAGTCTCGTGCGCGGCAGCCTTGATCGGGCGGTGATCGTGCAGGTGGCGCGGGAAACCGCGATCAATTCCGGCATGATCTATCTGGTGATCATCGGCGCTTTTTCCTTCAGCTATTTTCTGGCGCTCTCGGGCCTGCCGGAAATTGTGGTGCAGTGGATCGGCGGGCTGGATGTGGCCCCGATCCTGATTATTTTAGCGCTGTATCTGATGTATATCGCTTTGGGCGCGGTCTTTGAATCGGTGGCGGCGATGGTGGTCACCTTGCCCTTCGTTTTGCCGGTGATCGATCTTTTGGGTTATGATCCCATCTGGTGGGGGGTGATGCTGGTGATGGTCTCGGGCCTTGGCATGATCACCCCGCCCATCGGGATGAATATCTTCGTTTTGCACGGGATGGCGCCCAATCTGCCCATCCCACTGATTTTCCGGGGCGTTGTCCCCTTTCTGATCGCCGATCTGGCGCGCATCCTTTTGCTCACCTTCCTGCCGTTTCTGGTGACATGGCTGCCAAGGCAGATGGGCCTGATGTGATTTTTGAGGAGATATCCGATGAGCGATCTGCGCAGGATTTTGAATTTTATCGATGGCGATTATCGCGATAGCGCCCGCCATTTCGATGATATCAACCCCGCCACCGGGGAAAAGGTGGCGATCGTCAGCGAAGCCGGTGAAGCCGATGTTGCCGATGCCGTGGCCGCAGCGCGGGCCGCCATGAACGGGCCCTGGGGCGATAGTACGGTTGAAGACAGGGCCGCCCTTTTGCATAAGGTCGCAGATGGGGTCATCGCCCGGCTCGATGATTTCGTTGCCGCCGAAATGGCCGATACCGGCAAGCCCCTGATGCCCACGAAAATGGGGGAAATCCCCCGCGCTGCCGAACAATTCCGAACCTTTGCCGAAGTGGGGCGGATGACCCCTTTGGAAAGCTTTGAAACCCGCCTCCCCGATGGCGGGCGGGCGATGAATGTGGCCGAGCGCACCCCGAAAGGGGTGGTGGCGGCGATTTGTCCGTGGAATTTGCCCTTCATCCTGATGACCTGGAAAGTCGCCCCGGCGCTGATCTGCGGCAATGCGGTGGTGGTGAAGCCCTCGGAAGAAACGCCTGCCACCGCTGCCCTTTTGGGTGAGGTGATGAAGGCGGCAGGCATCCCCAAAGGGGTTTATAATGTGGTGCATGGCTTTGGGCCGGGATCGGCGGGGGCCTTTCTCACCGCCCATCCCGATGTGGATGCCATCACCTTCACCGGCGAAACCCGCACCGGCGAAGCGATCATGAAGGCGGCCGCCGTGGGTATCCGGGATATTTCCCTTGAATTGGGGGGGAAGAACGCCGGAATCCTCTTTGCCGATTGCGATTTTGAAGCCGCTATCCGCACTGAAGCCATGGCCGCCTTTTTCAATTGTGGGCAGATTTGTCTGGGCAATGAACGGCTTTATGTGGAGCGGGCGATTTATGATCGCACGGTGGAGGCGATGACCAAAGCCGCCAAAAGCTTCGCCCCGGGTGATCCCATGGATAAAGCCACCCGCTTAGGGCCCTTGAGCAGCCATGGCCATCGCGACAAGGTGCTGGGCTATTTCAAGGCGGCGCGCGATGCCGGGGCCGAGGTCCATGCCGGCGGGGTGATCCCGGATATGCCCGCCCCCTTTGATGGGGGGGCATGGGTGGAGCCCACGGTCTGGACCGGTCTTGCGCAAAAAAGCGTGCCCGTGCAGGAAGAAGTCTTCGGCCCGGTCACCCATATCATGCCTTTTGATGATGCCGATGAAGCCATCGCGCTGGCCAATGATAGCCCCTATGGCCTTGCGGGTACGATCTGGACAAAGGATATGAGCCGCGCCCATCATGTGGCATCCCGGCGCCGGGTGGGGGCTTTGTGGGTGAATAGCTGGATGATCCGCGATCTGCGCACGCCCTTTGGGGGGATGAAAGCTTCGGGCATCGGGCGCGAGGGCGGGGCCGCATCGCTTCATTTCTATTCGGAAATCCGCAATATCTGCACGCGCTTATGAAGCGTTTAGGGGCCTGATCTTTAATCGTCATCCCGGCCCCCCCCTCTTTCGTCACCCCGGGCGGAGACCCGGGGTCCACTCTTTCCCATCCTCAGCCCTTCACGAGATGGATCCGGCTCGGGGTGCGGAATGACGAAAAGAATCCAGAATGACGACAGGCGGAATCATTCATCGCGGATTTGATCTTGGTCAAGGCATGAGAGCGCATTTCACAAGAGTATAGCGTAATGATGCCATAGGACCGATGAGGAAAGGACGCACCATGCCCGCCAAAATGAGAGCCGCCATTTTCGTCGAACCCGGACGGATCGTGCTCGATGAAAAGCCGATCCCCGAAATTGGCCCCCTCGATGCCCTGATCCGGATCACCACCACCACCATTTGCGGCACGGATATTCATATCATGAAGGGGGAATATCCCGTGGAGCCGGGCCTCACCATCGGCCATGAGCCGGTGGGGGTGATCGAAAAATTGGGATCGATGGTGAAGGGCTATGAGGAAGGCCAAAGGGTGATTGCCGGGGCGATCATGCCATCGGGCCATTCCAATGCCTCGCTTTACGGATTTCATTCCCAATGCGGCGCGGGTACGGCCCATGGCTGGAAAGCGTTGGGTGGCTGGCGGATTGGCAATACGCAGGATGGGGCGCAGGCTGATTATCTGCTGGTGCCTGATGCTATGGCCAATCTTGCCCCCATTCCCGATCTGGGGCCACTCAATCCCTATATTGAATGGTGGAACCGGCTTTTGAGCCAAAATCCCCGGCCCACCCGCAAGGATCTGCGTTTTCAGGATCTGGTCGGTTGGCACGCCCGGCTTACTTTATGCCATGTGCTTGAAGATGGCAGCGATATGGTGGCGCATATCGTGGGCGAAGATGTGAAAGCCCTGTTCAAAAGCGTGGTCAATGATCGTCATCTCGATTTCACCAAAGGCACCCGGCTGCGAGATCTGATCGATGTGGATAGCGAAGCCCAAAGACAGCATCTGGCAAAAATCACCCTTATTCCATCCATTGCCATTTCGAAAGGCGAACTGAACTTGGTGAATGACCGCAAGATTGCCATCGCATCCCTTGATTTTCCCCTGATGCCCGCGCCTGATGAAACCCCTTATGTGCTAAGCCTATATGATTTCGAGGCCCCGCTTTTCACCACGCGCGGATTATGAAGGGCCCGGATTATAAAAGCCGGGCCGCATCAGAGTTCATATTGGATTAGTTGGTCACATCGTCGATGGTATCATCCACGGCATCCTTGGCCGGTTTCACCACGCATTCTTCGGCATAGATTTTGGCATCTTCGGCAGACCAGTCGGATTTTGCTGTATTGGTCAGTTTTTCACACCAGGCATCTGTGCCGGGCACGGCATCGCAGCCCGCCAACAGAGCGGCTGATGCCAGTAGAATGGCTGTCATCGCGAATTTATGGATCATATCTTTGCCTCCTGTTATCCCACACCGATCATAAACGCCGGGGATTAGGAGATTGTTCAGAAGAAATTCAGCCCTTGATCTCAAAGCTTTTGCGCCGGGCAGCCACGCCCCGTTCGATGGCAGCGGCGGTCAGCCGATCCACCGCAAAGCGATGCCGGAGCATTTCCAGCAAACGCAGTTCTTCCTGGGTCAGGGCACCATCGGCAGCGGCAATCTCACAGCCAAGGGCATAGATCAGATCGCTGTGGCTGGCCGGAATGGCTTCGGCGATCAAGCCGAAAACGGCATCGAGCCCTTCATCATCATCAAGGATTTCAGCACAGCTTTTGGCATCATCCACCAGGCTGTTTTCATCATAGCCATCAAAGGCGGGCAGGGCGCGCACCAGATCCCCGATCCGGCGCAATTCGCTATCGGTCATCTGACGATCAGAGGCCGAGACCAGCACCATGGCATAGACGAGGGCAGTTTGCGGGCTGATGGTGGACATGAAGTTTCCTTTTGATATGAAGAAGAGCAAGCAAGGATCAGGAGCATGGACGCGATAAAGGGGTTCGTAAGGGCAATCGGCGGGCAGCTTAGAAACTGTGGCAGGCCAAGGCAAGAGCCGCTTTTGATGGAAAGGCGGGCGGCGGGTTTTAGGGCACCTGATCGGGCTTTTGAGCGGCGTGGCGTGGGAAGAAATCTGTTGTGATCCGAATGGCTTCGGCCAGCCCCACGCGCGCGACCTCAAGCCCCGGGGGAAAAGCGGTGAGCAGGCGGCTCGGGGTTTGGGCATCGAGCAGGATGAACAGGCCGCGATCATCACCACGCCGCACCAGCCGGCCAAAAGCCTGAGACAGCTTCAGCCGGGTGAGCATATCATCATAAAGACTGCCGCCAAAAGCCGCCCGCCGGGCTTTATGCAGGCGAGTGGGGCGCGGCCAGGGCACCCGATCAAACACGATCAGCCGCAGGGCATGGCCGGGCACATCCACCCCATCGCGCACGGCATCGGTGCCCAAAAGGCAGGCATCTTCTTCAGCCCGAAACAGATCGACCAAAGTGCCGGTATCCATGGGATCGATATGCTGGGCATAAAGCGGCAGGCCATGGGATTCGAGCGCCGGCTGAATGCGATCATGAACGGCGCGCAGCCTTGCAATGGCGGTGAACAGGCCCAGCGCTCCGCCTTGGGCGGCCAAAAACAGGGCGCGATAGGCGGTGGCCAGATGCCCCAGATCGCCTTTTTGCAGATCATTGACGATCAAAACCCGTGTCTGTTTTTGATAATCAAAGGGCGATGCAGTGGAAAAGCGCCGGGCCGGCAAAACCAGATGCGATGCCCCCACCCGCATTTCCGCCCGCTGCCAATCCCCGTCCTCGGCGGCGGTTTGCTGATCGCGCAGGGTGGCCGAGGTGATCAAAACTCCATGGGCCGGTTCCAGAACCGTTTTGGCAAAGGGTTTGGAGGGATCGAGCCAATGACGATAAAGCCCCACATCGCGTTCCTGGCCCTCCGAACGATCCAGCGCCAGCCAATCGACAAAAGCCGGATCGGCGGGTTTTTGCAGATCAAGAAGCATCTGCGACCAGGCCGCCAGCTTTTCCGCCCGCAAGCTGATCGAGCGGGCCGAGGCATCGAGCCGTCCCCGGCTGGCGCTATCAAGGCTGGCCGCCTGTTCATCCAGCAGGGCCAAAAGCCGGGCGGCCAGTGCTTTCATCGGCAGCATCATGGCCTCAAGGGCGCGGGCCAGAAGATTGCCAGCGGCCAGCAATTCGGCAGGGCTGTCTTCGGTGCCGCATTCAAGCCCATGGGGGCCATGGCGATCATGGCTGCGGCGCAGAATCTGGGCCCGCAGATGCATCAGAAACTGTTCATAAGGGCCGCGCGGGGCCGCCCCGGATAGCCTTTGCAGCCAGCCGGGTCCGGGCAGGGCACGGGCCGCCTCAATAATCGCATCCAGATGATTGCGGGCCAGCAGATCATCGCCGATCAGATCTTCGATGCGCGTGATCAGCCCCCGCGCCCGGCCTTTATGGGCGGTTTCCCGGCCGCGCAGCCAGCGCCGCAGATCAGCCCCTTCGGCCCCTGAAAGATGCGCACAAAAGGCATTGTCGGCGGCATCGAACACATGATGGCCTTCATCGAAAACAAGGCGGCGGGGCAGATCGGGATCGCCATTCCGGGCGGCGGCCTGGGTCATCACCAGAGCATGATTGGCAATGACCAGATCGGCTCGGCGGGATTTTCGCACCGCCCGTTCAATGAAGCAGCGGCGATAATGGCTGCAGGCGGAATAAAGACATTCGCCCCGATGATCGGTGAGCGCACTGAGCCGGGCCTGACCGAAATGCCCCCCGAGCCAACTGGGAAAATCACCGCCGATCATATCGCCATCGCGGCTATAGGCCAGCCAGCGCAGCACCAGCCCCATCAAAACCGAATCCCGCGCGGTGGCCGCCCCCGAAAAGGAAATACGGGCGGCATCCTCGATATTCAAAAGGCAGGCATAATTCTCGCGGCCCTTGCGAATCACCGTGCGGCTGTTGCGTTCCTTGGGATCGGGATAAAGGCGGCTTAATTCCTGATCGATCTGGCGTTGCAGCGCCTTGGTATAGGTCGAAATCCATACCGGCCCGGCATTTTTTTGCGCCCACAGGCTGGCCGGGGCAATATAGCCCAGGGTTTTGCCGGTGCCGGTGCCTGCTTCCGCCAGGGTCATGTTTGGGGCATTCTCTGCTTCGGGCGGGTGAAAGGCATGGCTGATGGCCCGGCTATAGGCCACCTGCTGGGGCCGTGGTTCTGATCCTGCGCCCAGATTATGCTGGATGATACGGGCCAGTTGCTGTTCCGCTTCATCGGCGCTCACCGCATGATCGGCAGGGGCCGGCGGCGGCGGCCCATCCGCCCATTCCGCCAGATTTTGCCACACCGCCACGCCTGTTTGGCCCCCAGAATTCGCGGCTTTATTGCGGCTTAAAGCCCCCAAAATCATCGGTCCCCATGGCCATCCGGCACGGGCTAAGGTGAGGGCGGTGGCACCCACGCTTTTATTCCAGCGATAGGTATCGGCCCCCAGATCGGCCATCAGGCGCTGGGCAATGGGGGCGATCAGGGCGATGTCGAGCTCCAGCCGTCCGCCATTGGGGATGGCGATCTGATGATCGCTGTGCGGCAAAGACAGGCTTTGGGCCAGCCCGGATAAAGTGGGCAGGGTAAAGCGCGCGGGCCGGACAAAGGCAAAAAGCTCAAGCAGATCATAAGCCTGAAGATCAGCCCGGGGGGGCATCTGGCGCAGCCGCAAACGCCGGGCGATCAGGGGCAGATTGCATAAAAGATGCGGGCTTTCCAGAAGGGCGCGGCCCGCGTCTTCAAAGCTCAGACTTTGCTGCCCCCCTTTACCATCGGAACGCAAGGCCATACGGCTTCCCACCACCATGGCGGGAAGGCCGGGAAGGATCACATCAGGCGAAGGAAAGCTGGCGACATCATCATGCATGGCGGCACTCTAACCGACCACGCGCATCATGAACATATGAAGAACGAAGGCAGCTCGATTTTTTTGACTTTCCGCCAGATCAATCGGCGTGATCGCCCATCTGGCTTTGCAGATAATTGGGCAGGCCCGTATCCTCGATCAATTGAAGCTGGGTTTCCAGCCAATCGATATGCTCTTCTTCAGACGTGAGGATTTCGCGCAAAAGCTGGCGCGAAGCATAATCTTCGACCTTTTCACAATGGCCGATGGCGGCTTTCAGGTCTTTATGGCCATCCATTTCCAGATCCAGATCGCCCTGCAGGATTTCCGGCACATTTTCGCCGATGCGCAAGCGATTGAGCTGTTGCAGATTGGGCAGGCCTTCGAGAAACAGGATGCGCTCGATCAGGCGATCGGCGTGTTTCATCTCATCGATGGATTCGTGATATTCATAATCGCCCAGCTTGTGCAGACCGCGATCTTTCAAAATCCGGGAATGCAGGAAATACTGATTGATCGCCGTGAGTTCATTTTTCAGAATGACATTGAGATGCTCAATGACCTTTTTATCGCCCTTCATCTCGGCTCTCCTGCTCATAATATCATCGCGATATAATCGTGCTGTGGCCCGCCCCATCTGTTGAACAGGGGCGAAGTGACCTTTGATGCACTGTGCACCAAAAGTCTGGGGTATTTCAAGTTTTCTATTGAAAATCAGCTACTTGCGAATGATATTCAGAGCCAGCATCAGCTATCTTCAAAGGCTGACGGGGGCACCATGGCCAAAGCCCATGGCCGCTTCCACGCAATCCTCTGCCTTGTCCCTGATTTTGGCGGCATAATCATCTTGCTTGATGATTGTTTTGGCATGGGTAAGGCACATGCCGCACTGCGGCTTACAGCCCATTTTTTTGTAAAGGGCACCCACCGAACGCCGCTCCCCGGTTTCACGGGCAGCCGCCAGCACGCGCTTTTCAGTCAGACCATTGCAAATGCAAACATACATCAATCGCACCTCATGAACTCCCTCTTGTTTATGCGATTGCGAATGATTGTCAAGATTAAAAAAGGATGGCTTGTAAAAAAATGAAAAAACCAAATATCTTTGGGGGTTAATCCGCGCCATTGGGGCGGGGGGCCGATCAAAAATTTATTTGAGAAAAATTGATCCGATTAGGAGCAAGGCACATCATGGATATCGTCCGGCTGATCTTCGCGATTCTCTTGCCCCCTGTGGGGGTGTTTTTGCAAGTGGGGCTGGGGATGCATTTCTGGCTGAATATCATCCTCACCCTGTTTGGCTATATCCCCGGGATCATTCATGCGGTGTGGATCATCGCCCGCCGCTGATGATCCGCACCTCATGATGGTTTTAGCCTGATCAGGCGTCTTTTTTGAGATGCCGGGCGATCAGGCTTTCTGCGATCTGAACAGCATTGAGCGCCGCCCCCTTGCGCAGATTATCCGAGACCACCCAAAGGCTGAGGCCGTGCTTCACGGTGGGATCGCGACGAATCCTCGAAATGAAGGTGGCAAAATCACCGGCGCATTCCACCGGGGTGATATAGCCGCCATCCTCGCGCTTATCGATGACCAGACAGCCCGGCGCCTCGCGCAAGATTTTCCGCGCCGTGCCGGGGGTGATGTCGTTTTCAAATTCCACGAAAACGGCTTCGGAATGGCCGATGAAAACCGGCACCCGCACGCAGGTGGCAATCAGCGCGATGGCGGGATCGAGAATTTTTTGCGTCTCCACCGTCATTTTCCACTCTTCTTTCGTGGAGCCATCCTCCAAAAAGCGATCGATATGGGGGATCACATTGAAAGCGATCTGCTTGGTAAATTTAACCGGTTCGATGGGATCATTGACGAAAATGGCCCGGGTCTGGCTGAACAGTTCGTCTGAGGCTTCATTCCCCGCCCCTGAAACCGATTGATAGGTGGACACCACCACCCGCTTGATTTTGGCGGCATCATGCAAAGGCTTCAAAGCCACGACAAGTTGGGCTGTGGAGCAATTGGGATTGGCGATGATGTTCTTTTTCCTATAGCCAGCCAGGGCATCGGCATTCACTTCCGGCACGATCAGCGGCACATCCGGATCCATCCTGAAATGCGAGCTGTTATCGATCACCACGGCCCCGGCGGCGGCGGCTTTCGGGGCATATTCCGCAGCCACGTCGCCGCTGGCGGCAAAGAGCGCAATATCGATGCCGGTGAAATCGAACGTATCGAGCGCCTTCACCTTCAGTTTTCGATCCCCGAACATGACATCCTGACCTAAGGATTTGCGTGATGCCAAAGGGACGATTTCTGAGGCGGGAAAATCCCGCTCTGCCAGGATATTCAGCATTTCCTGGCCCACAAGGCCGGTGGCGCCAATAACGGCAAGGCGATAGCTCATCGCGCTTTGCTCCTGTTGTGAAATTTTAGCTCTAAAAAGCACCGCAAAAAAGATGGATGCGGCGCTCCTATCCCATGATCTTGAAAGATTCGCAAGCCTTGCGGTGCACAATGCGTTGGTGATTTTTCCATTCGGCGCGCTCAATGAATGCGCCAAATGAAAAAGGGCGGCGCACCGAATGCACCGCCCGCATTTCAACCCGCCACAAGGGCCGTTGGATCATTCTGCCTGCGTTGGTGCATCGCTGGCAGCCGCAGCCGCTTTCGCTTTGCCCTTGGGTTTATGGCGCCAATCCTTACGTTCGGCGATCCGGGCGGATTTTCCGGTCCGGCCACGCAGATAATAAAGCTTGGCGCGACGCACACGGCCACGACGCAGCAATGTGATCGAATCCAGAATCGGGGAATAAAGCGGGAAAATCCGCTCAACCCCTTCACCGAAGGAAATTTTGCGCAGGGTGAAAGAGGCATTGATGCCCCCGCCATTGCGCGCAATGCACAGACCTTCAAAGGGCTGCAGGCGTTCGCGTTCGCCTTCGACCACCTTCACCATCACTTTGATGGTGTCGCCAGCCTGGAAATCGGGAATGGTTTTGCCGGCTGTCAGCTTTTCGATTTCAGCCAGTTCAAGTTTCTCGATGACGTTCATTCTACATGACCTTTCATGTTTTATGACGTCGCTCATAGGTCGACCAGAGATCCGGCCGACATAAGCGGGTCACGTCTTCCGCTTTTTTAAGTCGCCATTCGGCAATCTTCCCGTGATGCCCGGAATTGAGCACCGCCGGTATCTCGTGCCCCTCCCATATCTGGGGGCGGGTATAGTGCGGGTACTCTAAAAGTCCCCGCTCGAAACTTTCATCTTCGGCGCTTTGGTGCTTGCCCATCACGCCCGGCAACAACCTGACCACCGCATCCAGCATGGCGATGGCCGCTGGCTCTCCACCTGAAAGGATAAAGTCGCCAAGGCTGATTTCCGTCAGCTTTCGTTGATCGATCACCCGCTGGTCAACCCCTTCGAATCGGCCGCACAGCATGGTTATGCCACCGCATCCCGCCCATTCCCGCGCCATGGCCTGATCAAAAGGCCGACCGCGCGGGCTGAGAAAGACCAATGGCCAATCCGGTTCCGCATGCAAACGCGCCGCATCGATGGCAGCCCCCAGAATATCGGGCCGAAGCACCATTCCAGGACCACCGCCCGCGGGCGTATCGTCTACAGAGCGGTGTTTATCACTCGCAAAATCGCGAATGTCCAGTGTTTCTATCGCCCAAAGCCCATCGTCTAATGCTTTTCCGGCCAAACTGTGCCCCAAAGGCCCGGGAAACATCTGCGGATAGAGCGTCAGAATTTGCGCGACCCAACTCATCGGCCCCAACTCATCTGTCAGTTTCCGGGCCATGATCGCTTTGCAAAGCCAGCCATGCCGCCAGATCAAGCACGAGATAGCCCGCTTTTAAAGCAACCTCCGGCACGAACTGGCGATCAAAGGGGATCAAAATGGATTTGCCAAGCCCCGGTGCGGCTTCGTGTAAGCTGATATCCAGAAGATCGCCGCCACCAAAATCATGCACTGCCCGCACCATCCCCAGATCACGGCCATCCGGCGCTCGCGCCTTCAGCCCGATCAGATCGACCAGAAAATAGCTGTCACTCGATTCGCTATCACTCGATTCGCCATCACTCGATTCGTTGGTATCGGCTGAGGAGTCGGGTTCATCCGCTGCGGCATCTAAAAGCGCCCGATCAATATAAAGCCGGGTACCCGATAAAGCCTGAGCCGCATCGCGATCATGGATGCCCGTGATCGCGGCCGTCCATCCCCCTTTCACCGGAGACAGCAGGCGCAATTCGATCTGGCGATCACTATCCCCCAAATAAAGGGGGCCATAGCGCGTGATCGCCGCCGGATCATCGGTGAAGGATTTCAGCCGCACCGCACCGCGCACGCCATGCGCGCCCGCAAGGGCGGCAAGGCAGATACGCTGTGATGGGGGATGATCCGGGGTCGCCATGCGCCATCGCCTTTTCTCAAGCCTCAGGCTTCAGCCGTATCGGCTGCGCTGTCTTCGGCAGGGACTGGGGCGGCGGCAGCTTCAGACGCGGCAGTGGCAGCAGCAGCGGCTTCCGCGGCGCGCTTGTTGCGTTCTTCAACCCGCTCCACCGCTTTCTTGCCCGGTGCGCCTTTTTTCAGGTTCTTGCGATCACCTTTTTTCTCGGTGATGCCCGCCTGTTCCAGAAAACGGCTCACACGATCGGTTGGCTTCGCGCCTTCGCCGATCCAATGCTTGATGCGTTCTTCAAGTAAGATGATGCGGTTGTTATCGTCTTTGGGCAGCAGGGGATTGTAGGTGCCCACCTTTTCGATGAAGCGGCCATCGCGGGGGCTGCGGCTATCGGCAATCACGATACGGTAATAGGGCCGTTTTTTGGCGCCGCTGCGGGCAAGACGAATAGCAAGTGACATAAGATCAGTCCTTTCTTGAGATGATAATCATTTTTTCTTGTTCAAAAGGGCCGCAAGCTCGGGCGGTAAGCCGCCGCTCTTGCCACCCGACAGGGCATCGGAAAATCCGGGCGGAAGGCCTTGGGCACCACCGCCCATGCTGCCCATACCCCCCATGGCATTCCCCATTCCGGGGAGCGATGGCAGACCGCCTTTTTTTCCCATTTTCGACATTTTTTTCATCATGCCAGACATCTGCTGATGCATTTTCAGCAGCTTGTTGACATCCTGAACGCTCACCCCGGCACCGGCGGCGATCCGCCGTTTCCTGGAGGCATTGAGCACCCGCGTATCGCGGCGTTCTTTTGGGGTCATGGCGCAGATGATGGCTTCCTGCCGACCCAGAACCTTGTCATCCAGCTTGGGCGCGCCTTTGGTCAATTTGCCCATGCCCGGCAGCATCGACATCAAACCCTTCATGCCGCCCATTTTTTTCATCTGGCGTAATTGGCTGCGCAGATCATCCAGATCGAACTGGCCCTTGCGCATTTTGGCGGCCATGCGTTCGGCATCATCGGCTTCGATGGTTTCCGCTGCCCGTTCCACCAATGACACCACATCGCCCATGCCCAGAATCCGGCCGGCAATGCGGGAGGGGTGAAAGGCTTCAAGGGCATCGGGCTTTTCGCCGGTGCCGATCAGGCGGATCGGCTTGCCGGTGATCGCCCGCATCGACAGCGCCGCCCCGCCGCGCCCATCGCCATCCATGCGCGACAGCACAACGCCGGTGATCCCCAGCCGTTCATCAAAGGATCGGGCCACCGAAACGGCATCCTGACCGGTAAGGGCATCGGCGACCAGCAGGGTTTCCACCGGCTTCACCTGATCGCGCACGGCGATCACCTCGCGCATGAGATCATCATCCACATGCATCCGCCCGGCGGTATCGAGCATCACCACGTCAAAGCCCTGAAGGCGTGCCGCTTCCATGGCGCGGCGGGCGATATCAACGGCCATCTGGCCTTCGATCACGGGCAGGGTTTTGATGCCGATCTGTTCGCCCAGCACTCGTAATTGTTCCTGCGCCGCCGGACGGCGGGTATCGAGAGACGCCATCAGAACGCGCTTATGATCTTTTTCGCTCAGCCTTTTGGCGATTTTGGCGGTGCTCGTGGTTTTCCCCGAGCCTTGCAGCCCCACCATCAGAACCGGCACCGGCGGCACGCCCAAAAGCGGCAGGGTCTGGCCGCCAAAGCCGCCGGGGCTATCGGCCTCATCCTCGCCACTGCCGAGCATGGCGATCAATTCATCATGAACGATTTTGATGACCTGCTGGCCCGGCGTAACCGATTTCAGAATGGCGTGACCGATGGATTTTTCGCTGACCTTGGCAATGAAATCCTTGACCACCGGCAGGGCGACATCGGCTTCCAAAAGCGCCACGCGCACTTCGCGCATCGCTGCCGAGATATCTGCCTCCGACAGGGCGCCGCGTTTTTTGAGCTTGTCAAAAACGCCGGAGAGGCGATCGCTTAAAGACTCAAACATCGTGCCACATATCCATCCTGCATCCCATCAGAGCTTATCCACAAAAGGAGACGACACCAGTGGGCGAATCCTCGCTGACTGGTGGAGACCCCGGATAAATCATCCAAAGGGCCCAGCGTTTAAGCCGGGTTTTAAAGCTGTGTGTTCGCCGCCGCCACCATGAAGCACAGTGAAAAAAGAGCCGAACAGGGAGGTCACTAGCCCCTTTCGCCTGCAAAGTCAATGTGCCCCAGTAAAGTCCCAGTAAAGTCCCAGAGAAGTCAATGTGTAATGGGGCGGGCTTCAGCCGAAAATGGCAATGCTCTGTTGGGCTGAAAGGACAGCATCCCCATCGCGCGACCAGGTCATCATCCCCTGGCTGGAATAGCCATCGGCGGCATTTTCAGCCCATGAGCGCATCAAAAACCAGCCATCGCGGGTGATGGGTGCGGGCGTCAATGGGTTGATCTGCCATGTCATGGAACTGACCGGGATCATCGGCCCCTTGCCCATGATGATCGCGGGGGGCAGGGCATCGGCCAAAGCGAGCAGGGAAAAGATCGGGTCCACCCCGCTATCATCGCCCCACAGGCGTTCATCCTTGTGGCGCAACCAGATCAGCATGTCGGCCTGATTGTCAAAGCTTCCCCTGGCCATGCGCAGATCAAAATGCCGGATGAAGGCGGGGGCCCCCTCGATCAGCGGCACGGCGGCGAGGCTTTCGGGGGCGGGCACATCGGGCATCGGCGGCAGGGCCACCGCTTTGGCCGATGGGCGGGCGGCCCCAAAGCAAAAGGCGGTGCGGGTGGCCAAGCCCTGATCCCCCAAAAGATCGACGGATAAAAAGCTCACCGAACGCCCCCGCCGCAGGATTTGTGGGCGGAGGCTGAGAGCCCCCTGCGCTGGGCCGATGAACGCCACCTGTGCCGAACGCAAAGGAAGATCATCCCCCAGCTTGTGCCGCGCGGTGGCATAGCTCAGCGCTGCGGAAAGCCCGCCATAAAGGGTGCGGCCCTGCAGCCAATCATCCGGGGCATCCAGATGCATCACCCCATCCGGGCAGATCGCCCCCGTGGCTGTGGCGAGAAGGGCGGATAGTGCGATCATAAGATGAAGCCTTTTCGTTTTTTTGCGGTGACTCATTATGGCGCACCAAAAGTGAGGGTCGCAATCCTCAGCATCTGGCGGGTTTTTGCAAAGCGCCCTCATGAATGCCCGATGACACAGGCTTGCACCTTTGGCCCGGTCTGTTAGGTTTTTGAAATATCTGAACATCTTTGGGGGTGTCGTGAGCGAAAATCCACAGGCAGACGAGGCGGAAAATACAGGAAATAGCGGAGGGCGGCGCCTTTATCAAAGCATCGGGCTTGTTTTGGGGCCCCTTCTGGCGGCTTTGCTTTTGCTGCTGCCCGCGCCCGCCGGCCTTTCGGCGGATGGCTGGGTGGTGGTGGCTTTGCTGGTGTGGATGGCTTCATGGTGGGCGACCGAAGCCATCCCCGTGCCCGCTACATCGCTTTTGCCACTGGTGGTTCTGCCGCTGTTCGGGGTCACCACGCTGGCCGAAGCCTCGCGTCCTTTTTCCGAGCCAGTGATCTATCTGCTTTTGGGCGGCTTCATCATGGCCATGGCGATGCAGCGCTGGGGGCTGCATCAACGCATCGCGCTCAGCATCGTCGCGCGATCAGGTTCGCATCCGGCCTCCCTTATTTTTGGCTTTATGCTGGCGGCGGCGGTGTTGTCGATGTGGGTATCCAATACCGCCACCACCCTGATGATGCTGCCGATCGGGCTGATGGTGGCCAGCACCGTTCTGGGGCCGCGCGCGGGCGACCATCCTTTTGCGATTGCGCTGGCGCTGGGCATTGCCTGGGGGGCGACCATCGGCGGTTTGGGCACGATCATCGGCACTCCGGCCAATGCTTTTGTGGTGGGTTTCGTGCGCGAGGCACAGGGGCTTGAGATTTCCTTCATCGCATGGATGGCCTTTGGGCTGCCGGTGGTGGCCTTGATGCTGCCTTGTGCATGGTTCGTTTTGACCCGGCTGTGCTTTCGCTTTGATGCCGCAGATGTGCGGGGCGGACGGGCGGTGGTCGAAAACCAATTGGCCGCCTTGGGGGCGATGACCAAAGCGGAAAAGCGCACAGCGGCGGTTTTCCTGCTGGTGGGTTTGGCCTGGGCCCTGCGGTTGTTGCTCAATGAACTGCCGGGGTTTCATTATCTATCGGATATGGGGATTGCCATCATCGGGGCTTTGGCGATGTTTCTCGTCCCCGCCGGGGGTAAGACGGCGCGGGGCACCGCCCTGCTGGATTGGCCCAGCGCCAACCGCCTGCCCTGGGGGGTGATCCTGCTCTTTGGCGGGGGCTTGAGCCTGGCGGCGGCCATCCGCTCGACCGGGCTGGCGGAATATCTGGGGAGCCAGCTTTCGGTTCTGGCATCTTATCCGGTGCTGTTTTTGATCTTCGCGGTGGTGCTGCTGATCATTTTCCTGACCGAACTCACCAGCAACACGGCGGTGGTGGCGGCTTTGGTGCCGGTGCTGGCCTCCATCGCCGATATCAGCGGGCTAGCCCCCATCCTGCTTGCCGCACCCGCAGCCCTCGCCGGGTCCAGCGCTTTCATGCTGCCGGTGGCCACCGCCCCCAATGCCATTGTTTATGCCAGCGGCCAGATCAAAATCCCGGATATGGTGCGGGCCGGGTTCCGGCTCAATCTTCTGGGCACAGTGATCATCACGGGGATTTGCTGGCTGATCGTGCCGCGCCTCTTTGGCTGAGCGGCTTTATGATCCTGCTTTGGCCATGGCCTTTTGGATGCTGGACTCATGCCCCATCGCGGCCATATAAGGCGGCATGATGAGCCAGCAAAAGCCCGATGATCGCCCTTTCCTGAAAATGCACGGATTGGGCAATGATTTTATTCTGTTCGATGCCCGGCACAGCCCGCTGGTGCTCGATCCCGCCACCGTGCGCGCTTTATCGGATCGCCATCAGGGCATTGGCTGCGATCAACTGATCATATTAAGGCCATCGGATAAGGCCGATCTGTTCATGGAAATCCGCAATGCCGATGGCTCGGATGTGGCCGCCTGCGGTAATGCCACCCGCTGTGTGGGGCAGGTTTTGATGGATGAACTGGGGCGGGATGAGGCGATGATCGAAACCCGTGCCGGTCTTCTGCTGGCCCGCCGGGCGGGGGATGCGGTGACCGTTGATATGGGGCAGCCCGGTCTTTCATGGCGCGCTATTCCCCTTGCCCGCGATCTTGATCTTGATGCTTTGCCGATCATTGAAGGCGATCTGTTGCCGCCTTCAGCCCTTTCCATGGGCAATCCGCATCTTCTGTTTTTCAATCCGGCTCCTGAAAAATGGGATGAAAACACCCCGGATGTGGCGGAGATCGGCGCCCGGCTCGAGCATCACCCCGATTTTCCCGAAGGCACCAATGTCTCGTTTGTCACCATCATCGCGCCTGATCATTTAAAGGTCAGAACATGGGAACGGGGCGCGGGCCTCACCCGGGCCTGTGGCACGGCGGCCTGTGCCAGCCTTGTGGGGGCGCATCGCCGGGGCTTTGCGGCCCGGGCGGCCCGGGTGGAGATGCCCGGCGGGCCTTTGCAGATCCATTGGGCCGATGATGATCATGTGCTGATGACCGGGGCGGTGCGCACGGCCTTTCGGGGCACTGTCAATCTTGCGGATATGGCCCATGACTGATCATTCCGGACCCGAAATCATCACCTTTGGCTGTCGGCTCAATGCCTATGAATCCGAAGTTATGCGCGATAATGCCATCGCCGCCGGGCTTGAGGATGTGGTGATTGTCAATAGCTGCGCTGTCACCGCCGAGGCGCCCCCCCGCCGAGGCGATGCGGCAGGCGCGGCAGGCGATCCGCCGGGCCAAAAGGGCGCGGCCTGATGCCCGCTTGATCGTTACCGGCTGCGGGGCGCAGATCGATCCAAAAATGTTTCTCGATATGCCCGATGTGGATCATGTGCTGGGCAATGCCGAAAAAATGCGGCCTAGAAGCTTTGTCGATCTGGCGATGGGCACGGCGGAACGGCTTTTGGTCAATGATATTTTCTCGGTCGGGGAAACAGCGGGGCATCTGATTGATGGCTTCCGTGAAAAGGCGCGGGCCTTCGTGCAGATCCAGAATGGCTGCAATCATCGCTGCACCTTTTGCATCATCCCCTATGGCCGGGGCAATTCCCGCTCGGTTCCCGCCGGTGAGGTGGTTGAACAGATCAAGCGGCTGGTGGATCATGGCTATGGCGAAGTGGTTTTATCGGGTGTGGATATCACAAGCTGGGGCGGCGATCTGCCCGGCACCCCCCCATTGGGGCGGCTGGTGCAGCAGATTTTAAAGCATGTGCCCGATCTGCCGCGTTTGCGCATTTCATCCATCGATTCCATCGAGGTGGATGCCCCCCTGTTCGAGGCAATGATCTCGGAACCCCGCTTGATGCCGCATCTGCATCTCAGCCTGCAGGCGGGTGATAATATGATCTTAAAGCGGATGAAGCGCCGCCATAGCCGGGAAGATGCCATCGCCTTTTGCCAATCCGTGCGCGCCCACCGGCCCGAGATTGTTTTCGGGGCCGATATCATCACCGGCTTTCCTACCGAAAGCGAAGCGATGTTCCAAAATAGCCTGAAGCTGGTGGAAGCGTGCGATCTCACATGGCTGCATGTGTTTCCCTATTCCGAACGGGTTGGCACCCCGGCGGCGCGGATGCCGCAGGTGGATGTGCCGGTGCGGAAGGAACGGGCGGCCCGCCTGCGGGCGCTGGGGGAAGCGCAGGTTGATCGCTATTATGCTGATTGCGTGGGGAAAACCCACATGGTGCTGGTGGAAAAAACCGGCTCCGGCCCGGATGGGCCATGGGCCATGGGCCATTCCGAAGGCTTTGCCCCGGTGCGGATGCAGGGGGATTATGCGGCGGGCGCGATCATGGCTGTGGTGATTGATGGACAAGAGGATGGCGTTCTTCAGGGCCGCGCCCAACAGAGCATAGGGGCGGCTCAACAGATGATGGGGGTTAAATGACCGAGGCCAAAACATCCTGGCTCAAAAGGCTGACCGCAGGCTTGAAGCGCTCTACGGGGGCGATTTCCAGCGGTATCGGGGATATTTTCACCAAAAGGCGGCTGGATGATGCCGCCCTTGAGGAATTGGAAGATCTGCTGATCACCGCCGATCTGGGGGTTTCCGTGGCCGCGAAAGTGGCGGATGATCTGCGCCGCGATCGTTTTGGCAAGGATATCTCCGCCGCCGAGGTGCGCGCAGCGCTGGCCGCGCGGATCAGGCAGATTTTGCAGCCCGTGGCCAGGCCCTTATCCCTTGAAGGCGGGCACAAGCCCCATGTGATTTTGATGGTGGGGGTGAATGGCGCGGGGAAAACCACCACCATCGGCAAGCTGGCCCGGCAATTTCGCGACAATGGCCAATCGGTGATGCTGGCGGCGGGCGATACCTTTCGCGCGGCGGCGATCGAACAATTGCAGATCTGGGGGGAGCGCACCGGCTGCCCGGTGGTGACCACCAAACTGGGGGGCGATCCTGCGGGCCTGGCTTTTGAAGCGATGAGCCGGGCCGAAGCCGAAGGCGCGGATATTCTGCTTATCGATACCGCAGGGCGGCTGCAAAATCGCACGGAACTGATGGATGAACTGGCAAAAATCGTGCGGGTGATCCGAAAAAAAGATGCCAGCGCACCCCATGATACGCTGATCGTGCTTGATGCCAGCACCGGGCAGAATGCCCTCAATCAGGTGCAGGTTTTCAGCGAAGTCGCCGATATCAGCGGCATGATCATGACCAAGCTCGATGGCTCGGCCAAGGGCGGGGTTCTGGTGGCTGTGGCCGAACGCTTTGGCCTGCCCATTCATGCTGTGGGCGTGGGTGAAGCGGTTGATGATCTGCGCCCCTTTGATGCCGATAGCTTTGCCCGCGCGCTGGTGGGCTTATCGGATGAAAGCGATCAGGCCGATCAAATGATCCCGGTGGCCAAGCCGTGAACGATCTGGCTTGGGTTGAAGGCTTGGGCGAAGGCCCCCAGGATGTGTATGACACTTTGCGCGCCCGCAATGAGGTGCGCCCCGATCCCGGCCAGGCCGAGGTGGTGGCGCATCTCGATGCTTTGCACAAGATGCTGATCGGTTTTGATTGCGCCATTCCCGACCGGGGATTCTTGAGCAGGCTGTTTGGCCGCAGGCGAAAGGCCCCCCCGCGCGGGCTTTATCTGTGGGGTGGTGTGGGGCGCGGCAAATCCATGCTGATGGATCTGTTTTTTGCCACCGCGCCGGTCAGGCAAAAGCGCCGGGTGCATTTTCATGAGTTCATGCAAGATGTGCACCGGCGTCTTGATGACTGGCGCAAGATGACCCCGGATGCGCGCAAGGCCCAAGGCTATGACAAAGGCACAGATGGTCAATCCGATGATCCTATTGTGCCCGTTGCCAAAGCTCTGGCGTGCGAGGCTTGCGTTTTGTGTTTTGATGAATTTCATGTGACAGATGTGGCGGATGCGATGATTTTGGGGCGATTGTTCAAGGCCCTGCTCGATGAAGGCACGGTGATCGTTGCCACATCGAACCGCCCCCCTGATGATCTCTATAAGGATGGGCTCAATCGTCAGCTTTTTCTGCCGGTGATCGCCATGCTCAAGGAACGCTTCGATGTCTTGGGGTTGAATGGCCCGACCGATTATCGGCTGGAACGGATGCGCGGCCTTGATACCTGGCTCAGCCCGGTGAATGAAGCGAGCACCATGGCTTTGCGGCGCGTATTTTTTCGTTTGACTGATCGCGATGTGGATAATCCTCAGGATGTGCCCACCGGCACGGTCGAGGTGATGGGGCGCGAGATTTTCGTGCCCAAAGCCTGCAAGGGCGTGGCGGTTTTTTCCTTCAAGCGCCTGTGTGAAAAGCCTTTGGGGGCGGCGGATTATCTGGCGATTGCCCGCAGTTTTCACACCCTCATCATCGTGGCCATTCCGATCATGGGGGCGTCAAAGCGCAATGAGGCCAAGCGGTTCAATACCCTGATCGATATTTTATATGAGCAGAATGTGAAGCTATTGGCCTCGGCCGAGGCACCACCCGAAAAGCTTTATGTGGCTGGCGATGGCGCCTTTGAATTTGAACGCACGGTCTCGCGCCTTCTGGAAATGCAATCTGAAGATTATCTGAAACGTGGGCATGGATCGCTTCAGGCAAGCCGAGCATATTGAAAATCAGGGCATCAGATGTTAAGCTTATGGGCAAAAGATGGCTCTGGATGGCCGCGTCTTAAAAGGATCATTCCGATGACCGCAGTTTCGGATAAAAAATCATCGATGCGTCGGCAGGTCTTGGAAGCGCAGCGCGCGCGCCGTTTGGGGGCTGCGAAGGTTACCCAATCGGCAGCACCCGCCGACCAAGACATGGCGATTGCCACTGCTGCGGGCATTGGCTATCAGCGGATTTTGAAGGTGCGTAATTTTCTTGCCAAAAGCGAGGCTGAGCAGGAAGAAATCCTGAAAGCCATGCGCGAACAGCAAGGAAAGTTTGCCGTTGATTCCTTCAAAAAAGCGGTGGATCATCGGAAAGATTTTCTGGAACGCTTTGCCGATTAAGGGCTGGGTGAGACGTCATCTCGGGCTACAAATATCGTCATTCCCGCCCCTTTCGTCATCCCGGGCGGAGACCCGGGATCCATCTTTCCCACGCTCGGCCCTTCACGGGATGGACCCCGGCTCGGGGGTCGGGGTGATGTTTTTTGATCTCGCGCCAGTTCGCTGCGCTCACGGCTCCGATGGGGCGGCGCAACGGCGCCGGCGCTCAGTCGCGCTGGCTTCTTCTTCTCAACCGCGTCATCCCGCGCCACAAATATCGTCATTCCCGCCCCTTTCGTCATCCCGGGCGGAGACCCGGGATCCATCTTTCCCACGCTCGGTCCTTCACGAGATGGACCCCGGCTCGGGTGCCGGGGTGACGAAATTTATATGAAGTGCTCACAACTTTCGTCATCCCGGGCGCAGACCCGGGATCCACTCTTTCCCACGCTCGGTCCTTCACGGGATGGACCCCGGCTCGGGGGCCGGGGTGACGCGGGGGAGGGGGTCTTCTTTTAATTTAAGGCCTGCAACCGCCGCTCTGCATAACATCTCAAGGCGCTCTAACTCTTTAAAAGCCCTAAAATCATGTAGCCGGATGAGCAAAGATGCAAGGGACGTGCTGGCAAGAAGTCGGCCTGCAAGAAGCGCTTCACGCCAACCCATTTCATCCTGTGTCTCGTTGATTTCTATGGGCGTTGGACTTGCAAGATGCGCCCGTATGTATGGAACCTGAAAAAACGGGTGTTCTTCCGTGTCATTCAATGATTTTATGAGTCCATCTGAAACATGGGCAATATTTTCATAAAGTCCTATGCTGATTTCAGGGTCTCTCTGATCGAAAAATTCGATCCATAAGCGGGGATAGCTTTGGGCAAAGATAAAGGTGGCAAAGGCCGATGCGCGTTTCGTGCCCTCTTTATCGGGATTGATGATCAAATCCATATGCAGCCAACGGACCACGGCCTTCATCTGCCTCAGATTATGTGGGGCCATCCCGTATAAATCCCGGGCATTTTTGATGAAGCGTTCGTGCTTTGGAAAGGCATCGCTCAGTTCCTGCCAGAAGGTTTCTTGCGCCTTTATCAGCAAGCCATGGTTTACTAACAGGCCATCCGGCCCGGATAGATCGACGCTGAAGGGGAAAAATTTTTCCAGATAGCGATTGGCTTTTTCCTGCGCTTGCATCAGCCCATCATCGGCGCTTTGATAATAGATCAGATAGGATTCGGCGATGGCCAGTTCAACCTGATGGCGATCAAGGGCGAAAACAAAGCACACGCCATTTTCCCAAAGCAGGGTTTTGAGGGATTCCAGCAATCGCCGCACCTGATTGGGGGCGCAACGGTCAAGATCGTCGATAAAAATGGTGAGCCGCTTTTTAGGATCGCCGCGCACAGCCTTTTGGGCACAGTCTATCAACGCCTTGAAATCCTGCTTGAACCCCTCGATTTCACTGGCCGGATAATTGAACCGGCTTGGTTCCTGATAGGCTGCCGCCACCGCCCGGCCAAAATCTTCCAGGCCATCGGCGATTTTGCCACTGAAAGGGATGGGCAAACTATCGGCCGCTGTGCGCATGGCCAGCCGGGCGGCGCGCCCCAAGAGCCGGGTTGATAATGTTTTCATCGCGCTGAGGGCAGCATCCTTGGTTTTGGTCAGCTTGCCTCTGGTCGAATTTTCAACTTTCTGCACAAAGCTTGCCGATAATTCCGCCAATAAAGGAACGATCAGGCTTTCTGTGTGCTCATAACGCCAGGGCTCAAACAGCAGCACCGGGTGCTTTTGTTGTTTGCATTGCTCATAAAGCGCTTTCAAAAGCGTGCTCTTGCCCGATCCCCAAGGCCCGTAAATGCCCAAAGAGATCGCCCCGTCTTTATGATCTGGCAGGCACTTCAAGATATTTCGAGCGATTGCCTGATCAGGATAAGCATCGGCATTTGGCGCATCATCCAGATAGGATGGGGCGCTTCGAGCGCTTTGCGCAGTCATGAAGGTCTCCCCTTGATGATGAGCTTTTGGCGTGCGTCTTTTTTATATTTTCTACCAACAAGACCATAGATCCGCCGCACCTGGCTTGAAAGCCTTATGTGGTGAAAGCGGCTACACGGTCCGCTCGCGGAAATGCGACTGACAAACATGCCACATCCTCTTGTGCATGGGGCGAAATCGCGCTAGGAACCCGGCTTGAAAACGCAGTTCAGCGCATGAGGGTGCCCGGCTTTAGGTTGCCCTCTCTCATTCTTGGCGATCCAATTCAGGGATCGCATGATCGAAGGAGCAGGCATCCTATGGCAAAGTCCAAAATCGCACTTATCGGCGGCGGTAATATCGGCGGCACGCTGGCCCATCTCGCCGCTTTGAAAGAATTTGGCGATATCGTTATTTTCGATATCGTTGAAGGTCTGCCGCAAGGAAAGGCGCTGGATCTGGCGCAATCCGGCCCTATCGAGGGCTTTGATGGTGTGTTCAAGGGCACCCAGGATTATAAGGATATCGCAGGCGCCGACGTGGTGATCGTCACCGCCGGTGTGGCTCGCAAGCCGGGCATGAGCCGCGATGATCTTTTGGAAATCAATGTCAAGGTGATGAGGGCGGTGGGTGAAGGGATCAAGGCCCATGCCCCCGATGCCTTTGTGATCTGCATCACCAATCCGCTGGATGTGATGGTTTGGGCCCTGCGTGAAATCACCGGCCTGCCGCATCATAAGGTTGTGGGCATGGCGGGTGTTCTTGATAGCGCCCGCTTCCGCCTGTTCCTGGCGCAGGAATTTGATGTTTCGGTTGAGGATGTGACCGCCTTCGTGCTGGGCGGGCATGGCGATACCATGGCTCCCCTGATCCGCTATTCGACGGTGGCGGGCATTCCGGTTCCCGATCTGATCAAAATGGGTTGGTCGAGCCAGGAAAAGATCGATGCCATCGTTCAGCGCACCCGTGATGGCGGGGCGGAAATCGTCAAGCTTTTGAAAAACGGTTCGGCATTCTATGCCCCGGCTTCTGCGGCCATCGAAATGGCTGATAGCTATTTGAAGGATAAAAAGCGCGTGCTGCCCGCAGCGGCGCATCTCACCGGCCAATATGGGGTGAATGACCTTTATGTGGGTGTGCCGGTGGTGATTGGCGCAGGCGGGGTCGAGCGCGTGGTTGAAGTGCAATTGGCTGATGATGAAAAGGCCATGTTCGATAAATCCGTTGATGCCGTACGCGGCCTTGTTGATGCCGTAAAATCCATCGATCCGGACATCGGCGCCTGAGTGGCTTTGGTATCCGATCCATGCTCCTGACAGGGAAATGACTGCATGAATATTCATGAATATCAGGCGAAAAGCCTTTTAAAGACATATGGCGCGCCTGTTCTGGGCGGCGGCATTGCTTATACGGCGGCGGAAGCCGTTGATGCGGCCAAGGCTTTGGGCGGCCCGGTGTGGGTTGTGAAGGCCCAGATCCATGCCGGTGGTCGTGGTAAGGGCGGCGGTGTGAAGGTGGTGAAATCCATCGATGAGGTGGAAGACGCCGCCCGCAAGATGCTGGGGATGCAGCTCATCACCCATCAGACCGGGCCGGACGGCAAGGAAGTGCGCCGGGTTTATATCGAAGATGGCTGCGCCATCGCCAAAGAACTCTATCTCTCGATTCTGGTGGACCGGGCGAGCGGTCGTCCGGCGATCATCGCCTCTACCGAAGGTGGTATGGATATCGAGGAGGTGGCGGCCAATACGCCGGAAAAAATCCTCACTCTCACCATCGATCCGGCCACGGGCCTGATGCCTTTTCATCAGCGCCGCATCGGCTTCAGCCTTGGGCTGGAAGGCGATGTTCTCAAAAAGGCGATGAAGGTTGTGAAATCCCTTTATCAGGCCTTCATCGATCTGGATGCGAGCCTTCTGGAAGTGAACCCGCTCGTTGTCACCAAAGACAATGATGTGGTGGTGCTGGATGCGAAAATGTCATTCGATGGCAATTCATTGTTTCGTCATGCCGATGTGCGCGAATTGCGCGATGAATCGGAAGAAGACGAAATGGAATTGCGCGCCGCCAAGCATGAGCTGAACTATATTCGCCTTGATGGCAGCATTGGCTGCATGGTGAATGGCGCCGGCCTTGCCATGGCCACCATGGATATCATCAAGCTCAGCGGTGGTTCGCCGGCCAATTTCCTTGATGTGGGCGGTGGTGCGACGAAGGAGCGGGTGACCGAAGCCTTCAAGATCATTTTGTCCGATGAAAATGTCGAGGCCATTCTGGTCAATATTTTCGGGGGCATCATGCGCTGCGATATCATCGCGGAAGGCATTATCACCGCTGCGCGCGAAGTGAACCTGACCGTGCCTTTGGTGGTGCGTCTTGCCGGGACCAATGTGGAACTGGGCAAACAGATGCTGAATGAATCCGGTTTGGCGATTACCGCCGCCGATGATCTTAATGATGCCGCCGTGAAAGCGGTCGCCGCTGCAAAAGGGGAGGCATAAGTCCAATGGCTATCCTCGTTGACAAGAATACCAAGGTTATCTGCCAGGGCTTCACCGGAAGCCAGGGGACCTTTCATTCCGAACAGGCGATTGCCTATGGCACCCATATGGTGGGCGGTGTTACCCCGGGCAAAGGCGGCAGCAAGCATCTGGATCTGCCGGTTTTCGATACGGTACATGATGCCCGGGCCAAAACCGGGGCCAATGCCAGCGCCATTTATGTGCCGCCGCCCTTTGCTGCGGATGCCATTTTAGAAGCCATCGATGCCGGGATCGAATTGATCGTGACCATCACCGAAGGCATTCCGGTGCTGGATATGGTGCGGGTGAAGCGGGCTTTGGCCCATTCCGGCTCGCGCCTTGTGGGCCCCAATTGCCCCGGTGTGATCACCCCCGATGCCTGCAAGATCGGCATCATGCCCGGCCATATCCATCGCCGGGGTTCGGTGGGCATCGTCTCGCGTTCGGGCACCCTCACCTATGAAGCGGTGGCGCAAACCACAGCCGCTGGTTTGGGGCAATCCACCTGTGTGGGGATTGGCGGCGATCCGGTGAATGGCACCAATTTCATCGATGTGCTGGATATGTTTTTGGCCGATGATGAAACGCAATCGATCATCATGATCGGCGAAATTGGTGGCTCTGCCGAAGAAGAAGCGGCAGACTTCCTTGCGCGGGCGAAAATCAGGAAGCCGATCGTTGGTTTCGTGGCGGGCAGAACCGCACCGAAGGGCCGCACCATGGGCCATGCCGGGGCGATTGTTTCGGGTGGCAAGGGCGGTGCTGAAGATAAGATCGAGGCGATGAAGGCAGCCGGGATCGTGGTTGCCGATAGCCCGGCTTCGCTGGGGACGACTTTGGTGGATGTTTTGAAGGGCTAAGCACAGCCTTAAGGAGGCTCATTGATGGGTCGGGATCACGAACTGCCGGATCTGTTTTCCGGTGCCAGCTCTGCTTTTATCGAATCACTTTATGATCGCTATGCGGCGGACCCGCAATCGGTTGATGAAAGCTGGCGTGCGTATTTCGACAAGCTGGAAAAAGGGGCGGCCAGCGCCCATCAGCAACCATCCTGGGCGCGGTCTGATTGGCCGCTTCGGGGGCCGGTCGATGATCTGACATCGGCCCTTGATCCCGGCTCGGTCGTTGCCGAAAAACCGGCGGCGACCAAAGCCGCCAAGGTCGAGCCTGAAAATGTGCGGGCGGCCACCCTTGATTCCATCCGCGCCCTGATGATGATCCGCGCCTATCGGGTGCGCGGCCATCTTTTGGCAAAGCTCGATCCCTTAGGCCTGGAAGATCGCCCTCGCCATGCCGAATTGATGCCGGAAACCTATGGCTTTGGTGAGGATGATCTGGATCGTCCGATCTATATCGGCCATGTATTGGGTCTTGAAACGGCAACCGTGCGCGAGATCATCACGATTGTTGAGCGCACCTATTGCCAGCATGTTGGTGTGGAATTCATGCACATCAACGAGCCGGAAGAAAAAGCCTGGATTCAAAATCGGATTGAAGGCCGGGACAAGGAAATCCAGTTCAGCCGCCGGGGCAAGCTGGCGATCCTGCGCAAGTTGATCGAGGCTGAACATTATGAAAAATTCCTTGGCAAGAAATATACCGGAACCAAGCGTTTCGGGCTTGATGGTGCCGAAGCCATGGTGCCTGCCCTTGAGGGGGTGATTAAAACCGGTGGCCAGAATGGGGTGAAGGAAATCATTCTGGGGATGCCCCATCGCGGGCGTTTGAATGTTCTCGCCAATGTGATGCAAAAGCCCTATCGCCAGATTTTTCATGAATTTCGCGGCGGTGCGGTGAACCCCGAAGAGGTGGAAGGCTCGGGCGATGTGAAATATCATCTGGGCACATCATCGGATCGTGCCTTTGATGGCAATAATGTTCATCTGTCTTTATCGCCCAACCCATCCCATCTTGAAGCCGTGGATCCGGTGGTGCTGGGCAAGGCGCGGGCCAAGCAAACCCAGCGCAATGATAAAGAGCGGGGCGAGGTTTTATCGCTGCTTTTGCATGGCGATGCGGCATTTGCCGGCCAGGGTTTGGTGGCGGAATGTTTGATGCTTTCGGGGCTGCGGGGCTATCGCACCGGCGGCACCGTGCATTTCATCGTCAATAATCAGATCGGCTTTACCACATCCCCGTCTTATTCGCGCTCTTCGCCCTATCCATCCGATGTTGCGAAAATGGTGCAATCGCCGATTTTCCATGTGAATGGCGATGATCCCGAAGCGGTGGTGTTTGCTTGTAAGGTGGCCACCGAATTCCGGCAGGAATTCAAGAAAGACGTGGTGGTGGATATGTTCTGCTATCGGCGTTTTGGCCATAATGAAGCCGATGAGCCCGCCTTTACCCAGCCATTGATGTATGCGGCGATCAAGAAACATGTCTCGGTCACCCAGGTTTATGCGGATCGGTTGAAGGCGGAAGGCATCCTCAGCGATGAGGAATTCAACGCCTGGGTCGATGAATATCATGCCATGCTCGAAGATGAGTTTGAGGCCGGAAAATCCCATAAGCCCAATAAAGCGGATTGGCTGGAAGGCCGCTGGACCGGATTTGCCCAGCCCGAAGCCGCCAATCTGGCCCGCCGCGCCGATACCGGTGTGGACGAGGGCACCCTGCACGCGGTTGGGAAGGTTTTAACCGAAGTGCCGGATGGGTTTCATATCCATCGCACCTTGCGCCGGATTCTGGATGCGAAAGATCAGATGCTGGAAACCGGCGAAGGCATCGATTGGGCAACAGCAGAAGCGCTGGCCTTTGGCACCTTGCTGTCTGAAGGCTATCATGTACGCCTGTCGGGTCAGGATTCAGGGCGCGGCACCTTTTCCCAGCGCCATTCCGTGTGGGTCGATCAGCGCTCTGAAAAGCGCTATATCCCCCTTGATCAGGTGAAAAAGGGGGCGCATTTCGAGGTGCTTGATAGCCCGCTGTCTGAAGCCGGGGTGCTGGGCTTTGAATATGGCTATACGCTGGCCGAGCCGATGGCGCTGGTTTTATGGGAAGCGCAATTTGGCGATTTCGCCAATGGTGCGCAGGTGATCATCGATCAGTTCATCGCCTCGGGTGAAGCCAAGTGGCTGCGCATGTCGGGATTGGTGATGCTGCTGCCCCATGGCTATGAAGGCCAGGGGCCCGAGCATAGCTCGGCGCGGCTTGAACGGTATCTGCAATTATGCGCCGAAGATAATATGCAGGTGGCCAATTGCACCACACCGGCCAATTATTTTCATATCCTGCGCCGCCAGATGCATCGCAAATTCCGCAAGCCTTTGATCATCATGACGCCGAAATCCTTGCTGCGTCATAAACGCGCCACATCCAAATTGGCGGATATGGGGCCCACCACGCAATTCCACCGGATTTTGCGCGATGATGCCGAAATGATCCCCGGCTCGACCCTGAAATTGAAAAAGGATGACCAGATCAAGCGGGTGATCCTGTGTTCGGGGAAGGTTTATTTCGATCTGCTTGAAGCGCGTGAATCCCGCAATCAGGATGATAGCGTGATCTTGCGGATCGAGCAGCTTTATCCCTTCCCCCATGAAACATTGGTGGAAGAATTGAAGCGCTATAAGAATGTCGAGCGGGTGATCTGGTGTCAGGAAGAGCCAAAGAATATGGGGGCTTGGTCCTATATTGAACCCTTTATCGAGCAGGCGATGAAAGAGGCCGGCGGCGCCCGGGATCGGCCGCTTTATGCCGGTCGTCATGCCACCGCATCAACGGCGACGGGGCTGGCCTCACGTCATGTCTCGCAGCAGGAAAAATTGCTGGATGAGGCCTTGAGCCTTTAACAGCGCATACAGATTGTCGCATCAAACGCCGCCCCAAAAGGCGATCAGGAACAGAACAAGGAGCACGAACAGATGGCCGAGGACATTCGCATTCCAAGCCTTGGTGAATCCGTCACCGAAGCCACCATCGCCAAGTGGCTGAAGGCAGAGGGCGAAGCGGTCGAAGCCGATGAGCCGGTGGTTGAGTTGGAAACCGACAAAGTGTCGATGGAAGTCAATGCACCCGTGGCGGGGGTCTTGACGGAACAGCTTGTGAAAGAAGGCGAGAGCGTTGAGGTGGGGGCCTTGATCGGCAAGATCGACCCGGACGCCAAGGCCGAAAAATCCGCCGCAAAAAAAGAAACGTCCAGCAAGGCATCGTCCAGCAAGGCAGCCTCCAGCAAAGCCGCGCCATCCCGGTCATCTGATGACGATGATGCCGATGATGATGATGAAGCCAGCGGCGAACTGGTGGATATCATCGTGCCGGAAGCAGGCGAATCGGTGACCGAAGCCGGTTTGGGTGGCTGGTTGAAGGCAAAGGGCGATGCGGTGAAAGCCGATGAGCCGATTGCCGAGCTTGAAACCGATAAAGCGGCGATGGAGGTGAATGCCCCGGTCTCTGGCGTTTTGGTAGAGCTTTTGGCTGAAGAAGGGGCAACAGTGCATCCCGGTGATGTGATCGGGCGCATCGAAAAGGGGGCCAGTGCCTCCAAATCGGCCGCCAAGGCGGGCTCGAAACAGGATAGCAAAGCGGCCTCAGAATCCGATGCTGAAAAGGGCGAAAAAGCCTCGGCGCCTTCATCCAAGACATCGGATGCGAAACCCGATGCCAATCAGCCTATGGCCCCGGCGGTGCGGCGCTTGCTGGCGGATTATAATCTCGATCCGGCGTCCATCACGGGTTCGGGCAAAGATGATCGGCTGACCAAGGCCGATGTTTTGAAGGCGATTGAAAATGGCTCGGCCCGCACCTTGGGCAGCCAATCGGCCTCAGGTGGCCAGGCGTCTTCAGCAAAGGCTTCGGCCGAGACAGCGCCGGAAGCCCCGCGCGAAGAGCGGGTGCCGATGACCCGGATGCGCAAGCGGATTGCCGAGCGTTTGAAGGATGCCCAGAATACGGCGGCGATGCTCACCACATTCAATGATGTGGATATGTCGGCGGTGATGGCCTCGCGCAATCAGTATAAGGATCTGTTTGAAAAGAAGCATGGCATCAAGCTGGGCTTCATGTCGTTCTTTGTTCATGCGGCGGTTCTGGCTTTGCGCGAAGTGCCCGGGGTCAATGCCCGCATCGATGGCGACGAGATCGTTTATCAGAATTTCTACAATATCGGCGTTGCCGTATCAGCCCCCACCGGGCTTGTGGTTCCGGTGGTGCGCAATGCGGATCAATTGTCTTTTGCCGATACCGAAAAAGCGATTGTGGAGTATGGCCGCAAGGCCCGCGATGGCAAGCTGGCGGTGAATGATCTGACGGGCGGCACCTTCACCATCTCGAATGGTGGGATTTTTGGTTCGCTTTTATCCACGCCCATCCTCAATGCCCCGCAATCGGCAATTTTGGGGATGCATCGGATCGAAGAACGCCCGGTGGCGATCAAGGGTCAGGTGGTGATCCGTCCGATGATGTATCTGGCCTTGTCTTATGATCATCGCCTGATCGATGGACGCGAAGCCGTGACCTTCCTTGTGCGGATGAAAGATGCCATCGAGGATCCAAGCCGTCTTTTGCTTGATCTTTAATCGGGCTTCCCAAAGCCTGCGACCCCCTTCAAACGGAGAGACTTTATGGCAGATGAATTTGATCTTATCGTGATTGGTGCAGGCCCGGGTGGCTATGTTGCGGCCATCCGCGCAGCCCAATTGGGGCTGAAAACCGCTTGTGTGGAAAAGCGCGGCACCTTGGGTGGTACCTGCCTTAATGTTGGCTGTATTCCCTCCAAAGCCCTGCTTCATGCGTCTGAGCTTTATGAAGAAACCGCAGGTGGCCACCTTAAAAAATGGGGGATCGGCCTTGGCAAGGTCAGCCTTGATCTTGATGCGATGCTGAAAGCCAAGGATGAATCCGTGGCCGGCCTCACCAAGGGCGTTGAAGGCCTGTTCAAAAAGAACAAGGTTGAATGGGTGAAGGGCAGCGCTCAATTCAAGGATAAGCAAACGATTGCGGTATCGACGAACGAGGGTGGCAAGCGCGAGTTGAAGGCGAAGAACATCATCATCGCCACGGGTTCGGATATTGCCAGCCTGCCCAATATCACTCTGGATGGGGATCGCATCATCGGCTCGACCGAAGCGCTGTCTTTGCCATCGGTTCCCAAACATCTGCTGGTGATTGGCGGCGGCTATATCGGACTTGAGCTTGGCTCGGTCTGGCGGCGTTTGGGGTCTGAAGTGACGGTGATCGAATATATGGATCGGATTTTGCCGGGCATGGATCAGGAACTGGCAAAGGCTTTCGAGCGCATCATCAAAAAACAGGGCGTGACCATTCGCACCGGAATGAAGGTGACAGGCGTTGAAGCCCTGAAAACCAAGGCCAAAGTAACGGTGGAGCCAGCCAAGGGCGGGGAGAGCGAACAGATCGATGCCGATGTGGTTCTGGTTTCGGTGGGCAGGAAGCCGCACACGGATAGCCTTGATCTTAAAAAAGCCGGGCTGGAAACCGATGAACGCGGGCGGATCGATATCAATGATGATTTCTCAACCCATGTGCCCGGCATTTGGGCGATTGGCGATGTGGTGAAAGGTCCGATGCTGGCCCATAAAGCCGAGGATGAAGGCCTTGCCTGCGCCGAAAATATTGCCGGGCTGACCGGGATCGTCAATCATGATGTGATCCCCAGCGTGATGTACACCATGCCCGAAGTGGCCAGCGTGGGGAAATCCGAAGAAGATCTGAAAGCGGCGGACATCGCCTATAGCGTTGGAAAATTTCCCTTCATGGCCAATTCGCGCGCCAAAACCAATGGTGATACCGAAGGTTTCGTGAAAATATTGGCGGATAAGGAAACCGATCGCGTGCTGGGCGTGCATATCATCGGCAGCATGGCCGGAACCTTGATCGCCGAAGCCGCTTTAGCGATGGAATTCGGGGCGAGTTCGGAAGATATTGCCCTCACCTGCCATGCCCATCCCACCCATTCCGAAGCGGTGAAAGAAGCGGCTTTGGCCGTGCATCAGCGGGCCATTCATATGTGATCAGGACGACATCACCGCTGATGGTGACGTTGTCTTAGGATCGAATTCAAGGCGCTGAGGGGGGAAGAGCACAGTGGCGATGGTGCCCCCCCTTTGGTTGAGTCCGGGGCTGGTTTCAGAACCGGTTTCAGAACTGAGCCAGGCTTCGCCATCATGCAAATGCATCAATCGGCGCACCAGCGGCAGGCCGGTGCCGGTGCCCGCTGCCTTGCGGGCCAGATCATCATCCAGTTGCTTGAAGGGCTCAAACACCAGATCCTGAGCCTGTTGGGGAATGCCTTCCCCCTGATCGCGGATATCGATACGATAGCCCGTCTCGTTATATCGGGCGCTGATGGTGATCGAGCCCTTTTCCGGCGAGAATTTGATGGCATTATCCAAAAGATTGGACAAAATCACCCGCAAAGCCCGGCGTTCCGCACATAAAAAAACAGCCTCGAGGGGTAATTTCACAATGATCGCCAAGGATTTGGCATCTGCCTTCATTTGATGAAGGGAGATGACATCGCGGATCACGTCGCCGGGATAGAGCCGTTCTTCGCGCAGATGATAGCGTCCGGCCTCGATTTTTGAAATATCAAGCAGATTATCGATGAGTTCCTGCAGGCTCAGCCCGCTTTCATGGATAAAGCCGGCATAGCTGCGCAGGGTTTCGATCTCGGTGTTATTCTTGGCCACGCGGATCAGATCGGCAAAGCCGATGATCGCGTTCAGGGGGGTGCGCAATTCATGGCTCATCATCGCCAGAAATTGCGATTTCGAACGGCTGGCCGATAAGGCTTCCATCTCGGCGGCTTTAAGCTGCTGGGCCGATTGGCGGAAACGATCCAGCGTACGGGCAAAATCGCCAAATTCATCGGATCGATCAAGGCTGGAAATTCTGGTATCGATCTCGCCCCGGGCCAGTTCCTGCACGCTGGCATGAAGCCGCCCCACACGATTGGCGATAAAAAGCGCAGTCCAGGCTGAATAAAGCGTGGTCACAAGGCCGCTCATCCATAAAAGGCTGGTGAGGGCGATTACCAAACGGCTGTTGAGGATATTCACACTGCTGTCGATCTGGTTGATCTGGCGGTTGAAATCGGTAATCAGGGGGGCGAGGCGATCGGCATCGCTATAGGATTTGCCAGCATCTGAAGGAAGCCCTGTCGCCCCATCAGGTTCCTGATGATCAAGGATCTGCAATATCGCCTCAGCGGTTTGCACGCTCTGCTGGCAAGCCTGAACAAGACCATTCGGCGCCAATAAACGTAAGGGCAACCCCACCGGGCGGGTCATCGTCAGGGTACAAGACGCCCCCCATGTCTGGATATTTTGCGCCAGATCTTTTGCTTTGTCATGGAGGATGGCATTTTCCGGTCTGGTCTCGACCAGATGATCCAATTGTTTGATATCGCGAATCTGCTGAAAACTTAATCGATGCAGGATACCGCCATCTTTTTGCAGATGGGTGGCGGTCATGGCCAGCAAAGTAAAGACGATGATCGCCAATCCGACCGAAAGCAACCGCGCCCGCACCGATAATATCATCATGGACCACACTTATACATTGAAGAACTTTCGGTAGCCTACATACCATGGGATGATAAAAAGGCGTGCGTCATAATCTATCACATTTGCGTCAAATTGTTTCATTTTGTAAAGGAGCTAAAATTGTCTATGCATGTTAAATCCCTCAATTGTCTGGATGAATGATGGATCTTTGGCTCCTTCCCTTTCTAAGCCTGGCCGGAATTGCCGCCGGGTGGCTGAATGTGATGGCCGGCGGCGGCTCGATGATCAGCGTTTTGACGATGGTGTTTTTGGGGATTCCCGGGCCTTTGGCCAATGGCACCTTTCGCGTGGCCATCGTGGTTCAGAATATCACCGCGGTCACCAGCTTCCGGCGGCGGGGCTTTTCCGATTTCCGTTTGTCGTTCAGCCTGGCCATGGCGGCGTCGGCGGGGGCGATTGGCGGGGCGATGATCGGGGTCAATCTCAGCGGCCCGTGGTTCAATCGCGTTCTGGGGGCTGTGATGATCCTGGTGCTGATCCTGATGGCCACCGGCGGCAATGGCCAGGCCTCCGCGCAGGATGATGATCAGCCGTCACCGGCGCGCAATCTGGTTGCGGGGCACCTGCTGATGATTGTGGCGGGCATCTGGGGGGGCTTTATCCAGATTGGCGTGGGCTTTTTGCTGATGCCGATTTTATCGCGGGTGATGGGAATCGATCTTGTGCGGGTCAATATGCACAAAGTGTTTATTGTTTTGGTTTATACCTGCTCTGCACTGGCGGTTTTTGCCAGCCAATCGCAGGTTTTGTGGAGCGCCGGGCTGGCTTTGGCTTTGGGCCATGCTGTGGGGGCCTGGCTTGGGGTGCGGTCTTCGGTTTTGGTTGGCGATGTGTTGATCAAGCGGGTGTTCATGCTGGCGATCATCGCTTTGGTTATTAAACTGATCTTTTTTTCCTGATGCGCGGCCAGCCCTTTGTTGCACTGCCGCAGCTAAGGGAGTACTGAATTAAGATGGTTTCATCCCATATTTTTTGAGGTTTAAAAGGCACCATGCCCCTCTATCTGCCAATCGCAGAGATGTCGCTTAACATCTTCCTGGTGATTGGCCTTGGTGCGGCTGTTGGATTTTTATCCGGCATGTTTGGTGTGGGCGGCGGTTTTTTGATGACCCCCCTGCTGATTTTTTCGGGTGTGCCGCCAGCGGTTTCGGTGGCAACCGGAGCCAATCTCATCACCGCTTCATCGGTGACCGGGGCCATCACCCATTGGCGGCGCGGCGGGGTGGATTTAAAGCTCGGCAGCGTTCTGATTGCGGGCGGCGCTGTGGGGTCGCTGCTGGGCACATGGCTTTTTGCCTATCTCAGCCGCATTGGGCAGGTGGAATTGATGATCTCGCTCAGCTATGTGCTGTTTTTGGGATCAATCGGCGGGCTGATGCTGTGGGAAAGCGTGGCGGCCCTTTTGCGCAGCCGCAAAGGCACGGCGCGTCGCCCCGGTAAGCGTGGGGGGCGGGCATGGCATCATCGTCTGCCTTTCAAGATGCGCTTTCGCAAATCGCGGCTGTATATTTCGGTGCTGCTGCCTTTGGTGATTGGCGCTTTGGTTGGGCTTCTGGCGGCCATCTTAGGGGTTGGCGGCGGTTTCATCATGGTGCCTGCCATGATCTATATTTTGGGCATGCCCACCAATGTGGTGGTGGGCACATCGCTCTATCAGATCATTTTTGTCACCGCGATCATCACTTTTTTGCATGCCGTACAAACCCAGACCGTGGATGTGATTTTGAGCCTGCTGCTTCTGGTGGGGGCGGTTTTCGGGGCGCAATTGGGGGCGCGCATCGGCATGAAGCTGAAGGGCGAGCAATTGCGGGCCTTGCTGGCGCTGATCGTTCTGGGGGTTGGGGTCCGCATGGGCTGGGGATTGGTCGTGCCCCCCGATGATCTGTATTCGATTATGGCGGTGATGCCATGATGGCCCGACCCCCAAAGCAGGGCTTTGGACGGCGATCCTTGGCCAGCCTGCTTCTGGTGGCGGCTTCATGCTTATCGATTTATTTTGTGCCCCCGGCCAGCGGGCAAGGGCTGGTGACCGATATCAGCAAGGATATTGTTGATCTGCGCTATGATTTTGCGGGGGCGGATCTGCTGTTGTTTGGTGCCTTGTCGGATGTGGGGGGGCTATCGGATCAGATCGATATTGTCGTCAGCATCTCCGGTCCCACCGAAGATATGCGGGTGCGGAAAAAAGAAAAGATCAGCGGGCTGTGGATCAATAACCGCGCGGCGATCATTCGCGCCGCCCCGGGCTATTATGCCCTGAGCAGCACAAGGCCGCTTGATGAGATCAGTTCGTCGGAAAATTTATCCCGGCTGGCTTTGGGGGCGGATCATCTGCCCCTTGATATCGATCTGGCGCCATCAGCAGAACGCACGGCTTTCCGCGAAGGCTTCATTCGCAATATGGTCAGAGCCGGGCTTTATCGGCTGGATGAAGATCGGGTGAGCCTGATCGGCCAGACGCTGTTTCGCACGGCGGTGCGCCTGCCCTCCAATGTGCCCGAAGGGCTTTTCGATGCGCGGGTGGTGGTGTTTGCCGATGGGGTGGTGATCGCTGAAGATGTGATCGATATTGCGGTGGGTAAAACCGGCTTTGAACGCGCGGTCTATCAGGTCGCCCGCAATGATCCGGCGATCTATGGCCTTTCGGCGGTGCTGATTGCCTTATTGGCGGGCTGGGCGGCAGGATTTTTATCGCGCCGTTGATGGGTTTTCTACGCCTTTATTGCGGCTGTAGCATATCGATCCCGCCTTCGGATCGCGGGGCTTCGGGGGCAAGCCTGCCCGCGCTGGGCGGCTGCCAGATTGTGCTTTGCCATTGATTGGCAAGGGCCTCCCCTTTGGCAAGGGTCTCGGCATCCAAAGCTTTTATGATCGCGGCTTGTTGCGCAGGGGTGAGCGCATAGGAAAAACCGGGCTTTTTGCGGGCAGGGTTTTTTTCATAAAGGCTGAACCACATCGCGGCTTCGGTTTTATTGGCGATATCGCCGGGGCCGGTGGCATAAAGATGCGCCAAAAGGCCCTGGGCTTCGGGGGCACCGGCTTCCGCCGAACGGCGCAGCCAGATCAGTCCTTCAAGCCAATCGGTATTGGTGATGCTGGGCGTGGCTATGCGCAGCAGGCAATCGGCCAGATGATATTGCGCCAGTTCAAAGCCACCCCCGCGATTGGCCAGCCGATAAAACAAGGGGTTTGCGCCATCGCAATTGCCATTGCGCTTCATCTCGATAGCCTGGCTATAAAGGCGCGAGGAAATATCCACAGTGGGGATCTGCGATAGCCTTTCGGTCATATTATCGCGGGCGCGGCGCTGATCAGCAGGGCTGTTCGATGTGCAGGCAGACAAAGTGATGACCGCGATCAGGGGCAGAAAAATGCTCCGAAAAAGCCCTATTGTCATGATATGAATATTCCCATCCCCATGAAAGGCAGAAAACCTGACCCCAGTCATCAGGTCTGTCTGATGATCAGGCTTTCATCTATCATGGAGAGAAGGGAAAGTCAGCTTGCATGCTGCAAAAAGGCGTGTGGGGTGTTTTTTTGGGTGGCACCGCCCCGGGCCAGCTCGAAATAAAAGCACGGACCATTTTGCCGGGCCATGATCAGCCGGTGCCCGGCCTGCTCGCAAAAAGCGGGAAGGACCATCACCAGATCGGGATCATCAGCCACCACCATCAGCACATCATCATGCGCCATGGCGGATAAAGCCCGGCGAATTTTCAAAATGGGGAGGGGTGCTTTCAGGCCGGTTACATCGATCTGCTGCATTGGTTATACATCCAATTGTCGTTTCAGGGTCTGGCAGTGGAAAAGGCCGCGCCTGAAGCCTTTATCCGGGGTTTTGCCTGATCTGTTTTTTCTTCTGCCCCCATCATAAACGGCAAATCTCAACGTCGTCTTAATGGCACCGGGATGCGATCAAAAAGCCGGACTAAAAAGGGTCATGAAAAGCGTTCAATCCGGGATATGGCCGTTTTCCGCCAGAACCTCGCCCGCCAGATAAAGCGAACCGGTGATCAGCACCAAAGGGGGCTCGGCGGATGCTTCATGGGCAATGGCATCAAGGGCACCGGCCACACCAGAAGCGACCAGCCCGCGCAGGCCGCATTGGCTGGCGGCGGTGGCGATCTTAGAGGGTGCACAGGGATGCTCGGCAGACGGGATGGGCACCCCGTAAACCGTTTGCACCAAACCCTGTAAAGGCTTGATGAAGCTCGATGGATCGCGATTGCCCATCATCCCGATGATGGCGATGATCGGCCGGGTTTCGGGGGCCATCTGCAAAAGGGCGGCCCGCAGGATGCGCGCGGCGGCGGGATTATGCCCCCCATCCAGCCACAGATCGGCCCCGGGGGGCAGGCGATCCACCAAAGGCCCGGCTTCCAGCTTTTGCAGCCGCCCCGGCCAGCGCACCCAGCCCAAACCCGCGCGCAGGGCGGCCAGGGGCACATCCACTGCCTGTTGTGCTCGCAAAAGGGCGATGGCGATCCCGGCATTGGCCGCCTGATGCGGGCCGTGCAAAATGGGCGCGGGCAATTCCAGCCGATCTTTTTGATCCTGATAAAGCAGCTTCATCACCCCGGCTTTATCTTTATGCAGGGCTGCGCGCCAATCGCGCCCATAAATCTGATAAGGGGCCGACAGGCTTTGGGCCGTTTGTTGCAAAACAGCCGCCGCCTGCGCGGTTTGCGGGCCAAAGATCGCGGGCACATGGGGCTTGATGATCCCCGCCTTTTCCGCCGCGATCTGATCCAGACGATTGCCCAGAAAAGACTGGTGATCAAGGGATATGGGGGTGATGGCAATGGCGGCGGGGCGATCGATCACATTGGTGGCATCCAGCCGCCCGCCCAGGCCCACTTCCAAAAGGCACAGATCGGCGGGCACCCGCGCAAAAGCCAGAAAAGCCGCCGCCGTGGTGATTTCAAAAAAGGTGATGGGGGCGCCCGCATTGCTCTGTTCCACCTCATCGAGCAACGCCACCAAAGCCTCATCATCAATGAGACGGCCCTGAATGCGGATGCGTTCGTTAAAGCGCACCAGATGGGGCGAAATATAGCTATGCACCCGCAAGCCTGCGGCTTCGGCCATGGCCCGGCAGGTGGCCACCACCGATCCCTTGCCATTGGTGCCCGCCACATGCAAAACCGGCGGCAGGCTGAGATGGGGATTGCCCAGCTTTCCCAACAGATCGATGATCCGCCCCAAAGACAGATCAATGACCTTGGGATGCAGGGCACCAAGGCGCCCCAGCGCCTGTTCCACCGATTGTCGTGATGGGCTCACCCCGTTTTTCCCCTGCTGTTATGGCACAGAGGATTATTGCACGGCATCATTGAGAACGGGGCGGTGCTTTTCCATCAGCAAAGAAACCAGCCTGCGCAAAGTGGCGCGCATTTCGTGGCGATGAACCACCATATCCACCATGCCATGATCCAGCAGATATTCCGCCCGCTGAAAGCCTTCGGGCAATTTCTCGCGGATGGTTTGCTCGATCACCCTTTGCCCGGCAAAACCGATCAGGGCGCCGGGCTCGGCAATATGCACATCCCCAAGCATGGCATAGGATGCCGTCACCCCGCCGGTGGTGGGATCGGTAAGAACGACGATATAAGGCAGGCCCGCTTCTTTGACCATATCCACCGCCACCGTGGTGCGGGGCATCTGCATCAGGGATAAAATCCCTTCCTGCATCCGGGCACCGCCCGCTGCCGAAAACAAAATGAGCGGGGCTTTGCTGGCAATCGCTTCTTCGGCAGCGCGGACGATGGCTTCGCCCACGGCCATCCCCATGGAGCCACCCATGAAGAAGAAATTCTGCACAAAAATCACCGAGGTCACGCCGCCCAATGACCCCTTGGCAAGCTGCACGGCATCCTGATCGCCCGAGGCATTGCGGGCTTCCTTCAAACGATCCGTATAGCGCCTTGTATCGCGGAATTTAAGAGGATCGTCTTTCACCGCAGGCAGCTTCAAAAGTTCATAGCGGCTTTCGTCAAACAGGGCATCAAAGCGATCCTTGGGGCCGATGCGGTCATGAAAATCGCAATTCGAGCACACCTTCAGCGCCGCCACATAATCGCGATGAAAGATCATCTGACCGCAGGATTTGCATTTGTGCCACAGATTATCGGGTGATTCTCTTTTTCTGATCACCTTCGACAAGCGCGGTTTCACATAATCGGTCAACCAGTTCATCATTCAGCTCCCGGCCCAAAAGATCGGCATCGCTTCAGTATTCAGGATCGGTCATCGGCTTGGGGGCGCGTCCCCATGGCCAGACTGTGCACAAAATCGGTCACGGCGTCCAGCAATGTGGCTTTGGCCCGGCCTTCTTCATCAAGATGCGCCTTGATTTCCTGCACGATGGCCGAACCCACCACGGCGGCATCGGCGCTTTGGGTGAAGCGGCGCACATCATCGGCGGTTTTGATGCCAAAGCCCACCGCCAACGGCAGATTGCCCGTTTTATGCATGGCGGCGCGAATGGCGGCAAGGGCCTCATCGATTATTTCGGGTTTCGCCTGCGCGGTGCCGGTTATCCCGGCGATCGAGACATAATAAATAAACCCCGCCGCATTCTCCAGAACCCGGGGCAGGCGTCCGGCATCGGTGGTGGGGGTGGCAAGGCGGATCAGCGCCATGCCTGCGGCGGCGGCCGGTTCCCGCACTTCGCGATCTTCTTCGGGGGGCAGATCCACAAGGATCAGGCCATCCACACCCACCCGGGCGGCTTCTGCGATGAAAGCATCCACCCCAAAAGCCATGATCGGGTTGAAATATCCCATCAAAATGATTGGGGTGTCCTGATCGTTTCTTCGGAAATCCTCGACCATTTTAAGGGTTTTACGCAGGGTCATCCCGGCTTTCAGGGCGCGCAGGCTTGATTCCTGGATCGCCGGGCCATCGGCCATGGGATCGCTGAAGGGCATCCCCAATTCAATGATATCGGCCCCGGCGGCGGGCAGCCGCGCCAAAAGCCGGGCGCTGGTGTCCGGATCGGGATCGCCGGCGGTGATAAAGGTGATCAGACCTCCGCGCTTTTGTTCTTTGAAGGATTGGAAACGTTGATCAAGGCGGCTCTTCACAGCTCCACTCCCAAAGCATCGGCGATGGTGAAAATATCCTTATCGCCCCGGCCGCACATATTCATGATGATCAGATGATCTTTCGGCAGATCGGGGGCCATGCGGATCACATGGGCCAAAGCATGGCTGGGCTCCAAAGCCGGCAAAATGCCTTCGAGCCGGGCGCAAAGCTGAAAGGCATCAAGGGCTTCTTGATCGGTGGCCGAAACATAGCTCACCCGGCCGCTTTCTGAAAGCCAGGCATGTTCGGGGCCGATACCGGGATAATCGAGACCGGCGGAAATCGAATGGGCTTCGGTGATCTGGCCATCGTCATCCTGCAAAAGATAGGTGCGATTGCCATGCAAAACCCCGGGCTTGCCCCCGGCGATGGCGGCGGCATGTTCGCCGGTTTCAAGGCCCTTGCCCGCCGCTTCCACGGCATAGGCGGCCACATCGGGATCATCGAGAAAAGCATGAAACAGGCCAATGGCATTGGAGCCGCCACCGATGCAGGCCACAAGGCTATCGGGCAGGCGGCCTTCGCGATCAAGGATCTGCTCGCGGGCTTCATGGCCCATCACCGATTGAAAAGTGCGGACCATTTCAGGATAAGGATGCGGCCCGGCCACGGTGCCGATCACATAAAAAGTATCCTCCACATGCGCCACCCAATCACGCAGAGCTTCGTTCATTGCATCCTTTAATGTGGCAGAGCCGGAATGGCAGGGGCGCACCTCGGCCCCCAAAAGCCGCATCCGAAACACATTGGGCTTTTGCCGTTCGATATCCTTTGCCCCCATGAACACTGTGCAGGGCAGCCCAAAGCGCGCCGCCACGGTGGCGGTGGCCACCCCATGCTGCCCGGCCCCGGTTTCTGCGATGATGCGTGTTTTCCCCATGCGCCGGGCCAGCAGAATCTGGCCGATGGCATGATTGATCTTGTGCGCGCCGGTATGATTGAGCTCATCGCGCTTCATATAAATTTTGGCGCCGCCTAAATGCTCGGTCAGCCGCTCGGCATAATAAAGCGGGCTGGGGCGGCCCACATAATGGCGCAGCAGATCATCCATCTCTTCGAGAAAACTGGGATCGATGCGCGCCGCCGCCCAGGCTTTTTCAACATCCAAAATCAAAGGCATCAATGTTTCGGCAACATAACGGCCGCCAAAACGCCCGAAATGGCCATCATCATCTGGCCCGGTGCGAAAGCTGTTGGGCCGATTGGCCCTGTCCTGGGTCACGCGGAATGCTCCTTTGAACTGTGTTCGGGCCTGTTTAATTGGCGTGCGAGCCTTAAAAAGTCAGTGATTTTCTCAACGCTTTTGACCCCCGGCGCGGTTTCAATGCCAGAGGATACATCGGCGATCAAAGCCCCGCTGGCGGCCACCGCCGCTTCCAGATTATCGCGATCAAGGCCGCCTGAAAGCATCCAGGGCAAGGATGATCGATAATCGCGCATAAGGCTCCATTCAAAAGAATGGCCATTGCCACCGGGTAATTTATGGCCAGGGGGGGGCTTTGCATCAAACAGGATCATCTGGGCGGCCTGTTCATAGGCTTTGGCCAAGCGGATATCGTCTGCCGCACGGATGGGGATGGCCTTGATGATTTTTCTGGCAAATGTGCGGCCAATGGCCATCGCCCGTTCGGGGCTTTCGGTGCCATGCAATTGCACCCAATCAACGGCGACAGCGGTTTCTTTCAGCAGATGATCATCGGGATCAACATAAACGCCGACGGTTTCCAGCCCCTTCCCCCGGGCATAATCGGCCAGATCCCGGGCCAGCCGGGCATCCACATAGCGCGGCGAGGGGGGGAAAAATACAAAACCAACCCAAGCCGCTCCGCCTTCAGCGGCAGCATCAAGGGCGGCAATGGATGATACGCCACAAATTTTGACCAAGACTGACATAGATGAGCGGTTTAACCTGCTCTGCGCCTTGCTGCAAGCCGCAGATTTTCAAAGCATGATCCACAATCTGTTTCAGTTATTTGGGGGGGGCGCCCACCACCTCATCAACTGCCGGATCATAAGGTGACAGGGCTTCCGGTTCGCCCAAAGCCGCAAGATTGGCGCGGGCTGCCGCTGCCGCCGGGCTGGATGGCCAGCGTTCGATGATCGCGTTCCAATCGCTGCGGGCAAGGCTTTCCTTGCCCATCAGCATCTGGATATTGCCGCGTTCCAGCCGGGCGGTGGGGTTTTCGGGGTCCATTTCCACAGCCTGAAGGGCGGCATCCAGCGCGGGCTCAAGCTCACCCAAAGCGCGATGGGCACTGGCCAGATAAAGGGCGATATCCGCCTGCCAGCCTGCGATGTCTCGCGCCTTTTCCAGATCGGCGATGGCTGCTTCATAATCTTCCAGCAGGCCTAAAGATCGGGCGCGATCCAGCAAAAGCAGATAAATAAGCCTTGTGCTTTGCTCCGGGGCTTCGGCAAGCCCTTGGGAAAAGGCGGTATAGGCCCGGGCGGGATGATCGCCCAGTAACAGCGCATTGCCCAATTGGCCATAAATCCCGGCCAAAAGGCTATAGGGATCATCCGCCGCCAAGATATTATAGGTCACCCCGCGCCCGGTGCGCATCTGATCGGCCAATGAGGTGAAATTTTGCGCTGCCGCATCATAATCCCCCAGAGTGACCAAAGCACTGGCAAGACAATGGAGCGCCGGGATGCTCGCCCCATCCGATAGCCACGCCATCGCCTCGATCCGGGCCTGATCAGGGGCTTTCAGGGCCTGGCGCATACAATCATGATAGCGTTTGGCCTGGGCTTTGGTCTCGGCATCGGTCACGCTTTGATAATCCGGCATCAAAAGCGGCTCCAGGGGATCATCCATCATGGGATCATTGGAAAGGGCGCGGGGGCCACGGGGCACGGATTTGCCGGAGCGCTGATCAAGGGGCATTTCATCGATCCTGCCATCCTGCTGGGCCTGTGCAGGCCCGATCATCAGGCCGCCTGCCAGCAGGGCCAGCAAAATCAACATGAAAATCAGCGGCACAAGGATGCAAAAGCGCCAGTTCTGTGCCAAAAAAGGGGTGTGGTTCATCATGATCAATAAAATGGCAGGTCGATATGGCGGATGAAAGGCTTTTTTGTTTCGGGCTTGGCTATAGCGCCCGGGCGCTGGCGGCGCGGCTAAAGGGGCAGGGCTGGACGATTGCCGGCACGGCCCGCACGATTGAGGGCTGTGCTGAACTTATCGCCATGGGCTATGAGGCGCATTTGTTTGATGGCACAAAGCCCATGGATGATCGGGGCCTGGCCGCCCTGATGGCCGCCGGTTTCGTGCTATCATCGGCGCCGCCCTTCAATGATGATCCTGATGATGGGCTGGAAGCCGGGGGGAACGATCCTGTTTTGCGCCATCATGGCGCGGATTTGGCTGATTTCGCCTCCTGCCCTTCAGGGGCTGTGCGCTGGCTGGGCTATTTATCCACCACCGGGGTTTATGGCGATCATCAGGGCGGCTGGGTGGATGAAACAACGCCCCCAACCCCCGCCACGGATCGGGGGGGCCGCCGGGTTCTGGCGGAACAAGCCTGGCTTGGGCTCAGGGCTGCGGATGGCCAAGGCTTGCCCGTTCATGTGTTTCGACTGGCCGGGATCTATGGCCCCGGGCGCAGCCCTTTTGATGCCTTGCGGGCGGGGCGGGCCCAAAGAATTGCAAAGCCGGGGCAGGTGTTTTCCCGCATTCATGTGGATGATATCGCGCAGGTGCTGATGGCCTCCATGGCTCGGCCACGGGCGGGGGCGGTGTATAATGTGTGTGATGATCTGCCCGCAGCCTCCAGCGATGTAACGGCTTTTGCCGCTGATCTTCTGGGGTTGGGTCCGATCCCGGAAATTCCTTTTGAACAGGCGCAGCTTTCGCCCATGGCACGCAGTTTTTACGCCGATAATAAGCGGGTGGCCAATCGGCTGATCCATGATGAATTGGGGGTCGATCTCGCCTATCCCGATTATCGGGCCGGTCTTTGTGCCATTCTAGACGCCGAAGGCGCCCGCGCAGGCTGATCGAAAAACGCCTGCATATGATCCCAATGGCGGCTGATGATGGCTTTGGTGATCGGCCCCGGCTGGCCATGGCCGATCATCTGATCATCCAGCGAAATCACCGGGGTGACCCCGGCGGTGGTTGAGGCGATGAACGCTTCTTTGGCGGATTTCGCCTCATCAAGGCTGAAGGCGCGGTGATCGATGGTGATCTTTTGCTGTGCGGCAATATCAAGCACCGCCCGGCGGGTGATGCTGGGCAGAATATCGGCGGCGAGGGTGCGGATGCGCAGGCAGCCCGCCTGATCGATGATGAAGGCGCTCGATGATGCACCTTCGGTAATCAGGCCATCGGCATCCACCATCCAGCCTTCGCCCGCGCCTTTTTGTCGGGCCGCCTGCTTTGCCAGTACATTGCCCAGCAGGGAAACGGATTTGATATCGCAGCGTTTCCAGCGCAGATCGGGTGTGCTGATCACCGCAATGCCTTTGGCCTGCTGACGTTTCAGGGCATCGCAATCAAAACGCTTGGCGGTCATGATCAGGGATGGTGCAGGCGCGGGTTTGGGAAAAGCATGATCGCGGGGGGCCACGCCCCGGCTGATTTGCAGATAAAGGCTGGCGGTGCGCAGGCGATTGCGGATCAGCAGGCGATCCATCACCAAAGCCAAGGCCCGGCGGCCCATGGGGGCGGGGATGGATAAAGCGGCAAGGGATCGATCCAGCCTGTCCATATGGGCGGTGAAATCCACCCCATGGCCATTGAGATAAAGGCAAACCTCATAAACCCCATCGGAAAACTGGGTGGCCCGATCCTCGATCGAAAGGCTGGCCATTTGATGTGGGGCATAGTGGCCATTAACATAAGCAAGATGCGGCAAAAACAGGCTCTTTCATAGACCGCCCCCGGCCAAGCTGATGTGTCTCAGGCTGGAATGAAGGCCGGGATGAGGGGAGGACACAGCGGATTTTCAGTTTTGCTCATTGTGTTGGGAGACGTCAAGCCCCAGACTGCTGACCGCCGATGGCCCTAAAAGCCTGCGGACCTCGGCCGCCGGGATGGTGAAATTAAGGCCCAGCCTGTCATCCTTGTGCCAACTGATTTCGGCAGGCAGATCGCCGCAGCGGGTGATGGATAAAGTCACCGCCGCATTGCGTTTGAGGGGTAAGGCCAGCTTGATGCGGGCGCCGGCCAAAGACAGATCGAGAACCCGGCAGGAGAAGCTGAAATCTCCGACTTTGAGGGTTCCCATCCAGATGACAGAGCGGCGGGGATGGGTGCGCCGGTCCTTGGTCGTGATCTCCTCAGCCATGGCACTGAGGCCCCTTGATTGTGACTATGATGAATGATGGTGAGACAAACAGGTTTGCGATCGGTTAATAGAAAGAATTGTAATGAATTCGTGATGGCCATGATCGAAACAGAAGCGCTTGATATTCTGATCGTTGAAGATAGCCCGAGCCTGGCGCAAACCTATGCGGCCTATCTGGGCCGCCTTGATGCGCGCACGGTGATCGCCGGATCTTTGGCCGAAGCCAAAGCGGCGTTGGGGCGCGCCATGCCTGATCTGATCCTGCTCGATCTCAATTTACCCGATGGCGATGGGCTGTCTCTTTTAACTGAATTGCCTGAACGCGCGCCGCGACCGCCGGTGGTGGTGATCACCGCCCATGGCTCGGTTTCGGTGGCGGTGCAGGCGATGCGCGCCGGGGCGACCGATTTTCTGGTCAAGCCCTTTGATGCCGAACGTCTTGTTATTACCATGCGCAATGCCCTTGAAAACTGGCGTTTGGCCAATCTGGTGAAGCGCTATGAAGAAAGCTTTCAAGATCGGGGCTTTGGCGATTTTGTGGGCAAAAGCCTGCCGATGCAGGCGGTTTATCGGATGATCAAAAGCGCTGCGCCATCCCGGGCCAGTGTGTTCATCTCCGGCGAATCGGGAACCGGCAAAGAGCTGTGCGCCATGGCGCTCCATCGCCATTCGCCGAGGCGTCATGCCCCCTATATCGTTCTCAATATGGCGGCCCTGCCAAATGATCTGATCGAAAGCGAAATTTTCGGCCATAAAAAAGGGGCTTTTACCGGGGCCACCGCCGACCGTGAAGGGGCCGCCGTCAAAGCCCATGGGGGCACGCTGTTTCTCGATGAAATCTGCGAAATGGATCTGGCTTTGCAGGCCAAGCTCCTGCGCTTTTTGCAAACCGGGGTGGTGCAGCCTTTGGGCTCGGATGAAACCCGCAAGGTGGATGTGCGGATCATCTGCGCCACCAATCGCGATCCCATGCGCGAAGTGGCCGCAGGCCGGATGCGAGAGGATTTATTCTATCGCCTGCATGTGATCCCCATTGATCTGCCGCCCTTGCGCGAGCGTGGCACCGATATCATCGGCCTCGCCCGCAGCTTTCTGCACGAACTGTCGCGGGAAGAAGGCAAATCCTTCGAGCGCTTCACCGAAGAGGCCGAAACCTGCATGTTGGGCTATGATTGGCCGGGCAATGTACGGGAATTGCGCAATGTGATCCATACCGCCGTGGTGCTTTATGATGGGGTGGTGCTGGAACAGCCGATGCTGTCGCGCTCCTTGCAGGAATCCCTGCAAAAGGCTCAGGCTTTAAAAGAACAGACATTAAAGAATGAAAATGCCGGCCGATTGGATGACATGGCCCCGATGATCGCCATGGATCAGCCACCAAGCCCGCAAAGCGGCGCAGGCAAGGCCGAGGGCGCGGTGGAGATCGAGCCTTTGGCGATGACGGAAGAGCGGGCGATTCGCCGGGCGATTGCTTTATGCGATGGCAATATCACCCGGGCGGCGGGCAGGCTCGAAGTATCCCCCTCAACCCTTTATCGCAAGCTGCAAAGCTGGGACAATAAGGCTTAATGGGCTGCTCCTAACCCCCGATCTGATCATCGTGGCCGGGGTTCTCCCCATCTCGGGCGCGGGCCTGTTGCTTGCGCCGGGCCAGATTGGCCTTCAGTGCCTGTGCCAAACGCTGTTGCTTTTCCGTCGCTCTTTTTTGCGCGGCAGCCATGGCCTCGGGCCCATAGGGCTGTTGGCGATTTTTTTGGGGATTTTTTGGTGTTTTGATCATGGGGGCAGAATAAGCGCAGAAAGAAATCACCGCAAGTGCAGCGATAGGGTTGCGCCGGGGCGCAGGCTGTGGCAAAAGCCCGCTGACGAAATCAGATGCCCACATGGCTCAGGGGTAGAGCACTCCCTTGGTAAGGGAGAGGTCGCGAGTTCGAATCTCGCTGTGGGCACCATTTTCCCCCTTTAAAATAAACATTTTTTGGACAAGGCTTCAGAAGCCTTGGACCTTATCTGTGGGTTTTTGGGACAAATCTGGGACACTCCGTCCCGTGGGGGAACAAATGGCGACGATAGAGCGGCGGGGTCCGGGGCAGTACCGAGCGAAGGTGCGGAAGAACGGGGTTTCGGCCGCAAAAACTTTCTTATCGCGTGCAGAGGCGCAAACTTGGGCCGCCACACTAGAGAGTGAGGCCGGTAGAGGGGTCTACATTGATAGATCTCCAGCCGAGCGCATGAC
>BAYV01000029.1 GCA_000710935.1 Iodidimonas nitroreducens | reverse complement strand
CTGTGCTGACATCATCAGGCGGAAGGCCATGGCTCAGCCTGTATTTTTGGATAAAACACTTCATCAAATGCCCATTCTGGCAATTTCCGCCCTTTTGAAGGAAAGCACAAGATTACAGCAACTGACTGAAGACCTGATTTTAGACTTATTCTTTGCCAATCGGAAAAAGCCCGATCACCCCATTAAAATGGATCAGGGATTGCCGCCCTGACCCCAGCGAATGAACAAACTTCAAAGATGCGGTTTTAATTTCGATGCCCACATCTTGCGCGCCTTGGCAAGTTTAGGGGCCACCACAGCAGCGCAATAAGGCTGATCGCGATTATGGGCAAAATAATCACGATGGTAATTCTCAGCCTCCCAAAAAGGGCCAGCCTCGGCAATTTCGGTCACGATCTCGCCATCCCATAAAAGGGCAGCCCGCTCAACCGCCGCTTTGGCCTCAGCCATCTGCTCGGGATCATGATAGAAAATGGCAGAGCGATAATGTTCACCAACATCATTGCCCTGGCGATTAAGCTGGGTGGGATCATGCATGGTGAAAAAAATATCCAAAAGCTCGGCATAGCTGATGATCGCAGGATCAAACCGAAACTGCGCCACTTCGGCATGGCCGGTGCCCCCGGCACAAACCTGCTGATAGCTGGGATGAGCAAGCGTCCCCCCCATAAAACCGGGGCGGACATCGGAAACTCCAGCCATTTCTTTGAAAACCGCCTCGGTGCACCAAAAACACCCGCCCGCCAATGTGGCAATATGATCAAGCATGTGTGCCACCACTTAGAGATTCCAATTCCCCATGCACCGATGATGCATCCAGAATAGCCTGGCGAATAGCGGTCATCGCCTGATCCGCCTTCCCTCCATCCGGGCCACCCGCCTGCGCCATATCCGGCCGTCCGCCGCCGCCTTTTCCTCCGACAGCCATCGCCCCGGCACGCACCAGATCAACCGCGCTCAGACGATCCATCAGATCATCCGTCACTCCAACGAGAACCGCGGCCTTATCCTCATTGACAGCGATCAGAGCCACCACCCCGCTTCCGAGCTTTTTCTTGTGATCATCTGCAAGGCCGCGCAAATCTCTGGGATTGATCCCTTGTAAAACCTGCCCGATGAATTGCACGGCCCCCAAAGTTTCAATTTCAGGTCCTTTGGCGCCAGAGGCTCCACCCATAGCCAGAGCTTTCCTGGCCTGTGCCAGATCGCGTTCAAGTTTTTTCACCTGATCTGCCAGCATAAGGACCCGTTCCGGCACTTCTGCCGGGGTCACTTTCAAGCTGTTAGCCGCCAATTTCAGGTAATTTTCCTCGTCTAGAAGATATAAACGCGCAGCTTCCCCTACCAAAGCTTCGATACGGCGAACGCCAGACGCGACCGCCCCTTCCGAGATGATCTTGAACAGGCCGATATCGCCCAATCGATTGACATGCGTACCCCCACATAGCTCCACTGAATAAGCGCCCGACCCACTATCCGGCGAAGACTGATCCGCGCCCATGCTCAGCACCCGCACCTCATCGCTGTATTTCTCACCAAAAAGGGCCATGGCACCGGCTTCAACAGCCGCTTCATAAGCCATCAACCGGGTGCTCACATCACTATTGCGGCGGATCACGGCATTGACCTCGGCTTCAACAGCCGCCAGTTCCTTGGCTGAAACCGGCTTTGGATGTGCAAAATCGAACCGCAGGCGATCAGCGCGAACCAATGAGCCCTTTTGCGTGACATGCGGACCCAATTGCCGCCGCAAAGCCGCATGAAGCAGATGGGTGGCCGAATGATTGGCCCGAACGAGCGTACGGCGCTCTTCATCGATAGACAATGTCACCACATCGCCAACCGACAGGGTCCCGGATTCAATCTTCAATTCATGGACAAACAAATCCCCGAGCTGCTTTCTGGTATCGCGCACATGGCCAAAAAGAGAACCCTTACCCTTCACCTGCCCACTATCACCAATCTGCCCGCCCGATTCTGCATAAAAGGGCGTTTGATTGACAATCAGCGCCAGATCATCGCCGACCTGCGCATGCTCCACCGGCTTCCCATCCTTGACCAAAGCCAGCACGGATGCCTCGGCACTGTTCTCCTGATAACCTAAAAATTCAGTCGCCCCATAGCGCTCTTTGATATCATACCAGATCTTGTCGGTCGCCTGCTGCCCCGATCCCGACCATGCAGCGCGCGCCTGCGCCCGCTGCTGGGCCATGGCTTTATCAAAGCCGGCGATATCCACATTTCGCCCCTCAGAGCGCAGAGCATCCTGTGTCAGATCAAGGGGGAACCCATAAGTATCATAAAGCCGGAAAGCCACCTCACCGGGGAGGGCCTGGGATGGAGAAAGCTTTGATTTTTCCTCATCCAAAAGCCGCAATCCGCGTTCCAGCATGGTGCGGAAGCGGTCTTCTTCAAGCTTCAGGGTTTCCGTGATCAAGGGCTGCGCCCGGCTCAGTTCGGGAAAAGCGCCAGCCATCTGATCCACCAGGGCCGGAACGAGGCGATACATCAAAGGATCACTCGACCCCAGCATATGAGCATGACGCATGGCCCGGCGCATGATCCGGCGCAAGACATAGCCACGCCCCTCATTGGAGGGCAAAACACCATCCGCGATCAAAAAGCTCATAGCCCGCAGATGATCCGCGATCACCCGATGTGAGGCCCGCTGCTGACCCACCGCCCGCACCCCGGTTTCAGACACCGAAGCATCAATCAGCGCACGAAACAGATCGATGTCATAATTATCATGAACACCTTGCAAAACCGCCGCGACCCGTTCAAGCCCCATACCCGTATCGATGGAGGGCCTTGGCAGATTGAGGCGCGAGCCATCAGCCTGCTGCTCATATTGCATGAACACCAGATTCCAGATTTCGATGAAACGATCACCATCTTCATCAGGACTGCCAGGCGGGCCACCGGGAATATCTGCCCCATGATCATAGAAAATCTCGGAACAGGGGCCACAAGGACCGGTATCCCCCATCGACCAGAAATTATCACTGGTGGCGATTTTAATGATCCGATCATCCGGCAGGCCGGCAATGCTTTTCCACAGATCAAAAGCTTCCTGATCATCATGATAAACCGTCACGGTCAGGCGATCTTTATCAAGCCCAAAGCCTTCAGTCACCAGCCCCCAGCCAAACTGAATGGCTTGTTCCTTGAAATAATCGCCAAAGGAAAAATTCCCCAGCATTTCAAAAAAAGTATGATGGCGGGCGGTATAGCCAACATTATCGAGATCATTGTGCTTACCACCCGCACGCAGACATTTCTGTGAGGATACCGCCCGTTGATAGGGACGGGTTTCAGCACCGGTAAATACATCCTTGAACGGAACCATGCCCGCATTGGTAAAGAGCAAGGTTGGATCATTATTGGGCACCAGCGGCGACGAGGGCACCACCTCGTGCCCCCTGGCCCTGAAAAAATCGATAAAGCTCTGGCGAACATGGCTGACATCTGACGAGCGCTTCATAATGGCAATCAAACTCCAAAGCTTATTTCAGGGATGGCCATCATCATGTCTTTCATCATGGGCCTGCCGTCAAGAGTTGCCGCGCAATAAAATCATCACCGATGAACAAGCCCGCCCAACAGGGGCCAATCACTCATCTTCGGGGGTTTCATCAGCGAGCATTTTTTCCGAAACGGCCCCGGACGATTTGCGGACAGCCTGTTCGATAGCATCGGCAACTTCAGGATGTTCACGCAGGAAGGTTTTGGCATTTTCCCGCCCCTGACCAATCCGCTGGCTATCATGGGAATACCAGGAGCCAGATTTTTCCACAACTCCGGCTTTCACACCCAGATCGAGCAATTCGCCGGTTTTCGATATGCCTTCACCATACATGATATCGAATTCGACCTGCTTGAATGGTGGGGCCATCTTGTTTTTGACCACTTTCACCCGTGTGGCATTGCCAACGATATCTTCTTTATCCTTGATCTGCCCGGTACGGCGAATATCAAGCCGAATAGACGCATAAAATTTCAGGGCATTGCCGCCGGTGGTGGTTTCCGGGCTGCCATACATCACCCCGATTTTCATGCGGATCTGATTGATGAAAATGACCATACAATTGGATTTCGAGATGGAGCCGGTCAGCTTTCTCAAAGCCTGGCTCATCAACCGCGCCTGCAGGCCCACATGGCTATCGCCCATTTCGCCTTCCAGTTCGGCCCGTGGGGTGAGCGCCGCCACAGAATCGACGACCAGAATATCAACCGCTCCGGATCGCACCAATGTATCGGCGATTTCAAGGGCCTGCTCCCCCGTATCGGGCTGCGAGATCAGGAGTTCATTGACATCGACACCCAGCTTTTTGGCATATTTCGGATCAAGGGCATGTTCGGCATCCACGAAAGCCGCCACCCCGCCTTTTTTCTGGGCTTCAGCCACCGTGTGCAGGGCGAGGGTTGTTTTACCCGAACTTTCCGGCCCATAGATTTCGATGATGCGACCACGGGGCAATCCGCCAATGCCCAAAGCAATATCAAGCCCCAAAGACCCCGTTGAGATCACTTCGGCTTCAACATTGGGGGTGCGCTGCCCCAGCTTCATCACCGACCCTTTACCAAAGGCCCGATCAATTTGGGCAAGGGCGGCATCGAGCGCTTTTTGCTTATCCACGGATTGCTCTCCAACAACTTTCAAGGTGGCTGCAGCCATTTCGATGCTCCTTATTTCATGCCTTCGGGCAGGGATCAATCATTCAGAAATGTACCTGCTATGTTCTCGTTGCGCAAGGGGCTATATTCACTTTATGTTCTATTTTATGAATCTATGAATAGGCGCAAAAATAAGGAGCGGAAAACACCCTCGAAAGCGCCCCTTCCCCTGCGTCAGCTCAAGGATTCCTTGACAGCTTCGGCCAGGCTTTTGAGGGTAAAGGGCTTGGGCAGAAAGCGGAAATTCTCGCTGCTTTCGCCAATGCCTTTTCTGAAGACATCTTCGGCATAGCCGGAAATAAAGATGACGCGCAAATCGGAGCGCAGATGCCGGGCATTGGTCACCAGCGTTGGTCCATCCATATTGGGCATCACCACATCGGAAATCAAAAGATCGATGCGCCCGGGATCTGCCCGCACGATCGCCAGCGCCTCTTCCCCCGAAGCCGCCTGCAGAACGCTATAGCCTTTATTTTCCAAAGCCCGGGTGGCAAACATGCGCACGGCATCTTCATCTTCCACCAGCAAGATCGTGCCCTTGCCGGTCAGATCGCGGACCGGGGCAATCTCGGGCTTTGGCTTGCTGATCACCGCATGATGAACCGGAAGATATAAGCGGAAAGTGGTGCCTTCATTGGGGGCGCTTTCCACGAAAATAAAACCATCGGTTTGTTTGATAATGCCATAAACCGTTGATAATCCAAGGCCCGTGCCCTTCCCCACCTCCTTGGTGGTGAAAAAGGGCTCAAAGATTTTATTCACGATATCGGCCGGAATTCCATGGCCGGTATCGGCAATTTCGATCAGCACATAATGGCCGCGCGGCATCACCGAATAATGCTGCACCATTTTATCATCCGGGCCCACCGCTTTGGTGCGAATGGTGAGGGTGCCGCCCTCCTCCATAGCATCGCGGGCATTCACGGCCAGATTGATGATCACCTGTTCAAATTGCCCCTGATCAACCCGCACCGCCCCCACATCGCGGCCATGGATCATATTGAGTTCAACCGTTTCACCGATCAATCGCCGCAGCAGATTGGACAGATCGGCCAAAACATCGGTGATCATCAAAACTTTCGGGCGCAAAGTTTGTTGGCGTGAAAATGCCAAAAGCTGGCGCACCAGATTAGAAGCCCGATTGGCATTCTGCTTGATCTGCATGATATCGGAAAAAGAATGATCGCCCGGGCCATGGCGCACCAGCAAAAGATCGCAAAAGCCGATGATCGCGGTGAGCAGATTATTGAAATCATGGGCCACGCCCCCCGCAAGCTGCCCCACCGCCTGCATTTTCTGGGCCTGCACAAATTGCCGCTCAAGGCTTTTTTGCTGGGTGGTATCAATAAGATGCACAAGACAGGCACGATCAGACGCCCGATCAAGGGGAGAGATGAAAAGCTGGCCGGTGCGCGGAGGCTGGGTATTGAAGCTTGCATCCTGCGGCGAGGCCATCACCCCCGATTGCATGACCAAAGCCAGATCCTGTGACAAACGCTCGCGATCATCCACCGCCAGATAATCGGCCAAAAGATCGCCACAGCGGGGCATCCGATTGGGAGCAAATCTTTTGAAGGATTTATTGAATTCCGATAAGCGGCCATCCTGATCAATGATCGCAAGCCCCACAGGCGCTGCATCAAAAAGGCTTTTCAGGATTGCGGCATCGGTCTCGCTCGCCTCGCTGGCCGCAGAGAGGGGCCGATGCACCATGATCAGATTGAAATCCGCAAAATCGCCCTGATCGTCAGAGGTATCGGGCAACAAAACCTGCTTGAGCAAACTGCCGCCGCCGCCGGTTTTCAGATCGCCCCGCGCCGGATCGGCAAGCATCCGCGCGGTCAGCAATGGGATTTCATCATGATGGGCTACCCCTAGCCAAGTGGATAGCTGCTCATTGATCAACAGAATATCGCCATCCCTATGGGCGATGACAAAACCGATTTCCATAACATCAAGGGCATGGCCCAGCCGTGCCAGAAGCCTTAATTGATCGGCCCGGGGATCAGCCGGGGCTTCGGCAAATGTCCACAGCCGATAGCCACAACAGATGGTCCCCGCTATATCGCAGATATAATCCGGCAAATGTGCGGCCTCCCCCTCTCGATCTTCGGCAGCCCTTTCCAAAAGAGCCTGATCAAGGGCCTCAGCACAAGCAGCAGGTTTTTTTTCTCCAAATTCCGCACGATAGGCAACATTGGCAACAATCAGCTCGCCCGCTTCATCGGTCAGCGCCGCGGGCTGCACCAAAGCGCCGATTAATTCCGATAGTTGATCGAGATCAGGGGTGCTCGCCATTGCATCATCAGAGCGCAGCAGAAAAAGCAGGCCACCGCCAGCGGCAAACAAAACCAGCGCCCCAAAGCTGAGGCCCATTTCCCATGCGCCAAAGGCCCCCAGCAAAAAAACGAAAGCCACGGCCAGAATGAAGGATGAAACGGCAATCAGCAAAATACTGGTCTGGCTGGTTTCGCCTCGGGCTTTGTGCTGCTTTGCTCGCTTCATCTTCTGGTCCGCTGATACCTTGTTCAAAAACCCGTTTCAGCCTGATGAAGCCGATCTTATGGCGCATTGCACCAAAATCATGAAGGACGATAGCTGGCCCGACCATCCCGGCGCAAACGTAGCACATAGCTGATGATCTGCGCCACGGCCTGATAATGATCGGCCGGGATTTCATCATCCACCTCGGTCGAGGCATAAAGGGCGCGGGCAAGGGGCGGATTTTCAACCAGCGGAATGGCATGTTCTTCGGCCACGGCGCGAATACGGAAAGCCACGGCATCCACCCCTTTGGCTATCACCACCGGCACATCCATATCGCCATGGCTATATTTCAGGGCAATCGCAAAATGGGTGGGATTGGTGATGATCACACTGGCCTGGGGCACCGCCGCCATCATCCGCTTGCGGGATTTTTCCATCCGAACCTGACGCAGACGCTGCTTGACCATGGGGTCGCCTTCCATCTGCTTATGTTCGTCTTTGACCTCTTGCTTGGTCATCCGCATTTTTTTCGTATGCTGGGTTTGCTGGAAAATATAATCAATGCCCGCAACCAAAGTCATCGCCCCGATCACCCCGAACATGGCCTTTACCGATAAAGACACGATCACCGCTGTGGTTGTAATCAAAGGCTCGCGCACCAGGGTGACCAAAGTTTCCGCTTCGGGCCATAAAATCAGGCCCACAACGATGGAGACGATCAAAAGCTTCGCCAGTGTCTTTAAAAAATCGGCCACTCTTTGCGCTGAAAACATCCGCTTCGCCCCGGCCAGAGGCGAGATTTTATCAAGCTTTGGCTTTATTTTTTCAGCCGTGAACACCAGTTTGTTCTGCACCAGATTACCGGCAAAAGCGCCGATCATCAGCACGGCCAGGGGCAATAAAAGCACCAGAAGAATATTGCCGCCCACATCGCGCATCATGCCAAGAACAGCATAGCCATCCATAGGGATTTCATGGGCATGGGCCAAAAACCCCGCCGTTTCGGATCGGATGGTGCGGACGGCCAGATCGGAAGTGAACAAAAAAGCAAAGGCCCCGGCCACAAGCATCATCCAATGCTTGAGCTCCTGACTTTGCGGAAAATCGCCTTTCTTAACAGCTTCCTCAAGTTTTCGGGCTGTTGGCTCTTCCGTTTTTTGGGCATCGTCCTGATCGCCCTCAGCCACCGGTCCTCTCCTTCATCAGTTCAGAAATACCGATAAACGCTCTTCATAAACCTCTAGAAACCACAGCATCATGGCGGGCAAGGCAATCAAAAGGATCAAAAAACCCAGAAAAATATTCAAAGGCATGGCCACGAAAAACACCGGTAATTGGGGCATCAGCCGGGCCGTTAATCCCAATCCGATATTAAAGACCACGCCAAAAACCAAAAAGGGCGCAGAAATCTGCACCCCCAGCAGAAAACTCGCCGCCACCAGATCCACAACGGCAGACGCAAAATCACCCAGCGGGGGCATCTCGCCTGCCGGAAACAGGCTATAGCTATCGGTCATGGCGCGAAGCATCAGGATATGCAGATCCGTGGCAAAGATCAAAGCCACACCCAAAACCGAAAAGAAGCTTGCAAAAATGGCGCTTTGCTGGCCCTGGGTGGGATCAAATTGCTGGGATGCGGCAAGGCTGGTTTGAAAAGCCACGATGGTTCCGGCGATATTGAGGGCATTCAGCATCAGCCGGGCCGCAAGAGCAATCATCAGGCCGATCAGAAATTCCATGATGATCAGGCCAACAAGCAAAACCGGAGACGCCGGCAGAGCAGGCATATCACCGCGCACAAGGGCAAACACCATCCCGCTCACCCCAACCGCACCCGCCAGCCGCACGCGCATGGGAATTTGCTGCTCGCCAAAAGCCGGGGCAAAGCTGAACATCGCCCCAACCCGGATCAGCACCAGCAAAAAACCAAAGGCCTCAGCCGGGAGAATGGATTGCAGCATGATGCCTCATCCCCCCGTTGCAACCCGATCCATCAAACGCGCCATCAAATCCCCCATTTGCGCCCCCATCATCGGCATGAACAGCACAAGGGCCAGAAAGATCGCGATGATTTTCGGAACGAAGGTAAGGGTCATTTCCTGAATTTGAGTGAGCGCCTGAAACAGGGCGATCAACAGGCCAACCCCAAGGCCAATAGCCATTGTGGGGCCAGATACGATGAGCAGGGTATAAACGGCATCCCGGGCAATATCGATGACATCCGCGCCATTCAAAAGCTTTGATCCTTATTCATGGTTAATATGTTCAACCGAAAGAAAAGCCGCTGCGGTAAAACAGCGGCTTCAAAATTGCCCGCCGAGAATAAAAGCAGCCTTCAGATCTGCATCCGCATGATTTCCTGATAGGCCGAAAGCACCCGATCCCGCACTGTGGTGACACTATCCATCACCATTTCCGCATTGGAAATGGCGGTAACCACATCCACCAGATCCGCCTGACCATTGACCGCCTGTGCCGAGATATTTTCAGCCTTGGAAACGGCCTGGGATGTTTGCTGCACCATGCCTTCAACCAGCGATCCAAAGGCCGAACCGCTGCCTGTTCCCGCATTGAGGCCAGCCCCCAAACCAGCGCCCAGCCCGGCCCCTTGGGCAGCACCGCCCATACGGCCAAGAGCCGCGCCATAAGCCTGGGCTGCATCGAGCATTTTGGCATCCATTCCCGCTCTCCTTAACGCAGAATCTCAAGCGTTCGCACGCTCAAGGATTTAACGGCATCAATCGCATTCAGATTGGCCTGATAGGTCCGCTGGGCCTGGCTCATATCCATGGCTTCGATCATACCATTCACATTGGTGGTTTTCACATAGCCCGCCGCATCGGCACCGGGATGGCCGGGATCAAAGCGCATGCCGAAATCCGCCTGATCGAATTTCACATTCGCCACCTTCACCGTTTCCGCATCGATGGTACGATCAAGAACATTGGCAAAGCTGACAATCTTGCGGCGATAGGGATCTTCATTGGGCGCCGTGGCTTCAGAGCCGGAATTGGCCAGATTTTCGGCAATGATCCGCATCCGCGTAGTTTGCGCCTTCAGGCCCGATGCGGAAATCTGCATCGCCTTCATCAAATCATTGTCCACGTCCTCGCCTCCTCATCAAAAGCATCAATTGCCCGAACCACGGATCGCCACCCGCATCAGGCCCACCTGCTTACGGTATAATTCCACCATCAGGCCATGATTCATCTGGTTTTCCGCCACCGCCAAAAGCTGATCTTCCAGATCAACGGCATTGCCATCCATTGCAATTTCGGTGATTTTCGCATCCTCAACACGGGCTGCACCGCCATCAAGGCTGGCTTGGCCCGCCCCAAAATGCCCGGCCTGCGTGGCTTTCAGGGCAACCGGGGCCACCCCATTCGCCCGCATGTTCGTGGATGTTTGCTCCACCAGCGCACTGAAATTCTGTTCAGCCAATTTGCTGGGGCGATAGCCCGGCGTATCGGCATTGGCGATATTGGCCGAAAGCACGGTCTGGTTCTGGCCCAGCCACTGCATCCTGCTTTTAATCGCCGCCATCAAGGGGATCTTCGACAGATCCATGATCATACCGCCTTTATAAGATCGCCACGCCTGCTGTAAATAGGACCTATCATTGGCGATCCGAGGTTAAGAATTCGTAAAAATTTGATGCAGCTTTCTGTATCTTGACCCCAACCACAAGCAAAATCGCTTTTGGCAGCGATCTTCTTAAGCATATCTTTACCCTGACTGCGCATTGATGGGCATCAACCCGGCGCCCTTAACCCGCAGAAAGCGCTTTATGCTGGCTAAAGACATCATCACCGCCATTTTATCCCTGCTTTTCGTGATTGGCCTGATTGGGGGGCTTGCCTTCATTCTGCGCCGCTGGTCGGGCATGGGGGGTCAGCCTTTGATCCGCACAGGGCGCACGGATCGCAGGCTTGTGGTGCTGGAAACCCGCCAGATCGATGCCCGCAACAAGCTGGTTTTAATCCAATGCGATGGGGATGAACATCTGGTGCTGATCGGCCCGTCCACCTGCCTTCAGATCACATCCGATCGCCAAACCCAACCCACCCCCCAGTCCATCACCCAAGAGCCGCAATCATGATGGCCCGCCGCACCCTTTTCACCCCTCTGCGTGTCGCCACGCTTTTCACGGCGGCCTTTATCTGGCTTGTGTCAAACAGCCCGGTGCTGGCCCAATCATTGTCTGTGGATCTGGGGCCCGATGGCACGCTGACCGGGCGGGTGGTGCAGCTTTTGCTGCTGATCACGGTGCTCTCTTTGGCTCCGTCGATCCTCATCGTGATGACCTCATTCACCCGGATCATCATCGTTTTATCGCTTTTACGGTCGGCCCTTGGCACCCAGCAAACACCGCCCAATGTGGTGCTGATCTCGCTCGCCCTTTTTCTCACCGGCTTTATCATGGCGCCCACCTTGCAGGCCGCATGGCAGCAGGGGATCGAGCCTCTGATCAATGAAGAGATCGAACCCGCCGAAGCCCTGCCCGCCGCCACGGCCCCCTTCCGAACCTTTATGCTGGCCAATACGCGGGAAAAAGATCTGCAATTATTCGTTGATGCGGCCAGCGCCAATCAGCCGGAAACGGCGGATGAAATTCCCCTCACCAGCCTTATTCCGGCTTTTGTCATCAGCGAATTGAAGCGGGCCTTTGAAATCGGCTTTCTGATCTATATCCCCTTCATTGTCATTGATCTGGTGATCGCGTCGATCCTGATGTCAATGGGGATGATGATGCTGCCGCCAGTGCTGATCAGCCTGCCGTTCAAGATCATTTTTTTCGTTCTGGTGGATGGCTGGCATCTTTTGGCCGGCAGCCTGATGCAAAGCTTTACCGCAAGCTAGATCAAGCCCTTATCCTCGATCAAAAGGCGGGGGCGGCGGGCTGTGTGGCCATAAAGGCATCGATGGCGGCATCATGGCGGGCTTTAGCCGCCTCATCCAGAAACGATCCTTTGAAGCTATTGCGGGCCAAGCGCTCGATATCGGCGGCAGAGAGATCAAGAGCGCGGGCAACGGCCAGATAATTCTCATTCAGATAGCCCCCAAAATAAGCGGGATCATCAGAATTAAGCATTACCTGCACCCCTTTTTCCAACAGCGCCTTCACCGGCTGATCGCCCAGATCATCAATCACGCATAATTTCAGATTGGAAAGCGGGCACAGGGTCAGGGTCATCCCCGATTGCGCCAGTTTTTTGATGAGGGCGGGATCATCCAGACTTTTATTGCCATGATCGATGCGATCCACCTGCAAAAGTTCCAGCGCTTCATGAATATAGCTTGCGGGCCCTTCCTCTCCGGCATGGGCCACACGCTTAAGGCCCGCTTTGCCAGCCATATCGAAAACCCGGGTAAATTTCGAGGGCGGATGGCCGATTTCCGAGGAATCAAGCCCCACCCCCAATAATTGATCATGCCAGGGCTCTGCCGCCTTGAAGGTTTCAATCGCGGCATCCTCGCTTAAATGGCGTAAAAAACACAGGATCAGCCCCGATGTGATGCCTAATTCAGCTTCGCCATCCTTGAGGGCCTGCAATATCCCCTCGATCACCGTGGCAAAAGCAATCCCGCGATCCGTGTGGGTTTGCGGATCAAAGAAAATTTCCACATGGCGCACATGATCAGCCGCTGCTTTGCGCAGATAGGCCATGGTGAGATCATAAAAATCGCGCTGGGTGCGCAAAACATTGGCCCCTTCATAATAAAGATCGAGAAAATCCTGAAGATTGGAAAAATCATAAGCCGCGCGCAAAGCTTCAACCGATGGATAGGGAAGCGACAGGCCATTGCGGCTGGCCAGTTCAAACATCATTTCCGGCTCTAATGTGCCCTCGATATGCAGATGCAATTCGGCCTTGGGAATGTCGCAAATCAGATTTTGCAGCGCGCGGTCCATCAGATTATCTCCTGCTCATTTGTTGCCATCACATCATGAACGGGCGCGAAAAAGCAAGGCTCGCCAAACGGAACAATCAATCCCATAAGCAAAAGGCCCGGAACACTGGGTCTCGAGCCTTTTAACAGATCAGATTTTGATCGATAGATGATCAGAATTTGGCGCTGATCTCGATCCCCCAGATCGGAGGTTCATTGACGAAACCGGTCAGATTATTGAAATCGATCCCGCCCTTCAGTTCCGTTTCATCGGTGATATTCCGGCCAAAAAGCGCGAAATCAAGGCGATCATCATGGTTATACCCAACGCGGAGGCCACCGATCAATTCCCGCCCGCTGGTAAATTCCGGCGATTCAAAGAGGAAGAAATTCTTCTCAGAGGTAAAGGCCCAATCGGTATAGGCATAAACCTCACCCACAGCCCCCACCGGCACACCATAGCGCGCGGTGGCATTGGCGATCCAACGCGGAGCTTGCGGCAGGCGGTTATTATCAAGCTGCACAAAGCCATCGATGATCGGATCGGTGATGGTGCAGCCGCCGCCACAAGGCAGGGTACGCAAATCGGGATCATTGATCCGCGTGAAATTATAGCTGGCACCAGCGGTAACGAACAGATTATTGGTGACCGCCCATTCCAGATCCATTTCAACGCCGGAAAGATTGGTATCGGCGGCATTCACCAGCCGATTGAAATTGGCATCACCCCCCACCGCAGTGAGCTGCTGACCATCCATATCAGCCACATAAGCCGACAAATTCACGCGCATCCGGTTATCGAGCAGTTCCGTTTTGATCCCGGCTTCCACCGAAAAAATCTCTTCGGTATCGGCCACCGTCACCTCATCGCCAAACAACAGACGACCCTGAACAGATGGCGCACGGAAGCCCTTCGCCGCCCGGGTATAAACGCTGACATCGTCATTGATGGTATAGGTGGCGCTGACATCCCAGCTCAACACTTCATCGGATGGGCTGGCTTCCAAAGGTCCGATCCCGCCCAGACCCAGCGGCGACACGGTGCGGGTAGCGGTGAAATCCTTGTCGTCTTCGGTATAGCGCACACCCCCTTCAACGATCAGATCGGGGGTCACCTCGATATTGACATTACCGAAAATCGCCCAGGACTCTGATTTCTGGCGCTGAGAGGCAAAGCCATTGGGAGCATTATTGGCGACAGAATTGAAATTGGTGCTTTCGATCTTCAGATCTTCATCGAAATAAAAGAAGCCGGCCTGAAAATCAATCATCCCCAGATCATTGCTCGACAGACGCAATTCCTGTGTCCATTGATCAAGGCCCGGCACCGCATCAGCGGTTTCCGCATTGAAAGGGATGAAGCCCGGGGTCGAGGGAACGCCCTCGAACACCCCACCAAAGCCGCCATCCACATCGCCCACGCTGAACACTTCACCATGCTCGAACCCGGTGATCGAGGTGATGGTGAATTTATCGAGGGCATATTCAAGCTTCGCGGTCAAACCCCGCTGATCGAGCTCCTGCTCATTCTGGCCATCCTGGGTTACGCTGCGGCGATCGAAATCATCCACAAGCCCACCCACGCCGGGGTTGATGATATTCGCCTGAAAAACCCGCGACGTGCCATCAAGAGACCGGGCGTGAAAATTGAGCAGTGCAGAAAAACGATCTGTTGGGGTATATAAAAGCTGCACACGGCCCGCGAAATCGTCATAGCCGCCAATTTCATCGCGATTGCCCAAAAGACCGGGGGCTTCATTGGTGATGAAATCATCACGATGCTGATGCTTCACCGAAGTGCGGATGGCCAACACATCCTCGATCAGCGAACCGCCCACGGCCCCTTCAAATTCGATGGTATCAAAGCGACCATAGGTAAATTTGCCATAGGCATCGAATTCATGGGTCGGCTTTTTCGATTCCAGCTTCACGATCCCCGCCGGGGTATTGCGGCCAAATAAGGTGCCCTGCGGCCCGCGCAGCACTTCCACCCGCTCCAGATCGAAAGCCGGCATCCCCTTGAGGATCGGATTTTCCATGACGATTTCATCATAGATCAACGAAACCGGCTGGGATGCATTAAGATCGAAATCGGTATTCCCAAGCCCCCGGATATAAAAGCGGGGAAAGGTGCGGCCAAAAGACGATTCAATCGTCAGGCTGGGAATGCGCCCGGATAGAAAGCGGATATCAGACCCCGCCGAATTAAGAATATCGAGCTTTTCACCGCCAATGGCCGCTACTGAACTGGGGACATCCTGCAGGCTTTGCTCGCGCTTTTGGGCAGTGACCACGATTTCTTCCAGAGTGAACGCGCCACTTTCATTCCGGCTTTGTGCCGAAGCGGGCGCAGCAAGGCCGCTGATGGCCAATGCTGCAAGGCTGCAGCATGAAAGCCATTGGGCGGCTTTGGATTGTCCGTGATAACGCATTCGTTCCTCCACTCTGTTTCGGGGGGTTCATTCATTCCACAGGCCGAATTCGGCTTATCACCATATCCCATCACCTGATGGCCTGGCACTTTTGCATCGCATAAACCAGATTGTTAACAATAGATTTGATGATTCAATCAAGAAATTAGCCATCTGTTGCAACAAAGCATCAGTTAGGCGCGTTTATCGCGAAAAACCTACGAAAACACCCCTTTTCCTGACTATATAGTCAGCTTTCTGGGTCATCCGCGATGGTGTTCAGCAGGCGTTGTTTTGTCTTGTCATCGCAAAAAGCGGCGCTGATGGCCTGCCGGGTTAATTGCCGGAGATCTGCAGCATCCAGGCTCTCAAACAAAGAGGCATTGCGATATTCCTGTTCGATATCCGTATGGAAAAAGGGCGGATCATCGGAATTGAGGGTGATTTTCAATCCGCTTTGGATCAGGGCCGCCAAAGGATGCGTGGATCGTTCAGGATAAACGCCCAAAGCGACATTCGATCCCGGACACAGTTCCAAAACGATCCCCTTGTCGCGCAATTCATCCACAAGGGCCGGATCTTCGATGGCCCGCACCCCATGGCCGATCCGGCTGACCGCAAGGGCATCAATGGTGGCCTTGATGCTTTCGGGGCCCATCACCTCCCCGGCATGGCAGGTCAGCCCCAATCCGGCATCAGCCGCGCGAGCAAAAGCCTGTTTAAAATCAGCCGGATGCAGATAATGCTCATCACCCCCCATGCCAAATCCCACAACCATGGGATGGGGATGGCGATGGGCGAGTTCGGCCACCGCTTTGGCCCGCTCCACCCCATAATGGCGCACGGCGATCAGAATAATCCGGGCGGTGATCCCGAAATCGGCTTCGGCCTTTTGCATCGCCGCCGAAATGGCATCGATAAGCGTGGGATAAGACAGGCCATGATACTGCCCATGATCGGGCGACACAAAGCTTTCACCATAAATCAGGCCGCGCCGGGCCATGGCGGCATAATAATCATAGGTGATATCGAAATAATCTTCCGGCGTTTGGATCGCTTTGGCCATGGCATCATAGGATGCCAGAAACTCATGGAAATTATCCCAGGCATAAGCGCCATGCGCATCCAAAAGCCCCTGCAGATCCATGCCATGGCGCGCCCCCAGCTTCATCGCCATGGCGGGCGAAACGGTGCCTTCCAAATGGCAATGCAACTCCGCCATCGGGGGCAAGGAAAAGGCTGATGGATCCGCGCTCATCGGATGCCGCCCTCCAGGGTTTTGGCAAAGGCCTCGACACGGCTTTTCACCTCGGTCCATTCCGCTTCATGGGCTGCCAGATCAACGGTTTCAATCATCCGATCATGCATCACCACCTGCCCATTGACGATGGTGGTTTCAACATTCCCGGGATAGGCACCAAAAGCAATCGCGGCATAAACATCATAGCCCGGCTGCATATTGGGGGCATCGCGATCGATGATGATCAGATCGGCCAGCTTGCCCGCTTCGAGGGAGCCAAGATCGTCGCCGCGATCAAGGGCTTGGGCGCCGCCAATGGTCGCCATTTCAACAAGCTCAAGTGGTGTATAAGGGGTGGCATCCATCAGGCGCAGGCGCGCCACCGATGCCACATAATGCATCACGGTCAGGATATCCATTTGGTTTGAGCTCATCGGCCCATCGGTGCCAAGGCCGATATCCAGCCCCTTTTTCATCATTTCCCAAGCCGGTGAAATGCCGCTGGCCCCTTTGGAATTGGCTTTGGGATTATGGGAAACCCCCACCCCGCGTGCCTTCAACAAGTCCATATCCGCATCATCCAGATACAGCACATGGGCGGCTAGAAGCTTCGGCCCCAAAAAGCCGATCTGATCGAGATAGCTGATTTCCGAACGATAATTCGCCATGTCGGGATGGCGTTCGAGCACCATCTCATATTCATTGGGAAATTCCACCAGATGCATCAGCATCGGCACATCATATTGATCGGAAATCGCCTTGGCCGCCAGCAATTGCTCCTTATCCACAGTATAGGGGGCATGGGGGGCAATCGCCGGGGTGATCAGTTCATCGCCTTGATATTTCCTGATGAAATCTTCGGCATAGGCAAGCCCACCATAGGGTTTTGGGGAATCAACCACCGGGAAACCGATCACCGTTTGCCCCAAAACACCGCGCAGACCCACATCCTTGACAGCAATGGCCACTTCATCTTCATGATAATACATATCGGCAAAGCTGGTGACGCCGCCCATCGCCAGTTCGATCGCCGATTGCCGGGCCGATACGCGGATAAGCTGGCGGTTGAGCAATTCCTTCTCAAGCGGGAACATCACATCGAACAGCAGATTTTCAACCTCATATTCCCCCAGCCCCCGAAAGGCGACCATCGAGATATGATTATGCAGATTGATCATGCCGGGCATCACGATATCCCCCCCGGCGTCGATCAGCCGCTCGGGCTCATAATCGGCGGCAAGCGCGGGTCCGCCAACCTTGACAATCAAACGGTCGCGGATCGCCACCACGCCCTGGTCGATCACCTGTCGGCTGCCATCCATGGTCACAAGCGTTGCATTGGTTATCAGAAGATCAACTTTTTCGGCCTGCGCCAAAGGGGCGCCGATCAGGCCCACGCAAAGGGCTGCAACAAATCTGAACATCGATGTCATCCTTTTTCCCTGTCTTTTAAAATCTGGTTCAAAGCCTTATGATGGGGCAGCACAAGCCTTATCCGTTCAGTGAAAGCAAAAAGCCATCCCATGACCCCATTCGTTCCCGACCCCCGCAATCGCGATTTCATCTTTCCCGACCGCCCCACCGATGGTCTCACCTATCTCAGCCCCGATCAGGTGCAACAGTTCAATGAAGCGGGCTATATCAAGCTGCCCAAGGCCCTTGGCACGGACTGGCTCCAACGCCTGATGGCCGATATCGATCCCATCGAAGCCGGGATCGGCGATACCACTCTTAATCTGGATGGCGGGCGCAGCTTTCGCTATAAAGCCGATGCCATCAGCTTTGCCCGCAATCTGGTGGTCCATTCCAAAGCGGTGCGCGATCTGGTCACAAGCCCGCTCTTTGCCGCCATCGGTCATGATCTCATCGGCCCCGATCTGCGGCTCTATTGGGATCAGGCGGTTTATAAAAAGCCGGAAAAAGCCCGCATCTTTCCTTGGCATCAGGATAATGGCTATACCTTCACCGATCCCCAGCCCTATATCACCTGCTGGATCGCGCTGAATGATGCCACCCGCGATAATGGCTGCCCGTGGATTTTGCCCGGCATCCATCGTTTGGGCACCCTGATCCACGACAGCACCCCCGATGGAATCCGCCTGCGCGGCGCCGATCAGCCCCAAATTGAGGACACCGCCATCTGTGTTCCGGCCAAGGCTGGCGATATGGTGATTTTCTCGTCCCTCACCCCGCACAAAACAGGGGCCAATATCAGCAATGGCATCCGCAAGGCGCTGATCATCCAATTGATGCCCGATGGCCTGTGCTTCATCGAGGAAGATGGCAAGCGCATCGTCAAAAACGATCCCGTGCTGAATATGCTCATCCCGGCTCATGATAAGGCTCGCGCATAAAGCCTGGGCGCCGGATTTCCGGCCAGATACACATGACGCACCGCCCGATCATCGCCCAGCATCATCAGGATGAACAGGCGTTCCTCAAGGCTTTGGGCGCGGGCCATGCGCTGCGCCATGATGGGGGTTGCGGCATAATCCAGAACCAGAAAATCCGCCTCCCGCCCCGGCTGAAGGCTGCCCACCGCCTGATCGATATGAAGCGCCCGCGCGCCGCCCAATGTTGCGTGATAAAAGGCCTCATAAGCCCCGATCACCACCCCGCCCAGATGCGCCACCTTATAGGCTTCAGCCATGGTATCAAGAAGCGACAGGCTGGTGCCCGCACCGATATCCGTGCCCAAACCCAAGGGCACACCGGCCTTGCGCATCGCTTCATAGCGCATCAGGCCACTGCCTAAAAACAGATTGGATGTGGGACAGAAGGCCACCGCCGAACGCGCCTCGGCCAGCCTTTTTATCGCATCATCATCCAGATGAATGCCATGGGCGAAAACCGAGCGATCCCCCAGCAATCCATGGCGAGCATACACATCGAGATAATCCCGGGCATCGGGAAAAAGTGCCGCCACATGAGCACATTCAGACAGGTTTTCCGCCAGATGGGTTTGCATCAGAATATCACGATGTTCCGCCAGAAGCCGCCCCGCACTGGCAAGGCTCTCATCCGAGCAGGTGGGGGCAAAGCGCGGGGTGACGGCATAGCCAAGCCGCCCCACATGATGCCAACGCTCGATCAGCTTTTTGCTGGCCGCATAGCCATCCGCAGCACTTTCGAGCAAGCCCGCAGGGGCATCGCGATCCATTAAAACTTTGCCCGCAATCAGGCGCATATCAAGGGCGAGGGCGGCTTCAAACAAAGCCTCAACCGATTGGCTGTGCACGGTGCCGAAAACCAGCGCCGATGTGGTGCCATGGGCCAGCAGTGCATCCAGAAAAAGCGGTGCTGCCGCCTGGCAATGATCGGGATCGGCAAAATCCAGCTCGGCGGGGAAGGTATAATCGCGCAACCATTCCATCAATTGGCGGCCCGGGCTGGCGATCATCCCCATCTGCGGGAAATGCACATGGGCATCCACAAAGCCGGGCACGATCAGCCCGTTTTCATGGTGTGTCACATGCTGATCCGTGGCCAGTTGCGGGGAAAGTGCGCTGAAATCACCACAATCGGTGATCCTGCCATCCTCGATGATCAACAGGCCATCCAGATGATGAACAATGGCATCCGGGCCAAGGGCGGGATCATCCTTCAGAGTGAAAATCTCCCCGCGATGGGCGGTAACGGTCATGATGCGCCCCCCTCCAGATCGATCCTGATAGGCGGGGACAAGCGCACTTCAGCAAGATTATCGCCGGGCCCGCCCCGGTCGATCACCAGAAAATCGCTCGTCTCATCAAGGGCGAGGGAATAATGATGCCATGTGCCCGCATGATAATTCACCCCCTGATCGGGCCGGACGAGGAAGGCCACCACCGCCGCCGGATCAAAATCCCCGGGCGGGGCCACCACCACCAGATAAGGCCGGGGGCTCAAGGGATAAAAGGCCTGCGATCCCAGTGGATGGCGCTCCATCACCTCAAGAATTAAAGGCAGGGCTTTGGGCTGGCTGCGAAATATGCTGAGCAGCGGATGCCCGCCATCCCGTTCGAGATCAAGGCGGGCCAGATCATGAAAGCGGGTCGTGTGCCCTTCATTGATCTCGAAATGTTTGGCTGTCGTTTCCACCATCATCACATCGCCATAAGGGGCGAAGGCTTCTGGCGTTAAAGCCCGGGGCGTTATGGTCCTGCTTTCAGCGGTCATGGCGCGCTCTTTTGATCGCGCAGTTGATCAAGATAGGCCCCAAGCCGGGCGCGTTCTGCCGGTGTCATCCCCGTTTCATTGCCCAAGGGCATGATATCGGCCTCCACCGCCTGCGCCCGCACCCGCGCGGCATGTTGCTCAAGCTGCGCCTTGGTTTCCAGCATCACATCGGCGGGGGTGATCTCGAAAAATTCATGGCTGGGCTGGGCGGCATGGCAGCTTGTGCAATGGCGGCTGATGATCGGTTCAACATCGGCATAGCTGATCGCCCCATCAGGCTTCAGTGCGGCTTGCGCCCGATGCTGCATATCGGCGGCAAAGATCATGGTCAGCACAAAAATCGCCACGGCCAGAGCGATCAACCCGCCATGGGTTTTGCCATGATGACGCAGATTGAAAAAATGCCGGATGATGATGCCGGAAAGCGAAATCCCCGCCAGCACCGCCCAGCCATAGGGATTGGAAAAGGTCATGGGATAATGGTTCGAGACCATGATGAACAAGACCGGCAGGGTCATGTAATTATTGTGCAGTGATCGCTGCTTGGCGGCTATCCCCAGCGCCGGATCGGGCTGATCGCCGCGCAGCATGGCCGCCACCACCTTTTTCTGATTGGGAATGATGATGAAAAAAACATTCGCCACCATCGCCGTGCCGATCATCGCCCCCACATGGATATAGGCCCCCCGACCGGAGAAAACCTGATCAAGCCCATAGGCCGCCGCCGTTAACAGCGCAAACCAGATCACCCCCAAAAGCCGATGATGGCGGCCAAGGGGGGATCGACACAAAGCATCATAAATGAGCCAGCTTGCGACGAGCGAACCCAAACCGATGACAATCGCCTCGATCTGGCTGAGATCAGCCTTCAAGGGATCGATCAGATAGAGCGTGGCCCCATAATAATAAACCACCCCCAACAGAAGAAAGCCGCTGATCCAGGTGAAATAGGCTTCATATTTGAACCAGTGCAGATGTTCGGGCAGATCATCGGGAGCTACCAGATATTTCTTGTTATGGTAAAATCCGCCGCCATGCACAGCCCACAGATCCCCCGCCTCGCCGGGCTGGCTATGGGGCCCTTTGCGCAGATTATTATCAAGCCACACGAAATAGAATGAGGCCCCGATCCAGGCAATGCCGGTGATCACATGCAGCCAGCGGATGGCAAGGCCAATCCAGCTTACCCAATCAATGGTCACAGTCCCGCTCTCCCTTCCATGGGCTGATCAGCGCCCCGCACGATGTGCAAAAGCTCGGCGGCAACGGCAATGGCGATCACCTCTGGCTCCTTGCCCGGCGGCCCATCGAGGCCGATAGGACAAGTGAGCCTGCCGATCCGGGCTTCGTCCAGATGTTCTTCATCCCGAAAACGCTTGATAAACCGCGCCCGCTTGGTTTCCGATCCGATCAGCCCGCAATAGCGGCTATCGCCGCGCGCCAGAACAGCCGCCGTGATCTCGAAATCCAGCGGATGCGAATGGGTAAAAATCAGATAAAGCGCCCCCGCCGGGGCCGAGGCCACAAGGGCTTTGGGATCAGGCACCCTATGCTGGCGAATATGGGGCGGGGCATCGGCGGGAAAGGCATCGGCCCGTTGATCGATCCAATGCACATCAAAGGGCAAAGGGGCGAGAACTGCCGCCACAGCCCGGCCTACATGCCCCGCGCCAAACATATAAAGGGGCGCATAAGGCGAGCCACAATTTTGGATGACCGAGGCGATGTCGTCCACAGCGACAGGCATGGATGGCTCAAAGCAACGCCCTGCCCCATCATAAAGCGCTACCGCCCGATCCGCCGCCAATCCATCCGGGCACTGTGATCGGGTGATCAACCGATGATGAGGCTGGCCCGCCGAAGGGCCAGGATGGGTCTGCAACAGGGCCTGCGGGTCGCCCGCCATGGCATCGAGCAAGGGACGATCGCTGGCATCAAAAGGATCAAACAATAAGGTAACCCGCCCGCCGCAGCATTGATCAAGCTTCGGCCCCAAAGCAAAATCGCGCAGAAAGGGATCGGCGCCTGCGGCCAGCGCATCCCGGGCCAGTTGGATCGCCTGATATTCCAAAGCTCCGCCGCCAATCGTGCCCGATAGGCCATCGGGCATCACGCACATCACCGCCCCCGGGCCGCGCGGCACCGAGCCATAAGCGGCCACCACACTCACCAGCATGAAAGCCGATGGGGACGCCGGGATCAGATCGATCAAGGCACCGCGATCAGCCATGATCGAGCGATCCGGCAAAAGCCTTCATCCCCACGGCCCCCAGCCCGGTTTGATGGATCGCCTGCAGGATCGCTTCCGGGGTGGCCGGGGCATCAAGACAGGGGCGCACCGGCCCATCGGCGAGGCTTGCCAAGGCATCCACAAGGGCGGAATGCACCGATATTGCCAACATGAAGGGGGGCTCGCCCACCGCTTTCGAGCGATGAATGGTGGCTTCCTTATTGGCATTATCAAACAAGCTGATGCGGAAATGATCGGGGCGATCGCTGGCCGCCGGGATTTTATAGGTGGATGGCGCATGGGTGCGCAGCCGGCCATCGGCGTCAAAAACCAGCTCTTCGGTGGTCAGCCAGCCCATGCCCTGGATGAAGCCCCCTTCGATCTGGCCTTTATCCACCGCGGGATTAAGGGAGCGCCCCACATCATGAAGGATATCAACCGCCAGCACCCGGCTTTCCCCGGTCAGCACATCGATCACCACTTCGGAAAGCGCCGCCCCATAGGCATAATAATAAAAAGGGCGGCCCTGATGCTTCGCCCGATCATAATGAATATCGGGGGTTTTATAAAAACCGGTGGATGACAGGGAAATGCGCGCGAAATAAGCCTCGCGCACCAAAGCATCAAAGCTGATCTCTTCATTGCCGATCACCACCCGATTGGCTTCAAACCGCACCTGATCCCTGCCGACACCGGCTTTTTCGCAGGCAAAATCGATCAGCCTGTTTTTGATGGTGCGCGCCGCCGCCTGGGCTGCCATGCCATTGAGATCCGATCCCGATGAGGCCGCCGTAGCCGAGCTATTGGGCACCTTGCCGGTATGGGTGGCGGTGATCTTGATGCGGCTGAGATCGATCTGGAATTCTTCCGCCACCACCTGCGCCACCTTGGTCATCAGGCCCTGACCCATTTCCGTGCCACCATGATTGAGATGCACCGAGCCATCGGCATAAAGATGCACCAAAGCCCCCGCCTGATTGAGATGGGTGGCGGTAAAGGATATGCCGAATTTCACCGGGGTGAGCGCCAATCCCTTTTTCTGCCAGCGATGGCTTTCATTAAAGGCCTGCACCGCAGCACGGCGGGCGGCATAATCGGTCTCATCCGCCAGATCGGCCATGATCTGGCCAATCACATTATCCGTCACCTGCTGATGATAAGGGGTAAGATCGCGCCCCGCTCCGCCATAAAGATTGAGGCAGCGCACCGCATAAGGGTCTTTCCCCAAAAAAGCGGCGATATCATCCATCACCCGTTCGATACCGATCACCCCTTGCGGCCCGCCAAAGCCCCGAAAGGCGGTATTGGAAACGCTGTGCGTGCGGCAACGAAAAGATGTGATCTCCACATGCGGCAGAAAATAGGCATTATCGGCGTGAAACATGGCCCGATCAGAAACCGCCAAAGACAGATCCGCCGCATAGCCACAGCGGATGAACTGCTCAAAGGCAATCCCCTCGATCCGCCCATCGGCATCAAAGCCGACATCATAGGTGATCAGCGCTTCATGGCGCTTGCCGGTGATCACCATATCATCATCGCGATCAAGGCGGAATTTCGCCGGTCGCCCTGTGTGTTTTGCCACCACAGCCGCCAAGGCCGCAAAAATCGCCGGTTGGCTTTCCTTGCCGCCAAAGCCCCCGCCCATGCGCCGCACCTCAACCGAAACCGCATGATTGGCCACCCCCAAAACTTCGGCCACCAGATGCTGAAGCTCGCTGGGATGCTGGGTGCTGGAAGTGATATGCACATCTTCATCTTCGCCGGGAATGGCCAAAGCCACCTGCCCTTCCAGATAAAAATGATCCTGCCCATTCACCGCAAGCTGGCCCTGCAAACGATGGGCGGCAGCCTTCAGGGCTTTGCTGGCATCGCCCCGCGCCATTTTTTGCGGCGGCTCAAGATAAGATCCGGCCTGATGGGCATCAGCAATCGTCAAAATCGGTGCCAGCACCTCATAGCTGATCTGGGCAAGGCTGGCGGCATGGCGGGCCTGATCGATGCTATTGGCCGCCACCACCGCCACCGGATGGCCCGCATAATGCACCAGCCCATCGGCCAGCAGCGGCTCATCCTTGAACACCGCACCAATCTGGTTTGCGGCGGGCAAATCCGCCGCCGTCACCACCATCGCCACCCCGGGGGCCGCGCGCACCGCATCCAGATCCATCGCGGTGATGCGGGCATGAGCATGGGGGCTTTGCAGGGCATAAAGATGCAGCAGGCCTTTGGGCTCGGGCAGATCATCCACATAGCGGGCGCTGCCGGCCACATGCTTGGCGGCGCTATCATGGGCGATGGCTGTGGCCACCCCGCCGCTGATCGGGGCCTTGGGCTTTTCGGTTTTTACATCAGCCATTTTTACATCAGTCATGGGCTGCCTCCCCCACCATGGCCTGTGGATCGGCACCCGGACCCACCAGCCGCAAAGGCCCGGATGTGCCGGAGAGTTCGAGCCAGGCCTTATAGAGCACATTGCGGGCCGCCATCATGCGATAATCGGCGCTGGCCCGCATATCGCTTAAAGGTGTGAAATCCTGGCCCAAAGCTGCCATCGCCGCATTTATCTGTGGCTCATCCCATGCTTTGCCCAGCAAGGCCTGCTCGGCATGCTCTGCGCGTTTCGGGGTGGCGGCCATGCCACCGAAGGCGATCCGCACCGCCTTCACATGATCATCAACCACATGCACGAAAAGGGCAAAGCACAGCGCCGAAATATCCTGATCAAAGCGCTTGGAGATTTTATAACAGCGAAGATGCTGATTGGCCTCGATTTTCGGCACCCGGATATGTTCGACAAATTCGCCGGGCGTGCGACCCTGCCGCCCATAGGCCAGAAAATAATCCTGAAGGGGCACGGTGCGCCGCTGATCGCCATGGCGCAGGGTGATGCTGGCCCCCAGGGCAATCAAAGGCGGCATGCTATCGCCAATCGGCGAGCCATTGGCGATATTGCCCCCCAATGTGCCCGAATTCCGCACCTGAACCGAGCCAAATCGCCGCCATAATTCCCCGATATCAGGATGAAGGGCGGCAAGGGCGGCCATCGCATCGCTATGGCGCACCGCCGCACCGATGGTGATCTCTTTTTCATCGTCCGTGATGCTGCGCAGATCATCGATAGCGGTGATCGAAATCAGATGCTGCAAGCGCCGATGCTGCTTGGTGACCCACAACCCAACATCAGTGCCCCCCGCCAAAATTGTGGCATCGGGGGCCACCATCAGGGCCTTTGCCAGTTCATCGCTATTGCGAGGGGCCTGATAATGCTGAGGCACGCCGGTGATCGGGCATGGCACGGTGATATCAAGCATTGCGCTGCGCCGGATCGCCGCAAGCCGTTGCGCGGCGCCATCGATCTCGGGTCGGGCATTGGCCGCACTCGCCAATTGCCGCCCCACCGCCTCTCCGGCATCAAGGATCGGGCCATAGCCGGTGCAGCGGCACAGATTGCCCGCCAGAACATCCTTTAAAACCTGCCGGTCGAATGATCCATCATTCAGATAATGGGCATAAAGCGACATCACAAAGCCCGGCGTGCAAAAGCCGCATTGCGATCCATGAAGATCGACCATCGCCTGCTGCACCGGATGCAGACCGCCATTTTTCTGCGCCAGACCCTCGACAGTGAAAACATCCTTCCCATCCAGTTCAGGCAGAAACAGGATGCAGGCATTCACCGCACGATAGTGCACCCGCCCATTTTCCAGCGCCCCGATGACGATGGTACAAGCACCGCAATCGCCTTCCGCGCAACCTTCCTTGCTGCCGGTCAAAGCCAGCCCATAGCGCAAAGCCCCCAGAACCGATTGCGTGCAATCCGTTACCGGCACGTCGACCAATATTTGATTAAGATAAAAACGAACCGTGCCGGGCATTATTCAACTTCCACGATAGGTGCTATAGCCAAAGGGCGAAACCAATAAAGGCACATGATAATGCGCCTTGGCGTCATTGACACCAAAATTTATGACCACCTGATCAAGAAATGGTGGATCGGGCAGATCAACAGCCTTTCCGGCAAAATAGGAAGCCACATCAAATTCAAGACGATAGCGGCCAATTTTCAGATCTTCGGCAGCGATCAAAGGCTGATCGCAACGGCCATCGGAATTGGTTTTCGTGGTCAGCAACAAAGCGTCGCCATCATCATTGCGGGCATAAAGGCGAATGCTGACCCCTGCCGCCGGTGTGCCATGGGTGGTATCGAGAATATGTGTTGTCAATCCGGCCATGAAGCCTCAATCCTTCCTCAAATCCTGTTTTGCCGAAAAATCCGGCCCTTCAATCTTATCCTGATCCTGAGACATCTTTATGCCAATAACAAAGACCCGCGATGATCAGGGCTGAAAGGGGCCAAACGATCTGCGAGACACACAAGATAAATTGTTAGCAATTTTCATCCGCCAAGTTTACAATTTTTGTCGATATCGTAAACCGTTAATTTATAATCGCGACGAACGCCCGCATTCCCGCCCTTTCCATCAACAGGAAATAACCGTGACACCGACCCCCTATCCCCGCGACATGATCGGCTATGGCCCCACCCCGCCACAGGCGCAATGGCCGGGAAAAGCCCGCCTCGCCTTGCAATTCGTTTTGAATTATGAGGAGGGTGGCGAGCGATCCATATTGCATGGCGATGATGAGGCGGAAATGTTCCTGTCGGAAATCGTCAATGCCCCGCGCATCGAGCACGCCCGCCATATGAGCATGGAATCGCTTTATGAATATGGCAGCCGGGTGGGCGTTTGGCGGTTGCTCGATCTGTTTTCCGCCTATCGGATGCCCCTCACCCTTTTTGCGGTGGCCATGGCCTTGGAGCGCAATCCGGCGGTGGCGGAGCGGGCGCTTCTCGATGGCCATGAAATCTGTTCGCACGGCTATCGCTGGATCGATTATCAATCCGTGCCGGAAGAGATCGAACGCGCCCATCTGGAAAAGGCCATCGCAGTTCACCAAAAAATCACCGGCAGCCGTCCGCTGGGCTGGTATACGGGCCGCACCGGCCCCAATAGCCGCCGGATCATTGCCGAAGAAGGCGGATTTCTTTATGATGCCGATGATTATAATGATGATCTGCCCTTCTGGACCCGCCCCGCAGGTAAGCCGCATCTCGTCGTCCCCTATACCCTTGATGCCAATGATATGCGCTTTGCAACGGTGCAGGGCTTCAATAGCGGCGAGCAGTTTTTCCACTATCTGAAAGACAGCTTTGATGTGCTTTATGCCGAAGGGACGACGGTGCCGCGCATGATGTCGGTGGGGCTGCATTGCCGGATCGTTGGCAGGCCGGGAAGGATAGCCGCGCTCAAACGCTTTCTTGATTATGTGCAGGGCTTTGACGATCTATGGATTTGTCGGCGGGTGGATATTGCCCGCCATTGGATCGCCACCCATCCGGCACCCCAAGACTGAAAAATCGGGAGTTTATGACATGCCAAAGCTGACCCCTCGCCCTTCGTCCCTGACGGAATCCGATTTCATCACGGCTTATGGCGGCATTTACGAACATTCCCCCTGGGTGGCCGAGCGGATATGGTCGCTTGTGCCCGGCGGCAGCCTTGATCAGGCGGATCGCCTGCATGAAGCCATGCACAAGACTGTGGAGGCAGCCAGCCATGATGAAAAACTGAACCTCATCAAAGCGCATCCCGATCTGGCGGGCAAGGCGGCTTTGGCCGGGGCTTTATCGAAGGATTCCACCACCGAACAGGCGGGGGCGGGCCTTGATCGTTTGTCGCCAGAACAATTCGCCCGGTTCAAAACCCTTAATCAGGCCTATAAATCGCGCTTTGGTTTTCCCTTCATCATCGCCGTGCGCGGGCTGGATGCCGATGCGATCCTCAATGCTTTTGAACGCCGTTTGGAGCATGATGCCGGACAGGAATTCCAAACGGCCATGGCTGAAATCCATAAAATCGCCCGTCTGCGTCTCGATGCGATGGAAGCTTGAACTCACACCCCTTTTTTTCCAGATGGAGACGACAGCATGCAGGCCGCACCCGTGATCGACAGGGGATGGACAGACCTCGCCAGCCCGCGCCTTGGCAGTCAGGTGGTTTTTGCCAATGATGATTTTTTTGCCGATAAATCCCGGCTGATCGATCCCACAGAGCCGCAGTTCATCCCCGGAAAATATGATGCGAATGGCAAATGGATGGATGGCTGGGAAAGCCGCCGCAAGCGCGGGCCGGGCCATGATCATTGCATCATCAGACTGGGCCATGCCGGGCTGATCGCAGCGTTCGAGATCGATACCCGCCATTTTACCGGCAATTTTCCCCCCGCCGCCTCGATCGATCTGTGCCAGAGCACGGATGAAATCCCCGATGATCGGGCCCCATGGCTCGAAGCCATCGGCATCACCGCACTGGCCGGGAATGATCGTCTGCTGATCCGCCTGCCGCAGCCGATGAAGGCCAGCCATGTGCGGCTCAATATCTATCCCGATGGCGGGGTGGCGCGGCTGCGCGTTTATGGCCATATCGATTTCGATCCCGCCCGCCTAACAAGCGGCGAGCCCATCGATCTGGCGGCTTTGGTCCATGGAGGCCGGGCGGTGGCCGCCAATGATGCCCATTTTGGCAGGCCCGACAATCTGATCGCACCCGGCAGGGGCGTTGATATGGGCGATGGCTGGGAAACCCGCCGCCGCCGCGAGCCGGGCCATGATTGGGCGATCCTTGCCCTTGGCTGCCCCGGGGTGATTTCAAAAATCCTGATCGATACCGCCCATTTCAAAGGCAATTATCCCGATCAATTTTCTTTGCAGGCCGCTTTTTGCCCCCATAGCCCCGATGAACTGCTGATCGTGCAATCGCAATTCTGGGATACGCTTCTACCGCCGAATCCCTTGCAGGCTGATGACGAACATCTGATCACCGATGGCATTAAACAGATCGGGCCGGTGAGCCATGTGCGGCTCAATATCCATCCCGATGGCGGGGTCAGCCGCCTGCGGCTTTATGGCCTGCCCCATCTTCAGGATGCACGATAAAGCCTAGGGTCAGGACCCATGATCAGCGATATAACCAGGGCATCTGCTGCTTTTGTTGGGCTTCAAAGGCAGCAATGGCCTCGCCATGATCTTTCAGGGTGAGGCCCACCTCATCCAACCCTTCCAACAGGCATTTGCGGCGAAAGGGATCAAGGCTGAACTCATAGACCGTGCCATCCAAAAGGCGCAGGCTTTGGTTTGGCAGATCGACCAGAACCTCATGCCCGGCTTCGCCCTCGGCGGCGACCTTTTCCACCTGCGCGCGATCAAGCACCACAGTGAGAATCCCATTTTTATAGGCATTCGAGGCAAAAATATCGGCAAATCCCGGCGCAATGATGCAGCGATAACCCAGATCAGACAGCCCCCACAAAGCATGTTCGCGGCTGGATCCGCAGCCGAAATTATCACCTGTGACCAAAATCCGGCTTTCAGAAAAACGCGGCTGATTGAATACACAATCCGGATCGGGGCTGCCATCCTCCAAAAAGCGCACGGCGGCGAATGTCCCCTCCCCCAAACCAAGACGGGAGACGGTTTTGAGATAACGCGACGAGATGATCACATCAGTATCGATATTATTGCGCAAAAATGGCGTGGGCACCGATTTGACGGTTTGAAACGGTTCCATCAGGCAATCTCCGCAGTTTTGGATGACAATCGGCGCACATCGGTCAGATGTCCGGTGATCGCCGCCGCCGCCGCCGTCGCTGG
>BAYV01000030.1 GCA_000710935.1 Iodidimonas nitroreducens | reverse complement strand
TTTTAAACCCCCTTAATTACAGGGGGGATTACCATAGGTTCAACATTGCGCCGAACCTGCTGGATCGGGACTTCACGGCAGATCGACCGAGCCAGAAATGGGCGGGCGACATCAGCTACATCTGGACCCGCGAGGGATGGTTGTATCTGGCCGTGATCCTGGACCTGCATTCGAGGCGCGTCATCGGCTGGGCCGTCAGTAACCGTATGAAACGCGATCTGACGATCCGGGCGCTGAAAATGGCCATCGCCTTCCGAGCACCACCCAAAGGCTGCATTCATCACACAGACAGGGGCAGCCAATACTGTTCGTATGACTACCAGAAGATCCTGCGCGAGCATGGGTTCAAGGTGTCGATGAGCGGCAAGGGTAACTGTTATGACAACGCCGCAGTCGAGACCTTCTTCAAGACCATCAAGGCCGAGCTGATCTGGCGGCGCACTTGGGAAACGCGTCGACAGGCCGAAACCGCCATCTTCCAGTATATCAACGGGTTCTATAACCCTCGGCGCCGGCACTCAGCATTGGGCTGGAAAAGTCCGGTCGCTTTTGAACGGAAAGTGGCTTAAACGAGCACTTGGAGCGGCACAAATACGCGACAGGTCCAGTCTCTCAAAGTGGGCGTCCATGGCACCCGCGACTTGATTGGAATTTTTGACGGCTACGAAGTGTGCGACAAGCTGGGCATAGTGTTGCGCCTGACGTGGCAATCGAAGATCAGGGTCTTTCTTCTCCTCGATTTCCTCATCGCTCATTACTTGTACGATTGCGGATGGTTCAGGAACCTCGAAGTCAGCAGGTGGGACGGGGGGAGCTTGCCATTCATCAATCGCGACTGCGGGTGGAGTTGATGAAACAAGGCAGCCTCCAATGCGCTGATTACCTCAGCATCATCAATGGGAAAAGCCCACACATATGCAACTTCCCAAACGTCGATCTGCCTGTTCGCAATTACGTCCGAACGGGCGGATGTCAGGTGACGTTGCACTCTCTTACGGATACCGTCTTTTGACTGACCAACATAGATTGGAACGTTATCCAAGTCGGCTAGAACATAAACGCCGATTTGGGTTGTCAGAGTGCCAACGGCAGTCTTTCTAAACTTGAAATCGATTGGCATTCATACCTCGCGTCAAGAGCGCCGAATTGCAGTTGGCCCAGATTGTTGTGCGGTGACGCTATCTCGCGTGATTGTAGTCGTCCTAACTGTCTCCGGCCCTTTATGTGCTACCTCAAAGTCGACGTAGCTTACCTCGGCATCATCACCACCGAAGCAATCGTGAAAGGCTTTGAGTAACTCAACACCGCCTAGCTTCTGCGCAGGTGGATGCGAGTTGTTTCTCGGACTAGGAGTGGTCGCTGGCATCACATAGATGCAAGCGGGCGGGAGCAAGAAGGGGCCGACTTCTGTCGTCCGGTCCGGCTGGTTTTCAAGTTTCGGGCACGGGCGCCCCAGAGTGCCGCAGACCATGTCCCAAACGACAACACCATCTACCCGTTGTTCCCGATAAATGATTTCAGCACTCAGGCGCGTATGGATGCCCGACCAAGCGTTATGGCGTGGATCGGCACCGGGATTTGTACAGACGCTCCAGATAATGAATTCTTGGGCATGTGGAGGGCGCTCAAAGATGTTTGTGTTATTGCCGTCCAGACAGCCTTTGAGTTCGATCACCGCAGTCTTATCGCTGTTGAGTTTGACGGTATAGTCATGGCGGTTGGCCTCTCCCGCAGACTCCCAATCGGCGATATAACCACCATCTTGCATGTAATTCAGGACGTGCTTCACGAACTCGCGCTTGTCACGCATAGTGGCGGAAAACTGACCTCGGACGCGTTCGATCGCCCCGCGAAACAAACCGCTGTTATAGAATTCCTGATCATCCAGTCCGTGATCACCGAGCTTATGCGCTTCGGTTTTTAGTGTCTCCGCGAACTCCTCGATCTTCTTGCGAAGCTCCGCGTTCTGACAGCATGGAATTACACTCACGCAGCCTCCTCCATGTCTCTTGTCTGCGCCTTCAAAACAGGCTCAAATATGTGCACTGCCAAATATCTGACCACCGGCACCACTACGCCGTCGCCCGTCAAATGGTAGGCTTCATTGTAACGTGCAGGAAGTACGTAGTCGTCAGGCAAGCCCATTAGCCGAGCAGTTTCACGCGTTGAAATAAGACGCGATTTTACCTTGTCGCCATCGACCACCATGATGAGTTGGCGGCTCGAACCACCTGCAGGAGTTCGCAGACAGCCGGCCACTTCATCGAAACGGATCTCTGCCCTTTGAACCTTTGCGCCGGTTTCGTCGTGACGGGTACGTTTGTAGATTGCGCCCACCATTCGACGACCGGCATTCTTGGCAGCTTTGACCTTTTCAAGGTTCACTTCGCTCATCATCGAGATAAGCTGCTTAGTCTCTGCTGCGGTATGCCAGCTCACGCTTTTCGGATTGTCTTCGATCAGATCGGCGAAGTGAGAATTCCTCACTGGCGGGGTCGGCATTGTCCACCATAGCCAGCTACTCTTCGCTTTCGGCGAAAGTTTTGCATGCGCATTGCACAAACCTTGAGTGTGCCAACCTCTTGTCGGCCCGCTTGCGATCACGCCGTCGGGCAGGATCACATCACCGCGAATACCAATTATGAAAAGCCTTGGCCGCGATTGCGGCACGAAATTCGCCGCGTCGATTATCATGGCTCCACATCTATAGTTCTCGCGCGCGAAGGCCGCGCAAATGGCAGCGAAGTCCTTGCCTTGGTGTGAAGTAAGCGCGCCACAGACGTTCTCAAGCACGATGATTGATGGGGCGCGGCCTTCACGTATCAATGATTGCATTAAGCGCCAGAACGGCCAGAATGTGCCCGAGCGTTCACCTTTGAGACCAGCTCCACCGCCAGCCAGCGATAAATCTTGACATGGGAAAGAGCCCCAGACCAAGTCCGCCTGGCTAGGGAGGTCTTTCGCTTCGACCTTTTTCACATCACCGACCGTGAGCGCTCCTCTACCCCAGTTGGCTTCATAGATTTCGCCCTTCTTGCGGTCAAAGTCGTTTGCGAATAGACATTCCCAGCTACTGCCAAGACCGGCCCGCGCCATGCCACCACCCGCAAAGAATTCGTAAAAGTTAGGCATTGGCGGCTCTCCCGGCACGAGCATTAGCGACATCGCGCTCCAGTTTCTCAAGGACGGCTTCAGTTATCCACGTATTGCGAGAGATACTGCCAGGCCGTTCAGATCGCGCCTGGTCGATTCCATCCCATAGCTCTTTGGCCAGCCGGATGCTTTGACGGATACGGTCGTCTCTCTTGGGTTCAGCTTTTGTCATAGAGGTCTCCATCGCCCGATTAGGTGCCTTTTTGGCGCCAAAAGCAAGAACAATTTAAGAACATGCTGTGTTGGCCGACGTAGTACACGCTGAGTGCCGTTTATCTGTTGACATCCTTCTGTTTATGTTGTACACAATTATGTACAACATAAACAGAAGGATTCGCCCCGTGGAGCATGACATCGTCGGGATCAACGAGATTGCAGAGATGGCAAATGTATCAAGCCAAGCCGTCGTAAACTGGCGCTCGCGGGCATCGGATTTCCCCCGTCCTATCAAGGAGCTGGCGTCAGGACCGGTCTTCAGGCGCCCTCAAATTCGCGCATGGCTTCGCCGTAACAACCGCCGCCTTGATGATCTTCAGAAGGGGACACAATTCTATTCGCGCCTGAAGAGTTATCGCAACGACAGTGACGAACTGGCCGAATGTATCGAGCGTGTCGTGGAAAAGCTCGACACTTCGATGACGACAGACAGCCGGCCGGGAATGCTTCTCGGCAAAATTCAATCAGGTAAAACCCGCGCGTTCGTCGGCGTGATAGCTGGAGCTTTTGACCGAGACTTCGATATCGCACTGGTCCTTACCAAGGGCACCAAAACGCTTTCAGCCCAGACCGTCTCGCGCCTGGAATCTGACTTCGCGGAGTTCATCGAGGAGGATGAACTGATGGTGTTCGATATAATGAAGCAGCCCGGCACTCTCACGCGGAGCGAACTTCGTCGCAAGATCGTAATCGTTGCCAAGAAGCAGGTTCATAATCTCAAGCGACTGATCGATTTCGTGAATGACCAACCCGGACTTCAGAAGAAGAAGGTTCTGATCGTGGACGATGAGGCCGACCTGGCAAGCGTTCGCTTCGTGCCGAACAGGGAGAACTCGGACATATTGCAGGGAGTCATCGCCGGACAGATTGACGAGCTGCGTGAGTTAAGTGACGGCATCGCCTTCCTCCAAGTCACTGCCACGCCATACTCTCTCTATTTGCAGCCCGACAACTACGATGATCCGACTGCCCAGACCAACTACGTCTACAAGCCGAAACGCCCAGCCTTCACCGAACTCTTGCCGATTCACGACGGGTATGTCGGCGGCAATCACTACTTCGGTTCCTTCGATGAAGACGATTCGCGCGCGCATCTGATCGTTGAGGTCGGCGAGCAAGAGCAGAATGCTCTGCGCAAGATGGATATGCGGCGCATCAGTCAGGATCGCGTCCTCGACACGGAGAACACTGCTGGTCTGCGCCGCGCAATTGTCACCTTCGTTCTCGCAGCGGGCGTCCGGCAGTGGCAGCAGCGCGAACTTGGCGAGAAGGAGCAGAAGTACTCGATGCTCATTCACAACGATACGCAAAAGGCGGCACATAGTTGGCAAAATCAGGTAATTGACTGGATCCGTGACGAGATCGTCAAGGCCGCCGAAGAAAATCCCAAGCGACTGCGCCCGCTGTTCGATGAAGCTTATGACGATCTTGAGGTTTCAGTAACGGCGAATAGGGGCGATATGCCGCCGCACGACGAAGCGTTTGACGAGTTCCTTGATGCGCTTCAGAACGACGACATCGTTGTCGAGAAGGTCAATTCTGACGGCCAAGTGTCAGCCCTGCTCGATCAGAAAGCCGAACTCAAGCTGCGGACGCCCTATAATATTTTCGTAGGCGGCAGCATTCTCGATCGCGGCATTACCATTCCCAACCTGATTGCCTTCTACTACGGACGCAATCCGAGAACGACGCAAGCGGATACCGTGTTGCAGCACTCCCGTATGTACGGGAACCGGGGACGCGATGACTTGGCAGTCACGCGGCTTTATACATCGCGGGCAGTTTATGACCGGCTGTTCACAATTAATGAGTTCGAGAACGCCTTGCGGGATGCCTTCGAGAGTGGCGCCCACGATCAAGGCGTAGTGTTCATTCAGACTGACGGGAACGGACGAATCAGGCCCTGCGCCCCGAACAAGGTGCAGCTCTCAGACGTTGTAACCGTCTCGCCACGAACACTGCTCTTGCCCTCCGATTTCCAAACCCGCGCGGGCAAGCGAATGGCCGAACTGCAATCGAATCTAGACAAAATCATCCTCCCGGAATGGCGGGATACGGGCGAATTTGTTGAGATCGACCGCGCCACCGCCTACGCGATTATCGCGACCATCGAGGAGACGATAGAGTTTGATAGCGTCAAGTTCGAGTGGGGCGCGATGCGCGGATTGATCGACTACTATACGGAAAAGGGCGAAACGATTTTGCTGCTGGCGGAAACAGGCAGAGGGCTGGATCGTGCGAAATCAGGCGACAAGTCTGGTCGTTCGATTCTCGGTCCCGCACTGAGGCCGAAGATCATGAACGAGCCGCGCTCAAAGCCCGCTCTTATTCTGTTGCAACAGAAGGGCGGCAGAGAGCGTGGATGGACGGCGCACTCGTTCTGGTGGCCGCTCCTCGCGGCACCGACAGATGCCGAGCCATGCGTATTCGCAACCAAAGCTATGGCCTAAGGCGCGTCCAGCGGCGGTGATAATAGATGGTCGATCCAATCGCCAATCTTCTGTGGTGCTTCGAGCAAATGCCCATCATGGGGTCGACTCTGGCTGAGTGCAGAATAGGGCGCTAAGCGGAATTCTTGGGCCAGGAGTTGATCTCAGGTGTCGTTCGTACCGAGATATCGATAAATGGTCGCCTTTGAGAGGCAGTATTGGGCCATGAGATCTTTGATAAGGGTGCCTTGTCGGCGTTTGTCACGCAGTTCGGAGATTTGGCTGGCCGTGAGCGCAAGCCGCTTCCCAAACTGAACGCCACGGTCTTTGGCTTTTTTGATCCCGTCCATCTGGCGTTCGGCGCGGATTTCAGTCTCAAACTGGCCGATGGCACCCAGCATGTTGAATAAGAGGCGTCCGGTGGCATCGGATGTGTCGATATTCTGATCGAGAACAACCAGATCAACACCTTTCTCGCGCAAGGTCTCAGCGATCTGACACAGATGCAGCGTCGAGCGGGCCAGCCGATCTATGCGCGATACGATCAGCACATCGCCTTCGCGCACATAATTCAGGCATTGTTTCAGCATGGGGCGGGCGTCGGTGGTGCCGCTGCGTTTCTCTTCAAACAGCTTATCGCACGCGCTTAGCTTTTCGCGTTGTACGTCGAGAGATTGTCCGACAGAACTGACGCGGGCGTATCCGACTTTGGCCATGGGTGTCTCATAAATACTCAGGTGTTTTGCGATGCCTATATTGAGACATTAATAAAGACATGACCAGCAATGAGTCTCAATATGTATACTTTCAGAGATCCTGCCATATAGAGAAAGTGCAATTTGAGGGCACACCGAGCGGCTCTGACCGCGCGACAACGCGCGGCATTATTTTTGATCTTCCCGCTGACGAAATATCGTTGCTCAGGCACTACACAATGGCCTGAATTGCAATGCCCCTCTCCAGTTGCCGCCGGATCTGTTGGCGAATGTCCGCCCACCTGCCATGGGGATCGCCGATGAATGCAATGGCAGCCTGTGTCATATAAAATCACCTTTCTTATAAAGATTGCCGTTTCAGGTTTGGCTTTCCTGTTCGAGCGAATTGGGGGCGCTGAAATGGCATCGTTTTAATTGCACTATCAGGCCAACTGAGACGTCCTTCGATCAGTGATCACCTATCCATCGAATTCAATACAAGTGTATTGGTAGCCCCGACCGGAGGTTTCAAAGTACTGGCTTTCTCTCGCCTGCTGAAAGCGGTTCCAGGCATTCCCAACACATTCTAGCGTTGGCGGAACTCTACTACCTGCCCTATATGCTACCATGATGTGTGATGACTCGGGCAGTTCATCCCCAAAGAGATATGCTGTCATATAAGGTGCGGAATTGCTCCTGCGGGCCCAAAGAATCCTACCGTCACGCGATACAACAAAGGCGATTGGTTTAGTGGATAGATCAATAATGCGAAGAGCGCTGGCTTGAAGGGAACACTCGAAGCGAGTGCCTACCTCACACAAGGTATCCACGTTCCATCGAATATCAGAAAATTCATTCCGGATGATATTGACGGGCATCAGAAGGTATGAGGCAAACAGATTGGCCTCGGTTTCAATATCATCCTTGAAATCGTTGAGACTTTCCTCGTTGTCCTCAAACCGGTCACGTAAGTCCCGATGGCACATGAAATGACCAAGCTCATGTGCATGTGTGGTAGCAGCGCCTATATGGTTTCAAAAGAAATGTTTGGCACTGTGACCTGCCACGGGATTATTCCTCC
>BAYV01000031.1 GCA_000710935.1 Iodidimonas nitroreducens | reverse complement strand
TCTTCCGTGCCACTTCATCTGTGGCGGTTTTCTGCGCTTTCAACCCCGCCGCAAACGCTTTGGGATGGGGGCCATGGGTAAAGCCGCAGGGATGCAATGTCATCATGCCGGGATGAATATTATCGCGGCTGAAAAATTCGCCTTTGTGATAAAAGATGAATTCATCATAATCATCATTATTGTGGTAAAAGGGCACCTTCAAAGCCCCCGGATCGCTTTCGATGGGGCGCGGCACGAAGCTGCACACCACAAAACGATCCGCCACAAAGGTTGTGTGGGCGCTGGGCGGCAGATGATAGCGATGGCTCATCAGGGGGCGAATATCCCGCCAATTGATCCGCACCGGCAGCAGATCCCCCTTCCAGCCCATGGCATCAAGGGGATTGAACGGATAGGTGATGATGGTGGCCTGCCCCCGGCGCTTCACCACCACCCGCCACGTGTCTTCCGTTTGCTGGGCCTTGAAAGCCGCATCGATATGGGGGGTTTCAAGGATCGCGGGATCGAAAATGGCATGGGCACCCACCAGCCCTTTTTCAGGCAGGCGATAGCTGGAATTCGTCGCCTCGATCAGCATCATCTTGCTGGGCTGGTGCGGCTCGATCCGCCACATGGTGCCGCGCGGCAGCAGAATATAATCGCCATCGCGATAGGGCAGATGGCCAAAATCGCAAAACAGCGCCCCCGCCCCTTCATGGATGAATAAAAGCTCGTCGCCATCCGCATTGCGCACCAGATGATCCATAGCCCGATCACAGGCCCAAAAGCGAATAGCCGTGTGACTGTTGGATAATAAAAGTGCGGCATCCCAAGGGCTTTCACCCTTCAATGAAAGCTGATTGCCATCAAAGGCCCGAGGCTTTAGTGGCCCATCGAAGGCAATCCAGCCGGTGGGGGCATGGCGATGATAAAGATGCGTTGCCGGGCCAAAAAAGCCCTCATTCCCCATTTCCCGCTCGAAAGCGCCTTCGGGGAAATCGGCATGAGCCTGCCGCGAGCTTTCGCCCTCGATTTTCGGGAAACTGATCTTATTGCGCATGCCTCACCTTTTTCCGGATGGTTTATTCCGCCGCTTCGTTCGAGGTCAGATAACCACGACGGATTTGATCCTGTTCGATCGATTCAAACAGGGCCTTGAAATTGCCTTCGCCAAAGCCTTCATTGCCTTTTCTTTGGATGATTTCATAAAAAATCGGTCCAATCACATTCTTGGTGAAAATCTGAAGCAGCATCCCGCCGCCCTGCGCCTCACCGCCATCCACAAGAATGCGCCGTTTTTGCAATTCCGCCACCGGCTCGCCATGATCGGGTAAGCGCGCATCAAGCCGTTCATAATAGGTATCGGGCGTATCCTGGAACGCCACATCATGATCGCGCAAAATATCCACCGATTGGTAAATATTCCCTGTTCCCAAGGCGATATGCTGGATTCCTTCGCCTTTATATTCATCCAGATATTCATTGATCTGGCTTTTATCATCTTCGGATTCATTGAGGGGAATGCGGATTTTACCACAAGGGCTGGCCAAAGCCCGGCTCACAAGGCCCGTCAGCTTGCCCTTGATATCGAAATATCGGACCTGCCCAAAATTGAACAGGCGGCCATAAAAATCCCGCCACTTATCCATATTGCCCCAAATTACATTATGGGTCAGATGATCAATATAGGTGAGGCCCGCGCCCCATTGCTTCATCCGATCCTCGGCATCGGGCAGGATATCATAATCCTCGATCCAGGCATTGGTGCCGCCATAACCATCCACCAGATAAAGCCGCGATCCGCCGATCCCCTCGATAGCCGGTTTCGACAAAATCCGGTCATCATCCGTGATTGGCGTGGCATCAAGGCGCACAGCCCGTTCAAAGGCCTGATCGGCATTCGCCACCCGAAAGCCCATGGAACAGGCGCAAGGCCCATGCTTTTTGGCAAAGTCTGCCGCAAAGCCGGTTTTTTCCGCATTGATGATAAAATTGATATCTCCCTGCCGATGCAGGGTAATATCACGCGTTTTATGGGTGCCAATGACCGGAAAGCCCAGCTTTTCAAAAAGCGTGCGCAGCATCTGCGGATCAGGCGCTGCATATTCCACAAATTCAAAGCCATCGGTTCCCATCGGGTTTTCAACTTTGGGATTTTCTGGCTGATTAACGGGCGTATCAGTCATGGCAAAGGCTCCTTTTCCGCATCTATTTTATTGGTTACATATGTAACTAAATAAGCCGATGGGGCCCTTTTCGCAAGGCCAAATCTGATTTGTGGGCCATCACAAAGAAGCTATGGCGATCTGCGCGCCATCTTGGCATGATGGCGTCTTACCAGATGGATGCGCCGATGACCGATGAACACCAGCCGCTAGCGGATAAACCCCGCCCCCATAGCGATCAGAAGACCCGGCTGAAATTGCCGCAGTTTCTGCCCTATCGGCTGGCAACCCTGTCTAACCGGATTTCCCGCACCATCGCGGCGCTTTATTCCGAACGCTTTCATCTCAGCATCCCGGAATGGCGGATCATGGCCATTTTGGGCGATGAAACCGATTTATCGGCCAGTGAAGTGGCTGAACGCACAGCGATGGATAAAGTGGCGGTGAGCCGCGCGGTGTCTCGGCTTCTGGCCAAAGGGCGGCTGGAGCGGCATTTTTCCAGCACCGACCGCCGCCGCTCGGTGCTGGCGCTTTCGCCTGATGGCCGGGCGATTTATCGCGAAATCATGCCGCTGGCTTTATCCTATGAAGCGCATCTGCTTGCGCATTTGAGCGGCGAAGAGCAAGCAGCTTTGGATCATCTGCTGCAAAGGCTGGAAAGTCTTGATCTGGAAATGATCAAGACCCCCCAACATAATCAGTCATAGGCTTTGGCCTGAAGCCCTTGATACGCCGATCAGGATGGCAATTCCACCGCCAGCGCCGTGGCCTCGCCGCCGCCAATGCACAAGGTGGCGATACCGCGCTTTCCGCCCCGCTGTTTTAAGGCATTGATCAAGGTTACCATGATCCGCGCCCCTGATGCGCCGATGGGATGCCCCAAAGCACAGGCCCCCCCATGCACATTCACCTGATCATGGGGAAGATCAAGGGCATGGATGGCGGCCATCGCCACCACCGCAAAGGCTTCATTCACCTCCCACAGATCAACGCTTTTCTGATCCCAGCCGGTTTTTTGGAGCACGGCCTTGATCGCCCCGATGGGGGCCGTGGTAAACCACGCGGGCGCTTGGGCAAAGGAGGCATGGCCCCTGATTTCGGCCAGAATTGGCAGGCCGCGCTTTTCGGCTTCGGATCGGCGCATCAAAATCAGCGCTGCCGCGCCATCGGAAATGGATGAGGAATTGGCCGCCGTCACCGTGCCATCTTTGGCGAAGGCAGGCTTTAATTGCGGAATTTTATCAAGCCGCGCTTTGCCCGGTTGTTCATCGATGCTGATCGTTACACTGCCCTTCCGATCCTCGATCTGCAGGGGGATGATCTCGGCGGCGAAGGTGCCATCCTCGCAGGCCTTTTGCGCCCGTTTCAGGCTTTCGATGGCATAGGCATCCTGAGATTCGCGGGTAAATTGATAATGCTGCGCCGTGCTTTCGGCAAAGCTGCCCATCAAACGCCCGCTATCATAGGCATCTTCCAGCCCATCGAGAAACATATGATCCTTCACCTCGCCATGGCCCAAGCGAAGGCCGCCCCGGGCCTTTGGCAAAAGATAGGGCGCATTGGTCATGCTTTCCATGCCCCCGGCCACAACGATATCATTGCTCCCGGCCAGCAGGCTATCATGGGCCAGCATCATCGCCTTCATCCCCGATCCGCACATTTTATTCACGGTAACCGCGCCGATGGCATCGGGAATGCCCGCTTTTTTTGAAGCCTGGCGCGCCGGTGCCTGCCCCTGACCCGCTGGCAAAACGCATCCCATGATGGTTTCATTCACCTGATCGGGGGATAAACCGGCGCGTTCCAATGCCCCCTTGATGGCATGGGCCCCCAGATCCGATGCTGAAAGGGCGGAAAGATCGCCTTGGAACCCGCCCATCGGGGTGCGGGCCATGGATGTGATGACAATGGGATCATCGGCAAAAGATGAACGCGAAGGGCTGTGCGACATGATATGCTCTCCTTTAATGCGCCTATCAGATAAGGGCGCGCCCCACCCCGGCGCAAGCCCCTTGTGTCGGCCAGAAGATGAAGCTAACACATGAAAAAATGTGATTGATCTATCCTCATGCCCGATCTTCGCTTAGGAAAGTTGCCTTTGATGACCGCAAAACACAACGCGCCCCAAGCCTCACCGGCTGATGACAAAAAGCCCGATCATGAACGGCCCGATGGCCCGATGCATAATGATCAGCCCCGCCGCGATGATTTTTCGCTGATCGGATTTTTGCTTTTTGCCGGATTGATGGGGGGGGCGATGATTGGCGGCTTTGGCTTTTATGCCCCGGTGCCCGGTGCGCTGATGGGGGCGGCCCTGGGGCTTGGCATTGCCTTTGCGCGCTATTTATGGGTCCGATCCCACCGCTGAAGCCGCCAAAACAGGAAAATCCAGCATGATCGTCATCTCAACAGATCAAATTCCCGGGCGGGTGATCTCAAAAACCCTTGGCATTGTGCAGGGCTCTACGGTGCGCGGCAAGCATATCGGGCGCGATATTGCCGCCGGGCTGAAGGGGATCATTGGCGGCGAATTGCGCGGCTATACCGAATTGATGAACGAAGCGCGGGAAGATGCCATTGCCCGCATGGTGGCCGAGGCGCAAAAGCTGGGCGCGGATGCCATTTTATCGGTGCGGCTGACAACGGCATCTGTGACCGGGGGTGCTGCGGAAATTCTTGCCTATGGCACGGCGGTCCGGCTCGATGTCCAATCCTGAACTCTTTTTTGAAGAATTATTCTCAGAACTGAGCCGCGTTCATGCGCCCTGGTGGTTTGATGGCGGGATGAACCTTGGGGAAATGCTGCTCAGTTGGCTCATTTTCACCGGCCTTCCCACCTTGGCCCTTGTGTATCTGGCCATGCGCATTTCGTTCAATCACGCAAAAAGCCTGAAACAGCGGGCCTCCCTGCCCCATCGCCCGCGCCTCACCACAATGAAAAACGCACCTGAAGGCTATGGTGATCCCGTTCTGGTTTGCGCATCATATGTCGGCTCCCATGCGCGCATCCGATCTTTGGTGATTTTATTCCAGCGCCTGATCGGCGGCCATATTCCGGTTCTGGAAAGAATGCTGACCCGCAGCCGTAACGAGGCCCTTTTGCGCCTGGAACAGGAAATGATGGCAGTGAAGGCCGATCTTTTGATCAATCTGCGCATTCAGCAAAGCCATATTGGCCAGAATAATGGCATTGCCATCACCGCCTATGGCACTGCCTTGCGCAAAACGCAACCTTAGTTGCCGCCGAACAGCGACAAGATTGATTGCGGTGATCTATTGGCAATAGACAGCGCCTGCAAGCCCAATTGCTGCTTCACCTGAAGCGCCTGAAGGCTGGCCGATTCCCGTGCCAGATCGGCATCCACGAGATTGCCGATCCCCACCTGCAATTCATCCGACAAACGAATGGTGAAATTGGTGGATAATTCGAGCTGTCGGGCCGCCGCACCAAATTCAGCCAACACGCTGTTCACTTGCTGAAGCGCATTATCAACATCCACCAGCGCCTGTTCGGCCCGGACATTGGAGCTGAAATTATCCGCCGGTGTAGCGGTAATGGTAAAAGGCGTTGCCGTTGCGATTGAAAAATCGGCTTCCAATTGCGCCTGAGTGGTTCCTGCCGGTATCGTGAAGTTCTGGCCACCCAAGCTGATGGTATTTCCCGGTGCTGCGGGAATAGGAAAGGTGACGCCCGAAAAATCAAAGCTCGCCGGATTGGTCGTGGGGTCGATGATATTATCGGCATTGCCTGCAGCCACCAGGGCATTGACGAAATCGCGATCATCAAGATTTTGCGCAACGGCGGAAAGATCATTGATATTGACGTCATAGCCCAGTGCCGGATCAATCTCGAAATTATTGATCGCGATGCCAAGGCCGTTCGTTGTCAGGTCGCGGCCATTGATCTCAATGATATTAGAAAGTTTGGCTTCGCCCGCATCAACAATTCCGTCCGCGTTGATATCATTCACCGCCACCTCGGTACCAGTGAGGGCGGTGATCCGGGTCAGTGACGGATCAACGATATTGGTGCCATTGAAATTGGCCTGACTGACAACCGAATTGACCTGTTCCAAAAGACGGCTGAATTCGTCGCTCAAGGCTTGACGGGATTGGCTATCGATGCCGCTATCAGCGGCGGCGATGGTGGTTTCCCGCATATCGATCAGCAGATCGGATATGGTTTCAGCGGCAGCGATGGCAATATCCACCGTGCTGGTGGCGCGATCAAGGCTTGAACGCACAGCCTCAAAACCGCGCACCTGCCCACGCAAATTCTGGGCAATCGAGAAATTGGCTGGATCATCGGCAGCCGTTCGCACATCAAGACCTGTATTGATACGGCTTTGGGTTATTTCCAAGCTGCGATTGGTACCTACAAGCTGACGCAAGGCTTCTAATGCGCTACTATTCGTATTTACTGAAAAGGCCATTTTGCCCCTCCTTCATATTGAGGGCGACATCTGCCGCCGGTGCTCCTGCAATCGCAGCAGCTAATGCGAAAAGCGTGCCAATTCAGAATTTATTTGATAAATAATTGTTTTAGATAAATAATTTTTATAATTTGTGCGCGCGGAGATGCGAAGAAATACTGTGCATTCTACCCGATAGGGAAAATCCGCCCCAGCCAGAGCGGCAGAATTTACCACGTCTTTTGTGGCCCCCTCCACCGCGTCATTCCGGCCCCTCTTCGCCATCCCGGCCCTATTTTTCCGTCATCCCGGCCCTATTTTTTCGTCATCCCGG
>BAYV01000032.1 GCA_000710935.1 Iodidimonas nitroreducens | reverse complement strand
AATGAGCCGTTCTGGTCAAATCCCATAGGGACGCCGCAATGACGTCCATCTCGAACAGAGAGACGCTTGGAAAGGCAGCCAGCCTTCCCGGCACGCCTCTCCGTCCGATCTGTTTGTCCTTCCGGCGCCTCGAAGGTGCGGTTCATGGATCCTGACCCTCGGCATATTGGCGATTGGCGTTGCAGGGATCATAACGGTTCTGGTCCGTGGCCGGAATGGCAATGCTTCCTGAGGATCAATCTGGGCTTCCTGAAGATCAATCTGCTTATTTTTTCACGAAGGCCTTCATCCGCGTTTTTCGTGCCAGTCTTTGAGGGCATTGGCGAGCAGCATGAAATCTGCGTGGCGGGCGGCGTTTTTTCGCCAGACAAGGCCAATGGTGCGGGCCGGGGCCTTTCCCGCCAAGGGCACGGTGCGCACATGGGTGCCGTTCAGAATGCCGCCTTCGATGGCCATTTCCGGGATCAGGGTCATCCCCATGCCATTATCCACCATCTGCACCAATGTATGAAGGCTGGTGCTGAGGATCGAGCGGGTGGGGTCGATGCCGGGCAAGGAACAGGCGGCCAGCGCATGATCGCGCAGGCAATGGCCTTCTTCCAGCAAAAGCAGGGTTTCGTGATCGAGGTCCTTTGGCTGCACTTGTGCGGGCAAGGGCGTGTCGCCGGGGGGGTAGGCCGCAAGAAAATGATCGTCGAACAAAGGTTCCAGATGCACATCGCCGCAGCGATAGGGCAGGGCATAGAGGATGATATCCAAACTGCCCGCATGCAGTTCGTGGCACAGGGTTTCCGACATTTGTTCGCGTAAATGCAGCTTTAAACCGGGATAGGCCCGGCGCAAAATGGGCATGGCCCGGGGCAACAAAAAAGGCGCAATGGTGGGGATGATGCCCATGCGGATGGTGCCGGTCAGCGGTTCTTTGGTGGCCATGGTCAATTCCACCAGTTCATCCGCTTCACGCAGCAGTTTTTTCGCCTTATGCACCACCGCTAGCCCCAAGGGCGTGAACCATAAAGCGCGGCGGGTGCGCTCAACCAAAGCCACATCGAGCAGGCTTTCAAGCTCGGCGATGCCCGATGAGAGGGTGGATTGCGTGACATGGCACATTTCGGCGGCCCGGCCAAAATGCATCTGATCGTGCAAAGCCACCAGATAGCGCAATTGTTTCAATGTGGGTGTGATCATGATCGCCTCAATCGATTAATGACATTCAAAATATCTGTTTGATCAATAATTGCAACAGTGTCACATAAAGGGCGTTCACATTGCGTTTCCACTCCAGCACAAAGGATAAAGATATGTTGACCATTGGTGATAAATTTCCCGCCTTCGATCTGAAGGCCATCAGCAATACCGATCTGCCCGATGGCGATTTTCCCCGCCTGACGGATCAGGATTTTTCCGGCAAATGGAAGCTGGTCTTTTTCTGGCCGAAGGATTTCACCTTCATTTGCCCCACCGAAATTCTGGCTTTCGATGCCTTGGCCGATGAATTTACGGATCGCGATTGCGTGGTTCTGGGCGCCAGCACCGATACTGATTTCGTGCATTTTGCCTGGCGGAAAAGCCGCGAAGATCTGGGCGCGGTGAAATTCCCATGGCTTGCCGATAATAAGAAAGAATTGTCGAGCGCTCTTGGCATTCTGGAAAAGGATGAAGCTGTGGCCCTGCGCGCCAGCTTCCTTGTGGATCCCAATGGGATCATTCGGATGGTGCAGGCCAATGATCTGAGCGTGGGCCGCAATCCCGAAGAGGTTTTGCGTATTCTGGATGCCCTGCAAACCGATGAGCTGTGCCCGTGCAACTGGCATAGCGGTGAAGACACCATCGACGTGGCCAAAGAAGTCGCCTGATCTTTCTGCAAGCAGATGAAAAGGCCCGGTCGGCGCGCTGCTCTGGCCGGGCTTTTTCGTGAAAAATTCACAGACATAACAGGAGCAAAACCCATGGCACTCGAAGACTTGAAAGCGCTGATCCCCGATTATGCCAAAGACATCAAGCTCAATCTTTCGGCCTTGTCGCGGGAACAGGGGCTGAGCCAACAGCAGCTTTATGGCACCCTGTTGGCCTGCGCGCTGGCATCATCCAATGCCACACTCATCCGGCATCTTCACGAAGAAGCCGCCGCAAAGCTGAGCGATGAAGCGATCAATGCGGCCAAGGCGGCGGCATCGATCATGGCGATGAACAACATCTATTACCGCTTCGTGCATTTATCATCCCATGCCGATTATAAAACCATGCCGGCAAAGCTGCGGATGAATGTGATCGGCAATCCGGGCATCGATAAGGTTGATTTCGAGCTCTATTCGCTGGCGGTATCCGCCATCAATGGCTGCGGCATGTGCATCGATAGCCATGAAGCGGTGCTGCGGAAGGGTGGATTGAGCGCGGAAGCCATTCAAACGGCGGTCCGGATTGCGGCCATCGTTCATGCCGTGGCGCGCACCCTTGATGGAGAAGAAGCCCTCGCCTGAACGGTTTTTTAGATGGTGCATGTGCCTGCTGTGGGGCTGAAAAAGAGGCCGGGTAGCCTAAGGCACCCGGCCCGAGTCACGACAGCGAGGATATGCGGCCATTAAAAACAGCCACATAAGAACGTATGGCGCGAGCCAGATGGCTCCCGCTTCCGTTCAAGGCACAGTGTTCACGAAATGCACTCTAATATCAAGAAAAAGGCATCTCTATTGTCATGTTTTTGACATTATTTGCGACAGATTCTGTCTCGGCAAAGGCTAAAACAGAAAACGCGCGCTAAGCTGCACCGTTCGCGCCGGAGCCGCAGAGCGTTGCACGAAATCCTGACCGGCAGTTTGGATCTGGTTCGATTGGGTGAAATTCACCGGAAAGCCGCTGTCATTATTGGCGTTGAACAGATTGAATATATCCATCCGCAGTTCCATTCTGTTGCTAAAGAGCGGGATTTCATAGGCTGCCCCCAGATCAACGGTGCTGGCAAAGGACAGCCGCCCGGAATTGCGATCAAAGCCCGGCGCCCGATCAGGATTGCCGGTGAACTGATCGGCGAATGACAGGCCATCGCCATTGAGATCGGTGGTGCCGAAAACCCGCGCATCGGGAACGAAATTGATCGGCTGCCCCGATTGGAAAAGCCCGGCGATGCTCAGGGTCAGCCCGTCCAGCGGATAAACCGAAAAGAGGGTGGAGAGGGCATGGGTGCGATCATTGAGCGAAGGCCCGAAATCAGCCGCGAAATCATTGGAATCATTGGCGCGGAAATTCACATCATCCGTATTGTTGGTCAGCCGTGACAGGGTATAGGCGATGAGGAAGGAATAGGGATCGGCATCGCGGGGTTTTTCCATGCTGATGGTTAGCGCCCGATAGCGCGAGCGGCCATCGGTTTCCGACATGATGATCGAACGTGCCCCGCCCGCCGGGATGGAACCATCCGCCAAAAGCGCGGGGCGGGTGGCATTGGCGGCATCCGATGAGCGCACCAGCCCCAGATCCTGACGTTGTTCGGGGGTCAAGGCGGCCACGGCTTCGGCACCCAAAGCATCGAAAGCCGCCTGATTGAAGGTGAAGGGGGCAGGGGCATTCACATCGCGCAAACGGACCAGATTATGCCCTTCCGACCACATGCCATCGATGGATAACAGATAATTCCCCGGCATTTCCCATTGCCAGCCCAAGCTCGCCTGAAAGGCATAGGGATTATCCAGCCCATCGGGATTGAGAATCCGCAATTCGCTGGAGCTTAGCGCATTCTGGCGATCCCGAACCGATGCGGGATCGGGGCAATCGCCAAAACCATTACACAGATCAGCGGCATCGATAGCCCGCGTTCCGGCATTTGTCATCTGATCGATATCGGCATCGGCGGGCAACAGCCCCTGATCGATCAGGCTTTGCAATTGCCCGCGAAAGCCCGGCGTATCGGTGGAAAACTGCAAGGCATCCGAGACAACGGTATAGGGCACTTTTTCATAGAAAAGACCGACCCCCGCGCGCAGAGCCATATCTTTTCTGAAGGACCAGTTGGCCCCGATGCGAGGGGCGATATTATCGAAATCTCCCGATCCCGATGCCCCTTTCGACAGGCTGTCATATTCCCAGCGCAGGCCAAGGGTGACAGACAGATCCGGTGTCACCATGATCTGATCTTCGGCAAACAGGCTGTAGGTTTCCTGGCTGGTGCCAAAAGCCTTTGGTGCCGTTTCAAAAACCGCTTGAATGACATCGAGATTGGCCGGCAGATCATTGATGGAGAAATCGCTCCCCAGATTGCTGTTGCGCAAGGCACCAAGCTGCGTCTCATCAAGCATCAGCAGAAAATTGCCATTGGGATTGCCACCGCCGCGCAGGCTGAAATCCGAAATGATCACATCACTGCCAAAGCTGAAGCGATGGCGGCCGCTTTCAAAGGAAAGCTTTTGCTGGAATTGCACGGTATTTTCCCGCTCGTCAAAAACGGAACCGGGATGGCCGATGGTCGCGATGGCCCGGCCCGAAGGATCGAGCAGGGTGGCTTGGGCATTCTCATTATCGGCTAAGGGCTTGGTAAAATTCCAATCAAAGCGGCTATATTGTACCGATCCGCTATAGGTGAAGCGATCCCCGCGATAGGTGGTGGTTAAGGCGGCATTGGTGGATCGGCGGGTTTGTTCGCTGCCCGCAGAGGGAAAGATGGTGCCACCCGAAATGCCGCCGCCGGGGCGTTCCAATGTTACCCGCCCATGATTGAGGCGCAGGGTGCTTGTCAGCCGGTCCGTCCAGCGATGATCGATGCGCGCCGTGGTCAGCAGAAAATCATTCTGTCCGCTGATCTGTTCGGCCACCCCTAATTCCGGCACATTCAGCAGATTATTAGTGTCGTCGCGGGTATATTCCATATTGATGAAATAAAAGGTCCGATCCTCGATGATCGGGCCGCCCACGGCAAATCCGGCCTGATAGCGCTGGAAATCATTACTCACCAGATTGCCGCTCAGATCCCGGGGATTAAAGCCATTATTCGACGATAAGGCCCCCCCGGGGCGGGAGACGAAAAACAGCTCGCCTTCCACCTCATTGCCGCCCGATTTGGTGGTGACATTGACAATCCCATTGGCCGTGCGGCCAAATTCGGCGGAATAATTGCTGGCCAGAACCGTCACATCCTCGATCGCTCCGATGGGCACGGGAAAGCGCATGCCGCCCAGGAAATTCTCATTATTATCAAGGCCATCAATCATGTAATTGGTGAACAGGCTATTGGCGCCATTGATCGCAATCGATGGGGCTTCATTGAAAAAGCCGGTGGCCTGGGTCACATTCGGCAGGCGAAACAGCACCCGTTCAAGGCTGCGGCCTTCCACCGGCAGTCGTTCGATCTCATCGGCGCTGAAGCTGGCGGAAATTTCCGCATTGCTGCGATTGAGCCGCCCATAGCTGCGGCTGGCGGTAACGCTGATTTCTTCCAGTTCGCTTGCCGACATCAGCATCAGCGATAGGCTGCTGTCAAATCCCGACCGAAGGCTGATGGCTTCCGTCCGGGCGGCGCGGTAAGCTTTCGTGGGTTCTGTGCGGGCAATCCATTCGCCGCTGGTGGACAGGCCATTGAATCGCACCAATCCGCGTCGGTCGGTGGTGCCGGTGATCACCTGCCCGGTTTCCAGATTTTCCAGAATGACCGGAATATTTGAAAGGGGCTTGTTATCCGCCGCAGTGCGCAGGCTGATATCCATGGCAACTTGCGCATGGGCAAGGGGAATGGCGGAAACACCGGCCATGAAAAGACCGACCAGAAAGGGTTTTAACATCATGTGTCCATTTGTGCTTTTTGAAACTGGCCATGGGGTAAAGGCTGGCAGCCCTGCGGGCAAGTCACAAATAAAGCCATGGCCCGATCGCCCGTTCGATTGCCATCAGCGGTTGATCAATTCATCCGAAATCTGGCAGGCGGCGGGGCCGAGCAAGACCACAAAAAGCGTGGGCAGGATGAACAGGATCAGCGGCACGGTCATGGTGGCGGGCAGCCGGGCGGCTTTTTCTTCGGCTTTCATCATCCGCTCATTACGAAATTCTGCCGATAAAACCCGCAAAGACATGGCCAAAGGCGTGCCATAGCGTTCTGTTTGCACGAGGGTGGTGACAACCCCGCGCACTGATGGCAGGGGCACCCGCTCAGCCAAATTCATCAGGGCTTGGCGGCGATCGGGCAAAAAGCCCAGTTCCACCGTGGTGAGCCCGAATTCATCGCCCAGTTCCGGGGCACTTTTGCCCATTTCCCCGGTCACCCGCTGAAAGGCGCTATCAAGGGTCAGCCCCGCTTCGGCGCAGATCACCATCAGATCCAAAGCATCGGGCAGGGCTTTGCGGATGGCGGCCATGCGCTTTTGGATCTGATTTTTCACCACCAGATCCGGCCCCATGAAAGCGATCAGAATGGCCCCGGGGGGGAGCAGAACCTTGAGCATCGGGCTATCGGCAAAGGCATCATAGCCATAAACCAGTAAAAGGCTGGAGATGGCGATCAGTGCGGGCAGAACCATCTTGAAAAACAGATAGATGATCACCGCATCTTTTTGCCGCCAACCGGCCTGCATCATTTTTTTCGATACTTTCTGGGTGGTTTCGCTTTGCGCGAGCTTCAGCTTTTTCACCACCGAACGCATCACATTCAGGCCCTGTGCCTTGCGGATCGGGCTGGTGCGGCGCTTGGGCTCGGTGATGAGGCCAGCGCGCAGGGCTTGACGGCGTTCCTGAAGCTGCTTGATGCGGCCCTTCATGGGATCGCGGGCAACGATGCCCGATTGCCAAACCGCCAACACGGCGATGAACGCCGTTATCCCTGCAAGGATGGTGACGAGATCAAGAGCGCTAAGGCCAAAGGGGATGAGCTCATTCATATTTCAAAACTGATCATTTTCGAGATGATGAAACCGCCGATCCCCATCCAGATCAGGGCGCCGAACAAAACGATCATGGCGCGGGTATCGGTGAAGAAGATGCTGGCATAGTCCGCATTCATGGCATAGATGATGGCAAACATGATGAAGGGCAGGCAGCCGATGATCATGGCGCTGGCCCGGCCCTCGGACGACAAAGCCCGGATTTTCAGCTTCATCTGATGGCGGGTGCGCAGGATATTCGATAGATTGCTGAGCGTTTCCGCCAGATTGCCGCCGGTTTCCCGCTGAATGGCAAGGCTGATGACGAAAAATTTGAAATCGGGAAAATCAAGCCGGCCCGCCGCCGCCCATAAGGCCTTTTCCAATGTTTCGCCAAGGCTCACCTGATAGGCGATCTGGCGAAATTCCACCCCCACGGGATCATTGATTTCCGAGCCGACGATATTGATCGTTTCATTGATCGGCAAACCCGATTTCAAGCCGCGCACGATCAGTTCGATGGCTTCGGGGAATAAGGTGAGAAACATCTTCTGGCGCTTGGCGATCATCTTCGAGATAACCAGATGCGGCAGGCCAATGCCGATGATCACGCCCAAAAGCAGGGATAGCCCGAATGGCAGGGACAAGATGATCATGAAGACCAGCATCGCACCGATCAGAACCGCCCCACAGATCATCGCATAGCGGCCAAGGGGAATATCCCGCCCGGTTTGTTTCAGGCGTTTTCTAAAGGTTTGGGGCTTGGGAACCAGCTTGCCGATCAGGGCTTCAAGGGGCGAGCTGTTATCTTGTGAGGCCAAGATCGACCGCGCCCGGATGGCGCTTCCGCTCGTGCCGAAACGATCCTGAAAGCGATGGAGCCGGGCCCGGATCAGCTTGTTCGATGGCCCCGACCAGATGATCGCCCCGGCCAGCGCGGCAAAGATCAAAAAGCTGGCCATAAAGATCAGACCCATCAGCAGGCCATTATCTGCGCCGGTCATGCCTTGCCCCTTTCCTGTGCTGTCATGCTCATCATGGGCATCAGCTCATCGCCTGCATCAAAGCCCGGCCAAGGCCGAAATATTCCGCCCGAGCCATGAAATGGGGGCGAACACCCGATGACACCCAATCGCCCTGCAGCTTGCCCTGCTCATCCTGGCCCTTCCATTCAAAGCGATAGAGATCTTGCGTTGTGATCACATCGCCTTCCATCCCCACCACCTCGGTCACATAAACCGTGCGGCGGCCACCATCGCGCATCCGGCTGACCTGAATGATCAGATCAAGGGCGGCGGCGATCTGTTCGCGAATGGCTTTGGTGGGTAGATTGAGCCCGGCCATATTGACCATGTTTTCAAGGCGGGTGAGGGCTTCGCGCGGGCGATTGGCGTGGATCGTGCCCATCGAGCCATCATGGCCGGTGTTCATCGCCTGTAGCATGTCGATGGCCTCGCCCCCCCGGATTTCGCCCAAGATAATGCGATCAGGGCGCATCCGCAGGGCATTTTTCACCAGATCGCGCATATTGATTTCGCCTTTGCCTTCCAGATTGGCCGGACGGGTTTCAAGGCGCACCACATGGGGCTGCTGCATCTGCAATTCGGCGGCATCTTCGATGGTCACCACCCGTTCGCCGCGATCGATCAATTGTGATACGGCGTTCAGCATGGTGGTTTTCCCCGATCCGGTGCCGCCTGAAATCAGGATATTGAGGCGGCAGGCCCCGGCGATTTTCAAAACCTGCGCCACTTTGGGCGAAAGGCTGCCAAAATTGAGCATGGCATCGAGGGTGATTTTCTGTTTGGCGAATTTCCGGATCGAGATCGAGGCCCCATCAATGGCCAGCGGCGGAATGATCACATTCACCCGGCTGCCATCCATCAGGCGGGCATCGCAGATGGGCGAGGTTTCATCCACCCGGCGGCCCACGGCGGTGACGATTCTCTGGGCGATATTGAGCAGATGGCGATTATCGCGGAAGGTGACATCGGTCAGTTCCAGCTTGCCCTTGCGCTCGATATAAACCTGCTGGGGGCCGTTCACCATGATATCGCTCACCTCATCATCGGCAAGCAGGGGTTCCAGCGGCCCCAATCCCAGCATGTCATTCAGCAGCAGGGTCACCAGATCACGCTGTTCCCGCAGGTTCAGATTGATCTTTTCCTGAACCAGCAATTCCCCCACCACATCGCCCACCTGATCGGCCAGTTCGGCGCGCGGCAATTCGCTGGCAGCCTGGGGATCGATATGCTCCATCAACAGAGGCTGAACCATTTCTTTGGCATGAAGAACGGTATCGGTTTTGGCGGATTTCGGGGCCTTGCCATCCAGCGGATCATCGGTATTGCCAGCCGACAGGATCAGTTCATTGAGCAAAAAGGTACCCAGATCGCGCACATCGGCATCATCGATTGCATGTCCCAGTTCCTGGGCGATTTCGCGCACATAAGTTTCGACATTCTGGGCCAGATCCACCCGCGACGACATGCGCACCTCTTCGGGGGTGAAATGGCTTTTGATGCGCACCAAAAGCACATCGCTCAAATCATCCAATGAGGGGCTTTCGCCCCCGCCTGCCCCTGATGATGGAGCGGAGGCCGGATCGGCGGGCCTGTTGATGGCGGCTAAGGCGGCGCTATCGGCATCGGCGGGTTCACCATTGGCCCGGCCAAAGCCTGATGACAGGCTTTTGCGGGCGGATAGATGCCGGCGTGCGAAGGGGGTGCTTTGTTTCATGGGGCTTTACGGATCAATTTCGACCAGAAGGATTTGCTTTCCGCCTGCGCTTCATCCCCGGCCAAGGTTTGCGCCAGATTGCGCATCATCTGCACCGGCTTTGAAGAGGGCAGGGCCTGGGGCAGGGGCTTTCCCTGTTTTGATGCGGCCAGCATGCTTTTGGGATCGGCGGGGATGAGCAGATCGATCCCATGTTCCACGGAAGCCTCGAAATCCTTTTGCGAGACTTCCTGTTGCGCCAAAGGCGGCACTTTATTGGCCACCAGATGGACCCGGGCCTGGGGCGCATGATTTTTCAAAAGCCCCATCATGCGGATCGTATCGCGGGTGGCGGCCAAACTGAGTTCGCTCACCAGAACAACATCTGAGATCGTGCTCAAAAGGCCGGGATAGCTGCTGGCCATGGTGCGCGGCAGATCGATCAATACCAGATCGAAATGCTCGCCCAGCGATTCCTGCAAATGCATCAGGGCCGCCGAATCGGGGGCCATCGGATCGCCCAAGGGGGCTTCCGATCCCAGCACCGAGAGATGATCGCTCACCTTGAGCATGGCGCGTTCGATGAATAAAGAATCCACCCGATTGGGATTTTCCAAAGCATCGCTCAAGCCCCGCCCCGGCTCCAGATCGAAAACAAGGGCATTGGTGCCGAAATTGAGATCAAGATCAAGCAGGCCCACATCGATGGAAAAATCATCGGCTAAAATCCACGCCAGCCCCGATGCAAGCCCGCTGGCGCCGACGCCGCCGCGCACCCCGATCACCGCCACGCTTTTTTTGGTCAAAGGCTGGCTTGCGGGCACATCCGGTTCGGCGCGGGCGCTCAAGGCCATGGCAATGGTGGCGCGCAGATCATCGCCATTGATCGGTTTCAGCAGATAATCATGAATACCCGAAGCCAAAAGATCGCGGTAAAGCTGCACATCATTGCGGCTTCCCACCGCCAGAACCAGCGTGCCCGGCTCGCACACATCGGCCAGCGCCCCGATATCGGCCAGTGGATCATCGGATTGCGATAGATCCACCACCAGAAATTCCGGCGACCGCATCACCGATAATGAGCGCACGGCGTTAGCGATGCCACCCTTGTGGATGCGTTCGGGCAGCCAGCCTTGTTCGAGGGCTACAGGCTCCAGAATCTGGATGGTTTCCTGATCACATAGATAAGCGCCAAAGGCTTCCCGTTTTTCCATGCCGTGATCGAGGCGTTCGGCTGCTGAAGCCATGATGATCTCTCCCGCGATGTCTTAAAATCCGCCGCCGCTACCAAAGCCAGTGCCGCCGCCCTGATTGACACCCTGGGGCACCAATATGATCGGCACTTCATCCCGCCATGCCTTCAGGCTTTGGATCGCTTTGCCGGTGGATGTTTGGCCCGATCCATTGCCGGTGAGCAGATCGCGCGGATCGGCCACCATCTGCCCCAGATTGATCACATTGGCGCAGCCAAATTGCGGTGAGGGCGCATTGGTATAATTGCGCGCCAATTGTAAAACCGAATTGGGGCATTGGGGGGCGGTGACGATATAACGATCCAGCACGAGAAGGGCGCCCCGGCTTTTGGGCACTTCGCCGATGCTGGCCGGCGCGTTTTCCTGCTGCAGGCCATGGGCGCGCAGGATGCGGCGCAGATCCTCGCTGGCCTTGGGGGAAAAGCCATCCCCCGCCACTAAGCTGATATGATCGCCATAGCCGGCATCCATTTCGGCCAGAAAGCGGATGATCGAAGACTTCTGGGCATCATCGAGACCATGTTCATCACTGGATTGCGCTGAATGCTGTGGCGATGATGGATTGATCCTGTGGGCCAAACGCACCATCTGCACTTCATTGCGGGCTTCCTGCTCCAGCCCGTCATAGGCGGCAGGTAATGAGGATTGGCAGGCGGCCAAAGCCCCCACACAAAAGGCCAGCCCGATCCCCCGCCATAGGGGCGCGCGGGGGGTGCGGGGCGCAAAGGGGTGAACTGCCTTGGTCATGATGCCTGTCCTTATCCTTATTTCAGCCGAAAGCCGGCGCGCCCCACAAGGCTGGGGCCTTCGCGGCCTGCGCCGGGGGCATCAGCCTTGCGCGGGGCATAGCTGATCATATCATTATGCAAATAGCGTTCGATATCGGTGGGCAGGGTTTCCCCATCCATGGGCAGGGCCAGCCGCCGGGCATCGGTGGGCTTCACCAGATAGGGGGTGACGATCACCACCAGTTCGGTTTCCCTCTGGCGAAAGGCATCGGACCGAAACAGCGCGCCCAGAATGGGAATATCGCCAAGGCCGGGGAATTTACGCACATCCTGCGACAGATTGTTCTGCATCAATCCGGCAATCGCGAAGCTTTGCCCGCTGCCCAGTTCCACGGTGGTTTCCACTTTGCGGGTGGAAAGAGCAGGGACCGCAATGCCGGACACGCTGATCGCCCCGTTATTGCTTAATTCGCTCACCTCAGGCGCCACCCGCAAGGTGATTTTTTCATTCGATTCCACAAAGGGGGTAAAGGCCAGCCGCACCCCGAATTCGCGAAATTCAATGGCAATGCCATCTTCATCGGGGATCGGAACGGGAAATTCTCCGCCCGCTAAAAAAGTGGCGGTTTGCCCGGTCACGGCAGTGAGATTGGGTTCCGCCAGCACCGAAATCAGCCCTTCGGTTTCCAGCGCATCGAGCACCGCATTCAATTGCACATTGCCGGTGCTGCCTTGAAACAACAGGCTATCAGCACCGCCATCGGCAAGGAACTGCGTGGTCGGCAGGCCGGTCACGGGATCGACGATGGTTTGGGTGATATTACGGCCGGTAAACAGCCCGATGGTGGCATCGCCGATATCAAAAAGCGATTCCCAGTTCACCCCCAGTTGCTTGAGGGTGGAGCGGCCGACTTCGGCAAATTTCACCCGCAGGTTCACCTGTGTGGGCTGCACGACGCTGATCTGATTGACCACATCCATGCCCAGAAAGGATTTGGCATAGCGTTCGGCGGCTTCGGCGGCAGCGGCATTGGGGGCCACGCCTTTCAAAAGCCCCATGCCATTGACCATCTGCACCTGGATCGATGAATCGGGCAAAAGCTGTTCATAAAGGCTATCGAGCTGAGCGAGATTGGTGGTCACCTGCAAAACGGTGCTATAGATCGGCCGTTCATCATCGCCCAAGGCATAAAGGGTGGTTTCACCGGGCGAAACCCCGAACACATAGATCAGCCGGGGCGATTTCACCTGCACATCGGCGATCCCGGGATTGGTGATGAAAATATCCGTAGCCGGGCGATCCAGCCGCAAAAGCACGCCTTTATTGGTTTCCAAAGCCAGCACTTCGCCATTGGTATCTAGGCGGGTGGCATTATCCGCAGCAGAAGCCGCGCCGCTTTGCCACAAGCCGATCAGGGCCATTATCAGGGCCAGCAAAAAAGGCTGAAAGGCGGCGGCCTGTAATCGCCGGATTTGGTGCCTGTTGCGGATCATTGGCCTGGCTCCCTTGGGAATTCGAGGACGGAAATCTCGCTGCCACGGCTCAATTTCACGCTGTTTTTGTTTTGATTGGGGTCTACCGGCGGCAAAAGGCTGCTCACATCGGCATCCCAGCTATAGGAATTTTTGGCCATGCCGGCCCCGTCACCCGCCTTGTTCGAGGCGGTGGCCCCATCCTGCCCGGCCAGGCTGCGCAGGCTTAAAGTGAGATCGCCCAGATTGCTCAAAATCGCCACTTTTTCAGCAATTTTGGGGGTCACTTCTACCGTTGCCGTTTTGCCGATTTGCGGGGTTTGTGCGCCATTGGCATCTGTTGGCGCGCTATTGGTCCGGGTATCGATGGCCAGTATCCGCAGATTTTCCACCACCGTTTCGCTGGCATGGCGCATCATGCCTTCGCTATCGGCCACCTGATGGTTCAGGATCAGATCCACCCGATCGCCGGGGAAAACAAAGCCCGAAACCCCGCTCACCTGATTGATGGAAAGGGTGATAGCCCGCATTCCAGGGGTAAGGGCAGCGGCCAAAAAGCCCTGGGCACCGGGGGCCACCAGATGGGCGCGGGTCATCGGTTCGCCCGCCAAAAGGGCGGTGCGCACCACATGGCCGGTAAATTCATCAGGGTTCACTTTGCCTTCGGCCAGATAGCCATCATGCAGCCCTTCATCGGGCCAGGCCTGCCAGCGTAATTGATCGCGCTTGATGATGGTGCCAATGGGCAGCGCCGTTTTGGCTACCAGAAGCTTCAGGCTCACCGGGACTTTTTCAGCCTGAACTTGCGGGGCTTCCTGCGGCGAAGAGCCCAGCATCGAGCGGGCCACAAGGGCGGTGATGCCGGCCATGGCCAAAGCAGCGATCACAAGAAGGATGGATCTGATCGGCATCATTTAAACTCCGCTCGGTGTTGCGTGCAGAAAGGCAAGGAAGGGGGGCAGCAAAAAAGCGATGCCGCCACAGGCGATGGCCACCCCATAGGGCACGCCTTCCAGGGAGGAATCGGGGAAAGAATCGGGGGAGGAATCGGAATTATTTCGGTTTTTCTGGCGGATGATCATGATCAGCGCCAAAATCCCCCCGGACAGCGCCATGATCAGCACAAATAAAGACAGACCCGATGGCCCCGCCCACAAAGCCATGGCAGGAATCAGCTTGGCATCGCCGCCGCCCATGATGCCAAAAGCAAACAAAGCCACCGCCAAGGCAAAGCTTAGCGCAAAGATCAGCAGGTGCATCGGCCATGCCGGAACCAAACCCAAAAGGGCGCCAAGGGGGAAAAGAACAATGGCCAGCAAAGGGATAGCATTGGGAATGATCCGCGCCCGCAGATCGCTGATCGCGGCCCAGACCAACAAGATAATTAAAATTATATTTAAAATTAGAAGCATTTTGCCCGATTTGTCTTATGTGCGTTGAGTATAGTCGTAGAAAAAATAAGTTAATGTTTGGTGTGCATGGGGGATTTAACACGAAGGTGCGGTGCCAGATGAAAAACCGGAAAAAAGCGAAATCACGTCTTTCAATGGCTGGTAAATTCCCCTTAATAGATTAGACTTTAATGTAAATTTGAACCAATGATCAGCGGAACCGCTCAATGCCTACGGAATATCGTGAAATCGGCTTTTCCTTGGCCGAGCTGGCGCAGGCGATCCATGCCCATGCCACCAGCCAAAGCCCTGAATTGCCGCCAGCCCAGCCTACGGCTTTGCGGATTTTGAACGATCCTGAAATCGAGGTGCATGTGCGTTTTGGCCCCGATGAAGAAGAACGCTTTTCAGCAGGCGAGGTGACGGCTGCGCTGATCCGCCATGCCAAATCCATTGGCGTGCCGGTGGCGCGCAAGGCGCGGAAAGCGCTGGCTACCAAGAATAATACCCTGATCCTGAAGCTGTGGATGTAAAGCTTTGGCCGCCCCGCCCTTTGGGCTTTCAAAAATCGGGATATGAGGTGAGCGCCGGGCCCAAAGCCTGTTTCAGAGGGTCGAGCCAGGGTTCGAAATGCCGCCATTGGGCCAGCCCCTTGGCGCTGATCGGTTGACGCACCTGTTCTGAGCTTGCGGTGCGCACGGATCGCTTGTTTTTATGGAACTGAAGGCACGCGTCTTCAAAGGGCAAGCCGCAGAAATCGAGAAGCGCACGCACCGTATTTTCGGTATCGGCCACCAGCTTTTCATGATGCACGCGAAAAATCCGGCCCGGCAAAACCCGATCCCAATGGTCCATCATCTCGACATAGGCGCGATAATAGCGGCCCATATCCTCAAGCCTGTAGGTAAATTCCTGACCTTCGGCAAAAAGCTGCTTATAGCCCGAAAAGCAGCAGGCCATGGGATGACGCCGGGCATCGATGATTTTGGCGCGGGGCAAAATCAGATGAATAAGCCCGATATGGCGGAAATTATTGGGCATCTTATCGGTGAAAAAGGGGGCATTCTGGCGATGTATTCTCGTATTCTCGATATAATCGCGGCCTAAGTCTTCGAGCTTTTCCGCGCTTAATTCTTGCAATATGGCCGGATAGCGCGATGCCGCACGGCCTGATGTTCGCCCCCGCAAGCGATGCGCCAAAGCAAGGATATTGGGCAATTCCAAGGTGCCATCAACTTCGGAATGCGAGGCCAGTATCTGCTCCACAAGCGTTGAGCCCGCGCGCGGCAAGCCTAAGATAAAGATCGGATCTGGGGCCATATGGCCCTGATCGGCCTGTTTTTGCATCAATTGGGGGGTGCAGATGTCGGCCTGCGCCTTTAATTCGGCTTCCATCTGATCGCTGCGATAGGATATCTGGCGGGATTTCAGATCATTCCCCCGGGCATAAAAACGAAAGGCGGTTTCATAATCGCCCCGATCTTCATAAGCCTTGCCTAGCGCAAAGCAGAAATAAATCCGCTCCTGAGGGCCAATCCAGGCCGATTGTTCCTGCGCCTTCATCTGCGCTCTATCCTCATCGGAAAAGCGATAGGTTTTGAGATTGGCCAGGGCATAATAAGCTTCAGCATGATCGGGCCGGGCAGCAAAAGCTGCGCGATAGGATGTGATGGCGGCTTCGCGATCCCCCCGGGTTTTCAAGGCATGACCGCGAGAGGTGAGGGTGGCGGGATCATCGGGCAGAATAGCCAATACCCGATCAAAAAGATCAAGAGCCAGATCATAATCGCCAAGCTGAAGGGATTCAATGGCATAATGGGAGAGAAAAACCGGATTATTCGGGTCTTTTTCATAAAGCAGCCGGGCCTGATCCCGGGCGGCTTCGTATTTTTGCCGCTTGCGCAGCACCTCGATATAATCGAGCCTGATATCGATCTGATCGGGGGCGAAAACCAAAGCGCTTTCAAGCAGAAAATCGGCATCTTCCAAAACCCCCATACGCACGCCGATGGCCGCCAAAAGCCGCATGGCATCGATATGATGGGGATGAGCCTGCAAAAAAGCCCGGCATAAGGCTTCGGCTTTGAGGGGCTTTCCTTCATGCAGCAGCAGGCTGGCATCGAGCAGCTCCTTTGGCAAGGCCATCAGTTTTTCTGCCTGCCCCCGCGCCTGACGGGCCGGGCCCAATCGGCCGAGCTGCTCGAAAAGATCAGCCTGGGCCTTCCAGCTTGCGATCAGGGCCGGATTGAGCCGACAGGCCCGCTCATAAGCCTTCAGCGCCTCTTCGGGCCGCTGCACCGCCCGCAAAAGATGCCCTTCTTCCTGAAAAGCCCGGGCAAAATCGGGGGCCACTTCTTTTAGCCGCACCAGCTTATGGGCGGCTTCATCACTGCGCCCCAGATAACGCAGGCACACCGCCGCCATATAAAGACCATCGGGATGATCGGGGCTTTTGGCGAGAAGATCATCCAATTCCTGAAGGGCAGTCGCGATCTGTCCCGCCTTCATCAGGCTTTTAGCGGATTTTAAATCCTGTTGGGCCTGATCGTCTGTCGGGCTTTCCGCGTCGATTTTTGGCATAATACCATCCCCTTTTCAGCAAAATGCCGCCCCGCGAACGGGACGGCACGATAAGGCTGATCGCTTTACATCGTCAAAGGCTTACATCTGAAAGCCAACGCGAAAGCCGATGGTCAAAGGCCTGCTGGGGGTCGTTCTTTCCCGATCGAAAACAAAATTATTCGCCTGTTCGGCCCGGGAATTCGTCAGATTCTCGCCATAAACCTCAAAAGACCATTGCGCGGATGTGAGCCCGGCGGCCAGCGCCAAAGTCGCGCTATTATCGATTTCCGCTCGATTGATGGTGATGATATCGCTGAACGATTCGCCCGAATAGACAATCTGCGGCATCACATGCGCCCGGTAATCATCAAAGGCATCCCATTCATAGCGGGCCCGCAAATTGCCCTGAAATGTGGGCGCAAAAGCCAGATCATCGCCTTTTCGCACATCATCGGTGGGGGTGAGCACCTTGGTGATTTTGGTATCGAGAAGCGAAAAGGCCCCGGTGAAGGATAAGCCCGGAACGGCCATGGGGAACCACGAGATATTCCCTTCCATGCCATAGATTTCAGCATTTGCGGCATTATCTGAAAAGAACAGATTGACGATGGATGGATCGAAAATCGTGGTTTGCAGATTTTCCACATCCACATAAAAGGCATTCCCATTGAAGCGGACGGCGTTATTGAACAGATCGAGCTTCCAGCCGATTTCATAATTGGTCACTTCATCGGTATCGAGGGCGAACGGCACCGTGAAATTCCCCGGCCCCTGCGCGCCGCCGGGCCTGTTCAGCAAACCGGGGCGGAAGCCTTCGGAAAAGGTTGCATAAAGCAGGGCATTTTCGGTGGGCGTCCAATTGATGGTGGCCTTGAAGATCACGCCATCGGTTTTGGCCTTATCCGGGGCATTTTCCAAAGCATTGAGCACCTGATTGGCCTGGGCTTCGCTCAAGCCTGCGGCCATGATCTCGTCAAGGCTTTGGCCTTTGGTAAAAGTTTGCAAAAGATCGGTATTGCAGCTTCCCCGAAAGGTGAATTGATCATCGCCGTTGAAAACATCGCTGATATCCGTGCCAAAGGCATTGATATCGGGCTGGAAGCTGTTGCAGAAGGAGCCGTTCGCACTGCCCTCCATATCCACTTCCACATCATAATAGCGCGCGCCCAAAACCACTTCCAAAGTATCGGGAATGGCAACGAATGTGGCCTCACCAAACAGGCCCAATTGCTGATCCGTGCGCTTGATATCATTGCGGAAAATCACCCCTGCCGGGAAAGGCCCGGGATCGGAGGTAAAGCCCGTGGTAAAGGGGAAATTGGGGAAAAAGCCCGGTGAACCGAAAATATCGGCCTGCAAAGATCCCGGATAGTGGAAATCATTGCGTTCCTTGATCGTCAGATCGCTGTAAAAACCGCCGACCGTTGCATAAACACGATAGCTATCGGGCGTGGTGAAGCGCAATTCATGGGTCTGCACCTCAGTATCGGTGATGCTATCGACAAAAAGATTGGGCGGCTGGCAGGTGCCCACCGGCCCCGCAGCGCCGGGATAGGTGACCGAGCTATCGCAGATATAATAAGGTAGATACTGCCCGGCGAACAGATAATCGGAATAATCCACCCGCTGATCGGTTTCCCGATCCGTATAGGCGCCGGTATAAACGAGATCGAGCATCCCCAGGCGGCCTTCCAGCGTCCATGAGGTATTGTGGAAATCATCTTCCAGCTCATCTTCTTCAAAACGCTGGATTTCCATATCGCCCAATTCGGGATCATCAAAGAAAACACCATCGCTTTCAAGACTTTGGCGCATATGCCCCACGGTCAGTGACCAATCGGTATTGATCGCCCAATAGGTGCTGAAGCGAAAGCCCTTATAGGTCGTGTCGTTGAAATCCTCTTCCACCAATTCGGCATTATCGGCTTCCAGGAAGGTAACATTCGACAGATCATCGGTGGATTGAAAGCCTGCCCGATTGGCGGAAACCGGCACACCATTCGCGCGCACTGTGCCTTCGGGCCGGAAACGCGCCGAGGATGACGCATCGCGTGTTCCCGCCACATTATCGATATAGCCACCCTGATCATCATTATAGAAAACAGCGCGGACCGCCAATTTATCATCGATCAGCGGAATATTGATCACACCTTCCGCCTTGTTGCTCATCTCGCCGCCCTTGGTGAAAGAGACGCCGAAATTAGCCTTGACCTGAAATTCGTTCAAAACCGGCTTGTTGGTGATCAGGCGAATGGTCCCGGCCTGAGAACTGGCCCCGAACAAAGTGCCCTGTGGCCCGGGCAGCACCTCGATCCGCTCCATATCAACAGCATAAACATCCAGATTGCGCCCCGGTTGCGACAAAGGCTGCTCATCAAGATAAAAGGCGACATTGGGGGCGAGACCCGCAACGCCTGCGGTGGTGAGATTCGGTGTGGTTGAGGCCAGCCCGCGGATATAAATGGTGCTTTGCCCCGGACCGCTGCCGCCCGCCGTAACCCCGGGCAGTTCTTTCAGATAATCCGTGAAATTATCCACATTCAACCGGTCGAGATCACCGCCATTGAGTGCCATCACAGAGACAGGAATGTCTTGGCTGCTCTTAGCTCGTTTCGTAGCAGTAACAATGATCTCTTCGATCTGTGCATAAGCGTGTGTGCTGCCAAATGTAGCAGTCAGCGTTGACAGAATCGCAAGATTCAATTTGCAATGACGAGAAATCATTTGCTTTTTCCTCTTTTGATAAAAATTGAACGCATTTCATATACACAGATAGAAAATATTGCACGGTTTTTTTTACTTTAACTATATTGATTATAACAATTTCGCGATCATTCATTACACAATAAAAAATATGTAATGCTTATTATAGATGGATTATTTATTGAATGATATTTGGGGTATATACTGGATGCTATCATGGGCTGACGGCGCGCGCCAAAGTCGCGGCCATGTATAGGGCGGGTGAAATAGGGGCAAAAAAAAGGGGCCATGGCGATTGCCACGGCCCAAGTTCAGGGAGGAAACGCCCACGGAGGGCGGTGGAAAGGGGGGAAACCTGTTCCACATCTCAAGAATTAAGCACATTCTGGAAAAATTCAACCTCAATCGCCTCACTTTTCGCACAAGTCCCCGTGACATGCCTGTGTGATAGACTTCTTTTGCCCCAATCCGGTTTGGGCCACAGGCACAAATTAAGTGATCTTTGTTATATTTCCCTCATCTGGCCGCCATAAAACTTTAACCCCCCACCCGTAGGAACAGGATCAACAGATCGTACGTCTCGGCAACCCATTGCACAGGATATGGGATATGAGCCAAAGCTTCAAACTGGGCCTCACGCTTCCTTTGATGTCGCTTCTCACTTTGCCACGATCAAAAACGTCTCCATCCTCCCAATCTTCTCTCAAAGCGGCTGACCCAGCCCATCCTGCAGCACAATATCCTGATCAGGAGAAAAAGGCCGGGAAGCCGAAAAAGCCCAAAAAATCGGAAAAGCGCCATTATCGCAGCATCTTCATTTCCGATATTCATCTGGGAACCCGAGGCTGCCGGGCGGATTATCTGATCGATTTTCTGCGCCATGTGGACTGCGAAAAGCTCTATCTGGTGGGTGATATCATCGATGGCTGGCAATTGAAAAAAAGCTGGTATTGGGATGATCAGCATCATGCAGTTCTGCGTAAAATCCTGAAATTTGCCGAAAAAGGGACCGAGGTTATCTATATCCCCGGCAATCATGATGAGGCTTTGCGCGATTATATCGATCTGGATTTCGCGGGTGTAAAGATCATGAAGGAAGCGATGCACCAAACCGCAGATGGCCGCACTTTCTGGGTTTTGCATGGCGATGCTTTTGATGCCATTGTCCTTTATCATAAATGGCTGGCGCATCTGGGCGATCATGCCTATGGCCTTTTATTGCGGCTGAATACCAGCTTCAATCATCTGCGGCGGCTTTTCGGCTATTCCTATTGGTCGCTTTCGGCCTTCTTGAAATACAAAACCAAACACGCCGTTGCCTTCATGTCGCGCTTTGAGGAAACCGTTGCCAAACAGGCGGCGCATCGCGCGGTGGATGGGGTGATCTGTGGCCATATCCACCATGCTGAAACCCGCATGATCGGCGATGTGCTTTATTGCAATGATGGCGATTGGGTGGAAAGCTGCACGGCCCTGGTGGAGCATAGCGATGGGCGATTGGAAATTCTGCGCTGGGCCGATGAAATCTCGGCCCGCACCGGCGGCCGCACCCTGATCCCCTATTTTTCTAAAAAATCGGCAAAACAAGAGGTGGCGGCATGAAAATCTGTATCGCCACCGATGCCTGGCATCCCCAGATCAATGGCGTTGTCCGCACCCTGCAGATGACCAAACAGGCGCTGGAAGAACTGGGCCATCAGGTGCTGATCATCAGCCCTGATCAGTTTTTGACCATTCCCTGCCCCAGCTATGCCGATATCCGGCTGGCTTTGGCCCGCCCCGGTCGGATGGGGGCCATGATTTCTGATTTTGCCCCGGATGCCCTTCATATCGCCACCGAAGGCCCCATCGGCTGGGCGGCGCGGCGCTGGTGTTTGCGCCATGATCTGCCCTTTACCACCGCTTGGCACACCAATTTTCCCGATTATGTCGCTTTACGCTCGCCCATCCCCGAACGCTGGCTTTATGGGGCGATGCGCCGTTTTCATGCGCCATCGGCTGGCATCATGGTGGCCACCCCCACTGTTGCCAGAAAGCTTCGATCAAAGGGGTTTGGCAATATCCGCCCTTGGTCGCGCGGGGTGGATACCGCCCTGTTTCGCCCCCATCTGCCTTATCCCGATGATCTTTTGCCCGCAGATCTTCCCCGGCCCCTGCATTTATGCGTAGGCCGGGTGGCGGTTGAGAAGAATATCGAGGCGTTTTTGAGCCTTGATCTGCCCGGCAGCCAGATCGTGGTAGGGGATGGCCCGGCGCGCGCCGCCCTTTCGGCCCGCTATCCGCGCGCGATTTTTACCGGCAGCCAAAGTGGCGAGGCTTTGGCCCGGCTTTATGCGGCGGCGGATGTTTTTGTTTTTCCCAGCCGCACCGATACTTTTGGTCTGGTGATGCTCGAAGCTTTGGCATCCGGTGTGCCGGTGGCGGCTTTCCCTGTTGAGGGGCCGCTCGATGTGATCGGCGCCGATGGGCGGGGGGTGATACCCGATTATCACGTGCTTATTGGCGGGCTTGACGATGATCTGCGCACCGCCATCAGCAGGGCGCTCACTGCCCGGCCCGAGGATTGCCGGCGCTATGCCGAAGCCTTCAGTTGGCAGGCGTCAGCCCATCAGTTTCTCAGCCATCTCTATGTTCCGGCCGAAATGCCGGATCAGGCGGCTCTTGTGGCTTGAAGGGTTTGCTATCGGGGGCGCGCAGATAGCTTAAAAGCGAGAGCAAAAGGCACGCCCCCAAAAAGCCGAAAACCGCCCGATAGGCATTTTCGGGCAAGGCCGCCATCTGATCGAGGGGGGCCATATCCCCTTGAAACCAGCGCGCCACCAGCCCGCTCAAGGGCTGCAAAATGCCCACACCCCCCATCACCAGCATGTTGCTCACCGTCATGCCCCGGCCAATGGTTTCATAGGAATAAAGGGATCGGGCATGGGCCACGGCCACGCTGAAATAGCCGGTGCCGGCGCTGATCAGAAAAAACAGACCGGGCAAAAGCCATAAAGGCGGTCGCCCCCAAAAAGCCAGCAGCATGAAAATCGCCATCACCATCCCGCAGCCGGGCACCACGATCCATTTGCGGCTGTTGAAGCGGCGATCAAGGGGGCCAAAACACAAAGGCCCGATCACCGATCCCGATGCCATCAACAAAAGCACATTGCCGCGATCCACCGCTTGAAGCCCATAAATATCGGCCAGATAAGGCCCGCCCCACAGGGCCGTGATGCTCACCACCGAGCCATAACCGCAAAATAAAAGCGGCATCAAAGGCCATAAGCGCCGATCCGCCAGAATCTGCCCCACACCTTGAAGGCTTTGGATCAAACCCTCGCTCCGGCCCGATGACAAAGACCGCCCGCGCAAGGATTCCGGCAAGGCGAGAAGCATGAGGATCACAAATCCACAGGCAAGGGCGGCCGCGCCAAACAGGCTGATCCGCCAGCCTGTCTGTTCGATCAACAGGGCAAAAGGCGAGGTCGCCAGCAAAATCCCGCTATTGCCAATGGCCAGTTGCAATGAGGTGAGGGAAGCAAAGCGATCCGGCTCGAATGCGCGGGCGAAAATCACCATCGCCCCCATCAAAAGGGGCGCGCAGCCCACCCCCATCAGAACCCGCCCCGCCATCAGCATGAACAGATCATCCGCCATGGCAAAAACCGCACAGCCCAGCGCCACGATGATCATGAAGCTGGCCATCACCCGGCGCGGTCCAAAACGATCAAGGGCCATGCCCACCGGCAATTGCATGGCGGCAAAGCCCAGAAAAAAAGCGCCGGTCATGGTGCCGAGACCCGCCGACCCCACATCAAGGCTTACCGAGAGTTCCGGCCCGAGTACGGCGATGGAATTGCGCAGAAACTGCGAGAGGATATAAGCCGGACCCAGAACAATGAACAAACGGATCAGCATGGGTCGCGTTCTTTCCTTGTGATTTGAAAGCCCGATTGACAAAAGTCGATCAAGGCTGATTGATCAGGCATGGTTTCAATTGCGCTCTATCAGCATAGATGCGTAAAAACCATAGATCATGCTGAACATATCTTCAGCCGATAGGGCAAAAAGCCCGCCTCAGTCTGAAAGCCCTTTTTTGTGATCGCTTTTCTTTTATCGAAAACAGCTTTTGATGCGCTTTTTCTGCCCGCTGCCATCGCCGCTGCCTTCATCGCCTTTGCCCCCATGCGCGATAAGCCCCATCCGGCGGGTATCGGCCTTGCCATCGCCTTCTGGATGGGCGTGTTGATGATTCGCACCCTGCCGATCTGGCCCGCTGTGGGGGGGATGGGCTTGACACCTTATCTGGGGATCGCCGGGCTTGGCATCGGGCTTTTTGCGGATCGCCCGCGCTTTCGGCTGCTGGCCTGTGGTTTTTTCGTCCTGCTCATCCCTTTGATCACAGTGTTGCTGATTGGTCCGCAGGAATATGGCGGCCGGTTGCGCGGGGGGATATGGCTGATCTATCCTTCGCTCATTGCGGCGGGTTTTCTGATTTTTGGTCGGCTCGTGCTGATGGGGCCACGGTTGGCTGCGGGCCGGGCCCTGTTTTTTGCCAGCACGGCTTTATGCGTTGTCGCCTTTCTTTATGGCACCCGCCTCGGCCTTCATGCCCTTAGCCTTAGCGCTGCCATTGCGGGCACCGGTCTTGCATTATGGCGGCTTCAAATGCGCTGGCCTTATTCCGCAAGTTTTGCTGCGGGCAGCCTTTATTTCGCACTGGCCGCCACCCTGATTTTTTCACGCGATATGCTGGCCTTGCCGGTGGCGATCAGCTTCCTTGCCTTTTTCGTGCCGTCTCTTGCTTTATGGGCGGCAAAATCAAAGCCTGCCGCCCGCCTGATTTTTGAAATAATCGCGGGATCGATCATTATTTTAAGTGCGGGGCTTGTTTTTACCTATCCGCTTTAGGGGCAGGGCCCCTTATCCCATGGTCAATCCTCCATAGTCACTACCACCTTGCCGGTGGAACGCCGTTCATCCAAAGCCTGCAAGGCGCGCACGGCGGTATCCAAGGGCTCATGATGGGAAATATGCGGGGTGATTTTGCCCTCTGCCAGCCATGCCAGAAGCTGCTGCATCGAGCCCATCAAAACCTCTGGCCGTTTTTTGGCATAAGACCCCCAATAAAGCCCCACCACCGAAATATTCTTCACCAGCAAAAGATTCGCCGGGATCTGGGGAATGGTCCCCGATGCAAAGCCGATCACGATGATCCGCCCTTCAAAATTGATGGCGCGCAGGCTGTCGTCAAACGCTTTGCCCCCCACCGGATCATAGATCACATCGGCCCCCCGGCCTTTGGTGATGTCTTTCACCCGGGCGCGCAGATCATCAGTTTCATAATTGATCAGATGATCGGCGCCTTTCGCTTGCGCCACCGCAAGCTTTTCATCGCTGGAAGCCGTGGCGATCACGGTGGCCCCCATCAGCTTGCCGATCTCAACCGCGGTCAGCCCCACGCCCCCTGCCGCCCCATGCACCAGCAAAACCTCACCGGCCTTCAGCTTTGCCCGATGCGCCAGCGCCACATGGCTGGTGCCATAAGCAACCGAAAAAGCTGCCGCCACGTCAAAATCGACCGATGGTGGAATGGGCAGGGCCATGGCCGCGGGCACCACCGCTTCCTGGGCCAAACCGCCCGTGCCGATCATCGACATCACCCGATCACCGGGCTTCAGCCCCGTCACATCATCGGCTACGGCGATCACCTCACCGGCGATTTCCCCGCCCGGAATGAAGGGAAGCGGCGGCTTTTCCTGATAAAGCCCTTTGATCAGCAAAATATCGGCAAAATTGATTCCACAGGCCCGCACCCGCAGCTTGATATGGCCCGGTAGAAGGGCCGGGCTTTCGCATGTCTCAACAATGAGCTTGTCAAGACCGCCGGTTTCATGGACGCGCGCCGCTTTCATTGCCATTCTCCATCGCAATTCTTTTTGGGCTGGAAAGGCTAGGCGGATGAACGCATTTTCACAAGCCGCCAATCTGGCAGGGTGCAGGGTTGTTTTTCTGTCCTCGCCCCGGCTCCCTTTTTTACGTCCTCCCGGGCCACAAGAATTGTCATTCCGGGCCACAAGAATCGTCATTCCGGGCTTGACCCGGAATCCATCTTTGGCATGCTCAGCCCTTCACGAGGTGGACCCCGGCTCGGGGGCCGGGGTGACGTGTGGGGGTGACGGGATAAAAAAACCCCCGCCGGAGGGGGCGGAGGTTTTGAAAATCCCGGCTGACTCGGGGAATTATCCGAAAAGATTATTCAGGGTTAGTTGGGGCGTTCGTAGCCGCTGTTGAAGCAGTACCAAGCTCGTTGCTGGCTCTGCTGAAAATATCGGTCAGGCTTCCACCCAAAGCCGTCATGGCACCGATGGCGGCAACGGCGACGAGGGCGGCGATCAGGCCATATTCGATGGCCGTGGCGCCTTTTTCATTTTTCCGTAAAGCGCGAAGAAGTTTGAACATGGAGTGTGCTCCCATTTGATTTCGAGGTCCGATAACAGGAGCATGTTGTGAAAATATTGATATGAAGTTAAAGGATGAGTGGCATTTGACTAAAGAAAAGAAAGCCGAATTTAGGTCAAAACTTAGACGATTTTTTATAAATATTTGAAAGGCTTTTGGGGATGAAGGATCACACCATCCGGCAAAGAAGCAGAATTTTGCCCAAGGGCATGAAAAAGCTTGATCTTTCAACATCGGATGGCACCCGCCTGCGAATGATGCTGTGGCGGCCCGAAGGGGCCCGGGGCAGCCTTTTGCTGGTGCCGGGGCGGACCGAATTTATCGAACGCTATGCCGAAATCATTGCCGATTTTTTGGATCGCGGGCTGGCGGTGGCCATTCTTGATCTGCGCAATCACGGGCTTTCCACCCGGCCTTTGGCGAATCGGCACAAGCATTATCTGCGCGATTTCGCACCCATGATCGATGATGTGGGGCTTTTTGTGGTGCGGGCCGAAGATGAGGGCCTGCCCCGGCCCTTTCATCTGCTTGGCCATAGCATGGGGGGGCATGTGGCCCTGCGCTTTGCCCATGATCATCCGCAAACAATCGACAAGCTGATTTTATCCGCCCCCATGGTGGGCATTCATTTCGGGGCTTTGCCGTCAAGTCTCGTGCGGATTCTGGTGCGCGGGGCAATGGCGCTGGGGCGGGGGCAATCCTATGCCCCGGGCCAAGGCGATTGGCGGGGCGATGCAAAGGCCCGTGCGGCCCTGCGCGATTATCTGACATCGGATGCAGAGCGATTCGCTGATGAGGACTGGCAATTGGAGCAGCAGCCCGATCTGAAGCTGGGCGGGGTGACATGGGGATGGATGGCGGCGGCGATAGCATCATGCGATCTTTTGCAAAGCCCGGGCTATGGCCAAAGGATCACCGTGCCCACGGGCTTTATTCTGGCGGGGGCTGATCGGGTGGTGGATAATGATGCCGCCCGCGCTTTGGCCAGCACCATGCCCGATGCCCATGTGATCACCATCCCCAATGCCCGCCATGAACTGATGCGCGAGGCTGATCCCATGCGCGATCAATTCCTGAAAGCCATTGATGATTTTATAGGCGGATGATTTTATCGGGGGATGATTTGGGCGGATTATCTCATGAAGGATTATTTGGCACATCGCGCAGATGATCGAGCACCAGATGATGCAGATCAGCATCCCCCGCCGCAATCACCCGCCCGCCCGCTTGCGCATCATCGCCGCGCCAGCCGGTGATCACCCCGCCCGCACCCCGGATCAGTGGGATCAGCGCCTGCACATCATAGGTTTCCAGCCCCGCTTCCACCACCAGATCGATCATGCCCAAAGCCAGCACCGCATAGGCATAGCAATCAAAGCCATAGCGGGTGATGGGGGCAGAGCGTTCCAGAATTTTAAAGGCGGCCTGCTCCAGCGGGCTGAGGAAATTAACCCCGGTGGTGGAGAGAATCGCCCGATCCAGGCTTTTGCACGGGCGGCATTGGATCGGCTTATCATTCAAATGGGCGCGGCTGATGCCCGATCCGTGAATGCCCAAAAACAGCTCGCCGATATAAGGCTGGGCCACCGCACCGATCACCGGCTGATCCCCATCATTCAGGGCAATCAGCGTGCCCCAGCTAGGCAGGCCCGCCACAAAAGCGCGAGTGCCATCCACGGGATCGAGCACCCAGATGGGGCCGCTTTTGCTTTTCTTTTCGCCATATTCCTCACCAATGATGCCATGATCGGGATAATGGGCTTCGATCAACGCGCGCATGGCGCGTTCGGCCCCGCGATCGGCTTCCGTTACGGGATCAAAGCCGGGCTTGCCGATCTTATCATCCACCGCGATCTGCTGGCGGAAATAGGGAAGCGTGGCCTCCGATGCGGCCTGCGCCAGTTTTTTGGTGAAGGTGGCCAGCTCCAAAAGCTGGTCGGCGGGCAGGCGATCCGACATATGCGGTCTGCTCATGGCTGATCCTTTTATCGTGCCTCTTGTGTTGCTCCGCTGTTTTGACCACATTGCCCCCTATCATGCCAAGACTTCATCCTGACCATCGATGTGATATCCTTGTGATCGGAGCCGGAATCGCCGGGGCTTCGGCCGCAGCGGCTTTATCATCCGATGCCGATGTGATCGTGATCGAGGCGGAAGATCAGCCCGGCTATCACACCACAGGGCGTTCGGCGGCCTTTTATGCCGAAAGCTATGGCGGGCCTTTGATCCAGCCTTTGACCAGTGCTTCGAAAGATTTTTATCTGCACACGCCTGCTGGCTTTGCCGATGTGCCTTTGGTGCATGATCGCGGCTGTTTGCATCTGTATAGCGCCCGGAACAAGGCCAAAGCAAAAGCCCGGGCCGAAGCGCTGGCGGCCCGGCTGCCCGCCATTACGCGGCTTTGTGCCGATGAGGTTTTGGCCCGGGTGCCGGTTTTACGGCCACAGGCGCTGGCCGGGGCGATTTGGGACCCCGATTGCCGCGATCTGGATGTGGCGACGATCCATCAGGGCTATTTGCGCCAGATGCGCCGGCATGGCGGGCGGCTGATCTGCGATGCCCGGCTTTCAAGCCTTTCCCGCCAGCCCAAGGGCTTTTATGCCCAAACCGGCCAGGGCACGATTGCGGCATCCATGGTGATCAATGCCGCCGGGGCGTGGGGGGATGAGGTGGCGCGGATGGCCGGGCTTTCGCCCATCGGCCTTTCGCCCAAGCGGCGCACGGCGCTGGTTTTCAAGCCCGAAAAAACGGCGGTGATGGATGATTGGCCGCTGGTGATCGATTTTGCGGAAACCATTTATTTCAAGCCGGAACAGGGCCGGATTCTCGCCTCGCCCGCCGATGAAACGCCGATGCCGCCTTGCGATGTGCAGCCCGATGAAATGGATATTGCCCTCACCATTGATCGGCTGGAAAAGCTCAGCACTTTGGATGTGCCGAAAATCCTCAATCGCTGGGCCGGTTTGCGCAGCTTTGCGCCCGATCGCGCGCCGGTGGTGGGGCCGGATGGCGATTGCGGCGATTTCATCTGGTGTGTGGGGCAAGGCGGCTACGGCATCCAAACCGCCCCCGCCATGGCCGCCCTGACCAAAGCCCGGGCGCTGGGCCGGGATCTGCCCGATGGGCTGGCGGGCCATGATGTGCGGGCGGCCTGCTATGATCCCGCCCGCTTTCGCCACCCTAAGCTTTAGGGAGCTTTAGGCTATTTGCGCAGCACCGAGGCCAGCCACAAAAGCACGATGGCGCCCAAAGTGGCGACCACCAGATTGCCCAACAGGCCATAAGCCTGAAGGCCCAAAAGCCCAAAGAGGAAGCCGCCAAGCACCGCCCCGATGACCCCCACCAGCAGATTGCCCAAAAGCCCAAAACCCGCGCCGCGCATCAGCTTGCCCGCGATGAACCCGGCGGCCAGACCGATCAGCAAAAACCACAGAAGACTCATGCCCCTGCCCCTTTTTCAGTGTGCGAAGACTTTGGCAAAGGCGCACCGCCAGCAACATGCACCATGCGCTGAGGAAAGGGAATTTCAATGCCTTCGCGATCAAAGGCCAGCTTGACCGCCTTGGTCATATCCCATTTCAATTGCCAATAATCAGCAGAAGCGCACCAGAAACGGGCGATCAGGTTCACCGAACTATCGCCCAGCCCATCCACCAGCACATTGATCGCCGGATCGGCCAGCACCCGGGGATCGGCTGAAATGGTGCGCTCCATCACCGCCATCGCCCGATCCAGATCATCGCCATAGGAAATGCCGCAGGGAATATCCAGCCGACGGGTTTCATGAAAATTGAAATTTCTGATCGATTGGCCCCAGATCTGGCCATTGGGGATGGTGATGCGGATATTATCGGGGGTATCGAGATCGGTGGAAAACAGGCTGATGCTTTTTGCCGTGCCCGCAATGCCGCCCGCATCCACATATTGCCCCACCTTGAACGGGCGAAAGATGAGCAGCATCACCCCGGCCGCGAAATTGGCCAAAGTGCCCTGAAGCGCCAAACCGATGGCCAGGCCCAAAGCCCCGACCACCGCCACGAGGCTGGCTGTTTGCACACCAAATTTT